>NZ_JBVHQG010000015.1:228029-260494 GCF_055567535.1 Streptomyces sp. NPDC026538
AACAAGCTCCACTCTTCAAAGGCCATCCTTTCTCCCTACCCCCTTTTTTTCGTCCCTCCCCCCCACGGGGGGGCACCCTCCCTCTTCTCTCTCGCCTTCCCCCCTTCCCCCCCACGCGCGCGTGCGGCTCGTGACGGGGAGAGCGCGGAGGGAGCGCGGAGGGAGTGTCGGTGACGTCTCGTAGTCTTGGGCGCGTGCAGGAACTCCACGACGCCCCCCTCGCCCCCCTCACCACCTTCCGGCTCGGCGGCCCCGCCACCCGGCTGGTCACCGCGACCACCGACGCCGAGGTGATCGCCGCCGTCCGCGAGGCCGACGACAGCGGGACCCCGCTGCTGGTCATCGGCGGCGGTTCGAACCTGGTCATCGGCGACAAGGGGTTCGACGGCACCGCCCTGCGCATCGCCACCACCGGCTTCGAAGCGCGCGGTACGACGCTGGAGCTGGCGGCCGGCGAGGTATGGACCGACGCGGTCGCCCGCACCGTCGAGGCGGGTCTCGCGGGCATCGAGTGCCTCGCCGGGATCCCGGGGTCCGCGGGCGCCACGCCCATCCAGAACGTCGGGGCCTACGGCCAGGAGGTCTCCTCGACCATCACCGAGGTCGTCGCCTACGACCGGCGGTCCGGCGAGACGGTGACGCTGGCCAACGAGGAGTGCGCCTTCTCGTACCGGCACAGCCGGTTCAAGGCCGACCCCGAGCGTTATGTCGTCCTGCGCGTGCGCTTCGGGCTGGAGGACGCCGGCGGGCTGTCGGCGCCGGTGCGGTACGCCGAGGCCGCGCGGGCGCTCGGAGTGGCTCAGGGGGACCGGGCGCCGCTGGCCCGCGCGCGCGAGGCCGTGCTCGGACTGCGCGCCGGGAAGGGGATGGTGCTCGACCCCGAGGACCACGACACCTGGTCGGCCGGCTCCTTCTTCACCAACCCGATCCTCACGGACGAGCAGCTCGCCGACTTCCACGCGCGCGTGCGCGAGCGGCTCGGGGACGGCGCCGAGCCGCCCGCCTACCCGGCGGGGGAGGGGCGTACCAAGACCTCGGCGGCCTGGCTGATCGACAAGGCCGGGTTCGGCAAGGGGTACGGCAGCGGGCCGGCCCGGATCTCCACCAAGCACACGCTGGCGCTGACCAACCGGGGCGGGGCCACGACCGAGGACCTGCTGGAGCTGGCGCGGGAAGTCGTCGCCGGGGTCCACAAGGCGTTCGGGGTGACGCTCGTCAACGAGCCGGTGACCGTGGGCGTGAGCCTGTAGCGGCCGTACTGAAGGGTGCGGGAGCGTAATCGGTGCGGTCACCGCCTCTCGCGGGCCGCTTCAGTACGCCACTCCCACTCCCTGCTTCACCGTGGCCGCGTCCTCGATCATCGACAGCATCGCGTGGGCCACGTCCGCCCGTGCGATGAAACGGCCCTTCGCCGGGAAGCCGCCGATCACCGTGCGGTAGGTGCCGGTGAGGGGCTTGTCCTGAAGGCGGGGCGGGCGCACCGACGTCCAGTCGGTGCCGCTGCCGGACAGTTCCGCCTCCATCTCGCGCAGGTCGTCGTAGACCGGCTTGAGGATCCTGCCGACCAGGCCGCGCGCGGTGCGGTCCAGGAGTCCGTCGGCCGGTTCCGGTCCCACCGGGCCCGCGCTGACCACGACCAGGCGCCGCACCCCCTCGGCCTGCATCGCGGCCAGGACCGTGCGGGTCAGGCGGGCGGCGACCCCGGCGTCCCCCCGGCCGCGCGGGCCCAGACCCGACAGGACCGCGTCCCGGCCGGCGACCGCGGGGCGGACCGCCTCGGCGTCGCCGAGGTCCGCGCGGACCACCTCCAGGCCGGGGCCGGTCACGGTCAGCCTGGCGGGGTCGCGGACGACCGCCGTGACCCGCTGACCGGACGCCAGCGCCTGGCGGACGATCTCCCGGCCGATCCCGCCGGTCGCGCCGAAGACAGTGAGGTTCATGACCGCTCCCGTGTGCTCATGTGTACGCGTGCGCAGGCGTGCGCCAAGAGGTGGGTGAGTATTCACTCACCACTGCTCGTCTCTAGAGTGGGTAAGCACTCACCTACCCGTCAAGGCTCTTCGGGACATCCGTCGCACCCGCAGGAAAGGGCATGTGATCCTTGGGCGTCATGCAGCAGAAACCGGCCCGCGTCCGCATCCTCGACGCCGCTCACGAACTGATGCGCACCGCCGGGCTCGCCCGCACCACCACCAAGGAGATCGCCAGGGCGGCCGGCTGCTCCGAGGCGGCGCTCTACAAGTACTTCCCCAGCAAGGAAGAGCTGTTCGTGCACGTCCTGTCCGAGCGGCTGCCCCGGCTGGTCCCGCTGCTCGGCGAGCTCTCCCACGAACCCGGCCGAGGCTCCCTGAAGGAGAACCTCACCCGGATCGCGCACCAGGCCGCGCTCTTCTACGAGGAGAGCTTCCCGATCGCCGCCTCCCTCTACGCCGAGAAACAGCTCAAACACCGGCTCGACGAGCAGCTGCGGACGATCGGCGCCGGCCCGCACGTGCCGATCCAGGCCCTCGACGCCTATCTGCGCGCCGAACAGGCCGCCGGCCAGATCCGCCAGGACGCCGACACCTTCGCCGCCGCCTCCCTGCTGCTCGGCGCCTGCGTCCAGCGCGTCTTCGCCTTCGAGGCCACCCCGACCGGCCAACGCCCGCCGGTGGACACGTTCGCCGCCCGGCTCGTCCGCACCCTGCTCGACGGAATCTCCGTTGCCGAGGATCCGGGCCGCCCGCGATCCTGATGCCATGAGGCACCCCCCATGCAGCTGAGACTCCGCGAGTTCCGGCCCCGCACCGGCCCGCACGAGTACCGGGTCGTCCAGCCCCGACAGCCCCTGCGCCACACCTCCCTGCGCCAACCCGCGCCCGTCGGCACCCTCATGGGCGACCACGACGGGCTCAACCGGCTCGCCGGGCTGTTCTCGTTCGCCGCCCACTCACCGCACACGATCGTCCATGTGCCGCTGCGGGACGGGGTACCGCCCGACGAGGGGCAGGGGCCGCTCGTCGATCTCGTCCTGGCCCACGGCCCGCTCGGCCTGCGCGCCTCGCAGTGGCCCGGGCTGCGCCGGCGGCTGCGGCACGGCGGCGTCCCGCTCACCGTCCGCACCGACGAGGCGCGCACCGCGCGGGACGCCGCCGCCTGGCGCGCGCGGTGGCGCCACCACGACCGCCGGGACGAGCTACGGCACACCACCCACGCGAACACCTTCTTCCTCTTCGGCGGCCGGGACGCCTTCGCCGAGACCGCCATGTCCCTGGCCTACACGGCCGGCTGGGGGCCCCGGCAGAAGCGGGTGGCCGAGGGACACTCGGCACTGCTGTCGGGGCTGTGGGGGCTGCGACAGCCGCCCGGCGGCGGGCACCCCGTCGAGGTGCTGGTCTGCTTCAAGGCGTACCCGCCGTACACCCACTTCCGAAGGCCCTGACGAAGACCCGACCAAGGCCCTGACGAAGACCCGACCAAGGCCCTGGCGAAGACGCCGACCAGGGCCTCGGCGAAGGCCTTGGCGAAGACCCCGATCAGGACACCGGCGCGGCGAGCCACTCGTCGACGCCTGCCAGGAGTCTCGCCTTCACGTCCTGCGGCGCCGCCGACCCCTGTACCGACTGCCGGGCCAGCTCCGCCAGTTCGGCGTCCGTGAAACCGTGGTGCACGCGCGCGATGTCGTACTGGGCGGCCAGGCGGGAGCCGAACAGGAGCGGGTCGTCGGCGCCCAGCGCCATCGGGACGCCCGCCTCGAAGAGCGTGCGCAGCGGGACGTCCTCGTGCTTCTCGTAGACGCCCAGGGCCACGTTGGAGGCCGGACACACCTCGCAGGTGATGCCCCGCTCCGACAGCCGCCTGAGCAGCCTCGGGTCCTCCGCCGCCCGCACGCCGTGCCCGATCCGCGAGGCGTGCAGATCGTCCAGGCAGTCCCGCACCGACGCCGGCCCGGTCAGCTCGCCGCCGTGCGGGGCCGCCAGCAGCCCGCCCTCGCGGGCGATGTGGAACGCCCGGTCGAAGTCCCGTGCCATGCCCCGGCGCTCGTCGTTCGAGAGCCCGAAGCCGACCACGCCCCGGTCCGCGTACCGCACGGCCAGCCGCGCGAGCGTGCGCGCGTCCAGCGGGTGCTTCATACGGTTCGCGGCCACCAGGACGCGCATGCCGAGGCCCGTCTCCCGGGACGTCGTCTCCACTGCGTCCAGGATGATCTCAAGGGCCGCGATCAGCCCACCCAGCCTGGGGGCGTACGACGTCGGGTCCACCTGGATCTCCAGCCAGCCCGAGCCGTCCTTGATGTCCTCCTCGGCGGCCTCGCGGACCAGTCGCCGGATGTCCTCGGGCTCTCTCAGGCAGGAGCGCGCGGCGTCGTACAGCCGCTGGAAGCGGAACCAGCCGCGTTCGTCGGTGGCCCGCAGTCTTGGTGGCTCGCCGCTGGTCAGAGCGTCGGTCAGCGCCTCGGGAAGGTGTACGCCGTATTTGTCGGCCAGTTCCAGGACGGTCGCCGGCCGCATCGAACCGGTGAAGTGCAGATGCAGATGAGCCTTCGGCAGCTCAGAGACATCACGTACGTGCTCCATTCCAGGATCCTGCCGTACGCGGCCGCCGTACCGGTAGCCGATTCCCCTTTAGTGGCCTTGCTCGCACACGTGAACGGGCCGCCTCCCGGTAGGGAAACGGCCCGCACGCGCGCGTGGAGCGCGGAAAGTGGGTCAGTCCTGCGCCTCGGCCAGCAGCTTCTGCATCCGGCTCACGCCCTCGGCGAGGTCCTCGTCGCCGAGCGCGTACGACAGCCGCAGGTAACCGGGCGTGCCGAAGGCCTCGCCGGGTACGACCGCGACCTCGGCCTCCTCGAGGATCAGCTCGGCCAGCTCCACCGAGGAGGCCGGGCGCTTGCCGCGGATCTCCTTGCCGAGCAGCGCCTTGACCGACGGGTACACGTAGAAGGCGCCCTCGGGCTCCGGGCAGACCACGCCGTCGATCTCGTTGAGCATCCGCACGATGGTCCTGCGGCGCCGGTCGAAGGCCTCGCGCATCTTCGCCACGGCCGCCAGGTCGCCGGAGACGGCGGCCAGGGCGGCGACCTGGGCCACGTTGGAGACGTTCGAGGTGGCGTGCGACTGGAGGTTCGTGGCCGCCTTGACGACGTCCTTGGGGCCGATGACCCAGCCCACCCGCCAGCCCGTCATCGCGTACGTCTTGGCGACACCGTTGACGACGACGCACTTGTCACGCAGCTCGGGCAGGATCGCCGGCAGCGAGGTGAACTTCGCGTCGCCGTAGACGAGGTGCTCGTAGATCTCGTCGGTCAGCACCCACAGGCCGTGCTCGACGGCCCAGCGGCCGATCGCCTCGGTCTCGGCCTCGCTGTAGACCGCGCCGGTCGGGTTGGACGGGGAGACGAAGAGCACGACCTTCGTCTTCTCCGTGCGCGCCGCCTCCAGCTGCTCCACGGAGACGCGGTAGCCGGTCGTCTCGTCCGCGACCACCTCCACCGGGACGCCGCCGGCGAGACGGATCGACTCCGGGTACGTCGTCCAGTACGGGGCGGGGACGATGACCTCGTCGCCCGGGTCCAGGATCGCGGCGAAGGCCTCGTAGATCGCCTGCTTGCCGCCGTTGGTGACGAGGACCTGGCTCGCGTCCACCTCGTAGCCGGAGTCGCGCAGCGTCTTCGCGGCGATCGCGGCCTTCAGCTCGGGCAGACCGCCGGCCGGCGTGTACCGGTGGTACTTCGGGTTCTTGCAGGCCTCGATCGCGGCGTCGACGATGTAGTCCGGGGTCGGGAAGTCGGGCTCACCGGCGCCGAAGCCGATCACCGGGCGCCCGGCGGCCTTCAGGGCCTTGGCCTTGGCGTCCACGGCGAGGGTGGCGGACTCGGAGATCGCGCCGACTCGGGCGGAGACCCGGCGCTCGGTGGGAGGGGTTGCAGCGCTCATGGGTCCCATCGTTTCAGACCGGAAACCTGCCTGGCACGCCGGTTTCACAGACTGAACAACCACGGGCCGGACCGTGAACAAGCGTGCGGATCCCGGCCCCGGCCAGGACGATCTTCCGTACGGTCGTCCCGGACTGCCACTTTCTGTTCGACGCGGCGCCGTGGACCACGTACACTCTCTCCTCGTTGGCCTTCAGCAGGCGCGACCGAGCGGGTGCACTCCGAGCACTCGGCCGGATGCGGTACGTTGGGGGACACAGCAAAGGGTCGTAGCTCAATTGGTAGAGCACCGGTCTCCAAAACCGGCGGTTGGGGGTTCAAGTCCCTCCGGCCCTGCTACACACACCGCCAGGATGTGTGCGCATGTACGTACAAGCATTGCACCGCCGTGCGGCTCAGGAACCGGGCGCGGCACGGCCACGACCCGGGATCAGGTGAGGATGAATGACGGACGCCGTGGGCTCCATCGATACGCCTGATGCCCAGGACGAGTTGTCGGAGTCCAAGAAGAGGGCCCGCAAGGGCGGTAAGCGTGCCAAGAAGGGCCCGCTGAAGCGCCTTGCCACCTTCTACCGCCAGATCATCGCGGAGCTCCGCAAGGTCGTCTGGCCGACTCGTAACCAGCTGACGTCGTACACCACCGTGGTGATCTTCTTCGTCGCCATCATGATCGCTCTGGTGACCGTGATTGACTATGGACTCAACCACGCTGCCAAGTACGTCTTCGGCTGAGCACAGAGCGAAGGGCGCCGTGGTACCGGCGCCCGTTTTCGCATGTTCCACCCCTATGTATCCAGGAAGAAGCAGCCATCGTGTCTGACCCGAACCTGAACGACGACGCCACCGAGCCCCGCGGGCAGGCGGCCGAGACGGTCGACGACGAGCTCGACATCGTCGAGGGCGCGGACGAGCAGGACGAGTTCGAGGCTGCAGAGGCCGAACTGGGGGAGCCGGCCGAGGAGGCCGCGGTCCACGTCGAGGACGAGGACGAGGCCCTCGACGCGGAAGAGGCCGAAGCGGCTGCCGAGGAAGACGCCGACGAGGCCGAAGCGGCCGCCGAGGAAGAGCCCGCCGAGCCGGTCGACCCCGTCCAGGCGCTCCGCGAGGAACTGCGTCTGCTGCCGGGTGAGTGGTACGTCATCCACACCTACGCCGGCTACGAGAACCGCGTGAAGACCAACCTGGAGCAGCGCGCCGTCTCGCTGAACGTCGAGGACTACATCTTCCAGGCCGAGGTGCCGCAGGAAGAGGTCGTCCAGATCAAGAACGGCGACCGCAAGACCATCAAGCAGAACAAGCTGCCCGGTTACGTGCTCGTCCGCATGGACCTGACGAACGAGTCCTGGGGCGTCGTCCGCAACACCCCGGGTGTCACCGGCTTCGTCGGCAACGCCTACGACCCCTACCCGCTGACCCTGGACGAGATCGTCAAGATGCTCGCGCCGGAGGCCGAGGAGAAGGCGGCGCGCGAGGCGGCGGAGGCCGAGGGCAAGCCGGTGCCGCAGCGCAAGGTCGAGGTCCAGGTGCTGGACTTCGAGGTGGGCGACTCGGTGACGGTGACCGACGGTCCGTTCGCCACGCTGCAGGCGACGATCAACGAGATCAACCCCGACTCCAAGAAGGTCAAGGGTCTGGTGGAGATCTTCGGGCGTGAGACGCCTGTCGAGCTTTCGTTCGATCAGATTCAGAAGAACTGAGTCGTTCGGTCGTCGACCGCGGGCCGGTGGGGCTTGTTCGCGCCCGCGCGGCGGAGCCGCATGTCAATGCGGCCCCGCGCCCCTAAGAAGGACAGGTCAGGGTCGGCTCCGGAGTGAGCCCCCTGACCTCCTCGTTTTTGGCCGCGCATCCATACCCGTTATCGTTGTGCGGTATGCCTGTGTCCGGGTGGTCCCCGGGTGTGGGCAGGACCCGAATGGAAAGGACCCGGAGAGCTATGCCTCCCAAGAAGAAGAAGGTCACGGGGCTTATCAAGCTCCAGATCAACGCCGGTGCGGCGAACCCGGCCCCGCCGGTCGGCCCCGCGCTCGGTCAGCACGGCGTCAACATCATGGAGTTCTGCAAGGCCTACAACGCCGCGACCGAGTCGCAGCGCGGTTGGGTCATCCCGGTCGAGATCACGGTCTACGAAGACCGCTCCTTCACCTTCGTCACCAAGACCCCGCCGGCCGCGAAGATGATCCTCAAGGCCGCTGGTGTCGAGAAGGGCTCCGGCGAGCCCCACAAGACCAAGGTCGCCAAGATCACCCAGGAGCAGGTCCGGGAGATCGCCCAGACCAAGCTTCCCGACCTGAACGCCAACGACCTGGACGCCGCGTCGAAGATCATCGCCGGCACCGCCCGTTCCATGGGCATCACGGTCGAGGGCTGAACCCCACCTTCGTAGAACCACCGTGGTAGGGCCTGCTCGGCCCGTACACCACGACTCCTTCAGAACCCACAGGAGCAAGTTGTGAGCAAGCGCAGCAAGGCCCTTCGCGCTGCGGACGAGAAGATCGACCGGGAGAAGCTGTACGCCCCGCTCGAGGCCGTCCGTCTCGCCAAGGAGACCTCCACGACCAAGTTCGACGGCACCGTCGAGGTCGCCTTCCGCCTGGGTGTCGACCCGCGCAAGGCCGACCAGATGGTCCGTGGCACCGTGAACCTCCCGCACGGCACCGGTAAGACCGCCCGGGTCCTGGTCTTCGCGACCGGTGACCGTGCCGAGGCCGCGCGTGCCGCGGGCGCCGACATCGTCGGCTCCGACGAACTGATCGACGAGGTGGCGAAGGGCCGTCTGGACTTCGACGCCGTCGTCGCCACCCCGGACCTCATGGGCAAGGTCGGCCGCCTCGGCCGCGTCCTCGGCCCGCGTGGTCTGATGCCCAACCCGAAGACCGGCACCGTGACCCCGGACACCGCCAAGGCCGTGACCGAGATCAAGGGCGGCAAGATCGAGTTCCGCGTCGACAAGCACTCGAACCTGCACTTCATCATCGGCAAGACGTCCTTCGACGACGACAAGCTGGTGGAGAACTACGGCGCCGCGCTGGAGGAGATCCTCCGTCTCAAGCCGTCCGCCGCCAAGGGCCGCTACATCAAGAAGGCCGCCATCAGCACCACGATGGGCCCCGGCATCCCGGTCGACTCGAACCGCACCCGCAACCTCCTCACCGAGGAGGACCCGGCCGCCGTCTGAGCCCCGCGCTCGGTCCGGTAGCCGCGTCTGGGACGCGTCAGCACCAGGACGGGCCCCGCAACCCGAGAGGGTTGCGGGGCCCGTCCCGTTTTCCGGTACGGGTCCGGTCCGTTGCCGGTACGGGTCCGGTTGTACGGGCCCGGTCCTTCTTCCGGTGCGGGGCCCGTGCCGTTTCCCGGTACGGGTCCGTCCCGTTCCGGCGCGGGGCCGGTGGTACGGGTCCGGTCCGTTTTCCGGTGTGGGGCCCGGCCCGTTCTCCCGGGTGTGCCGCTCCGGCCTTCGGTGGGCTTCCGCGACGGCCGTCGGTGGCCTGGGTTAGCGTCAGGGGTGCGGGGGGACTCGCAGGGGGGTGGGCCGAGATGACGAGGTCGAGGGTGCGCCGGGCGGGTGTGGCGATCGCGGTGGCGACCACGCTGACCGGGGCGGCCGCCTGCACCTCCGTGTCCGGCCCGGACCCTCAGGGCAGCGGCACCGCCCCTCAGGCCCGCACCCTCACCGCCCTGCGCTCCGCCGAGCGGTCCACGCACCGGGCCCGGTCGGTGCGGGTCCGCTCCACCACGGCCCTGGGCTCCCTGATGTCCACGAAGGCCGAGGGCGCCCTCGGCTGGACGGACGGCCTCACCGGCACGCTCACCATCACCTACACCGGCGGCAGCACCGCCGACCTGATGCGCAGCCTCGACTCCACGTCCCTGGAGACCCGCTACCTCCAGGACGCCTACTACGCCAAGGTCGGCCCCGCCTTCGCCCGCCGGCTGGGCGGCAAGCACTGGATCAAGTACCCCTACGACTACCTCGCCACCCTGGGCGGCGGCTCGGGCGCGGTGATGACCGATCTGATGCGCAACACCACGCCCAACCGGTCGGTACGACTGCTGCTCGCCTCCGGGGACGTACGCAGGACGGGCGAGGAACAGGTCTCCGGCGTGCACACCACCCACTATTCGGGCACGGTGAGCGTCTCCGACCTGAGCGGCCAGAGCGAGCTGCGTGACCAACTCGCCCAGGCCGGCGTCGGCGCCGAGACCGTCGACATCTGGGTCGACGACAAGGACCTGCTGGTCAAGAAGGTCGAGAAGGCCGCCACGGCGAACGGCGCGATGACCCAGACCGCCTACTACAGCGATTACGGCGTGCGGGTCACCGCCGAGCGGCCCCCGGCCGGCGACACCGAGGACCTCAGAACGCTCCTGAAGAAGCAGGGCGGCACCGCCTCCTGAGCCCCGCACAGCAGCGTCGTAGGGCCGGATTTGCTCGACAGCGCACCGGTCCCGTACTCTCCTAACGAAGCCAAAGACCGCTGGTCGTTGCCGTGTGCTCGTAAGAGGGCGCGGCGGCCGAAGGATCCGCTGAACAGCGGACGACCCGCGCAGGTGACTGTGGAAGTGCTCCCGGGAGACACGCTCAGGTGTGTGTGATCGGTCGAGCTACGCCCCGTGCGCCTGCGCCGGGGCGTTTCGTTTTCCCCAGCCCCTTCTGAGCGGTCCTCATCACCCGGAAGGAGGCCGACGCTCTATGGCAAGGCCCGACAAGGCTGCCGCGGTAGCCGAGCTGACGGAGCAGTTCCGCAGCTCGAACGCCGCCGTGCTGACCGAGTACCGGGGTCTCACCGTGGCGCAGCTCAAGACGCTGCGTCGTTCGCTCGGTGAGAACGCCCAGTACGCCGTGGTGAAGAACACGCTGACCAAGATTGCGGCCAACGAGGCCGGGATCTCGACGCTCGACGACCTGTTCAACGGTCCGACGGCGGTCGCCTTCGTCACCGGTGACCCGGTGGAGTCGGCGAAGGGTCTTCGTGACTTCGCCAAGGACAACCCGAACCTCGTCATCAAGGGCGGTGTCCTTGACGGCAAGGCGCTGTCCGCCGACGAGATCAAGAAGCTTGCGGACCTCGAGTCCCGCGAGGTTCTGCTCGCCAAGCTGGCGGGCGCCATGAAGGGCAAGCAGACGCAGACTGCTCAGCTCTTCCAGGCGCTTCCCTCGAAGCTCGTCCGCACCGTGGACGCGCTCCGTGCCAAGCAGGACGAGCAGGGCGGTGCCGAGTAATTCGGCTCCCGAAATGACCGCCGCCTGAGGCTCCCCGCCCGAGGCAGAGGTCGTTAGCGGGCCGAACGTACGCCCGCCAGACATGTACATCCCGGCACCAGCCGAAATTAGTGGAAGGAAAGCCATCGTGGCTCTCACCCAGGACGAACTGCTCGCCGAGTTCGAGGGCATGACCCTCATCCAGCTCTCCGAGTTCGTGAAGGCGTTCGAGGAGAAGTTCGACGTCACCGCCGCCGCCGCGGTTGCCGTCGCGGGCCCGGCCGGTCCGGCCGCCGCCGCCCCGGTCGAGGAGGAGAAGGACGAGTTCGACGTCATCCTCACCGGTGCCGGCGACAAGAAGATCCAGGTCATCAAGGTCGTGCGTGAGCTGACCTCGCTCGGCCTGAAGGAGGCCAAGGACCTCGTGGACGGCGCCCCGAAGCCCGTCCTCGAGAAGGTCGCCAAGGACGCCGCCGAGAAGGCCGCCGAGTCCCTCAAGGGCGCCGGCGCCTCCGTCGAGGTCAAGTAAGGCCTCTGAGGTCGACCAGACCTCTGTGCGCTGAAACACGTCCTCCGGGGCTGTAACGCGCGGACCGCGAAGAGCGATCATCCATCCGGGTGGTCGCTCTTCGGCGTTCCTGGGAGGCCGACCACGGTTGCCTTGCACCCGCTCCGGCGGGGGGTATGGTGATCTTCGTCGTGTCCCTGGCGCACCGGGTTTGCGCAGGGGGGCCTTGACGAACCGCACGCAGCGCGCAATTCTCAGGACGCGTCGCCAGAACGGTCCGAATCCGAGGCATGGATCGGCGACGAAGAGGGCAGTATCAACGTGCGCTGAAGGCAGGCATGTGACGCAGGCGTTGACGATGATGAGGGTCTCAGAAAATGGAGACTGGACATCAGTGTGCCGAGTGGCTACACTGACCCTTTGCGCTGCCTGTTAGCTGTCCCCTGCCCGTCACCAGGGGTCTGCCCTCACCCGAATGCCGACGACCGAACCTCCTCTGACTTGGGGTTTCTGTCTCTGTGTCCGGGAAGGGACCGGGGAGCGCGTAGTGAGTCCGAGCCCTCGGAAGGACCCCCTCTTGGCCGCCTCGCGCACTGCCTCGAACGCGAATACGAACAACGGCGCCAGCACCGCCCCGCTGCGCATCTCCTTTGCAAAGATCAAGGAGCCTCTCGAGGTTCCCAACCTGCTCGCGCTGCAGACCGAGAGCTTCGACTGGCTGCTCGGCAACACCGCCTGGCAGAGTCGGGTCGAGGAGGCTCTGGAGTCCGGTCAGGACGTCCCCACCAAGTCCGGTCTGGAGGAGATCTTCGAGGAGATCTCCCCGATCGAGGACTTCTCCGGGTCGATGTCGCTGACGTTCCGCGACCACCGTTTCGAGCCGCCGAAGAACAGCATCGACGAGTGCAAGGAGCGCGACTTCACGTACGCCGCCCCGCTCTTCGTCACGGCGGAGTTCACCAATAACGAGACCGGTGAGATCAAGTCCCAGACGGTCTTCATGGGCGACTTCCCGCTCATGACGAACAAGGGCACCTTCGTCATCAACGGCACCGAGCGTGTCGTGGTGTCGCAGCTGGTCCGTTCGCCCGGTGTCTACTTCGACTCCTCGATCGACAAGACGTCCGACAAGGACATCTTCTCGGCCAAGATCATCCCGTCCCGGGGTGCCTGGCTGGAGATGGAGATCGACAAGCGCGACATGGTCGGTGTCCGTATCGACCGCAAGCGCAAGCAGTCGGTCACCGTGCTGCTCAAGGCGCTCGGCTGGACCACCGAGCAGATCCTCGAGGAGTTCGGCGAGTACGAGTCCATGCGCGCCACCCTGGAGAAGGACCACACCCAGGGCCAGGACGACGCGCTGCTCGACATCTACCGCAAGCTGCGTCCGGGCGAGCCCCCCACGCGCGAGGCCGCGCAGACGCTCCTGGAGAACCTGTACTTCAACCCGAAGCGTTACGACCTCGCCAAGGTCGGCCGCTACAAGGTCAACAAGAAGCTGGGCGCGGACGCCCCGCTGGACGCCGGCATCCTGACCGTCGAGGACATCATCTCGACGATCAAGTACCTGGTGAAGCTGCACGCGGGCGAGACCGAGACGGTCGGCGACAGCGGTGGCTCGATCGTCGTCGAGACCGACGACATCGACCACTTCGGCAACCGTCGTCTGCGCAGCGTCGGCGAGCTCATCCAGAACCAGGTCCGTACGGGTCTGGCCCGTATGGAGCGCGTCGTGCGCGAGCGCATGACCACCCAGGACGTCGAGGCGATCACGCCGCAGACCCTGATCAACATCCGGCCGGTCGTCGCCTCCATCAAGGAGTTCTTCGGCACCAGCCAGCTGTCCCAGTTCATGGACCAGAACAACCCGCTGTCGGGTCTCACCCACAAGCGCCGTCTGTCGGCTCTTGGCCCGGGTGGTCTCTCCCGTGAGCGGGCCGGCTTCGAGGTCCGTGACGTGCACCCGTCGCACTACGGCCGTATGTGCCCGATCGAGACCCCCGAAGGCCCGAACATCGGTCTGATCGGCTCGCTCGCCTCCTACGGCCGGGTCAACGCGTTCGGTTTCGTTGAGACCCCGTACCGCAAGGTCGTCGACGGCCAGGTCACCGACGAGGTGGACTACCTGACCGCCGACGAAGAGGACCGATTCGTCATCGCGCAGGCCAACGCCGGCCTCAACGACGACATGCGCTTCTCCGAGAACCGCGTCCTGGTCCGCCGCCGTGGCGGCGAGGTCGACTACGTCGCCGGTGAAGACGTGGACTACATGGACGTCTCGCCGCGCCAGATGGTGTCGGTCGCGACCGCCATGATCCCGTTCCTCGAGCACGACGACGCCAACCGTGCCCTCATGGGCGCGAACATGATGCGTCAGGCCGTGCCCCTCATCAAGAGCGAGTCCCCGCTCGTCGGCACCGGCATGGAGTACCGCTCCGCCGTCGACGCCGGCGACGTGGTCAAGGCCGAGAAGGACGGTGTGGTCCAGGAGGTCTCCGCGGACTACGTCACCACCGCCAACGACGACGGCACCTACATCACCTACCGGCTGGCCAAGTTCTCCCGCTCCAACCAGGGCACCTCGGTCAACCAGAAGGTCATCGTCAACGAGGGCGACCGGATCATCACGGGCCAGGTGCTCGCCGACGGTCCCGCCACCCAGAACGGCGAGATGGCGCTCGGCAAGAACCTGCTCGTGGCGTTCATGCCGTGGGAGGGTCACAACTACGAGGACGCGATCATCCTGTCGCAGCGCCTCGTACAGGACGACGTCCTCTCCTCGATCCACATCGAGGAGCACGAGGTCGACGCCCGTGACACCAAGCTCGGCCCCGAGGAGATCACCCGGGACATCCCGAACGTCTCCGAGGAGGTCCTCGCCGACCTCGACGAGCGCGGCATCATCCGGATCGGTGCCGAGGTCGTCGCCGGTGACATCCTCGTCGGCAAGGTCACGCCCAAGGGTGAGACCGAGCTGACCCCGGAGGAGCGCCTGCTGCGCGCGATCTTCGGTGAGAAGGCCCGTGAGGTCCGTGACACCTCGCTGAAGGTCCCGCACGGCGAGATCGGCAAGGTCATCGGCGTCCGCGTCTTCGACCGCGAGGAGGGCGACGAGCTGCCGCCCGGCGTCAACCAGCTGGTGCGCGTGTACGTGGCGCAGAAGCGCAAGATCACCGATGGTGACAAGCTGGCCGGCCGGCACGGCAACAAGGGTGTCATCTCCAAGATCCTGCCGATCGAGGACATGCCGTTCCTGGAGGACGGCACCCCGGTCGACATCATCCTCAACCCGCTGGGTGTCCCGTCCCGAATGAACCCGGGACAGGTCCTGGAGATCCACCTCGGCTGGCTCGCCAGCCGCGGCTGGGACGTCTCCGGCCTCGCCGACGAGTGGGCCCAGCGTCTCCAGGTCATCGGCGCCGACCAGGTCGCCCCGCGCACCAACGTCGCCACCCCGGTGTTCGACGGTGCCCGCGAGGACGAGCTGGCGGGTCTGCTGCAGCACACCATCCCGAACCGCGACGGCGACCGCCTGGTCCTCCCGTCCGGCAAGGCGCGGCTGTTCGACGGCCGTAGCGGTGAGCCGTTCCCGGACCCGATCTCGGTCGGCTACATGTACATCCTCAAGCTGCACCACCTGGTCGACGACAAGCTGCACGCCCGGTCGACCGGCCCCTACTCGATGATCACCCAGCAGCCGCTGGGTGGTAAGGCCCAGTTCGGTGGCCAGCGGTTCGGCGAGATGGAGGTGTGGGCGCTGGAGGCTTACGGCGCCGCGTACGCCCTCCAGGAGCTGCTGACCATCAAGTCCGACGACGTCACCGGCCGCGTGAAGGTCTACGAGGCCATCGTCAAGGGCGAGAACATCCCCGAGCCCGGCATCCCCGAGTCCTTCAAGGTCCTCATCAAGGAGATGCAGTCGCTCTGCCTGAACGTGGAGGTGCTGTCCAGCGACGGTATGTCCATCGAGATGCGTGACACCGACGAGGACGTCTTCCGCGCTGCGGAGGAGCTCGGTATCGACCTGTCCCGGCGCGAGCCGAGCAGCGTCGAAGAGGTCTGACGGGAGTCCGGTAGGGGCCTCGCCACCGTGTGAGGCCCCCGCCGACCCCCAGGCCCCCGTTCAGACCAAAGACTCACAACCCTGAGAGGGATTGACGCATAGTGCTCGACGTCAACTTCTTCGACGAGCTCCGGATCGGCCTGGCCACCGCTGACGACATCCGTCAGTGGAGCCACGGCGAGGTCAAGAAGCCCGAGACCATCAACTACCGCACCCTCAAGCCGGAAAAGGACGGGCTCTTCTGCGAGAAGATCTTCGGCCCCACCCGGGACTGGGAGTGCTACTGCGGCAAGTACAAGCGCGTCCGCTTCAAGGGCATCATCTGTGAGCGCTGCGGCGTCGAGGTGACCCGCGCCAAGGTGCGCCGTGAGCGGATGGGCCACATCGAACTGGCCGCGCCCGTCACCCACATCTGGTACTTCAAGGGTGTCCCGTCGCGCCTGGGCTACCTGCTCGACCTCGCCCCGAAGGACCTGGAGAAGGTCATCTACTTCGCGGCGTACATGATCACGTTCGTCGACGAGGAGCGCCGTACCCGCGACCTGCCCTCCCTGGAGGCGCACGTCTCGGTGGAGCGCCAGCAGGTCGAGAACCGCCGGGACGCCGACCTGGAGGCCCGCGCCAAGAAGCTGGAAAGCGACCTGGCCGAGCTCGAGGCCGAGGGTGCCAAGGCCGACGTGCGCCGCAAGGTGCGCGAGGGTGCCGAGCGTGAGATGAAGCAGCTGCGCGACCGTTCGCAGCGCGAGATCGACCGCCTCGACGAGGTCTGGACCCGCTTCAAGAACCTCAAGGTCCAGGACCTGGAGGGCGACGAGCTGCTCTACCGCGAGCTGCGGGACCGCTTCGGTACCTACTTCGACGGCTCGATGGGTGCCGCGGCGCTGCAGAAGCGCCTGGAGTCCTTCGACCTCGACGAGGAGGCCGAGAAGCTCCGCGAGATCATCCGCACCGGCAAGGGCCAGAAGAAGACCCGTGCGCTCAAGCGCCTCAAGGTCGTCTCCGCGTTCCTGCAGACCAGCAACAGCCCCAAGGGCATGGTGCTCGACTGCGTGCCGGTCATCCCGCCGGACCTTCGCCCGATGGTGCAGCTGGACGGTGGCCGCTTCGCGACCTCCGACCTGAACGACCTGTACCGCCGTGTGATCAACCGCAACAACCGCCTGAAGCGCCTTCTCGACCTCGGTGCGCCCGAGATCATCGTGAACAACGAGAAGCGCATGCTCCAGGAGGCCGTGGACGCCCTCTTCGACAACGGTCGTCGTGGTCGCCCGGTCACCGGCCCCGGTAACCGCCCGCTGAAGTCCCTCAGCGACATGCTGAAGGGCAAGCAGGGTCGATTCCGTCAGAACCTGCTCGGCAAGCGTGTGGACTACTCCGCGCGTTCCGTGATCGTCGTCGGTCCGCAGCTGAAGCTGCACCAGTGCGGTCTGCCGAAGGCGATGGCGCTGGAGCTCTTCAAGCCGTTCGTGATGAAGCGCCTGGTCGACCTGAACCACGCGCAGAACATCAAGTCCGCCAAGCGCATGGTCGAGCGCGGCCGCACCGTCGTGTACGACGTCCTCGAAGAGGTCATCGCCGAGCACCCGGTGCTGCTGAACCGTGCGCCCACCCTGCACCGTCTCGGCATCCAGGCCTTCGAGCCGCAGCTGGTCGAGGGCAAGGCCATCCAGATCCACCCGCTCGTCTGCACCGCGTTCAACGCGGACTTCGACGGTGACCAGATGGCCGTGCACCTGCCGCTGTCCGCGGAGGCGCAGGCCGAGGCCCGCATCCTGATGCTGTCCTCGAACAACATCCTCAAGCCCGCCGACGGCCGTCCGGTGACGATGCCGACCCAGGACATGGTCCTCGGTCTGTTCTTCCTCACCACCGACGGCGAACTGCGTGACGTCAAGGGCGAGGGCCGGGCCTTCGGGTCCACCGCCGAGGCGATCATGGCGTTCGACGCCGGCGAGCTCGCGCTCCAGTCGGCGATCGACATCCGCTTCCCGGTGGGCACCATCCCGCCGCGCGGCTGGACCCCGCCGGCCGTGGAGGAGGGCGAGCCGGAGTACCAGACCGGTGACACCTTCCGGCTGCGCACCACCCTGGGCCGCGCGCTCTTCAACGAGCTGCTGCCCGAGGACTACCCGTTCGTCGACTACTCGGTGGGCAAGAAGCAGCTCGGCGAGATCGTCAACGACCTGGCGGAGCGCTACCCCAAGGTCATCGTGGCGGCGACGCTCGACAACCTGAAGGCGGCCGGCTTCTACTGGGGCACCCGTTCCGGTGTCACCGTGGCCATCTCCGACGTCGTCGTCCCCGAGGCGAAGAAGGCGATCGTCGCGGGCTACGAGGCCCAGGACGAGAAGGTCCAGAAGCAGTACGAGCGCGGTCTGATCACCAAGGAAGAGCGCACGCAGGAGCTCATCGCGATCTGGACCAAGGCGACCAACGAGGTCGCCGAGGCGATGAACGAGAACTTCCCCAAGACGAACCCCATCTTCATGATGGTTGACTCGGGTGCCCGAGGAAACATGATGCAGATGCGTCAGATCGCCGGTATGCGTGGTCTGGTGTCGAATGCCAAGAACGAGACGATCCCGCGTCCGATCAAGGCCTCCTTCCGTGAGGGCCTGTCGGTGCTGGAGTACTTCATCTCGACCCACGGTGCTCGAAAGGGTCTGGCGGACACCGCTCTGCGTACCGCCGACTCGGGTTACCTCACCCGTCGTCTGGTCGACGTCTCCCAGGACGTCATCATCCGCGAGGAGGACTGCGGCACCGAGCGCGGCCTCAAGCTGCACATCGCGGAGGTCGGCGCGGACGGTGTGCTGCGCAAGGCGGACAACGTCGAGACCAGCGTGTACGCACGTGCGCTGGCCGAGGACATCGTCGTCGACGGCGTGGTGCTGGCCCCGGCCAACACCGACCTCGGTGACGTCCTCATCGAGGAACTCGTCGCGCGTGGCGTCTCCGAGGTCAAGACCCGCTCGGTCCTGACCTGCGAGTCCGCCGTCGGCACCTGCGCCATGTGCTACGGCCGTTCGCTGGCCACCGGCAAGCTGGTCGACATCGGTGAGGCGGTCGGCATCATCGCCGCCCAGTCCATCGGTGAGCCCGGTACCCAGCTGACGATGCGTACCTTCCACACCGGTGGTGTGGCCGGTGACGACATCACCCAGGGTCTGCCGCGTGTCGTCGAGCTCTTCGAGGCCCGTACCCCGAAGGGTGTCGCCCCGATCTCCGAGGCCCAGGGCCGCGTGCGGATCGAGGAGACCGAGAAGACCAAGAAGATCGTCATCACCCCGGACGACGGCAGCGACGAGACGGCGTTCCCGATCTCGAAGCGTGCCCGGCTCCTGGTCAGCGAGGGCGAGCACGTCGAGGTGGGCCAGAAGCTCACCGTGGGTGCCACCAACCCGCACGACGTGCTGCGCATCCTGGGCCAGCGTGCCGTCCAGGTCCACCTGGTCGGCGAGGTCCAGAAGGTCTACAACTCGCAGGGTGTGTCGATCCACGACAAGCACATCGAGATCATCATCCGGCAGATGCTGCGCCGCGTGACGATCATCGAGTCCGGCGACGCCGAGCTGCTGCCCGGCGAGCTGGTCGAGCGCTCGAAGTTCGAGCACGAGAACCGTCGTGTGGTCCAGGAGGGCGGTCACCCGGCCTCCGGTCGTCCGCAGCTCATGGGTATCACCAAGGCCTCGCTGGCCACGGAGTCCTGGCTGTCTGCGGCGTCCTTCCAGGAGACGACGCGAGTCCTCACCGACGCGGCGATCAACGCCAAGTCCGACTCGCTCATCGGCCTCAAGGAGAACGTCATCATCGGTAAGCTCATCCCGGCCGGTACGGGTCTGTCCCGCTACCGCAACATCCGGGTCGAGCCGACCGAGGAGGCGAAGGCCGCGATGTACTCGGCCGTCGGCTACGACGACATCGACTACTCGCCGTTCGGCACGGGCTCCGGCCAGGCCGTTCCGCTGGAGGACTACGACTACGGTCCGTACAACCAGTAGTAGTTGGTTCCGAAGGGCGGTCACCCCGGCAGGGGGTGGCCGCCCTTCGGCGTGTCCGGCGGGGAACAGGAAAGGCTTCGTCTGACCAAAGGCGGGCGGGGACTTTTCAGCGGGGCCAGACGAACGAAATTCCGGGATTCACCGACTTGCCTCAGAAAAAGCCCGAGCCGAAGCAGGCGGAGCCATTTGCGCTCGCGGAAACGGCGGACTCGACCAGAACGCACGCCCCCACCGCAAGCGGCAGTGGGGGTACCTCGTCGACACTGGTATGCACGTCTCCGCCCCTACGCCAGTGGCCGTCGAGTGGCTCGATTCCGGGAGCTCGCTCGACCTCGTGCGCCCCCAACCCTGTAAGTTCGTGCTGGTCAGAGGGGTTCTGTCAGTTCTCTGCGAGGAGTCGGAAAACGGGGGGTCCTGCGTCGGCCGACTCTCCGGGCGGCGCCGATCCCCGACGGTTCGAGGAAGCCGTCGCCGTCTCCTTCGGTCTATTAGGGCTGAATCTCGAAAAGTACGGGGGCCTGAAAAGGCGGACCTGTTGTGGTCTTCTGGACGTCGTCCACAAGGCGGTTCCGGGTGACTGTCGAAGTAAGAACGGATTCGTCCGGTGTGGCCGTGGCCCACGAGAACGACAGCGAATTCGACGCTCTGGAGGAACACCGGAAGATTCACAGGACGGGCGGCGTGCACGCGCCGAAGTCGAAGCGGTGGGACCGCGGGGCGGCGACGCCTGCTCGCGGCCGGCCGGGGTGGCGGGTGGCGACGCCCTGCTCGCGGCGGCCGTCGCCGCGCACCAGCGCCACCAGCGCCGCCGGGCCGACCGCTCGGCTCAGCACCGCCGCCGGCGGGCGGCTGAGGCCCGACAGGAGGGCGAGCAGGCCTACCGTCACCCAGCGGCGCAGCAGCGCGGCGCAGCAGGACGGAGTGGCAGCACAGCGCAGCAGCACGGCGTGGCAGTCCAGGCGGCGATCGCCACGAACCGGGGACTCACAGAAGGTCGGATCAGCGTCGCGCAGGCGTCGAACCGATCCTCGGCGGCCCGTGTCCTCTTCCGTTCGCGTGTCGTTCGTGTTCGTGGTATATCGGAAGCCGTCCTCAAAACCGCAGCTCAGGCCCTCCTCGACCGGTCCCGCTTCTTTTGTTTTGACCGAAGTGATTGCGCTGGGTACGCTCAGACCTTGTGCCTGGGGTGTGCCCTGATCCTCGTGCGTGCCTTCAAACCGCACCGGAGTGACGAAGTGGCCACCGCGATCCGCGCCCCCTTCTGCCGTTCGGCAGGAGTCCGCGGAATCCGACACACCCGACCGCGTGGGTCGGCGACGTTCCAGGTTAGCTTCACCATCGGCACACAGAAACCGGAGAAGTAGTGCCTACGATCCAGCAGCTGGTCCGTAAGGGCCGGCAGGACAAGGTCGAGAAGAACAAGACGCCCGCACTCGAGGGTTCGCCTCAGCGTCGTGGCGTCTGCACGCGTGTGTTCACGACCACCCCGAAGAAGCCGAACTCGGCCCTGCGTAAGGTCGCGCGTGTGCGTCTGACCAGCGGTATCGAGGTCACTGCTTACATTCCGGGTGAGGGACACAACCTGCAGGAGCACTCCATCGTGCTCGTGCGCGGCGGCCGTGTGAAGGACCTGCCCGGTGTTCGCTACAAGATCATCCGCGGCTCGCTCGACACCCAGGGTGTCAAGAACCGCAAGCAGGCCCGCAGCCGCTACGGCGCCAAGAAGGAGAAGTAAGAATGCCTCGTAAGGGCCCTGCCCCGAAGCGCCCGGTCATCATCGACCCGGTCTACGGTTCTCCTCTTGTCACCTCGCTCATCAACAAGGTGCTGCTGAACGGCAAGCGCTCCACCGCCGAGCGCATCGTGTACGGCGCCATGGAGGGCCTGCGCGAGAAGACCAGCAACGACCCGGTCATCACGCTCAAGCGCGCGCTGGAGAACATCAAGCCCACGCTTGAGGTCAAGTCCCGCCGTGTCGGTGGCGCCACCTACCAGGTGCCGGTCGAGGTCAAGCCCGGCCGCGCCAACACCCTGGCGCTGCGCTGGCTGGTCGGCTACTCCCGCGCCCGTCGCGAGAAGACCATGACCGAGCGTCTGCTCAACGAGCTTCTCGACGCTTCGAACGGCCTCGGTGCGGCCGTCAAGAAGCGCGAGGACACCCACAAGATGGCCGAGTCCAACAAGGCCTTCGCGCACTACCGCTGGTAGTCGCTACCCACATCGAGACCGAGAGAAGACTGAAGCCTTATGGCTACCACTTCACTTGACCTGGCCAAGGTCCGCAACATCGGGATCATGGCCCACATCGACGCGGGCAAGACGACCACTACCGAGCGGATCCTGTTCTACACCGGTGTGTCGTACAAGATCGGCGAGGTTCACGACGGCGCCGCCACCATGGACTGGATGGAGCAGGAGCAGGAGCGTGGCATCACGATCACCTCTGCTGCCACCACCTGTCACTGGCCGCTGGAAGACGTCGACCACACGATCAACATCATCGACACCCCGGGCCACGTCGACTTCACCGTCGAGGTGGAGCGTTCGCTCCGCGTGCTCGACGGTGCCGTGACGGTGTTCGACGGCGTCGCTGGTGTCGAGCCCCAGTCCGAGACTGTCTGGCGTCAGGCGGACCGCTACGGCGTGCCGCGTATCTGCTTCGTCAACAAGCTCGACCGGACCGGTGCCGAGTTCCACCGCTGTGTGGACATGATCAAGGACCGTCTGGGCGCGCAGCCGATCGTCATGCAGCTCCCGATCGGTGCCGAGGCCGACTTCCAGGGCGTCGTGGACCTGGTCCGCATGAAGGCGCTCGTGTGGTCCGCCGAGGCCACCAAGGGCGAGATGTACGACGTCGTCGACATCCCGGCCACGCACACCGAGGCTGCCGAGGAGTACCGCGGCAAGCTGCTGGAGGCCGTCGCCGAGAACGACGAAGAGATCATGGAGCTGTACCTGGAGGGCGAGGAGCCTTCCGAGGAGCAGCTGTACGCCGCGATCCGTCGTATCACCATCGCGTCCGGCAAGTCCAAGGACATCACGGTCACCCCGGTGTTCTGTGGTACCGCGTTCAAGAACAAGGGCGTTCAGCCCCTGCTCGACGCGGTCGTGCGCTACCTCCCCTCCCCGCTTGACGTCGAGGCCATCGAGGGCCACGACGTGAAGGACCCGGAGGTCGTGGTCAAGCGCAAGCCGTCCGACGACGAGCCGCTGTCCGCGCTGGCGTTCAAGATCATGAGCGACCCGCACCTCGGCAAGCTCACCTTCGTCCGGGTCTACTCGGGCCGCCTGGAGTCCGGCACCGCCGTGCTGAACTCCGTCAAGGGCAAGAAGGAGCGCATCGGCAAGATCTACCGTATGCACGCGAACAAGCGTGAGGAGATCGAGTCGGTGGGCGCCGGCGACATCATCGCCGTCATGGGTCTGAAGCAGACCACGACCGGTGAGACGCTGTGCGACGACAAGCAGCCGGTGATCCTGGAGTCCATGGACTTCCCGGCGCCGGTCATCCAGGTCGCCATCGAGCCCAAGTCGAAGGGCGACCAGGAGAAGCTGGGCGTCGCGATCCAGCGTCTGGCCGAGGAGGACCCGTCCTTCCAGGTCCACTCTGACGAGGAGACCGGCCAGACCATCATCGGTGGTATGGGCGAACTGCACCTCGAGGTGCTGGTCGACCGTATGCGCCGTGAGTTCAAGGTCGAGGCCAACGTCGGCAAGCCGCAGGTCGCGTACCGCGAGACGATCCGCAAGGCCGTCGAGCGCGTGGACTACACCCACAAGAAGCAGACCGGTGGTACCGGTCAGTTCGCCAAGGTGCAGATCGCGATCGAGCCCATCGAGAGCGGCGACGCCTCGTACGAGTTCGTGAACAAGGTGACCGGTGGCCGTATCCCGAAGGAGTACATCCCTTCGGTGGACGCCGGTGCGCAGGAGGCCATGCAGTTCGGCATCCTCGCCGGGTACGAGATGACGGGCGTTCGCGTCACGCTTCTCGACGGTGCCTACCACGAGGTCGACTCCTCCGAGCTCGCGTTCAAGATCGCCGGTTCGCAGGCCTTCAAGGAGGCCGCGCGCAAGGCGTCCCCCGTGCTCCTTGAGCCGATGATGGCCGTCGAGGTCACCACGCCCGAGGACTACATGGGTGAGGTCATCGGCGACATCAACTCCCGCCGTGGTCAGATCCAGGCCATGGAGGAGCGGGCCGGTGCCCGCGTCGTGAAGGGCCTCGTGCCCCTCTCGGAGATGTTCGGTTACGTCGGCGACCTGCGCAGCAAGACGTCCGGCCGGGCCAGCTACTCCATGCAGTTCGACTCCTACGCCGAGGTTCCGCGGAACGTCGCCGAGGAGATCATCGCGAAGGCCAAGGGCGAGTAACGCACCGCGCTACGACGCTTTAGGCTTGACCCCGGAGCCTCACGGGCTGTTCCTCCGCATTAGTGGCGGAATGGCCCGGGGCCCGGGAACCAACAGCAAAGATCACCTGGCGCCGATCGAATCAAGGCGTACAGAACCACTCCCAGGAGGACCCCAGTGGCGAAGGCGAAGTTCGAGCGGACTAAGCCGCACGTCAACATCGGCACCATCGGTCACATCGACCACGGTAAGACGACCCTCACGGCCGCCATTACCAAGGTGCTGCACGACGCGTACCCGGACCTGAACGAGGCCACCGCGTTCGACAACATCGACAAGGCGCCCGAGGAGCGTCAGCGCGGTATCACCATCTCCATCGCGCACGTCGAGTACCAGACGGAGACCCGTCACTACGCCCACGTCGACTGCCCCGGTCACGCGGACTACATCAAGAACATGATCACCGGTGCCGCGCAGATGGACGGCGCGATCCTCGTCGTCGCCGCCACCGACGGTCCGATGCCGCAGACCAAGGAGCACGTGCTCCTGGCCCGCCAGGTCGGCGTGCCGTACATCGTCGTCGCCCTGAACAAGGCCGACATGGTGGACGACGAGGAGATCCTGGAGCTCGTCGAGCTCGAGGTCCGTGAGCTCCTCTCCGAGTACGAGTTCCCGGGCGACGACCTGCCGGTCGTCAAGGTCTCCGCGCTCAAGGCCCTCGAGGGCGACGCCGAGTGGACCCAGTCCGTCCTCGACCTGATGAAGGCCGTCGACGAGTCCATCCCGGAGCCCGAGCGTGACGTCGACAAGCCGTTCCTGATGCCGATCGAGGACGTCTTCACGATCACCGGTCGTGGCACCGTCGTCACCGGTCGTATCGAGCGTGGTGTCCTCAAGGTCAACGAGACCGTCGACATCATCGGCATCAAGACCGAGAAGACCACCACCACGGTCACCGGCATCGAGATGTTCCGCAAGCTGCTCGACGAGGGCCAGGCCGGTGAGAACGTCGGTCTGCTCCTCCGTGGCATCAAGCGCGAGGACGTCGAGCGCGGCCAGGTCATCATCAAGCCGGGTTCGGTCACGCCGCACACCGAGTTCGAGGCGACCGCGTACATCCTGTCCAAGGACGAGGGTGGCCGTCACACGCCGTTCTTCAACAACTACCGCCCGCAGTTCTACTTCCGTACCACGGACGTGACCGGCGTCGTGACCCTCCCCGAGGGCACCGAGATGGTCATGCCGGGCGACAACACCGACATGAAGGTGGAGCTGATCCAGCCCATCGCCATGGAGGAGGGCCTGAAGTTCGCCATCCGTGAGGGTGGTCGCACGGTGGGCGCCGGCCAGGTCACCAAGATCAACAAGTGATCTCGGCCCGCAAGGGCTGACCCGGTAGGTATCTGAAGGGCCCGTACGACTCCGGTCGTACGGGCCTTTCGGTGTACCGGTCTCGAAACTATTCGGCGCGTACGACCCCTGGTTCCCGGAAGCCACTCACCCCACCATTTGTCATGCCGCTGACCAAATTCGAGTGGAGGGGTGTGCGCCATGTCTGTGCGCCGTAGAACCGTGCTGGGTGCCGCTGCGGCGCCGGTGCTGTCGCCGGGGATCGCGTGGGCCGACACGGCCGGCCGTGGGCCGCGGGTGACGGACCCCGGGGCGTACATCTCCTTCACCGGCGGGGCGTTCTCGCTGGTCGGCGCCCCGGTCATGGTGAGCGCCGAGGATCACCCCGGAGTCGTACGGGTGGCGGGCGACCTCCGAGCCGACATCGAGCGGGTGACCGGCGTCCGGCCGGGCTCGACGATCGCCCGGCACGTGGTGCTCGTCGGCACGATCGGCCGCAGCCCGCTGATCGACGGCCTGGTGGCGTCCGGCAAGCTGGACGTGACGGGCGTGCGGGGCAGGTGGGAGACCTCGCTGCAGACGGTCGTCGACCGTCCCCTCCCCGGCGTGGAGCGGGCCTTCGTCATCGCGGGCAGCGACCCGCGCGGCACGATCTTCGGGGCGTACGACGTCTCGTACGGCATCGGGGTCTCGCCCTGGTACTGGTGGGACGACGTGCCGCCGGTCCACCGTGACCGGGTGTGGGTGCTGCCTGGCCGCCACACCCAGGGCACGCCGGCGGTGAAGTACCGCGGCTTCTTCGTCAACGACGAGAACCCGGCGCTCGGGACCTGGGCCCCGGCCCATTTCGGGCCCGGCAAGGCCCCCGGCTACCCGGGCGGCTTCAACGCGGACTTCTACGCCCGCGTCTTCGAGGTGCTGCTCCGGCTGAAGGGCAACTACCTCTGGCCGGCGGTGTGGGGGCGGGCGTTCGCCGAGGACGATCCGGAGAACCACCACAGGGCCGCCGAGTACGGCGTTGTCATGGGTACGTCTCACGAGGCTCCGATGATGCGGGGGATCGAGGAGTGGAACCGCCACGCGGCCGACGGGACCGACCCCTACGGGGGCACGGGCGAGTGGTCGTACCTGCGCAACCCGACGGCGATCAGGGCGTACTGGCGGGCCGGCATCCAGCGGATGGTGGACCAGGGTTTCGAGGGCGTGGTCACCCTCGGCATGCGCGGTAACGGCGACACCGGCCTCCCCGACGGCGACGGCATCGAGCTGATGCAGGAGATCATCGCGGCGCAGCGGCAGATCATCGAGGAGGTGACGGGCCGGCCGGCCGCCGAGACCCCCCAGGTGTGGACGCTCTACAAGGAGGTCCAGCGCTACTGGGACCGGGGGCTGCGGGCGCCCGACGACGTCACCGTGGTCCTGACGGACGACAACTGGGGCAACATCCGCAAGCACCCGTCCCCCGCGGAGCCCCGGAGCGGCGGATACGGCCTGTACTACCACTTCGACTACGTCGGCGCCGGCCGCAACTACAAGTGGGTCGACACGGCCAACCTCCGCAACGTCTGGGACCAGCTCCACCAGGCCCACGCCTACGGCAACCACGGCCTGTGGGTGGCCAACGTGGGCGACCTGAAGGGCAACGAACTGCCGACCCAGTTCTTCCTCGACTACGCCTGGAATCCGGAACGCTGGGACATCGACCGGCTCGGTGACTGGGAACGGGGCTACGCACGCCAGAACTTCGGCGAGGCGGCGGCCCGGGAGGTCGCCGAAGTGCTCGCTGCCTACGGCCGGTTGCAGGCGCGCCGCAAGCCGGAGCTGCTGAACCGCCGGATCACGCTCGCGGACGACGGCCAGGTGGTGTACGACGATCAGCAGACGCCCTTCTCCTTCGAGCACCGTGAGTTGGAGCGGGTGACCGAGGAGTGGCGGGAGCTGGGGAGAAGGGCGACGCGGATCGAGCGCCGGCTGCCGGCGGCGGTACGGGACGCGTGGTTCGAACTGGTCGGGTACGAGGTCACGGCGACCGCCAACCTCTACGCGCTGCGGCAGGCCGAGTTCATGAACCTGCGGTACGCGCGCGAGGGCAGAGCGGCGGCCAACGACCGCGCGGCGGAGGCGGAACAGGGCCTGCTGCGCGACTTCGCCCTGGCCGAGCGCTTCAACTCCGCCGTGGCGGGCGGCAAATGGCGGGGCTTCCAGACCCAGCCGCACATCGACTACGGGGACGTGGACCGGTACGGCCCCAACGCGCCCTGGCAGCAGCCGGAGAAGGACAACGTGGCCCTGCCGGACGTGCTGTTCCCGGCGGTACGGCGGATCGAGGTGCCGGAGGCGGCGGGGCTCGGGGTGTCGGTGGACGGCGGCCAGGACCCGGACGGGGACTCGCCGGATCTGCCGTCGTTCAGCCCGTACCAGACCCGGCCGCAGCAGTACGTCGAGGTGTTCAACCGCGGCCGTACCCCCTTCGACTACCGGGTGCGGACCTCGGTGCCCTGGCTGGTGGTGGATCGTCCGCGGGGCCGGGTGACGCGGCAGGTCCGGGTGGAGGTGCGGGTGGACTGGTCACGGGCACCGGCCGGCCGGTCCTCGGGCTCGCTGACGGTGAGCGGGGCGGGGGAGTCGGTGACGGTGGCGTGCGTCGCGGAGAACCCGTCGGCACGGGGGCTGCGCGGCTTCGTCGAGGCGGGCGGTCATGTGGCGATCGACGCGGAGCACCACGACCGTGCGGTCGGTGGCTGGCGCCGGCTGGAGGGGATCGGCCGGACCGGCGCGGGGATGACGGCGTGGCCGGTGACGGGGGGCTGGGGAGAGGCGTGGCCCCGGCTGGAGTACGAGGTGACCCTGCTGTCGGCGGGTGAGGTGACGGTGTGGGCGTACCTGTCCCCGCGCAACCCGGCGCTGCCGGGCACGGTCGGCCTGCGGTACGCGGTGTCGTTCGACGACGCGGAACCGGTACCGGTGGACATCACGACCGGCGCGGACGACGGCCTGCTGAACGCGGTGTGGGCGCGGAACACCTCCGACAACGTGAACCGGACGGCGACCCGCCACACGGTGGGCCCCGGGGTCCACCGCCTGAAGTTCTGGGCGGTGGACCCCACGGTGGTGGTACAGCGGCTGCTGATCGACACGGGCGGCCTGCCCGCCACCTACCTGGGCCCGCTGGAGAGCCGGCGGCTGGGTCGGTAGCCGTGAACGGTTCGTGCGGGCCGGTTTTCCGCAGTGACGGCGGTCGAGCGGCCGTCATGACCTGCGGCGGCGCAACAGCTCCACCGCCCGGTCGAACGCCGAGTCCCGGCCCTCCGCGAACTCTTCGTCGGTGAAGACGGGCTCACTGATCTGCGGCGGAATACCGGTCCCGTCGAAGGTCCGGCCGTTCCGGGTCAGGAACTCCTCCGTACTCCTGCGCCCTTCGGCCGTCGACGGCGAGAACGGTCCCGTACCCGTCCATGCGCCACAGGCCGGTGGTGGTGGCGGTGCTGGTGTTCGGTGCCGCTCAGGGCCGCGGTGCAAAGAGCAGGTTCCGGGTGTGCGGCGGCCGGGGTTCCTTCCAGTGCACCAGCGAACCGTCGCGCTCGGCGATCCAGTGGACGTCGTAGCCGAGGGGTTCGAACTGGCCGACGAGGTCGTCGAGGTCGGCGTCGACCAGGGCCTCCATCACCAGCGTGGGCCGGTCGCGCCGCAGCACCTGCCGGGCTCCGCGCAGCACCGACATCTCGTGGCCCTCCACGTCGATCTTGACGAGGTCCAGCTTGGTGTCGGCGAACACCTCGTCGAGCGTGACGAGCTGGATGCGCTTGAGCTGGGCGTCGGGCGCGGCGCCCTCCAGGGTCGAACCGGTGGACAGCAGGTTCCCGGAGAACCGGACACTGATGTCGGCCCAGCCGGGCTCGCTGGAGACGCCGGCCTGGTGGAGTTTGACGTTCTGGACGCCGTTCGAGCGGACGTTCACGGACAGCCGGGAGTGGATCTGGTCGACCGGCTCGAAGGAGTGCACCCTCGCCTTCGGGCTGGCGTGCGCGGCGATCATCGAGAAGTAGCCGACATGGGCGCCGACGTCCGCGATCGTCGCGCTCCGCGCCGCCAGCCGGGCCCAGGTGGCGAGGGTGCCGGGCTCGTAGCCGAACGTCCCGTTCCACAGGGTGTCCATGGCGACCGCATCGTCGTTCACGCAGAACATCACGAACGGCGGACAGTACGGCGAGTCGATCTCGACGTATCCGCGGTACGGGAACTTCTTGCGGTGCACGCGGATGATGTCGCCGGTCGCCACGGGCCGGACCGATGGTGCGTGGGCCAGCATGCGTGCATTGGCTGCTTCGACCTCGGAAATGCGCATTGGGCGATGGTAAAGCCAAGGCCAGGGAATGTCACAGGGTCAGAAAATATTCCGTAAGTGCTGGTCACAGGCGGATGCGAGCGATTATTCAAGCTGGCAGCCATTCCGAATAACCTGGAATTCACTTTTCCTTTCTCCTGAGGTGGGTCATTCTTCGCTCGAGCGGGTCAGAGCCTCGGTGATCAGCCGGGTGGCGAAGTCCTGGTCCTCGGTGAGCCGGTTGATGTGCTCCGCGAGCAGCACGGCCGTGGCCTCCAGGGCGTTCATCTCGTCCTTGGTCCACTCCCCGTACTGCCTGCGCCACAGACTGGAGCTCAGGCCGGGGCCGGCGGCCACCAGCAGGCCCGTCATGGTGGGGATGACCTCGGGGCGGACGCTCTTGCGCATCATGCGGGTCGACGCCACGAAGCTGGCACCACGTACTCGATCACGTCCCTGTCGTGGTCCTCGTACGCCATCCGCAGCCACTGCACGTACATGTAGATGAGGGTGCACGCGCCCTCCACCAGGTCGTCGACGCCCGTGGGCCCATCGACGCGGTGAACTGGTCGATCAGCTGCTGCTGTTCCCGGCGTTGCCCTCGTAGATGGAACTACGCGGACTACTACTCCGCCTTGTTTCCGCCACCGCTCTGCGGTTGCTGCTGGCCCTCCGGCCGCACCGCGTCCTTCGCCTTCTTCGCGAGGTCGTCGTCCAGCTTCTTGAACTCGCGGACCACGGTGTCGGACATGTCGGCGAGCGAATCGATCTGCTTGGTGATGTCCTCGCGGCCGTCGTGCCAGTTGGACTCGAAGTCGTCGAGGGCGTCGTAGACCGTGCCGCTGCCGACGTCGTCCTTGTAGGACTCGAACATCTTCTTGGTGTGGTTGAGCCGCTCCTTGATGGAGCGCAGCTTGCGGCCGTAGTCCTCAAGCTCGCTCAGCGGTATGGCGAGATCGCTCTTGCCGTTGCCCACGTGACCGTCCCCCGTTCGCGCGTCTCGTAGTCTGGGCCGCACCGTATATCAGATCATCGGGGGAGGGGTGGCGTACACCATGGCCCGCTACATGGAGACGCTCACGATCGAGCGCGGCGGATTCCGGATCAAGGTCCCGGAGTCGTGGTGGGAGTTCGACGTACGGCCGGTGTCGCGGGACGACTCGATCCGGCGGATGGTGAACGAGCGGGTGGCCCAGCATCCGGAACTGGCGCAGTACCGGGACACGTACGTCGGCTTCCTGCGCCGGTCCGCGGCCGACGCGTGGAAGTCGGGCGCGCTGTACTGCGGTTGCATGGCGGAGAGCTTCGGCGGGGACACCCCGATCACCGGCTCGGTCACGGTGTCGCTGGTCGGCGGCCGTACCCGCGAGGGCGCGCCCCTCTCCAACGACCCGGCCGCCATCGCCGCCCAGCTCGCCCCCAAGGAGGCCCACCGGGAGGGCGACTCCTGGCGCAAGGTGACGACCGTCGACATCCCCGGCGTCGGCCCCGCCGCGCGCACCCACGGCATCGAGGACATCCCGATTCCGGAGGACAGCCTCAACCGCACGATCCGCGCGGTACTGATGCAGACCTTCATCCCGGTCCCCGGCCAGGAGGGCAAGGTCGCCCTGGTGGCCGGCAGCAGCCAGGTCCTCGACCTCGCCGACTCCTTCTTCGACATCTTCGACGCGATCACGTCGACGTTCCGGTTCGCGGACTGAGCGGACCGGTTCCTTGGAGTGGGAGACCGGCGAGGGCCTGCTGGGGCTTGACGACCCTGAAGAGTGGGACGCCGCGTTCGAGCGCGGCGAGGATCATCTCGGCACGGCGGTGATCGGACTGGCGTTCCACTGCCCGCTGGAGGAGGCGTCGCCCCGGATCATCCAGGTGATGGGGTTCCCGGACGGCCTCCAGCGGACGAACGCCTTCGTCGCGGCCGGGCACGCGGCACGGCTCAACCGGCGGCTGACCCCGGAACTGTTCGCCGCCCTGCGCGCCGAAGGCCTCGGCGGCGTCGCCGAGCACCCGATCAGGGACACACTGGCCTTCGTGCCCTACCGGGACCTGCCACCGTGGTTCAAGCGCCGACGGATGTACGTCACGGTGCGCGACAAGCTGGAGTACTGCTGGCTGCGCTCCGCGGACGCGATCGAAGACGGCCGGCGGACCTTGCGCGTCCGCAGCCACCGGTGAACGGATGGAGCGGTGACGACGACCGCACACGAAAAGCTGCTACGACTCCTACCACCACCGCCGGGGTCCGCATCCCTCTCCGTGAGAAGTTCGCGAGCAGACGGCCAGGACTGAACACGGCGACTTCGCCGCACACTTCGGCTGAGCCGAGAGGATGCTTACGTGCCTTCGAAAACCCGTGACGAGCTCATTCGGCTGGTTCAGCAGATCATGGACGCGCGCCTCCCCGAGCGGGAACATGACGCGCTGCTGGAGGGACTGAAGCAGAGTGTCCTGCATCCCCGGGTGAGCGACTTGATCTACTACTCGGACCCGGAGCTCACGGCTGAGGAAGTGGTGGACCAGGCTCTGGCCTACCGTCCGATCGCGTTGTGAGCCTGGCCCGCCGGGCTTCACCTCGAACGGTCGTTCCTTGTAAGTTCGCGTGAGCGCAGGTTTGTTGACGGGGCGTACGCGACGGGGGTTGCGGGGTTATGGCGGGGTACCGACCGGCGGACTGGCATCCACTCGACCTCGACAAGGACCCCACCCCGGGCGACCCGCAACGCGTCCGCACCCTCGCCGCCCAACTCCACGG
>NZ_JBVHQG010000016.1:0-85263 GCF_055567535.1 Streptomyces sp. NPDC026538
GCCTTACTCCTGCCCCGACTTGGGGATGCCACGGGCCATAGCGCCAGCCTCGCGATCACAGCGAGCAACCATCGCTTACCGGGAATGACTCACTGTCGGAGCTGATCGCGGGCCTCGTCGGTGTCTTTCTGGGCGCACTCCTGTTCGTGGCACCGGAACTCCTCGGCCTCCTCGGCGCTGGGCTTGAACTCCTCGCGAACGTCGGCGGGTGGGTGGCGACCGCCGCCTCCTGGCTGCTGAGTGTGGGGACCCGCGTCGGCGAGTTCGTCGGCGGCGCTGTCACCGCAGTCGGCAACACCCTGCCCGACTGGGTGGTGACGATGGCCGGCGTCACCGGGAACGTCGCCCGGTTCGGCATCGAGTTCATGGGCGTCAACGCGGCTTCGGTGGCGGCGGGCAACGCAGCCGCCGGTCTGCAGACGACCGCTCAGCAGCTCATCCCCGTCCCCACCTCCCTGGAGCAGATCCCCGGCTTCATCTCGGACCTGGTGCTGTGGGGCGGGATCGGCGTCGCCGTGGCCTCCGCCGCCAAGGGCCTGGTCAATGTGACCAGGGAGAAGCTGGACATCCTGAAGGCCGATCTGAACGTCGGCGACGTGAACGTCGGCACCGGCGACGTGGGCACCTCGGTCGGCAACTCGTCGACGGGCACCGGTACCGGTACGGGCCTGACCCTGCCGTCCTCGGTCACCTCCGTCTCCTCCGTCAGCGGGACGATCGCCGACTCCTCCAAGGGCCTCACCAAGTCCGACCTGACGCTGTCCTCGGACGTCGAGGTCAACCCGGCCGTGACCCGGACGCTCACAGGCACCACGGTGCGCGCGTCGGTGGACACGACACCGGCGCCGACGCCGACCAAGGTGACGACGACCGGTGCCCCCGACGGCCCGAGCGCCGGCGACGGGACGGCCGTACCGAACAAGGTGACCCCGGTGGAGGCCGGCACCTCGCCCGGCGGTTCCTCGGCGGTCAAGACGGTCACCGACGGCGCCACCCAGCCCGTACAGCCCGCTGCGAAGACCGGGACGGGCGGCGGGAACACGAACACGATCACGAGCGGCGTGACGGACGGCTCCACCGGCCAGAGCGTCCTGCACGACGTCGGCTCCGGCCTCAGCGGTGTGGCCAAGACGGCACAGGCCGCGCAGCGGACCGTGGACGCCTCGACGGCAGGACAGCCGACGCGTGGTCAGGAGTCGGTGGGCGCCTCCGGCGCGGAGCGCGTGGTGCGGACGAACCTGGATGCCCAGCCGGCGACCGCCGTCCCGCACGAGGTGGCTCCCCAGACGCCGAGCCCGACGACGGACGCCGCCGGCGGGAAGGCGCAGGACACGGGTGGCAACGCGATACCCGGCGTGGGGAAGGCGGCCGACGCCGGGGTGCGGCAGGCGCAGAGCGCGCTGCGGGCCGTCGGCGACAACCATCCGGCCACGCCCGGTACGGGCGCCCGCACCGCGGGGGCCGAGGAGACGGTGGCTCCGGTGCGGTCCGTCGTCTCGGGGAAGCCGGAGGTCGTCCATCCGGCCGGTTCGGTGCGCGAGGCGTCGGTCGGGCAGGTCGAGGGCGGTGCCCGTACGGGCACGCAGGACGCGGCGGGAAGCACGGCTGCCAGGTCCGCGACAGCAGAGCAGGGTACCCGCGGCACGGCGGACGGCAGCGCCGCGGCGAAGGGGATCGGCAGCCAGGCCGACCTCGGGAACACCGCCGTACGTTCGGGGGCGGACCAGGGGCAGCGCGCCTCCGGTGCCGCCGAGGGGACACGCACGGTCCCGAACGCGGGACGGGAACCGCTGAAGTCGGCCGCCGGTCTGGGCGGTCGGCAGGTGCGGCCCGCGGGCCGGGCGGATGCCAGGTCCGCGTCGGGCGACGGCCGCGACACGGCCGCGCTCGCCGGGCCGGCGAAGGACAGGACCACGCCCGTGGAGGCGGCCGAGGGGATCGTGCGGGCCGACGGAACGGTGCACGGAGCGTCGGCCAAGGCCGCGTCCGAGGCCGACGTGGCCGGGCAGACCCGGACGGGTGCGCCCGGCGAGAGGTCGCACGCCCGGCGGGGCGCGGCGGAAGGGCGGTCGGCCACCCAGCACGAGGAAGCCGGGTCAGGGCGGACGGCGTCGGACGGGAGGTCCGCCGACGGCGCGTCCAGGCCCACCGCTGCGAAGGCCACCGACGCGAGCGACGCGTCGAGGGCGGCGCAGGAGGCGCAGCGGCAGGTCCGGGACCACGGCTCGGTCGATCAGGCGGCGCGACACGACTCCGCCACCACCGGCACCGACCCGGCGCCTGCGCTGTCCGGGGACAGGACCGGGGAGCAGCTCGGGCACGAGCAGGTTTCCTACGACTACCGGCACGACGTGTCGGACGCGAAGAACGCCGCGTACGAGGAATCGCAGCGCCGGCAGAACGAGACGTACGAAGGCAGGCTGGCGGACGAGGCGGAACGGGCCGAGCAGCGGCTGCAGCACAACCGGCGCCTGTGGAACGCCTTCGAGGACGTCCGCGGCGATCTGTCGCACGAGTATCCCGCGGTCAGGTCCGAGGCGGTCAGTGACATCGAGGCCGTCGTCAGGGACGAGGGCGTCTCGGACCGCTACGCGGAGGGGATGGCCGGCGCCTACCGCAAGGCGGTGGAGGAACACCGTGACTACCTGAAGGAACATCCGGAGAAGCGGGCCGAGGAACTGCAGGGCGGGACAGACAGCGAGACCGGCGCCGTCTCGCACTCCCCGCTGCAGGCCAAGCTCGTCAAGGCACTGGAGTCGGTGCTGGACGACAGCTACCGGGGTCCGTCTCCCGCCGAGCTCGTCGAGGCGATCCAGCGGTCGTCGGACGAGAGTTCCGGGCCGAAGGACTGGGCCCGCAAGCTCGGTGTTCCGGAGGACCTCGTCTCCACCGTGGCCAGTGCTTACCACGAGGCCCGCCACGAGCAGCACCGAGCGGGAGAAACCGGCCTCAACACCGACGCGTTCGAGCAGTCACTGGCCGGCAAGCTGGAAGACCACCTCGGGAACCTGGAACACGGCCTGTCGGCACGCGCGTTGGCCGACCAGATGATCCGCGAGGAGAACAGGGTCCAGGGCGGTCAGCCGCGGCCGTGGCGGGAGGAGGTCAAGCAGCGGCTCGAAACACGGCTGGAGGACATCGAGAACGCCGTCCGGCAGGGCGACATCAGCGCCCGGCAGGGCGAGGCCGCGAAGCAGAGCCTCTACGAGGGACTTCCCCAGGAGTTCGCGCTGGAGGCCGCGGTGCGTCAGTTGCGGGGTGCGGCGGAGGAGGCCTTCGACCGCGCTCTGACCCATCCGGACCGCCCCGACGACGACTTGTTCGTCTCCGAGGCGCTGTTCGACCGGCGGCCGTTCTCGGCGAGGGACGAGGCGAACTTCCGGGCCGACTTCCTGGACGAGTTCACCACCGAGCTGCGTGACATCACCCGGCAGCTGGACCTGGACGGGCATCTGGTTCACCGGGACTTCCTGACGGACCTGGTCAGCGGGGCCCAGCCGCGGTTCGACGCCATGGTGCGCGGCCTGGAGACCCGGCTGACACTGGCCGAGGACGCCACGCGCAGCTTCGACGCCATGGCCGGCGCCAGAGGCCTGGACCGGTCTTCCGACGACATCGGCGCGGTGCGCAAGGACTTCCTCGACGAGTACGCCCAGACCACCGGCGAACTCTCCGACGGCCGACCGGTGCGCGAGCTCACCAGCGCCGAGTACGCGGACGCGGCCCACCAGTTCGACCGGGCCCTGCGGGAACTGGAGGACCGCTGGGCGGCCAGGCTCGACGCGAAGGCCGCCGAGCGCGCCCTGCGCGAGCAGGCCGATGAGCTGCGCGGCAATCGGTACGTCGCCTCCCAGAACGTCGCCGACAGGATACTCGCCGACCACAGCAAGGCCTTCGACGAAGAGCTGACCGGGATCCTCGGCTCCCGCAGGACGGAGGAACTGTCCGCCGAGGACTGGGCGACGTACACGGCCGAACTGAGTCAGGCGCACATTCGGCTGATGCGGCAGATGGCCGCCCGGCACGACCTGCACGCCGGCCTGGAGAAGGCGCTCACGCAGGCGGACGACCGGCTCCACGCGGCCGCCGGCGTGCGGAAGGGGACCGAGCTGGGCTCGCAGGCCAAGCGGGTCCAGGACGACATGCACAAGACGCTCACCGATGCCTACCGCGAACATGTCGGGATGCCCGAGGAGGGCCAGTGGTCCGCCGAGGAACTGAACGTACGGGAAACGGCCTTCGGCGACGCGGTCCTGGACCCGTACACCCGGTCCCTGGGTGACCGGCTGGCCTACGAGGGCGCCTTTGACGAGGCGCTGGCCGCCGGAGGCCGCCGGTTCAACGAGCTGACCAGCAAGGTCGACGAAGAGGCCGGAACGGTCTCCGGGCGCTACGCGCTGAACGGGTACGACCTGGGCAAGGTGGCCGACGACTTCCGGAGCGATGCCGCCGAAGCCCACCAGGAGATCTACGGCCCGAACGGCCGCGACGTCGAAGCCGCGCTCGACACGGAGCGGGCGGGCGGCGACGTCTTCGGCACGGCACGCGGTCAGGCGTGGCGCGATCTCGTACACGAGGTGGAGATGCCCCGCCAGCGCGCCGAACAGGAGGCGTGGCGGGCGCATCTGCGGCAGGGATTCACCTCGCTGGAGGCGGAGTCCGACGTGCGCCGGCAGGTCGATACGCATGCGTCGACCATCGGCTCCCAGAGCGTTCGCGAGTCCTTCCGGCAGGACAGCCGGCAGGTCCTGGACTCCCTCAAGGAGGAGATGACGGGGGCCCGGACGCCGGACGACCGCGGTACGGCGGTGCGCACCGCGCAGGAGAGGATCCAGGCCCTCTACGACGACGCCGCGCAACTCGACGTGGAACACCGGCAGTGGCGGCAGAACCCCGAGTGGAAGGTCGACCTCTCGCGGCTGACGATCGAGCGGACCCCGTTCAAGCAATCCGACCGACCGCACGAGCAGGCCGACGTGACCGTCACTCGGGGCACCGAGTCCCCCGGCGCGCGGACGCAGGGCGTGTCGCTGCCGATGGAAGGCCCGGGCCGGGCGCTGGCGGACCTCCGTGCCGGGATGGCTCTCCGCGCACAGGTGTACGAGGAGTTCGAGCAGCGGCTTGCCGACACCCCGGCGTTCCGGCAGACCATCCCCTACGCGGAGCAGGTGAGGACCAGGGAGTGGTTCGCCGACCGGTGGACGCAGGCGGCACAACAGCCGGACGTCGACCACGACGCGCTGCGCGCCGAGCTGGACGCGAGGCTCGCGCAGGAGTACGGCCAGGCGAAGGCCACGGCAGAGGCGTACGAGGTCTTCGACCGTGAGGTCGCCCTGTCGTCGGGGAAGCTGCGCCTGGCGAACACGTACTTCGGCAGCTCACGCGTGGCCCAGTCGATCCGGGAGGACTTCCGTCGGGCGATCACTGGCGGCAAGGAGGATCCGGCCCCGGAGCTGGTGGAGCAGTTCCGGCAGCAGTTCCGGCAGGCGTCCAAGGACTGGTGGGCCGAGGAGGCCTCGCGCGAGCAGTTCCGGAAGGCGCTCTCCCTCCCCGACGGGGTCGACCTCACCAGCGGGCGACCGTCGTGGGCCCAGGAGCAGCGCGCCTGGTACGGCAGCCGGCTTCAGGAGCTGCGCGAGCAGTACACCGCGGGGTGGCTCGCCGCCGGGCAGGGCCGGCCCCCCGCGGAGACCGTGAACCACTTGGATGCGGCTGTTCGGCGCATGGCGGCACGTCTCCTGACCCGGGCCGAGTCCATGGGTGACGTGGTCCAGCAGGCCGCCGAGCTGACCCGGGCCCGGAGCGCGGACTCCGAGTGGTCCGAGGAGCTGGCCTTCTGGCACAGGACGCAGCAGGCGGCGCTCGTCAACGACTTCGTCACGTACGCGGCGGGCCCCCAGCCGGACGCCCGTATCCCGGCCACGGCGGAACTCGCCTCCGCGCTCGACGCGTTGCGGGAGGCGGCCCGCGTCCGTCATCTCGCGCACCAGGACTTGGCCGGCGCACTGTCCGTCGTGCGGATCGAGCCCGTGACCGTCACCTCGGAGGCGGTCGCCGGCTGGGCCCGCCAGGAGATCGAACGCATCCGGGAGGAGCACGTCCGGGCGTTCGAGCAGACGTACCGGAACACGACGGAGCCGGTGCCCTCGCAGCAGGAGCAGGAGCAGGAGCAGGAGCAGGAGCAGAAACAGGAACAGGCGTCGTTGGCCGACGGCCTGTCGGTCTTCAAGCTTGCCGCGCTCAAGGCCGGCGTGAACAGTGAACTGCGTCGGCAGAACTGGCCCAAGGGCCCCGTGAGTGCCGCGAAGGTGGCGCGGGTGTACGCCGCGCTGCCGTCGTACTGGAAGAAGGACCCGCAGTCGACCACGAACGTGATCGTTCGCGCGGTGATGGCCATGAAGTCCGACGAGGAGATCGCCGACCTCGCGGAACTGAAGCTGGGCATGGGACCCGGCGGTGCCCCGCGCGGGCCTGAGCCGGTGCAGGCCCGGACCCCGGTCCCGGACATCGTCATCACCCCGCCGGCTGAAGACGTCCCGTCCGCGCCGGTCCAGCGGCCCGGGTTTCCCGGTGCGCGGATCGACGAGGAGCTGGAGCTGCACCGGCCGGCCCGGCCGGACGGGGCCCTGCTGCCGCCGCCCGTCCACCAGGGCCCCCACCGGTTCGAGGACGGCAGCAGGATGCCGGACTACCTCAACCTCCTGACGTTCATGGCCGAGGGTGACCCGGACGTGCTCACCGACCCCGACCGCCTGGCCGTGCTCGACGACGCCGTCGCCTTCGGCCTGAGCGAGGTGACGCTGCGCGGCGCCGACCAGGTCACGGCGGAGATCGAGCGGCTGCTCGGGCAGGACGCGGCGACCCGGCCGCAGGACGCGCGACCGCACGGAAAGCGTCCGTCCCGCAGCGGCACCGACGACCTGCTCGGCCGGGTGGGACGAGCCCTGGCCACCGCACCGCGGACGTTCGCCGGGGACGGGCGTGACTTCGTGTACCGCACCGCCGAAGGGCGGATCCGCACGCTGCACGTCAGGACGCGCAACTACGGGGAGTGGGAGCGGTTCGGCGACGGTGCGGGGAAGGTGACCAAGGTCGACAACCTGAACCGCAGCCAGGTCACCACCGGGGCCGGCAAAACGGTCGCCACCACCCGTCAGCTGGCTCCGGGCGTGCCGGTGGGACCGCCGAGCGCGCTGTTCGCCGGGTTCGGCCGGATCTCCGCACGGTTCGGATACACGCGGGCCTTCGACTACCTGATGAGCCAACAGGTGGTGAGCCAGAGCGAGAACCGCTCCGCCGGCTCCTCCCACCTGCATCTCGACGACGTGTACTACGAGCTGACCGTCACTGACGGGCCGCTGCGGGCCGCTCGCAAGGGCGTCCTGGGCACCCCCTGGCGGCGCAGGGCCGCCGAGCTGCCCCAGCCGGACCGGGCCTTCGGCTTCGGAGTGCGTGACGGTCTCGGGGTGCGGCTGCCGGACAGCCTCACGGACAAGTCGCAGCCGGGCCGGACACCGAGGACGATGCAGCTCAGCGCGGAGTCCGACTATCGGATGGTGTACACCGAGGACTTCGGTCCGGTCCGGGAGATACGGGACTGGGCGACGAGCAGGATCGGTGCCCAGCCCGGCAGTTCCGCCTTCCAGGAGCTCGACGCGCTCTTCTCCTCCGACAGCTTCCAGCAGCTGGCCGGGCGGCTGAACCACTCCCGGGTGACCAGCGTCCCGCTGCTGGCGGACGACAGCAAGCGCACCCCGCTGGGCGCGTTCGTGATCGATCGGGTGATACCGGGACGGGCGAAGTTCGTCACCGAGACCGACCTCCAGGAACTGCGTGAAACCGGCCAGTTGACGGTGCGGAACGAGCGCAGGGAGACCAGGTCGGTCAATCAGGACTTCGCCGCGGTCGCGGGTCCGACCTTCAACCTGCCGAGCCTGTTCGGCCTCACCCACTCGGTGAAACTGCGCCTCCAGTTCGGGCCGAGCGCACGCTACGGACACACTTCGGGGCGGGCGCAGGCGACGGGCGGTTCCGGCGCGCTCAAGACGGTGGGTCAGGTGAAGGACACCGCCACCGATCTGTACCTGGTCGAGAAGACCGTCCATGTGCGCAAGACCGGGGACGCGCAGGCGACACCTTTCGTCACCTGGAGTCTGGACCGGATGACGCACACCGAGGCGCGCCGGCTGGCCGGATGGGACGACGGCACGACCCTGCGCGCACAGAGCGGCGCGGAGCCGTTCGCCCCGGCGTATCTCACCGAGAACCGCCCGCCCACCCTCGGCATGAGCCGGGTGGAACAGTTCACCTTCGCCGACGGCCGGTACAGCGGCCGACCTGCCGCAGCCGCTCCGCCGGTGGAGGGCGCCGACGGCGTCGAGCTCACCGAGACGGCCGCCGGACCCGGGCGGACCCTGCTCGACACCTTCATCGACCAGGTTCTGGAGGTGGTCAGCCAGAAGTACCCGGAGATGGTCGCCCCGCTGTCCGAGCTCGGCGATCCGTCCGCGTGGCGGAACGCCGCGCACTACCAGATGGTGCTGTCCAACACCCTGACCGTCATCAACACGCTGTCCCATCAGAGCATGGCCGGGAACCTGGAGGCGATGACCACGACCGGCATCCGGGTCGGTCTGGTGGAGCCCGGCCGGGCCACCCGCGGCTACCGGTACATCTGGCTGGACGCCGAACTGACCGGCCGTCGCTACGAGGGCACCCAGAACGACCTCAAGATGCGGCAGAGTGCGCCGGGCGCCACCTCCGTCGCCGGGCAGCAGAGCATGTCGCAGAGTGCGGGCGGCGGGTTCGAAGTGCTGGCATCGGTGCGTGACAAGTCCGTCGACAACGTCGGCGCCCCCACGCACGGTGGCACCGGGCAGGTGGGTTACCAGGCGGACAGCCGGACGCAGCACGGGACCGGCTACGGCCCGAGCGCGACGTTCGAGCCGATGGCGGTCAGCGTCAAGCCGTCCCACCTGTACAGCTACGCCTTCAAGCTGACCGCGAGCACCGGTGGCTACTGGCGCTTTCGCAGCCTGCTCCGGGGAATCGCCTCGCTCGGCATCCTGGGCACCCAGCCCTTCGTCTTCAGCCAGGCCAAGACCGAGGTCCTCGGGGACACCGCCGCCGACCCCGCCACGCGGGGCCGGGTACTGCTCAGCGTCCCCTCGGAGCACATGCCGGCCCGGAACCCGCACGCGGCGGGCGCCGTCAACCCGTACGCGGGCACGGACGCCGACCGGGTCACGCGCGAGCCCATGACCTCCGCCGAGGCCAAGGCACTGACGGAGGGCTCGCTCTCGGCCATCGATGCCGGCCGCCTGCCCGGGCCGCTCGGACAGCACCCCCACCACACCGTGTCCGTGCTGGCGCTGGGCGGCGAGCCCGGCATCGTGGACAGGGTCCTGAAGAAGGCCTCGGGAGGGCTGTGGCACCTCACCGAGGAGGGCGCGCCCGCGCACGACGCGGCGGTGCGCTCGGAGCGGGCACAGTTCCTGACGGCGGACTTCGACCAGAGTTCCGGCCCGCTGGGGTCGCGCACCACTGGGCTGTTCGGCAAGGGCCCGTACCTGAACTACCTGGGGACGGTGGTGCACCGGGTGCGGGTGACCGCGCTGCGGGCCCTGGGCCGGCCCACTGCGCTGAAGACCGAGGCGACGGTCGGGGGCAGTACCCAGGCGTCGGGGTCCCAGTCCAAGTCCTTCACACAGTCCTTCGGTGGCGCCCTGATCTACAACCACTCCCACTCGGCCGGCCCGGGGATCACCGGCGGTTACGGACTGGTGGTTCGCCCCTGGTGGCGTTCCCGGGGGCAGTCGTATCAGGTCTCCCGGACCATCACCTCGGACATCAACCGGGTCGACGCCGGTCACCAGGTGCTGGTCGCCGGTGACGCGGAACACGAGGTCGCCGCGGGGGTGCGTACCGCCGGCCTGCTGTCGCCGCTCTCCCGACTGCTGCCGAGCCGGGTGCACGACTGGGCCGGGGAACGGTGGCAGGTCAGCGGCGGCTGGCTCGGACACCTTCCCGAGCGCAGCGCTCACCTGCTGAAGGTCATCAAGGACGCGGCAGGCGCGGTGCCGATGTACGACATCAGCCGGTGGACGCAGCCGGAGTGGTTCCGGAACAACCCCTTCGCCACCTATCCGGTGAACTCTCTGGACACCACCAGGGTGCTGGACGACTTCGACGGGAAGACCCATGACCTGGGGATCGACGACGCGAGCCGGGAGGCCATCCGGCAGCTGGTCTCGGCCCGGGTCGTCCGCGCGCTGCGCCGCGAGATGGCGGGCATCGGGACCTCGGCGCCGGCCACGATCGGCGGCCCCGGCTGGAAGCGGATCAGGATCGGCGCGCGGACGGTGCGGGTGCGGGCGCGGCTGGTTCCGGACGCGAACGGTCAGGAGTTCACCGGGCTGTGGCCGGGCATCGAGCTGGAGGACCACCGGGTGGCGGTCGAAACCGTCAGCGAGGCGTTCGACGCGACGAAGGGCCGCGACATCGGCGTGCTCAACACCGAAGGTGTGCACACCTCCAACCCGGAGGTCAGGGCGGCGGGACCCACGTACGCCGAGACGGGCTCCAACCGGCAGACGACGTCCGGGTCCCGGTCCGCCACCCGCACGAAGGTGCTGTCGACCTACACCAATGAGCCGCACGCCCAGTTCGCCACCCGGTACCGGCTCGAACTCAGCATGGAGATCGAGGGCGACAAGGCGGAGTCAGGCCTCGGGAAGAAGCGGAAGGCGAAGAAGAAGCAGCAGGTCTTCACCGAGGGCGACGTCGGCACGCTGACCGAACTGGTACCCACCAGCCTGATGCGGCCGGACACCTCGGCGACCGCTGCCGAGGTCACCGCCCCCGACCCGCTGGCACCGCCGGAGCCGGCCGTCGGCCCGCCCAGTGTGAACGTGCTGACCGGAGATCAGGTCCCCACGACGCCCGAGCAGCTCGCCGAGTGGCGGGCCACCCCGCACGCCGACGGCACGACCAGGCCGTTCACGATGCCGGCCGAGGGATTCCAGGTACGCACGGTGGTCGGGGCGGAGCGGGTCCAGGCGGCGAACGTCATCGCGCTGGCCAAGGCCTACGACAACACGCTGTCCGGCACCCGGGGAGCGCTGACCGGCGCGGCGCTGGACGGGGCACTGGACAAGGCGACGGCCAACGGCCTCACGGCACCGGGCACCGGCTCCGCGCAGGCACTGGAGGACGGCACCGGAAAGGGCGCGCTGTCCGCGTTCTTCCACGACAGCGCGAGCAGCGATGGCTATCAGGTCGCCGGGCTGACCGAGGACCTGTTCGCGGACCGGTCCGACGGGTCGCTGGCCCTGTACTCCAGGCCGGACTTCGCCGGCGCGGAGTTGCTGACGGTGGCCGACAACGTCCGGATGGAGGCGGCCGACCGGTACACGGAGAGCGCCAATGTGACCGCGTCCCAGGGCGGTACCCAGGACTCGTCGATCGGCGTCTTCCCGGCGGTCAAGACCGACATGGTCGGTCTGACCGGCCCCGGCGCGAGCGGCACGGGCTCCGACACCATCGAGACCGACGGCCGGTTGAACACCGAGGAACGGGTGCAGCAGGACCGGGTCAAGCCGAATGCGGCCCGCGCCTTCGCGTTCGCCGTCCCGGTCACCTGGCTGAGCGTCGCCGACGTGAACCGGCAGTTCAAGGACGGCTCGGTCGCCACCTGGGTCCGGGACCACCTGATGGGCCCCTTCGGCGGGGTCAAGCCCGGTCCGCAGGCCGTCGAGTCCGAGAGCCAAGCCATCGCCTGGGTCCGCGAGGACGTCGCCCGCGACCTCGGGCTGATCACCGACGCCAACTTCCCTCCGCAGGTCGCCAAGGCCTGGGACAGGGTGAAGGACGCAGCCAAGGCGTGGTCCGACGCCGACGGGAAGTACTGGAAACTGCGCCGCGGCCTCGCCGATCTGCAGGACACCCTCGACGCGGCCGGGGCAGCCAGATCCGTCAGCCGCCGTGATCGCGATCAGCTCCGCGCAGCCGCGCGGCAGGAACACATCGCCGCCCACGCCGAACTCGTCGCCGCGATCACGGCGGCCGAAGCCCGGCGTGACCGCCCGCCGTCGGAACAGCTGGCGGAGGCCCGGACCACGGCCGCGAACAGCCGGGCGACGGTCGAAGCACTCGACGCCGAGCGGGAGGCACTGAGCGCGTCGCAACCCGAGCACGACGGCTGGGCGGAGCTCGGACGCGACCAACTCGACGTGCTCGACAGGCAGATCGGCCTGGCGCGAAAGGCCCGGAGCATCGCGGACGAGCGGCTCGCCGAACTCGAGAAGGACGAGCTCGACAGCCGACGGGACGAACTGTTCCGGACCGTCAAGGAGGCCAGGCAGGCGGCCGGCGCACGGCGGGCCGCGGTGGACCGGCAGGTGCAGGCCGCCGACGAGAACGTGGAGACGGCGGTCCGGGCCTTCCGGGCGGCGCAGGAAGCTCTGGACACCCGCGTCCGGGAGGTGGGCGAGCAGCAGACCGCCGCGGAGGCCGCGGCCGCCGCCTTCCACCAGGTGCGGGCCGAGACCGACCGGCTGACCCGCTGGCACCGGCTGCCGGACGATCCGCGGACCGGAGACGACCCGGGCGCTGTCCGGACCCGGGGCGGAGTGCCCGAACCGGTACTGACACCCGCCACCGACAAGGCGAAGCCCAAGGCCGCACCGCGCCCGCGCTACGCCGACGCCGTCACCTCCGACGGCTCGCCCGCGCTGATCGCACCCGAAGACGGCACGGTGCACCGCCTGGTCGACGTGCCGAAGGACGGACGGTCCTTCTTCCACGCGCTCGGCGCGAGCCTGCGCCCGGCCGGTGACGCGGACACCCTGCGCCGCGAGTTCGCCGACCGGCTGGCCGCGCTGCCGGACGACTCACCGCTGCTCGCCTATGCGACCCCGGACACGAAGGACACCTTCACCGACGCCGAGTTGCGCGCCGCCGGAGTCGACCTCGGGGCCGACACCCCGCAGCGGCGGGAGTTCGACGCCCTCGGTGTACTCCCGCACTCGGCCGGACCGGAGCCCACCCCCGGCCAGCGCCATCGTCCGCTGACCGCCGCCCAGCGCCGCGCCATCGCCGTGGCGCAGCTGCGCCGCCCGGTCGGCGCGGACGACAGGACCGGCGTCGACGGCGAGACCCGCGCGGACGACGAGACCGGCTGGGACCACAGCGCCGCCGACCTGCTGGCGTCGCTCGCCGCCCAGCGGTTCGGTGTCGTCATCCGGGTCGTCGCCGCGGACGGTGCCTTCCAGGACTACGGGCCGGATCCCGATGCCCCGGCCGCGGCCGACGCCACAAGGGTGGAGCTGTACCTCGCGGACCGGCATTTCCGCCTCGTGGAGCCGACAGCGACGGAAGGAACCGCCGGCAAGGCCGCGCCGCCCGCGGTGACCTCGCCCCCCACGCCCGTGGGTGACCTGCCCGCACACGCCACCCGCCCCTGGACCTGGGAGGGTCTGGACGAGGCCGCGTACGCGGGCCGGCCCCGGTTCGACGCGGCGACCCACCCCGGGCGACTGACCGACCCCGACGGGTATGTCTCCACCCTGGTGGAGCCCCCCGGCGACGGGAACCGCTTCTACGCGGCCGTGACGACGGCGCTGGCGGCCGCCCGGGAGCAGGCTCCCGACGAGTCCACCGTGACCGTCCCCGGCCCGGCCGAGGCGCTGCCCGCCACCGCCCGGCTCGTTCCCCGGACGACGTTCCGGCTGGAGGAGCTGACGGCCGCCGGGCTGACGCTCACCCCCGAGCAGCTCCGTGAGTTCCGGCAGAGCGGAGGCCGGCTGCCCGCGTCCCTGACGCTCACCCGCCCGCAGGAGGAGGCCCTGATCCGGGCGCAGGTGACCGCGGCCCGGCGCTGGGACCGCGCCACGGCACTGCTGGCCGCCGAACTGACCGCGCGGGCCAACGGGATTCATCTGACCCTCGTCCACGAGGACGGCACGGTCGACACCTTCGGCACCGCGGCCGTCCGCGGTGCGAACTCGGTGACGGTGTACGAGCGCGGGGACGAGTACCTCGCGGCCGTCCCGGTGGCACCTCTCAACCCCGCCCCGCCCCTGAACCACCGCTCCGACAGCGGGCGGTCCCCGGAGCAGGAGCAGCTCCTGACACCGGACCCGGCCGCGGAGCGGCGGACCGGCACCACCGGCCCCGATGCCGCGGCAGAGCCCTCGACGACCTCCCGGCACTCCGAAGAGCAGGCTCCCGCCGGGCGCGGCAAGCAGGCCGTGCGCGACGAGCAGCCTCCCGCTGGGCGCGACGAGCGGGCCGTGGCGCGGACACCGGAGGAGCGAACGGCCGCTGTCGCCGAGGCGTGGGAGGAACGTGCGGCCGCCGCCGCGGAATGGGAACGGCTGAACGCCGTGCTCCGTACGGCGGAGGAGGCCAGGGACACCGGTGCCAGCTCGTCCAGTGCCCCCGACCCGCGGGTGGCGCCCCAGCAACGCCAGGACGATGCGGCGGCCCGCATGCAGGCGGCCGAACGGCGACTGGCCGAACTCGGGGTCGACGTCCAGCAGAGCTTCAGGGCCCCGGCGCCCAGGCCGCCGGTCATCCGTGACCTGCGGGACGTACCGGAGCCCGAGCCGCAGTCGGTGCCCGCAGCCAAGGGGCCCGTGGCCGAGGTGTCCCCGGTCCCGGCGCCCGCGGTGGCGGAAGTGGCTTCGCAGGAGGTCTCCCCAAGGGGGGAGGGCTATCGGCAGGACGACGATCCCGAATCGCAGTTCCGTCTCGGTACCGCCGCGCCGCTCCCGGCGGTCGACGGGCGGACGGTCATCCAGGTACCCGGCCAGGAGGGGCTGCTGCTGCAGGCTCCTCGAGGCGCGGCTCCGAAGCTGCTGGGGAGCGGTGCCGATGCGGGCTTGTTCACCGTGGCGAACGTGAGCAACAAGGTCGTGGTCCAGGAGTTGGCGGCGGCCGGTGGTCCGGCCGTACACACCTGGACGTTCGCTCGCCTGGGCGGTCTGCGCCTCGCGGAGGAGAACGTCCGGCTCAGTGAGGGCTCCTTCCACGGCTCCGTGATCACGATCGCGGGCGGAGACGTCGGGGACGTACCCGCCGACGATGCCGAATGGCCGGCCAAGCTGGGCGAGGGCGACGAGATCGTCATCGCCGCGCCGGCCGGCAACCAGATCTACCGCCGGACCACGGGTGAGTTCGTCAGGGTGTCCGCACCGGATCTCGCCCCACCGGTACGGCCCGCACACCTGGCCGGCGGGCAGGGTGAACGCTGGGACGCGGCCGTGAACCTGGCCCGGACCCATCTGGCCGCGGCCGCGGCCGACCACCAGCTGATGCTGTACATGCGGGATGTCACCATCAGCGCGTTCACGTCCAAGAAGGGCTACGGCGGTTTCGTCACTCCCCGCGCCCTCGCGGACGACACCGACCTGGTGGCCAAGGCCCGGACCTTCAACAAGATCACCAGGGGTCTGCTGTACGCGGGTCCGAACCAGCGCGTCACCCTGTGGCGCGGTGTGTCCATGGACCCCGACGCCGCACAGGCCGACCGGTTCATCGAGCGGCTGCCCGCCTCCACCTCCAACTCCCGTGAGTTCCAGGCCACGTGGGCCAGGCACGGTATCAACAGCAACCGCGTGATCTTCGAGATCGACGTCCCGGCCGACCACGGCAAGCTCGCCATGGCCTACCCGCCCGGCTACGCCGGGACAGCCGACGACGCGCCCCCACTCAACCAGGGCCAGTGGGAAGTCACCCTCGCCCCGACCAGGCTGATCCGCACCGGCCCGTCCCGGATCGAGGACGGCATCACCGTCATCCCGGTCCGCGCGGAACAGATCCCGGCCGGTGAGCTGGAGAGCGTGATCACCGAGCCGTGGCCGGGTCTTCCGTCGGCGACCGCGTTCGCCGACTTCGGCAGGGCGTTCGAACAGGACTCCCTCCGCAGGTGGCCCGGCCTGGAGGACGCCACGGTCCGCGAGGTGGGCACCGACCCGCTGGTCCGGTCGTTCGTGGTGAGCCGTCCCGGCCTCGCCGACGAACTCATCGTCACCGTCACCCACAAGCCGGCCGACGACGCGGTCTCGCTGACGTTCTCCGGCGACGGCGTTCGGCCCTTCAGCAAGGAGTGGAGCGGAACCGGCTTCGGCGATCTGGCGTCCGACCTGCGCGGCAACGTTCTGTACAACAACGATCTCTTCACCCGGCTCCCGACCCCCGCCTCCTGGCAGGACCTCGCCGCCGGTCCCGCCCGCCCCGAACTGATCCCCGCCATGTCCGCCGGCCCGCTGACCGGCCCGGGGAAGAGTGCCCTTTCGACCCCGGCACAGTCGGACGCGGTCGCGGGCGGCACCTTCGCGGGCGGCACCTTCGCCGGTGGCCGGAGCGCCGTGGATCCGGCCGTCATCGAGGGGACCGCGTCATCGGAGCCGTGGACCACCGGAAAGGTCACCTTCAAGGAGGGCTCCGAGGACGTCGACATCCTCCAGCGCGGCTACCTCGCCCATCTGGCCCGCAAGGTGGTGCAGGCGGGGCTGCGCGACATACGGGCGGGACTGCAGGCACCCTGGATCACCGTCACCGGTCATGGCAACGGCTCGTGGCTCATGCCGAGGAGCCCCGATTGGGGCGCCGAAAGCAGGGGCCAGGGGCGTGCGGACGCCGTCGCCGAACTGTTGCGGACCGAGATACGGAACGCCCTCGACCAGCTCCAGCGGAACGAACCGCCCGACAGGCACGTCGATTCCAGTGCCTTCATGATCGTCAGCGACAGCAGGGGGCGGGACGTCGCCGCCGACGGTCCGTCCGGTGGCGCCGACGTGGGGGCCATGCGACGGCAGGCGACGATCGAGATCGACCTGGCGCCCCGCTCACAGGCTGTCGCACGTCTCGACGCCCTACGGCCGGCCGACACCGATCCCGGTCTGCGCGAGGGCGCCTTCGATCCGGATCGGCTCGCCCGCCGGATTCTGCACCTGGACGCGCAGCACACGGTGCGGGACACCGACCGGCACGCGCTGTACGCATTGGTGGACGAGGCGATCGCGGCGGGCCGGGCCACGAGTCTGGCGGCGCTGGGCGCATACGACCTGTGGCGGCGGGGAGCGCTGTCCGACGCGAGCCGGATCACCGGCGCGGACGGCCGGGCCCTGGGCCGCAACTGGACGGGTACCCCGGCAGGGGACCTGCCCACGGAGTCCTACCTCGTGCTGCGCGAGGGCGGCGTCGCCGACCGCCCGACGGCGTTGTGGCTGCAGCAGGGACCCGATGACAACCGCCCGTACGTCGTCGCGGCCAAGGGGGATCACGAGCGTGTCGGGGTCCGGCTGGCGGACGGGTCCCTGACCCGCGTGCCGTTGGAGGAGTTCGCCGAACTGCTGGCCATGGACCCGGACCTGGCCGCGCTCGACGACCAGCTTCCCGTCGTCCTCGCCGTCCCGCACGCGGGCGCCCGGAGTCCGCGCCTGCCGCGCACCGCCGCCGCCCGGACCGGCAGGACCGTGTGGTCGCACACCGGGGAGGTGAAGCTGCATGAAGACCCGTCCACGCAGACGACCCGGATCGCGGTGGTCAACCGCCGGTCGGCGGGGGAGCCGTTGGGAAGCTGGTTCGCCAGCGAACCGGACCGTCCAGGGCTGGTGGACCGGGCGCCCGGGACCGAGGAGCGGTTCCTGCGCGCGATCGACGGGACGCCGGTCCCGGACGACGAGATCATGAGCCACACCCTCACCACCAAGGGCCGCCCGTACGGCCGCGCCGTCCTCACCAAGGGCGATGTGATCGAACGGGAGCGGCACTTCGATTCCGTGCCGCATACGAACGAGTACCTGCACATCGACCCCGTCTCCCAGAATCAGTACGGTGACGCGGAGGACGTGCCCTGGTTCGGCCGGGACGCGTACTTCTTCTACCTGCACGGGAACCCGGGCTCGTTCCAGATCGTGAGGGCGGACGGGACTGCCAGGACCACGCCGGGCGACCAGATCGGCGGATATCTGCAGCGGCGCCCGAGTCTGCGGCGGCTTGCCGCCGACGGCGTCGTCGTGCTCATGTCGTGTTGGGTCGGCGCGGCCGCCGACGACATCTCCGTCCCCGGCGAGGCCGCCCGCGCTCCCTTCGTCGCCGACCCGCTGGCGACCGTTTCCGAGGCCCAGCAGGTGGCCAACCAGGTCGACCGCACCGTGTTCGCGGTCGATCGGGTCCATTACGTCTCGCGCAGCGGGGGGCAGAGCCGGCAAGGCGTCGCCATGACCGCCGAGGGGGAGCGGAGCGGCTGGAAGGAGTTGCGGCCGGAGCCGACCGGGGCAGCGCTCGACGAACTGGCCCGTACGGCGGGCCTGCACACGGGCGCGGACCCGGCTTCGGAGGAGAACAGGGCCTCGACCCTGCGGCTGGTGCGGGCACTGCGACAGGTGTTCGGCTCCTCGGTCGAGGATGACAAGGACGATGCCTACGGGGAGTACCAGCGGCTGCTGCGCGGTATCGGCGCACTGGAGACGATGCGCCGCGACGATCCGGGGCTGCGGGACAACGGTGCGTTCACCATGGATCTGCTGGACCGGGTCGCCCGGTCGCATCTCGAGCGGTCCGCGGGACGCGCCAAGTCCCCGGGTACGGCCTTGGACTCGACCGAGATCCTGACCGTGCTGGAGGCGGCGGCACAGACCCAGCCGGCCGGGGTGGCTCTGCGGGACTTCGTTCCGCTTCCGTCGGTGGACGCGGCCCTCTCGTTGCTGGCGAAGGACGATCCCGAGCAGCGGGCCGTCCAGGTCCTGGACCTGGGGTCCGGCCCGGTCACGGCGGTCCACCGGCAGCGGCTGCTGTGGGCGACGGCCAAGGCTGTCGAGGGCCTGTTGGCCGCCGCCGATGTGAATGCCCTGGCGGTGAAGGTCCTGCACCTGGACGGCTCCGCCCTGCCCGTGGACGACGCACGGCGCCGCGAACTCCTGTGGACGATGACCGGGGCGGCCGCGGCCGGGCGTGACGTCCACAACCCGACGGCGCTCGCCGCGTACCACCTCGAACGGGCCGGTGCCCTGTCTCCGGACACGCTGCTGCTGTCGTCCAGTGGCCGGGCGGTGGGCCGCAACTGGACCGGCAGGCCGATGACCGATCCACTGGTCAGGGACGAGTACCTCGCCGTGGACCCGAACGTCGGTGCGAGCAGCGCCGTGCTCCACCGTATGCCGTGGCGTGTTCGCGGAGCCGGCACAGGCGGGAGCGCCTTCTTCGTGCTGGCCGACGGTGGCCGCGACCACATCGACATGCCCTGGCCCGACGGCTCCCCTCGCCCGGTTCCCCCCGAGGAGATCGCCGAACTACTCGCCAACGACCCGGTGTTGAGCGCTCGTCCGCCGGAAGACCCGATCGTGCCGATCGTGCCGCACGCCCGGCGGAGCGGCCCGCTGATGAGGGCCCTCACGGACCGGGCGGCGACCGGCAGGACCGTGTTCATGCCCGCGGTGAACGTCGAACTGTTCCACGACACCAGGAGGAACGAGTACGACATCATCGTCGAAGAGCCCGCCCACCCGAGCTCCAAGACCGGCTGGGTCCGCAAGGACCCTCCGGCTCTGGTCCCGCCCGACTCGGCGTCACCTGCGGCGCCCGTCACCACCGCGGTGTCGGCAACCGATGCGCCCGCGCCCACGCGGCACGTCGAGGCGGAGTCCGCGGCCGGCGCCACCGTCTCCCCGGACCTCGGCGCGCGTCCCGAACTCCTCCCCACCATGCCTGCCCCGTCACCGCGGGACCTCCGCCCGGAACAGACGAGCGCGGTCGGCACAGCCGGCTTCGCCTCTGGTCGGAATGCCGTCGATCCGGCCACCACCGACGCGACCGCGTCATCCCGGCCGTGGACCAGAGAAAAGGTCACCTTCGAGGAGGGCTCCAAGGAGATCGACTCCCGCGGCAGCGGCTCTCTCAGCGCTTTCGCCCGCAAGGTGGCGGAGGCGGGTCTGCGTGACGTACGGGCCGGGCTCCCGGCCCCCGAGATCACCGTCACCGGGTACGGCAACGGCTCGTGGCTCACACCGGGACTCAGCGACTGGGGCGCCCGCCGCACGGGCCAGGAGCGCGCGGACGCCGTCGCCGGGAAGCTGCGGACCGAGATAGGGAACGCCTTGTACCTGCTCCAGCAGAACGATCCGCCCTCCGCGAGGCGTGTCGGCGACGGCGAATTCGTGATCACCACGCGCAGCCGGGGCCAGGACGTCGTGACCGACGGCTCGTCCGGCGGCGCGGAGCTGCGGGCCCTGCGGCGGCAGGCGACGATCGAGGTCGAGGTGGCGGCCCACTCGTCGGCCTTCGAGCAGTTGGACGCCCTGCGGCTGGCCGATCCCGATCCCGCGCTCAACCAGGGCCTCTTCGATCCGGATCCGCTCGCCCGCCGGATTCTGGGCCTGCCACCGGCCCAGAAGGTGACGAACGCCCACCGGCGCGAACTGCACGCGGTGATGGACGCGGCCACCGCGGCCGGCCGCGCGACGAGCCTGGCCGCGCTGAGCGCGTATCACCTCGTACGGCAGGGAGCGCTGTCCGCCGCGACCCGGATCACCGCACCGGACGGCAGGGCCCAGGGCCGCAACTGGACGGGCGAGCCGGTCGTGGACCTGATCTCGATGTCGTACGCCACCCTGCGGGCCGGCCGCCTCGTCGACCTCGATCCGGCCCTGTGGCACGACGCGCCCGGTGACCACCGCCCCTTCGTCGTCGTCGCCGAGGGGGACCAGGACCATGTGATGGTGCGCCCGGCGAACGGTTCCCGCCAGCGCGTCCCGCTGGCGGACTTCGCCGAACTGCTGGCCATGGACCCGGACCTGGCCGCGCTCGACAGCGGGGTCGCCGTCGTTCTTGCGGTACCGGGAGCGGGCGCCGGGAACCTGCGACTGCCGCGCACAGCCGCCGCCCGGACCGGCAGGACCGTCTGGTCGCACAGCGGCGCCGTGTCCTTGTACCAGGACCCGAAGGACAAGCGGACCCGGATCGCGGTGACCCATCGCGAGGACGCGCTGGAGCCGCTGGGCAACTGGTTCGCCGGCAAGCCGGACGAACTCACGGCCGGGGACCCGGCGGTGGAGGCCGAGGACCGCGTCGTACAGACGATCGACGGCACGCTCGTTCCGGACGACGAGATCCTGAGCGAGACCATGGCCGCCGACGGCATCCCGCACGGCCGCGCCGTCTTCGACAAGGCGGACATGCTCAGCCGGGAGTTGTACTTCGTCGCGGCGCCCGTGATGACGGAGAACCGGCATCTCGACCCCCTCACCGGGGAGCAGCACGGTGCCGTGGACGACGTGCCCTGGGCGGGCCGCAAGGCGTACTACTTCTTCCTGCACGGGCAGCCGGGCGGGTTCTCGCTCGAACGGCGGGACGGCACCGCCAAGTGGGCCCGCGGCGACCAGGTCGGCGGGTATCTGCGGCGCAGGCCGAGCCTGCGCGGGCTGGCCGTCGACGGCGTCATCGTGATCATGTCGTGCTGGGCCGGCGCCCCCGCGGAGCGGTCCACCACCGTGAACGCCGCCAGTCGTGCACCCTTCGTCGCCGACCGGCTGGAGACCGTCTCCGAGGCCCAGCGGGTGGCCAACCAGACCGGCCGCACCGTGTTCGCGGCCGACCGATCGCACTACACGGCAAGGGACTCCCTGCCGCCCCAGCAGGCAATCGCCACGACCGCGGATGGCAGGCGCGGCCAGTGGGCGGAGCTGCGCCCCGAGCCGGGCGAGGCGGAGCTGGACGCCCTGGCCCGTACGGCGGGTCTGCACACCGCCCAGGGCCCCGCCTCGGCGGAGACCAGGGTCGCGACCCTGCGGCTGGTGCGGGCCCTGCGACAGACCTTCGGCGTCGCGGTGGAGGACGACAAGGACGATGTCTCGGGGCGCTACCAGCGGCTGCTGGGCGGTATCGGCGCGCTGGAGACGATGCGCCTGGACGATCCGCTGCTGCGGGACACCGGGCAGTTCACCCTCGACCTGCTGGACCGGGCGGCCCGGTCCCGGCTCGGACGGTCCCCGGCCCCCGGCACCGACGTGGCACCGGGCGACGTCGAGACACTGCTGGACGCGGCGCGGACCCAGCAGTCCGGAACGGCTCTGCGTGACTTCGTTCCGCTGCCGTCCGTGGAACAGGCCCTCGCCACGCCCGCGGACGCCGATCCCGACCTGAGGGCGCGCCACGTCCTGCGTCTGGGATCGGCACCGGTCACCGCGGCGCACCGGCAGCAACTGCTGTGGGCGATGGTCAAGGCCGTCGAGACACTGGAAGCCGCCCCGAACGTGGACGCGCTGGCCGCCAAGGTCCTGCATCTGGGTGCCCTGACCGGTCCGGTGGACGACGCGCGGCTCGAGGAGCTCTTCTGGACGGTCGCCGGGGCCGCCGCGGCCGGCCGCGACACCGGCGACCCGGTGGCGCTCGCCGCCTTCCAGCTCGAGCGCAACGGCGCCCTGTCGTCCCGGACGCTGCTCCGGACGGCGAGCGGCGCGGTGCTCGGGCGCGACTGGACCGGCGGGCAGCTGACCGGCCCGCTGGCCACGGAGAGGTACCTCTCCGTGGCGTCCGGCGCCGATCCGGCCCGTGCGCAGGCCAGGATTGCCCCGTGGAACGCCTCCGCGAACAGCGGAGACCGGACCCCTCAGGCCTACTTCCTGCTGGCCGACGGCAGTGCCGACACCATCGACATGCCCTGGCCCGACGGCAGCCGGCGCCCGGTGCCCGTCGACGAGATCGCCGAACTGCTGACCAACGACCCGGTGCTGACCGCTCGCCCGCTGGACGAGGCGCTCGTGCCGATCGTGCCGCACACCGGCCGAGGTGAGGCCCTGGCGAAGGCCCTGTCCAGCCGGACGGCCACCGGCAGGACCGTGTACACGCCCGCGGTGGACCTCGACATCTTCCCTGACACCTTGAAAGAGAAGAACTTCGTCGTCGTGGCCCCGCAGCCCCCAGGATCCGCATCCGGATCCGACTGGGTCCGCACCGACCCGCCCAGGCTGGTCACCCCCGTCCCGGCCGCGCCGACGGCACCCGCTCCCGTCGTCGTGACCACGGCCGGCACGCACAGCACCGGCGGTGAAGAACCGCGGCCGCTCGCGGCCGGGCGGGCCGCGTCGCCCGCCCCCGCCGTCATGGAGCTGGTCGAGGGGCCGATGCCGAACGCCGCGATTCCCACGGACGCGGCCGACATCATCCCGCCGCCGATCCCGTACCCGGGACGGCCGGTCTTCGTCGCGGACACCGGCAGTCCCGAAACGGTCCGCACCGAAGGGCTGGTGCCCGGCGGCACGGGCCTCGACCTCGTCGCCTATGCCCAGGTGGGCGGTGCCGGCCATGGATTCGTGAGCGCCGACACCTCGCCCGAGGCGGCGGCGCAGCGGCTGCGCGAGGGTCATGTCTGGGAGGTCGACACGCCGGGCGGTATCGACATCACCGCGACGCTCGGTGCCTACGGGATCCGTCCGAAGACCACCGGCCGGGACGAGGTGCTCTTCGCGGGTGGCGTCGCCTCCCGGTTCGTCAAGGGCGGCTGGCCGATCGTCCCCGGCACCGGCGCCGGTGAGGGGAACACTCTCGGCGAGTGGATCGCCAACCCTGACTACCGGCCGTACACCGACGTTCCCGCCCCGACGCCGACCGCCCCCGGGCGCCGACTGCCCCTCGAACCGCTGCTGGAAAAGCGGGTGTTCCGCGTGGAGGACGTCGTGTCCCCGGCTGAACTCCAGGCCCTGTCCGAGGCGCTTGCCACCGCGGACCCGGCACCGGGCGAACAGTACGCGCACGAGCTGGGCACCGGGCTGACCGAGCACATCAAGGCGGGGCTGGCGGCGGAGGACCTGGCGGTCGGCCATGTCGATCTGCACCTGAGCATGGAGGACCCGAACCACTCGATGGCGGGCATGGCACTGGCCCGTGCCGTGGCCAATGGTCTCGGTCGCCGGGCCATGCTCACCGTCGGCGCCCTGCGGACACCCACCGACATCTGCCCGTCCAGAAACTGACACAGACCCGTTCGGACCCCGGATCCGTATCTCCCAGTGGAACCCCTGAGCGGAACCCCCCGAGTGAACAACGGCCCCCAGGAAGGCAGATGCTCGCATGCCCGAGTACGAGCACGTCGACTTCTCCGCGCTCGCGCACCATGCCCGCCGGATGCGGGGCACGGTGGCCGACGCCCAGCTCGACCTGCGGAACATCGAGGCCACGGGCCACAGCACGGACGGCATGGTCAGCGCGACCGTCTCGGCCGAGAGCCGGGTCGTGGACCTGCGTATCGACCCGTCGGTGATCGACCCCGACAACCCGGAACGACTGGTCCGGCTCATCGTCCAGGCCATCGACAGCGCGCACGACACCGTCACCGGGCAGCGCGCCGAGGTCATGTCGGGGATCACGGGCGGCCTGCAGGACATCCTGGCCGGGCTGAACGGCGACAGGAACGAGGAGAAGAGGCCGCCCGTCGTACCGCGCTTCCCCGAGCGCCGTCCCCGGCGATGACCCCGCCCGTGAGCCCGACCGACGAGGAGAACTGATGTCCCGGGTCATCTTCCACCGGCCCGCCAGGGTCGTACCGCCCCCGCTGCCCACCGACCCGGTGGTGCTCTCCGCGCCGCCGCAGCCGGTCGGCAAGGACAGCAACGCCAGCTGGCTCATGCTGCTGATGCCACTGCTGTCGAGCATCAGCATGGCCGCCTACCTGATGTCCGGCGGCCGGCGGATGCTGGTTCTGCTGGGCATCGCGTTCGTCGTGATGTCCATCGGCGTCACCGTCGGCGTCCGGATGCAGATGCGCGGCCAGGCCCGTAAACAGAAGCTGCGGGCCCGCGACCGCTACCTGGACCACCTGGTCGAGGTGCGGCGGACCGCCCGCCAGGTGGCGGAGAACCAACGCACCGTCGCCGCCTGGCAGTTCCCCTCCCCGCACCGGCTGTGGGCGATCGCCTCCCAGCGCCGCCGCGTATGGGAACGCCGGGTCACCGACGCCGACTTCCTCAAGGTGTCCGTGGGAACGGGCAACGCGCCGCTGTCCACGCCCATCCGGATGTCCACCCGCAACGACCCGACCGTGGAGTACGACCCGCGCGCCAAGACGGCGGCCGACCGGCTGGTCGACATCATGTCCGTGGTCGGAGACCAGCCCGCCGTGCTGGACCTGGCGAAGGCCGGAGTGGTCAGCGTGCTCGGGCCGTCCAAGTCGGCCCGCGCGGCCGTACGCGCCCTGCTCTGCCAGATCGCCGTGCTGCACGCTCCGGACGACGTGGGCATCGCCATCGCGACCGGCGGCGAGGACTGGAACTGGGCCAAGTGGCTGCCGCACACCCATGAACCGGACACCACCGGGGAGGCCGGCGTGGTGCCGCTGGTCGCGGAGGACTTCGAGGGCATCGCCGACCATCTTCAGCAGGCCCTGGAGGCGGCCGTCCAGCAGCCGTCCCGCCGGCTGGGCCTGACCGACCGGGACGTCCCGGACACCCGTCGCCGCCTCGTGGTCGTCCTCGACCGCTACCTGCCGCGGGCGGCCTGGGCCCGCTCGCCGCTCGCCGCCGAACTCCTCGCGGCGGCCGGCCCGCAGAGCGCGATCACCGTGATCTGCCTGGTGGAGCAGGAGAACGACGAGCCCACCCGGGCCGACGTACGGGTACGGCTCGACGCGCACGGCGCGGTCACCGTGGAGGGCCGCCGCGCCGACACCCGTTCGGCGGTCGAATCGGCCGTCGCGGGCAGCGCGGAACTGCCGCTGTGCGAGGCCGTCGCCCGGGCGCTGGCCCCGCTGCGGCTGTCCGCGGAGGGCGAGGAGATCCTCGCCCAGACCATGTCGCTGCCCAGCATGCTCGGCATCTCCGACCTCGAGAACTTCAGCCCCGAGTCGCTCTGGGTCGACGCACAGGACGAGGAGGTGCTGCGCATGCCGATCGGGTTCGACAGCGGCGGCCGGCAACTCGTCCTGGACCTCAAGGAGTCCGCGCAGGGCGGCATGGGTCCGCACGGCCTGATCGTCGGCGCCACCGGCTCCGGCAAGAGCGAACTGCTGCGCACCCTGGTCACCGGCCTGACCATGACCCACTCACCGGAACTGCTCAGCCTGGTCCTGGTCGACTTCAAGGGCGGCGCCACCTTCGCCGGTGTCACCGACCTGCCGCATGTGGCGGGCCTGATCACCAACCTGGTGGACGAGGTCGCGCTGGTCGACCGGGTCAAGGACGCCCTCGTCGGCGAACAGCAGCGGCGGCAGAAGATGCTCCGCGACGCCGGCAACATCGACAACGTCCGCGAGTACCAGCTGCGCCGCGCCGCCGGGGCCACGGGCGCGGACGGGCGGCCCCTGGAGCCGCTGCCGTACCTGCTGGTCATCGTGGACGAGTTCGGCGAACTGCTCGCCACCCGGCCGGACTTCATCGACCTCTTCGTCCAGATCGGCCGGGTCGGCCGATCGCTCGGCATCCACCTGCTGCTCGCCACCCAGCGACTGGAGGAGGGGCGGCTGCGCGGCCTGGAGGCCAACCTCTCCTACCGGATCTGCCTGCGCACCTTCTCCGCGGCGGAGTCCCGGGTCGTCATCGGCACCCCGGACGCCTACCGGCTGCCGCCGATCCCCGGCTCCGCCTACCTCAAGGTCGCCGACACGGTCCTGGAACGCTTCCGCGTCGCCCATGTCTCCGGGACCCATCTGTCGGAGGAGCAGCGTGCCCTCGCCGCCGGGCCGCCGCCCACCGATCCCGTGCACTTCGCGCTGCGGCTGCCGCCGGACCCCGACGCGGAGCCGGAGGAGGCGCGCGAGCGGGTACGGCCCATGCTGGACGGGCCGAGCGAGATGCAGGTCATCGTCGAACGCCTCGACACGGCAGGCCAGTTGGCACACCAGGTGTGGCTGCCCCCGCTGCCGGGCGCGCTGGCCCTGGACGACCTCACCGGACCGGTCGTGGTCCACCCCGAGCGGGGTATGTCCGCCGACTGGTGGACGCACAAGGGCGCACTGCGCACCCCGGTCGGCGTCCTGGACGTGCCACTCCAGCAGCTCCAGCAGCCGCTGGTACCGGACTTCGCCAAGGCCGGCCACCTCGCGGTGGTCGGTGCCCCGCAGTCCGGCAAGAGCACCTTCCTGCGCACCCTGATGCTCTCCACGATGCTCACCCACACGCCCGCCGAGGCGCAGTTCCTCTGCCTGGACTTCGGCGGCGGCTCGCTCCAGCCCTTCGAACGGGCGCCGCACGTCAGCGGGGTGGCCGGCCGGCACGACCCGGCCCGCGCCCGGCGCGCGCTGGCCGAGGTGCGCCAGCTGATCGCCGAGAGGGAGCGGCTCTTCCGCCACCTCGGCATCGACTCCGCCGACGAGTTCCGGCGGCTGCGCAACACCGACCGGCTGCCCAAGGGGATACGCTCCGCCGACGTCTTCCTGGTGATCGACAACTGGGGTGCGATCCGCGGCGAGATGGAGGGCATCGACGCGGTCGTCCTGGACATCGCCGGCCGCGGCCTCGGCGTCGCCGTCCACCTGGTGCTGACCGCGGGCCGCTGGGCCGACATCCGCACCGCGCTGCGTGACGCCATCTCGGCCCGCCTCGAACTGCGCCTGAACGACCCGGGCGACTCCGAGATCAACCGCCGCGCGGCCCGTGCCTTCGGCCTCTCCGCCCCCGGCCGCGGCATGGCGCCGCCCGGCATCCAGTTCCAGGTCGCCCTGCCCCGGCTCGACGGCAAGGACACCGCCGACGGCCTCGCGGAGGCGCAGGAAGAGGCGATCGGCAAGCTCGCGGCCTCCTGGTCGGGAGCCGTGGCCCCGCCGGTCCGGATGCTGCCCGAGCGGCTCACCGTCGCCGAACTGTCGAGCCGGATCCGCGAGGACGACACCACCCCGGGCGTGCCGATCGGCATCGCCGAGACCGACCTCGCCCCGGTCCGCCTGAACCTCACGGACGCCGACCCGCACTTCCTGGTCTTCGGCGACGCCGGCTGCGGCAAGTCGACGTTCCTGCGCGGCTGGATGAAGGGCCTGGCGGCCCGGCGCTCCGCCTTCGAAGCGCGTTTCATCGTCGTCGACTACCGACGGGCCCTGATGGGCGCGGTGGACGAGGAGTACATCGGCGCCTACGTCGGCGATGCCAACGCGGCCCAGGTCTACGTCGAACAGGTCGTCGCCAAGCTCACCGAGCGGCTGCCCCCGGCGAACGTGACCATGGAGCAGTTGCGCAACCGGGACTGGTGGACCGGCCCGGAGTTCTATGTCGTCGTCGACGACTACGACCTGGTCGCCAACGGCCGTACGTCACCGCTCAATCCGCTGCTGGACTTCCTGCCCCAGGCGCGTGAGATCGGACTGCACATGGTGGTGGCCCGCCGGGTCGCCGGCAGCGCCCGTGGCTCGATGTCCGAGCAACTCCTGACACGGGTGAAGGAGTTGGGTACCGCGGGTCTGGTCCTGTCCGGTGACCCCCGCGAAGGCGTGGTGCTCGGCAGTGAGCGTGCGGCGCACCGCCCGCCCGGTCGCGGGGTCCTGGTCGGCCGCCAGGCGCCGCCGACCCTGGTCCAGGTCGCCCTGGACGGGTGAGCAAGGAGCCCGGCGGGGCGGAGGGGAAGCGGGAAACGTTCATCTCCGCGGAACCTTCGTCTCCTGGGCGATCGCTACGCTCCGCGACATGGCGGCGCACACGATGGCCTCGACGGTCGGCCGGAAGGCCGAACCCGCCCTGGAAGAAGCTCTGTTGACGGACCCCGGCACGGGACATGACCGCGCCGTGCCCATGAAGGGTGGCGAGCCGGGGGCCTGCTTCCCCGCGCTTGTGTCCGCGGCGCGGACAGCCGTACGCCGGGCACCGTGCGCGCCCCACGACGAACCGGCCCGGCGGCTGCCGTCCCGGACGGAGACCGAAGCCTCGATGGCCGCGGCGGTCGGTCAACTCGCCGACCTGACCGATCGGTCGTGCGGCGCGCTCCCGGCTGCGCCTCCGGCCGAAGGCCCGCACCGACCGTCGCGGTGCACTCACCACGACGCAATACCGGCCGCCGCCCTGCGCGTCACCGCACACCGGCAGCACCAGCACACCGGGCGGACGCTGCCCGCGGCCGGTGCACCGAGAGAACACGGCACCGCCCCTCGACCGCCGGAGTGTGCGGAGGCCGAGGGGCGGACGACGGTCTGGATCGCGGAGGGCGTGCGGCTCGCCAGGTGGCGGGTAAGCCGGCTCGCCGGGCGGCAGGGAAGGCAGCTCGCCGGGCGGCAGGAAAGGCAGCTCGGCGGGCGGCGGGCCGGGCAGGTCGCTGGGCGGCCGGGACGACAGATCGCCGGGCGGCAGGAAAGGCAGGTCGCCGGGTGCCTGCGGCGGCGAGCGGTGTGTGGCTGGACCGGTCGGATCGGCCGGAGTCGCCGGAGCGGGCCGGTCGACCCCCGATACCGCTGGGCAACTGCCCTTGTCCTGGCAGGCGTTGGCGAACCCTGGCGCGTACTGAGTCCGCACCGAGCCGGAGGCCGGCCTCCATCGCGAGGAGGCGTGGACGCGGTGGCCCGTATCGGCCCGGAGCGGGAGGAAGCGTCGCGCCGGGATCCGGTAGGGCCGCGACCCGGGCGTACCGGATCAGTGCGCGGCGACGGCGGTCCGTGCGGCCGGACGCACGCCCGGGTGCCGCGGCGCCGGCGTCGGAAGGCCGTGCCGGGCGCGAAGGGTCGCCCCGTTGCGGTCGCCGAGCGCCTCACGCAGCGCCCGCAGCGCGTTGTGGGTGCGCGACTTGACCGTGCCCTCCGGGACGTTGAGCGCCTCGGCCGCGTGCCGGACCGGCCGGTGCAGGAAGTAGACCTGGGCCAGCACCGCGCGGTGGGTGGCCGACAGCTCGGCGAGCGCCGTGCGCAGCACCTGGCGGTCGAGAACCTGCTCCAGCGGCTCCGCTGCCACCGGTATCGACTCCAGCGGGTCGTCCTCCACCTCGGTGGGGCGCGAGGAGCGGGCCCGCAGCATGTCGATCGCCAGCCGTCGCGACACCGTCAGCAGCCAGGGCCGTACCGCGCGCGGGTCGTCGGGCAGGGTGTCCAGATTGCGCCAGGCCCGGAGCATGGTCTCCTGGACGAGGTCCTCGGCCGTCTGGCGGTCGCCCTGGGTCCACCCGAGCAGACTGCGCATCAGGGAACCCTTGTTGACGTCGTAGATCATCCGCATCTTCTGCTCCGGGGACCCCGGGGTGGGGGACGCCTGCGGTGCGCAGGTGCGTGCCTCGGGTGCCAGTGCCGTCGTCATGAGCCTGCCCCATCTGTTGCCGACCGATGGAACGAGCCTGCGGCAGCGCGGATACGGAGACATCCGTGAGCCTCACTGAGATCCCGGAGGCTCAGGGGGACCACCGACTCAGTGAGCCGGGGGCGGCCGTGTGAGTGAGGCCGCAGTTTCCCCAGGCGTCATCTGAAACGGAGTGGGACCTCACAGAAAGGCTCTAGAGTCATGAGCATGCTCGGGCAACAACTGCACCCGGTGATCGGGCGGGAAGCGGAGCGGGCCACGTTGGATCGCCTGGTCTCCGATGTCGCCGCAGGTCGCGGCGGGAGTCTGCTGATCGAGGGCGAGCCGGGCATCGGTAAGTCGACGTTGCTTGCGCACGCCCTGGCCAAAGCCCGCGCGGCCGGCTGCGAGGTCTCGACCGGCCAGTGCGACGAGCTGGGCCGACGGCTTCCGCTCTCCGTGATGACCCGGCTCCTCGGCGTCGAGGCAGGCTCACCCGACCCCCGGCGCGCGGAGGCCGCACTCGCCCTGGAGCAGCCCCAGCAGGCGTCGGGCTGGACCATGCGCCTGCTCGCCGGGGACCCGGTGGTGGCGGCCACCGAGCAACTGCTCGTCCTGGTGGACCGGTTGTGTACGACCGGCCCGTTGGTGCTGGCCGTGGAGGACCTGCACTGGGCCGACGAGGCGAGCCTGTTGATGTGGCGCCGGCTGTGCCGGGCCTCGGTCCAGCTGCCTTTGCTGGTCATCGGCACCTGCCGTCCGGTGCCGGGCCGTGCCGAGTTGGAGCCGCTGCGCCGCGATCTGCGGTCCATGGGCGGGCAGTTGATCTCCCTGGACCGGTTGCCGGAGGAGCGCGTCGCGGAGCTGACCGGGCTGCTGGCGCGCGGTGAACCCGGACCGGTGCTCACCGAACGGCTGCGCTCCGCGGCGGGCAACCCGCTCTACGTAAGGGAGTTGTTGGACGCCCTGGCGCGGGTCGGCGCCCTGCGGTCCGCGGACGGCCGGGTGGAGCTGACGGCGGCCGGCCGGGACGTGGAGCGGCTCACCGAGTTGCGGGACGTGATCGCGGACCGGCTGGCCGGGCTCTCCGCCGACACCCAGGAGGCGCTGCGCGCCGCCTCGCTGCTCGGGCCGGAGTTCTCGGTGCGGGACCTGGCGGCGGCGGTGGGCCGCGGCACGGGATCCCTGCTGGCCGTGGCCGAGGAGGCGCTCGGCGCCGCCGTGCTGGAGTCCGCCGGGTCCCGGCTGCGCTTCAGACACGGCCTCCTGAAGGAGGTGCTCTACGAGGCCATGCCGCCCGCCCTGCGGACCGCGTTCCTGCGGCGCGCGGCGCAGGAGCTGATGGCCTCCGGGGCTCCCGTCGAGCGGGTGGCCGAGCTGATCCTCCCGGTCCTGGAGACGGCCGAGGACCGCGAGTGGGAGTGGCTCGCGGACAACGCCGAGCGGCTGGTCGTAAGGGCCCCGATCGCCGCCGCGGAACTCCTGGAACACGCCGTGCGCCAGGCGGCCACGGACGATCCGCGGCTGTTCGTGCTCACCGCACAACTGGCCGCCCTCTACTTCCGCATGGGCCCCCTGGACCGCGCCGAGGAGCTGGCCAGGACCGTGCTGCGGCAGACGTCCGACCCCGAGCTGCTCGGCCGGGTCAGATGGCTGCTCAGCACCATCGGGATGCGGACCGGCCGCTACGAGGTCGTGATCGACAACTGGCGCGCGGCCAGCGGCGACCCCCGGATCGGACCGGAATGGCGGGCCCGGCTGCTGGCCCTGGTGGCGCTGGCCCGGCACGTACTCGGGCAGATCGGCCGGGCCCGGCTGGCGATGGCAGAGGCGCTGGACGAGGGCAGGAAACTGGGCGACCCGATGGCCGTCGGATACGCCCTGAACACCGCCTCCGTCATCCGCAGCTGGCACGGTGACCAGGCCGGCGCCCTGGCCCTGAACGACGAGGCGCTGGCGGAGGTCGGCAACGACCCGGACCTCGTCGACCTGCGGCTCATCCTGCTCGGTCACCGGGCCACCGACCTGGACGGAGTCGACCGTCTCCAGGAGGCGGAGGAGGCGCTCACCCAGGCCCGCAACCTCGCCGAACGGGTCGGCGCGACCCGGTTGTCGATGACCCTCGTCCAAGGGGCCGAGCGCTACTACGAGCACGGACGCTGGGACGACGCGCTGACCGTGCTGGACGAGGTCACCGATCTCCCGCCGCTGTGGCGGCTGGCCCGCCGGGGCCTGAAGGCGCTGATCAGCGCCCGCCGTGGGCAGTGGGAGGAAGCGGCCGGTCTCCTCGACGCCCCGGGCGGCGGCCGGACCCCGGGGCAGGGACCCGTCGCCGCCGGACACCTGCTGCTGGCCCGCAGCCTGGTCGCCGAACGGGCGGGCCGGCTCCCCGAGGCCGTCGAGGTGCTCACGGAGCTGATGGCCGACACCTACGCGCACGACGTCGGCAACCACCCGGAGTGGCTGCCCGCCCTGGTCCGGCTGGCGCTGGCCGCCGACGACCGGGAGATCGCGACCGCGGCCACGCTCGCCGCCCGCCAGGCCGCCGACCGCCGGCCGCGGCCGCGGACCCGGGCCGCCGCCGACTGGTGCTCCGGGCTGCTCGACCAGGACCCGGCCCCGCTGCTCACCGCCGTCGGCTACCACCGCACCGCCGACCGGCAGCCGGATCTGGCCAACGCCCTGGAGGATCTGGCCGTCGTCCAGGCCGGGTCCGGGGACCTCGACGCGGCCCGTGTCTCCTTCGGCGAGGCCCTCGCGGTCTGCGGCGAGCTGGGCGCGGACTGGGACGCCCGCCGGACCGCCGCGCGGCTGCGCCCCTGGGGCGTACGCGCCGGGAGCCGGGCCCCGCACGTGCGTCCGTCGTCCGGCTGGGAGGCACTGACCGCTACCGAGCGGCGGGTCGCCGACCTGGTCGCCGAGGGCCTGTCCAACCCCGACATCGCCGCCCGGCTGCTGCTCTCGCGGCGCACCGTGGAGACCCATGTCTCGCACATCCTCACCAAGTTGCGGGTTCGTTCCCGGCGCGAGGTCGGCCCCGCCGCCCCGCCCCCCACGCCGTAGGCCGCCAGGAAGCACCCGCGCTCCCGTTCCGGCACCGAAGGACCTGCGGCGCCAACCTGCCCCGGTACGCCCGTGGTTGGCGCAGCACAAAAGGTAGGAACCCGGCCCCGCCGCCCGACAGGTCCCCGTTCGGGGATCTGTGCCTGTCCTCGTGGTACGGCCGTACGGTGGCGAGGCGCTCGAAACGCCGAAGGCGGTACCGCGTTCGTTCCCGCCCGCACCCCCAGCGTGTGTCCACCCCGGCCCACACCCCAGGAGGTACCGCGTGACCAGCCCTCACACCGAGGCCGTGACCCTCGACAGCGACGGCGGCAGACGTCTGTACGAGCAACTCGACGAACTGCGTGCCGCCGGCCCCGCCGTCCGGGTGCGCCTGCCCGAGGGCGTGGTCGCCTGGTCGGTCACCCGCGGCGACGTCGCCAGGCAGCTCCTCATCCACCCGCACGTCTCCAAGGACGCGCGCAAGTCCTGGCCCGGACACCAGCCCGGCGCCGTACCGTGGCTCTGTCCGTGGGTCGACGTGGTCAGCATGTTCACCTCCGACGGCGGCGACCACGCGCGCCTTCGGCAGCTGCTCGGCAGGGCGTTCACCCCCCGCAGGATCGAAGAGTTGCGGCCCGCGATCGAGGTCGTCGTCACCGACCTCCTGGACGCCCTGGAGGACCGAGGCACCGACGAACACGTGGACCTGCGCGCCGAGTTCGCGCACGGTGTGCCCACCCGAGTCATCTGTGACCTGTTCGGTGTCCCCGCCGACCAGCGGCCCGAGATGCTCCGCGTCATGGGAGCGGTGTTCGCCACCGACGTCACGCCCGAGCAGTCCGCGGCCGTGGCCGACGACCTCTACCGTGCGATGCGGACGCTCATCGAGGCCAAGCGCCGCGCACCCGCCGACGACATGACCAGCGTGCTTCTGACCGCCCACGAGGAGGACGGCGACCGGCTCAGCGAGACGGAACTCGTCTCCACCCTCATCGCGATGATCGGCGGCGGCAGTGAGACCACCGTGGCCCTGATCGACGCCGCTGTGCGCGAACTCCTCACCCACCCCGACCAGCTCGCCGCCGTCCTCGCCGAGCCGGCCCGCTGGACCGACGTGATCGACGAAACGCTGCGGCTGCACCCGCCGATCATGCACCTGCCGCTGCGGTTCGCCACCGATGACATCGACCTCGGCGAGGGCGTCACCGTGCGGGCCGGAGACGCCATCCTCATCGGCTTCGGCGCCCACGGCCGTGACCCGGGCGTCCACGACGACCCGGCCGCCTTCCACATCGACCGTGCCGACAAGCAGCACCTGGCCTTCGGCCACGGTATCCACTACTGCGTCGGCGCCCCGCTCGGCAAGCTCGAAGCCGAGATCGCCCTGCCGGCCCTGTTCGACCGCTTCCCCCGGCTGACCCTCTCCATCGCCCCCGACGAACTGGAGCCCCAGCACTCATTCATCGGCAACGACCTCGCCGGGCTGCCCGTGCTCCTGGGCCCCGCCGCGTAGCGGAGCCGACCAGCACGGACCACGACCAGCACAGAACGGCGTCACCCCGGCCGGGCTCCCCACGGGACGTCGAAGGAGGCGAGCAGGCGCAGCGCCCGGGTGAGCATGCCGGGGTCGGCGCCGCAGGCCGCCGTGAGCTTGCCGACGGGCACGGGCTCGTCGTCGATGTGGTCGGCGACGCCGATCTCGCTGACGACCTGGAGGCAGTGCGCCGGGTACGCGCCGTAGGCCAGTTCGTGGAGGGTTCCGAGGGGTTGCTGTGTGATGACGGGCAGGGCTCCATCTCGTCGGTGTGACACGCCACGTCGGCCCGGTGCGGGCCCGGGGGCCCGGCGGAGCAGCGGGGACGCCGCGGCCGGCCATGTCCGGGTCGCGTGGGACAGAAAGGTAGGAGCACGGCCGTGGCGGCCGACAGGTCTTCGTTCGGGGATCTGTCGATGTCCCCGTGACGTGGCCGTACGGTGTCGAGCGGCATCACCCCCGGGGCCGCGGCACGCTTGCGGGCCCGGACCCCGGACCGAGAGGCGGCCGATGAGCTCGCACCGCAACGGGTTCGACCGCGGCACGGCGACGACCGTGCCCGCCGGAGAACCACCCCTGTGCGCACCGGAGTTGTCCGACACCGTCGGCGACCGCCGGCTCCCGCTGTCCGGGCGGGGGCCGGCCCGTGTCTGACGACGCCCGGATCCTCTTCGTCCCGGGCGCCGCCGCCTGGGGTCCGTACAACGCGCTGCGGGCGATGGCCGAGGTGGTCCGCGACCGCGGACAGCGGCCGGTGTTCGCGATGGACGGCAGCTTCCGCGGGGTCGCCGCCGCCCACGGCTTCGACGAGGAGGTGTACGACGCCTCGCCCCCGCCCACCGACCCGGCCGAGGGCGGCCCGGCGATGTGGGCCGCCTGGGTGCGCGAGAACGCCGCGCACTTCCGCGGCACCACCCTGGAACAACTGCGCACGGTGATCCGGCCGCAGTGGGCCGAGTTGGCGCGGGCCGCCGAGTACGCCCACCCCCGGCTGTGCGCGATCATCGACGAGGTCCGGCCCGACCTGATCGTGGTGGACAACGTCCGTGCGGACCCGTCCGTCGCCGCCTCCGGCACACCCTGGGTGCGGTCGGTCTCGGCGAACCCGCTGGAGTTGGCCGACCCCGATCTGCCGCCCGCCTTCTCCGGCTACCCGCTCGACGACCGCTCCGGCTGGGACGCCTTCCACGCCGAGTACGCGGCCCTGCACACCGGACTGCACGCCGAGTTCGACGCCTACTGCACCGCCCAGGGCGCCCCGCGGCTGGAACCGCTGCGGTTCTCCCACGACTCGCCCTGGCTCAACCTCTACACCTATCCGAGCGCACTGGACTACCCGCGCCCGGCGGAGTTCACGCGGCGCTGGCACCGGCTCGACACCGTGGTCCGAGCCGGCGAGCGCAGGTTTCGGGTGGCCGACCACCTGCCCGGCACCGGACCCGTCATCTACCTGTCCCTGGGCTCCCTCGGGTCCCTGGACACCCGGCTCCTCCAGCACCTCGTGGACGTCGTGGCCCGCACCGGCCACCGCACCGTCGTCTCCATGGGCCCCTGCCACCACGAGGTCACCCTCGGCCCGAACATGTACGGCGAGCCGTTCCTGCCGCAGCCCGGCGTGCTGCCCGACTGCGACCTCCTCATCACCCACGGCGGCAGCAACACCCTGGGCGAAGGCGTCGCCGCGGGTCTGCCGATGATCGTCCTCCCGCTGTTCCGGGACCAGTACGACAACGCGCAACGCGTCGCCGACCTCGGCTTCGGCGTCCGGGCGGACACCTACGGCTTCGACCCGGACGCACTGCTGGACACTATCGAGGACCTGCTCGCCGACGCCGACCGCCGGCAACGCCTCGCAGAGGTCCGCGAGAACATCCGCCGCGCACCGGGCCGCGAGACCGGCGGCACCCTGATCGCCGACCTCGCCGCCTCGCTGACCGGCGCCCCGGCCCGTGCCGGGGGCTTCCCCCGCACCGACACCTGAGGAACCCCACCACCACGTCCTCCAACAGGTCCCGCCGGAACGGACCGGGTCGCGCACCCGCGTCGCCATTCCCAATTTCTGGAACACGTTCTACGGTGTGCGCCGTCAGGACCGCCCGTCGGGAGCCTGGAGGCGCCGTGCACCTCGACCACACGCCCGAGCAGCAGCGGCTGCGCACCGAACTGCGCGCCTACTTCGCCGGCCTGGTGCCGGACAACGCCTACGCCCGCTACGCCGACCCGGCCGCGCAGAAACGCTTCTACCGGGAGACGATCCGCCGGCTGGGAACGGACGGCTGGCTGGGCGTCGGCTGGCCGAAGGAGTACGGCGGCCGGGGTCTGACCGCGATGGAACAGTTCATCTTCTTCGACGAGGCCGCCCAGGCGGGCGTACCGCTCCCGCTGATGGCGCTGAACACGGTCGGCCCGACGATCATGCGGTACGGCACGGACGAGCAGAAGGCGTACTTCCTGCCCCGCATCCTCTCCGGCGAGATCGACTTCGCCATCGGCTACAGCGAGCCCGACGCAGGCACCGACCTGGCCGCGCTGAAGACCCGGGCCGTCCGCGAGGGCGACGAGTACGTGGTCGACGGCCAGAAGATCTGGACCACCAACGGGGACACCGCCGACTGGGTCTGGCTGGCCACCCGTACCGACCCCGAGGCCCCGCCGCACAAGGGCATCACCATGCTCCTGGTGCCGACCTCCGACCCCGGCTACAGCTGCACCGTGATCAACACCCTCGCCTCGCACGACACCACCGCCAGCTACTACGAGCACATCCGCGTCCCCGTCTCCCGCCGGGTCGGCGAGGAGAACCAGGGCTGGCGGCTGATCACCAACCAGCTCAACCACGAGCGGGTCACCCTCGCAGCCCACGGCACCATGGCGATCCGCGCCCTGCACGACGTCCAGCGCTGGACCATGGAGACCAAGCTCGCCGACGGCCGACGCGTCGTCGACCTGCCCTGGGTGCGCCGCAACCTCGCCCGCACCCACACCCGCCTCGACGCCATGAAGCTGCTGAACTGGCAGATGGTGACCGCCGTCCAGGAGGGCACCCTCACCCCGCAGGACGCCTCCGCCGTCAAGGTCTACGGCTCCGAGACTCGCCGCGACGCCTACGCCTGGCTGATGGAGATCGTCGGTGCGGCGGGCCCGCTGAAGGAGGGCTCGGCCGGCGCGGTCCTCCACGGCGACCTGGAACGCGGCTACCGCTCGGCGGTCATCTTCACCTTCGGCGGCGGCAACAACGAGATCCAGCGCGAGATCATCTCGTGGATCGGACTGGGGATGCCACGGGTCCGGCGTTAGTCTGCGGTCATGAACGGCGACCCCGGGCTGTTCACCCCGGACTCCGTGACCTGGCAGGTGCACGGCGACCCGATGATGTGGGTCGCCGGTGTCCGCGCGCTCTACCTGCAGGCCCTGCACCCGCGCGCGGTGCGCGGGGTGATGGAGAACTCCGACTTTCGCCGCGACGCCTGGGGCCGGCTGATGCGGACCGCGAACTTCGTCGGCACGACGACCTACGGCACGGCGGAGGCCGCCGAGCGGGCCGGGGCGCGGGTGCGGAAGATCCACAGCATGCTGGGCGCGACCGACCCGGACACCGGGGAGCGGTACGGCGTGGACGACCCCGAACTGCTGCTGTGGGTGCACTGCGCCGAGATCGACTCGTATCTGCACGTCCTGCGCCGCTCCGGTTTCCCGCTCACCGACGCCCAGGCCGACCGCTACCTCGCCGAGCACCGGGTCAGCGCCCGCCTGGTGGGCCTCGACCCGGCCGCCGTACCGGCCGACCGGGCGGACATGGCCGCCTACTTCCACAAGGTACGGCCGCTGCTCGCCGCCGGAGCCGACGCACGCGCGGTGGACGACTTCCTGCTCCGCCCCCCGACGCACCCGCTCCTGATACCGGCGCGCGAGGTGCTGTGGCGGCGCGTGGCCCACCTGGCGTACGCCTCTCTGCCGCCGTACGCCCACGAGTTGTACGGCAGACCGGCCCCCGAACCCGCCGTCGTGACCCGGCGACTGCGCGCCACCGGCACCCTGCTGCGCACTGTTCCCGCACGTCTGCGCTGGCAACTCCCGCCCAAACACATCCTGCGCGCCATGGCGAGGCTCGGTCCCGACGCGCGCCCGGCACCGTACAAAGTCGGGCATTAGACCGCCATACTGGACGACCAGGGGAGTGTGTCACGGAACGGGCCGGTCCGACGCGGCCGCACCTTGACCGCGACCCCCTGGGGAGGGCGGGGCTGCAGCGACGGGGGGCGACGGCGCGCGATGGCTGACACCAGGCTGGTCCAGGGGCGGTACCGGCTGCTCGACCTGATCGGACGGGGCGGGATGGGCGAGGTGTGGCGGGCCCGCGACGAATCCCTCGGGCGCCAGGTCGCCGTCAAGTGCCTCAAACCGCTGGGTCCGCACCACGACCAGGCGTTCACCCGCGTCCTGCGCGAACGGTTCCGCCGTGAGGCGAGAGTGGCCGCCGCCCTCTCCCACCGCGGGGTGACCGTGGTCCACGACTTCGGCGAGCACGACGGCATCCTCTACCTCGTGATGGAGCTGCTGGACGGCCGCAACCTCAGCCAGCTCATGGAGGACAACAAGCACCATCCGCTGCCCGTCGGCGACGTCGTCGACATCGCCGAGCAGGTCGCCGCCGCCCTCGCGTACACCCACCAACAGGGCATCGTGCACCGGGACCTGAAACCCGCCAACATCATGCGGCTCACCGACGGCACGGTGAAGCTCTGCGACTTCGGCATCGCCCGCCTCGGCCACGACATCGGCCTCACCTCCCGGCTGACCGGCACCGGCATCGCCATGGGCACCCCGCACTACATGTCACCGGAGCAGATCGGCGGCACCGAGGTCGACCAGCGCAGCGACCTGTACTCCCTGGGCTGCGTGCTGTACGAGATCGCCACCGGGGCGCCGCCGTTCGACCTGGCCGACGCCTGGGCGATCCTCATCGGCCACCGTGACACCCCACCCGCTCCGCCCCGCGCCCACCGCGCCGAACTGCCGGGCTGGTTGGAGAAGGTCGTCCTGGACCTGCTGGCCAAACGGCCCGAGCAACGGCCCTACGATGCCAAGGAGGTGGGCCGCCGGATCACCTCCGGTCGTACGACACCCACGTACGTCCCCACCGTCGCCACCGCGCAGCCCCAGTTCAGGGCCCCGGACACGGCGCTCCGCGAGCCCCGGCTGCCGTCCTGGACCCGAGGCATGACCACCGGCCACAAGGCGACCGGCACCGGCCTGCGCACCACCCCGCCCGACCCCGCGGCCGGGCTCACCGGGGAGTGGACGACCCGCCCGGGCGCCGGCCCCGCCGAACCCCTCCCCGTGGTCCCGGCCCCGGAGGCCGTTGCCGCCCTGGTCGGCCGGCACAACGCCGGGCTCAGCCTCGGCCGGCTCGGGCGCTGGGCCGAGGCCGGCGAGGTGCACCGCGCGGTCGCCGCCGAGCGCGCCGGCCTTCTCGGCCCCGACCACCCGGACACCCTCGCCAGCCGCTACGAGATCGCCTTCACTCTCAGCCGGACCGGGCGCGCCGCCGACGCCCTGCGCGAGTACACCGAGGTCGCCCACGCCCGGGAGCGCGGGCTCGGGGCCGACCACCCCGACACCCTCGCCGCCCGCCAGGAAACGGCCTATGTCCTGGGTCAGTTGGGCCGCCACTTCGAAGCCCATCAGGCGTACACCGCCGTACTCGCCGTCCGGCAGCGGCTGATGGGCCCGGACCATCCCGACACCCTGCGCTGCCGCCACAACCTCGCCTTCAACCTCAGCAGACTGGGCCGGCTGGAGGACTCGTACCGCATGGCCCACGACGTGGCCGTCGCCCGTGCACGTGTCCTTGGCCCACAGCACCCCGACACCCTGGTCACCCGCTACGAAGTCGCCTACGCGCTGGGACAGTTGGGGCGCTGGGAAGAGGCCCTGCGGACCTACCGCGAGGTCGCCGAGGCGCGCTCCCGGGCCCTCGGCCCCGACCACCCCGACACCCTCGCCGCCCGCTACGAGGTCGGCATCAGCCTCGGCCGTCTCGGCCGCAGCGCCGACGCGCTCAGCCTCTACCGTGCCCTGATCGACGACCGCACCCGCGTCCAGGGCCCCGCCCACCCCGAGACCCTGCGCGCCCGCCACGGTCTCGGCGTCAACCTGGGCCGCCTCGCCCGCTGGGAGGAGGCCCTCGCGGAATCCCGGGACGTATGCGCCATCCGCGAACGCGTCCTCGGCCCCGACCATCCCGACACACTGGTCAGCCGCCGAGAGGTCGCGGTGAGCCTGGGCTGGCTGGGCCGCTGGGCGGACGCGCTGACGGAGTACCGGCGGGTGGCCACCGCCCGGGAGCGAGTCCTCGGCCCGGACCACCCGGACACCCTGGCCAGCCGCAACGACGAGGCGCACTGCCTGGAACAATTGGGCCGAGGGGCCGAGGCCGTGGAGCTGTACCGACGTGTGGCGGTACTACGCCAACAGCAAGCATCGGGCGGACGCCTGTAGAACGAGCGCCCCGTCAGGCCGCGGGGCTGTATCCATGTGCGGCTCCGCCCTGTGGGCGCGCCGAGCCCCCGCGATCCGCACTGTCCGAACGGCCCTCCCCGCACGGCGAACCGGCAAGCCTCTTACCCACCTAGATCATCATGTGTTACGAAGAACCATGCCCCCTGCCACCGAACCATCCAGGACCTACGACGCCATCATCGTCGGCGGCGGCCACAACGGCCTGGTCGCGGCGGCCTATCTGGCCCGGGCCGGACGCACCGTACTGGTGCTGGAGCGGCTGGCCCGCACCGGTGGCGCCGCCGTCTCGACCCGCCCCTTCGCCGGTGTCGACGCGCGGTTGTCGCGCTACTCCTACCTGGTCAGCCTGCTGCCCAGGAAGATCGTCCGCGACCTGGGCCTGGACTTCCGGGTCCGCGGCCGCACCATCTCGTCGTACACGCCCGTGGAGCGCAACGGCCGGGCCACCGGACTGCTGGTCGGCGGCGGCGAGCGACGCATCCGCGAGGCGTTCGAACGGCTGACCGGGGGCAAGCAGGAGTACCAGGCCTGGCAGCGGTTCTACGGCATGACCGGCCGGGTCGCCGAGCGCGTCTTCCCGACGCTCACCGGGCCGCTGCCCTCGCGGGAGGAGCTGCGCAGCCGGATCGACGACAAGGAGGCCTGGCGGACCCTGTTCGAGGAGCCCATCGGGGTCGCCATCGAGGAGAACTTCACGGACGACCTGGTGCGCGGGATCGTCCTCACGGACGCGCTCATCGGGACGTTCGCCGACGCCCATGACCCCTCGCTGCGGCAGAACCGCTGCTTCCTCTACCACGTCATCGGCGGCGGCACGGGCGCCTGGGACGTGCCGGTCGGCGGCATGGGCGCCCTCACCGACGCACTGGCCACCGCCGCCCGCTCGGCAGGCGCCGTGCTCGCCACCGGGCACGAGGCGGTACGGATCGAGACGGACGGCCGGGCCGCCGAGGTCGCCTACCGCACCGCCGACGGCGAGGGCGTCGTCGCCGCCCGGCACGTGCTCGTCAACGCCGCCCCGCAGGAACTCGCCGCCCTCACCGGCGACCCGGCCCCGGAGCCCGCCGAGGGCGCCCAGCTCAAGGTGAACATGCTGCTGAAGCGGCTGCCCCGGCTACGCGACACCGCCGTCGACCCGCGCGAGGCGTTCTCCGGCACCTTCCACATCGCCGAGGGCTACGAGCAGCTGGCCACCGCCCACGCCCAGGCGGCGGCCGGCCGGCTCCCCGCCGCCCCGCCCTCCGAGATCTACTGCCACTCCCTGACCGACCCCACGATCCTCGGCCGGGACCTGGTCGAACGCGGCTACCAGACGCTCACCCTCTTCGGCCTGCACACCCCCGCCCGGCTCTTCGCCGCCGACAACGACGCCGTACGCGCCGAACTCCTCAGGTCCACCGTCGCCCAGCTCGACGCCCATCTCGCCGAGCCCCTCGTCGACTGTCTCGCCCTCGACGCGGACGGCCGTCCCTGCATCGAGGCGAAGACCCCCCTGGACCTGGAACGCGACCTGCGCCTCCCCGGCGGCAACATCTTCCACCGCGACCTGTCCTGGCCCTACGCCCAGGACGGCGCAGGCCGCTGGGGCGTGGAGACCCGGCACGCCAATGTCCTGCTGTGCGGGGCGGGCGCGGTACGCGGGGGAGGGGTGAGCGGGGTCCCCGGGCACAACGCGGCGATGGCGGTGCTGGCGGGGGTGTGACGGGCGCCTCGCCCGAACCGGTGGCCGCCGGAGGAACCGGCAGGTCGGAAATCCCACCGGGCGGAGATCTGACAGCAGAGAACTGACACAGCCGAAGACCGGCGGAGCAGAAATCTGACGGAGCATCAGAAAACCTCTTCCGTCGGCCGGTCGACTGCGGCATCCTGCGCCCATGCAGACGGAGCTGAGCAGGACCCTGGGAATCGAGCACGCCGTCTTCGGCTTCACGCCGTTCCCCGCCGTCGCCGCGGCCATCAGCCGGGCCGGTGGGTTCGGGGTGCTCGGCGCGGTCCGCTACACCGCCCCCGACGAGCTCAGACGCGACCTCGACTGGATCGAGGAGCACGTCGACGGGAAGCCGTACGGACTCGACGTCGTGATGCCCGCCAAGAAGGTGGAGAACGTCAGCGAGGCCGACGTCGAGGCGATGATCCCGGACGGGCACCGGCAGTTCGTGCGGGACACCCTCGCCAAGTACGGGGTGCCCGAGCTGGCCGAGGGCGACGCGTCCGGATGGCGGATCACCGGCTGGATGGAGCAGGTCGCCCGCACCCAGCTCGACGTCGCCTTCGACTACCCGATCCGGCTGCTCGCCAACGCCCTCGGCTCCCCGCCCGCCGACGTCATCGACCGCGCCCACGACCAGGACGTCCTGGTCGCCGCGCTCGCGGGCAGCGCCCGGCACGCCGTCAAGCACCGGGACGCGGGCATCGACGTCGTGGTGGCACAGGGCTACGAGGCCGGCGGCCACACCGGCGAGATCGCCACCATGGTGCTCACCCCGGAGGTCGTCGACGCCGTCGCCCCGCTGCCCGTGCTGGCGGCGGGCGGCATCGGCAGCGGACGGCAGGTGGCCGCCGCACTCAGTCTCGGCGCCCAGGGTGTGTGGCTGGGCTCCATATGGCTGACCGCCACAGAGGCCGATCTGACCTCGCCCGGCGTGACGCGCAAACTGCTCGCCGCCGGCTCCGGCGACACCGTCCGCTCCCGCGCCCTGACCGGGAAACCGGCGCGTCAGCTGCGCACCGAGTGGACCGACGCCTGGGACGACCCGAACGGCCCCGGCACCCTCCCCATGCCGCTGCAGGGCCTGCTGGTCGCCGAGGCCGTCACCCGCATCCAGAAGTACGAGGTCGAGCCCCTGCTGGGCACCCCCGTCGGCCAGATAGTCGGCCGCATGACCAGCGAACGCAGCGTCCAGGCCGTCTTCGACGACCTCACCCGCGGCTTCGAGCAGGCCGTCGACCGCATCAACCGCATCGCCGGAAGGAGCGCCAAGTGACCAGCACGCCCCCCGCCGGATTCTGGGCCCAGGCCGCCAGCGAGCCCGACCGCACGGTGCTCGTCGCACCCGACGGCGAGGAATGGACCGCGGGCCGCCTGCACGCAGCCGCCAACAGACTCGTCCACGGACTGCGCGCCGCGGGCCTGGAACGCGGCGACGCCTTCGCGGTCGTGCTGCCCAACGGGCCCGAGTTCCTCGTCGCGTACCTGGCCGCCACCCAGGCCGGCCTCTACCTGGTGCCCGTCAACCACCACTTCGTCGGCCCGGAGATCGCCTGGATCGTCTCCGACTCCGGCGCCAAGGTGCTCATCGCCCACGAACGCTTCGCCGGCCCCGCCCGGCACGCCGCCGACGAGGCCGGCCTCCCGGCCACCCACCGGTACGCCGTCGGGGAGGTCGAGGGCTTCCGGCCGTACGCCGAACTCCTCGCGGGACAGCCCGAGGCGGTGCCCGCCGACCGTGAACTCGGCTGGGTCATGAACTACACCTCGGGCACCACCGGCCGCCCCCGCGGCATCCGCCGCCCGCTGCTCGGCAGGCTCCCGGAGTCGGCCTACCTCGGCGGCTTCCTCGGCATCTTCGGCATCCAGCCCTTCGGCGACAACGTCCACCTCGTCTGCTCGCCGCTCTACCACACGGCCGTCCTGCAGTTCGCGGGCGCGTCACTCCACATAGGCCACCGCCTGGTCCTGATGGACAAGTGGAGCCCCGAGGAGATGCTCCGCCTGATCGACGCACACCGCTGTACCCACACCCATATGGTCCCCACCCAGTTCCACCGCCTGCTCGCCCTCCCCGAACAGGTGCGTTCCCGCTACGACGTCTCCTCCATGCGGCACGCCATCCACGGCGCCGCCCCCTGCCCGGACCACGTCAAGCGGGCGATGCTCGACTGGTGGGGGCCCAGTGTCGAGGAGTACTACGCGGCCAGCGAGGGCGGCGGCGCCTTCGCGACCGCCGAGGACTGGCTGAAGAAGCCCGGTACGGTCGGCAAGGCCTGGCCGATCAGCGAACTCGCGGTCTTCGACGACGACGGCAACCGGCTGCCGCCCGGTGAACTCGGCACCGTCTACATGAAGATGAACACCGGCGGCTTCGCGTACCACAAGGACGAGGCCAAGACGGAGAAGAACCGCATCGGGGACTTCTTCACCGTCGGCGACCTCGGCTACCTGGACGAGGACGGCTACCTCTTCCTCCGCGACCGCAAGATCGACATGATCATCTCTGGCGGGGTCAACATCTACCCCGCCGAGATCGAGTCCGCGCTTCTCTCCCACCCCGCCGTCGCCGACGCCGCCGCCTTCGGCATCCCGCACGACGACTGGGGCGAGGAGGTCAAGGCAGTCGTGGAACCCGCTCCGGGACACGAACCGGGACCCGACCTCGCCGCCGCCCTGCTCGCCCACTGCGCGCAACAGCTCGCCGGCTACAAGCGGCCCAAGACCGTCGACTTCATCACCGAGATGCCCCGCGACCCCAACGGCAAGCTGTACAAGCGGCGGCTGCGCGACCCGTACTGGGAGGGCCGCACCCGCCCGGTGTGAGCACCGGCGGACTCAGAGGTGCCGGCGAGGGTGGTCCTCCAGGTACCCGGCGAGGCCGGCGGCGTCCGTGCCGATCTTGCGGTAGATGCGGGACAGCAACTGCCGTACGCCCTGCTCGGTGAGGCGTAACTCCTTGGCGACCACGGCCACCGGGTGTCCCTTGACGGTCAGTTCGGCGGTCCGGAGTTCCTGGGCGGTCAGTGTGTCCGCCTGCACGTAGCGCAACGGCAACGGGCGCATCCCGGCCGCCGACAGCTCTCCCCTGGCCCGCGCGGCGAGCGCCTCGGCCCCGCAGTGGACGGCTCCTTCCAGCCCCTGGTAGAGCCGGTCGGCGGCCTCCTGGAGCCGCCCGTTGCGGGACAGCGCGGCACCGTGGCCCACCTGGGCGCGGGCGAGTTCGTAGGCGGCCGGCGACTGTTCCAGATGGCCGACGGCCTCCGCGTACAGATGGACGGCCGCGGGCCCGCCGGTCACCTCGGCGAGGGTGTGCAGGGCTTGGCCGACGGCGGAGGCGGCCCCGAACTCCCGGGCCCGCCGCACGGCTTCCTGGGCATGGCCGACCGCCTCCTGGGGGGCGGTGGGGGCGAGCGCGGAGGCGAGCCGTAGCTGCCAGGGGCACCAGGAGGGGTTGCGCCAGGCCCGTCCGTCCAGCCACTCGCCGACCGAGGACAGCAGCAGCGCCGCTTCGGCATGCCGTCCCTCCGCCAGCAGCAGCTCCGCGTACACGGTACGGGGGTCGGGATAGATGACGGCGTTCGGGGCCGTCTCACCGAAGTGGTGCCGGTCGGCGAGGGCACGTGCCTCCGCCACCCGCCCACGGGCGACCAGGGTCTGGATCAGGATGCCGACGGCGAACCACTGGGCGGGCACGGCCCCTTCCACCCTGTCGGCGATCCGCAGACCCTGCAGTTCGAGGTCCTCGGCCTCGGCCAGGCAGCCGCGTCGGTAGCGGATGTAGCCGGCGAGAGTGTGGCCGAGGGCCAGATGGGAGCCGCACCACCCCTTGGCCACACACTCGGCGATCCCCTTGCCGAACAGCTCCTCGGCCTGGCGCGGCCGGTCGCCGTACATGAAGACCAGCGCCACCGAAGCGGGTACCTCGAAGCCCCGGTTCTCGTCGGTCCAGCTCATTCCGCCGTCCAGGGCCTTCTCGGCGTACCCGAGGGCGGTCTGCCGCGGTTCGCCGCGCATAATCGCGTCCCAGGCCCGCAGGCCCAGGATGTAGCGCTCCTCAAGACTGCGGCCAGGAAGGTGCTCGGCCAGCCGCGCCAGCCTCCGCGAGCGCGCGGGTGAGTCCCGGTCGTCGGTGCGGAACATGCCCCAGACGAACTGGTCGGCCTGCATCCGCAGTTTGACGCGCGGATTCGGGGCCTGCCTCGCCTCCTCGGTGGCCACCCGCTCCGCCTCGGCCATCTGGTCGGTGTGGGCCAGAGCCTGCGTCAGCCGGAAGACGACGGAGGCGCGCAGATCGGGGTCGACGTCGGGCTCCGCCAGCGCCTGCCGCAGATGCCGCACCGTGGCCGTGGGTTCGATCAGGAAGGTGGCGCAGGCGAGTTCGTGCAGGATCGCGGCACGGTCCTCGGGAAGCGGCGGCTCCTGCAGCGCGCGGGTCAGCAGCCGCCCGGCCGCCTCGGTGGCCCCGGCACGAAGGTATTCGCGGGCGGCCTCGCGCAGGCACTCGACCGTCTCGGTACTGCCGTCGCAGGGGACCTCCAGCAGGTGGCGGGCGGCGCTGGCCGCGCCGTATCCGGCGGCCAGGACCGCCTGTGCGGCGGCGTCGTGCAGTCCGGCCCGGAAATCCGTGCCGATGGACTCGTAGATGGTCGTGACGATCAGCGGATGGACGAACTCCTGCTCGCCCTCGGGGCCGTGGCCCTCCGCCAGGATCCGCGCCGCGCGCAGTTTCCTGGTCGCCTCCGCCGCGGCCTGCTCGCCGAGGACCGCGATGGTCGCGGCGAGCTGCGGTGCGAAGGGCGACCCGAGTACGGCCGCGGTGTGCGCGAAGCGGACGGTGGCGGTGCCGAGCCGTTCCAGGCGCGCGATCAGCCCCGGGCCCTTGATCGCCGCGGCCAGTTCGCGCATCACCGGCAGGTCGTCCTCGGTGCCGCCCAGTTTCCGCTCGGCGAGACCGATGGCGAGCTCCACCGCTTCGAAGGGGCTGCCGCTCGTCGCCTCCCAGCACTCCTTGCAGAACTGGTCCTCGGCCGCCTCCCCGATCTCGCTCCTGACGATCTGTGCCACGCCGTCGGCGGTGAGCGGCGCCAGGCCGTACGGGCGGTCCCCGTGGCCCGCGACGAGGGCCCGGAATTCACCGGCCTCGGGCGGCAGTTCGTCGGGCCGGTAGGCGACCACGATCAGCAGCGGCAGGTCCTCGACCCGGGAGGCGAAGGAGGTGAGCCAGGTCAGGGACTCGGTGTCCGCCCAGTGCAGGTCGTCCAGGAGCAGGACGACGGGTGCCTGCTGCACCGTGAGGCGCGTCATGACCCAGTCCAGGCCCTCTCGGACCCCGGTCGGATCCGGTGCCGGGACGGCCCCCCGGGCTTCCAGGCCGAGCACGGCGGCGACGATGTCGTACCAGCTGCCCAGGAACGCGTGGAGTTGCGCGTCGTCCATCCTCGCCAGCGAGGGCTGCATCAACTGGCGTACGACGCGGAACGCCGACCCCTGCTCCGACTCGCCGCCCCGGCCCGACAGTACGGTGAGCCCGGATGCCGCGGCCCTGTCCCGGGCCTCAGTGACGAGCGCGGTCTTGCCCAGTCCGGCCCGGCCGGTCAGGGCGAGCAGTCCCCTGCGCCTCGCGCGCGGCACACCGTCCGTGGTTCCCCGAAGCTCCCGGAACGCGGCGTCGAGGGCCTCCAGTTCCCGTTGGCGCTCGATCAACGTCCGCCGGTCGATGATCGATTGCCTAGGCTCCGTCGCCATGTGCCGTACCGCTTTCTGTCGTTCGGCCCAGGGGAGCCGAGCGTACGCCCAGACCAGGTACGGCAGGCCGGTTCGGGCACCAAAGGGTGAATAATGAACTGAGAGCGGGATAATCTCCCATCTTCGGGTATGGGGCTCCGATGGCCAGGTCCCAGTGGCGCCGTCACCGGGGTGTGCCGACAGCCTACGAAGCGGCGGGCACCGACACCACGTCCGCGTACCGTGGCACGGTCCGAGACCAGTGGTAACAGCCCCTGATCCAGCCGATCATGCCCTCCACGTAGCCGACGCCCGCGGGGCTCAACTCCGGCTCGACCTCGGCGTAGAGCCTCTGGAACTCCTCGATCGTGGCGTTGATCTGCTGGATGGCCAGGACGACGGCGGTCTGCAGGGAGCACCGGCGCTCGCGCTGGTGGACCAGGGCCAGATTGATCATTCCGCCCGCCCGCCGTTCCTTCACCGCGGAGAACAGGTCGGGTATCCACACCGCCGCGTCGGCCGACAGCCGTCCCAGCCGCTGTACGACGGGGTGGTGCAGTTCGGCGGCGGAGAGTTCGTACGGCTGGGCGGCCTCGCACAACGGGTAGAACGGCTCGACGCCCGCGGTCAGCGACCGAATCGAGGTGCAGTCGCCTGCCCGTACGAGATAGGGCTGGGCCTGCGCCACCGCCTCGTACAGCAGGCCGTGCACGTACTCACGGCTCTTCCAGGCCCACCGCGCGGCTTGCGCCGGGGTACACCGCTCCCGGACCTGTCGGTACAGGTCGGCCAGGGCGGCGCCGAGGGCGGTGCCGGGCGGCCGGTCGTCCCGCAGGACCGCGATGCTCTCGCACAGCATGGGGACCAGCCTGCCCGGGGAGCGTCGGCCGACGTCCTCGGCACAGTCGTCGAAGATGAACTGGTAGGCGATCTGGATGGCCACGATCTGGAGCAGGTCGGAATCCATGGTGGGACTGTTGTAGGAGGCGAGTTCGGCCGGCCGGGTGTAGGCGATCATCGCCGCCACCCCCGGTTCGCCTGTCAGGCCCCACCTGCGCAGCCAGGCGTCGACGCCGGCGGCGGCCTCGGCTTCATGGGGGTTGCGTTGGAAGGGAAAGGGCATGTGGAGGTGGGTGTCGATCAGGTCGCGGAGGTTGGCGACCGGGGTTTCGTCCAGTACACCGACCGTGATGTCCTCATGTGTTGCCGACAACGTGATCACCTGCCGTTCGGGAGTCCGAGACACGCGGGGTGGCCACGGATCGGGACGCGGGGGAGTCGGCGCGGGGCGTCGCGCCTGACGACATGCGGGAGCGGGCTTCGCAGGCCATGACGAGGGAACGCGGGCCCAGCGTGATCGCCGGTCGGGGGGGTTGTTCGGCGGCGCCGGGCAGATGGCGCAGGCGCCGGCGGCCGGCGATGGTCGCGAGCGCCAGGGTGACCTCCACCATGGCGAACTCGTCGCCGAGGCATTTGCGGTTGCCCGCGGAGAACGGCATCGTCGCGCGGCGCTGTGCGGCGGTGGGCCGCCCCGGCAGCCAGCGGTCGGGGTCGAAACGCTCGGGGTCGGGGAACCACGACGGATCGTGGTGCAGGAGGTAGGGGCTGTAGAGCACGGTGGCCCCCGCGGGCAGCCGGCACCCGGCGAGCTCCGTCTCCCGGGTGGTGACGCGGGTGAAGAGCCAGCCGGGCGAGGAGTGGCGCAGCGTCTCGGAGACGACGCACCGGGTCTGGACGAGGCGCGGCAGGTCGTCCGGGCCGGCCCGGCGGCCGCCGGGGAGGACGGCGTCGAGCTCGGCGTGCACCCGTTGCTCCGCCTCCGGGTGGCGGGCCAGCAGGCTGAAGGCCGCGGCCAGCGCCAGTGCCGAGGTCTCGGCCCCGGTGAGGAGCAGCGTGATCAGGTGGTCGTGGATCTCCTGGTCGGTGATCGCCGCCGACCCGTCGGCGCCGCGCGCGGCCGAAAGCAGCGTGCCGAGCACGTCGTCGCGGTCGGCGCCGAGCCGCCGCCTCGCGATCGCCGTGTCGATGATCGCGTGCAGGCGGGTCAGGGCGCGCCGGTAGCGGCGGTTGGCGGGGGTCGGAACGCGGAAGAGGACGTCGACCGGGACGACCGTGCGGAGGAACAGGCCACGGACGACGTCCGCGAGACAGTCCCGCACCTGTGCGGTCGTCCGGTCGTCCAGGGAGTCGGAGAGCAGGACCCGGCTGATCACCCGGGTCGTGAAGGTCATCATCGACTCGGTGACCGGCACGGTCCCGCCCGCCTGCCATCCCTCGCACACCGACTCGGCCTCCTCGGTAATGAGGTCCGTGTAGGCGGCGACATGGGAGGGGCGGAAGGCCGGTTGCAGCAGCCGGCGCTTGGCCCGGTGGGTCGGCTGGCGGCAGGTGACGAGACCGTCGCCCATCAGCTTCCCGAGCCGGTCGTAGAGCGGGCCCCCTTTGTCGAAGGTGTGCGGATCCATGAGCACCTCGTGGGTCAGCTCCGGGTGGCACACCATCCAGGCACGCTGGGGGCCCAGTCGTATCTCGACCAGATCTCCGTGTGCGGGCAAAGAATTCAGAAACGCCAGCGGCCGCCGGTATAAGGCGATACCGTGACCGAGGAAAGGGAATATGCCGGGAGCAGTACCTGTCGTCCATGTTCGTCTTTGTTCAGGCACGGCGTCGTTCATGGAAACCTCCTGCCCGGTGCTATACGTGAAATGAGTGAACGTGCCTCGCGTTGAACGTCCGAGGCAAGTCCTGCCCAAGTTTCACGTTCCTCGGTTTCCCGAAACCTTTCTCCAGAGGGGCGCACGGGAGCACGTTGAAGCAGAATCCCGATCGTCTGAACGACTGTTGATGCAGTGGGCGTCGACCGGGATTTCCTTGTGTCACTCACGTGCGGTGCCGCCCCATGGGGAACGAGACCCCCGCACTCAGTTTTCGTGCACCCGGACGGATTTCAACGCCGGGGACGAGAGGATGTCGTCCACGGCGCCGCCCTGGCCGCCCCGGACGGAGAGGGCGTCATAACGGGTGGCCACGTCCAGTGTCGTGATCGGCCGCACCCAGGCGCCGCCGACACTGAGCGGGGCGCCCCGCCGCGGCGGTGAGCACGGCGACGGCTGCGACGAGCAGCCGTCTCGCGCGGGTGGTGCGCATCTGATTCCCCCAACGTCGTTGCGGGACAAAGCGGTTGAGCCCGGATGCGGGGAGGTGCGGTGCCATGGTGCTTGACCTCTCCCGGCGACGGGCCGAGGATCATGAGTCATGACGCAGGGACAGGGCAGCACGGTTGACGGAGTGCTGCGGCGCAGCGCCCGGCGCACCCCCGCACGGGTGGCGCTGGAGTACGGCGAGCGCCGGTGGACGTACGGGGAACTCGACGACGCCGTCTCCCGGGCGGCGAGCGTCCTGCTCGACCAGGGCCTCACCCGCGGTGACCGGGTCGGCACCTACGGGCACAACTCGGACGCCTACCTGATCACGTTCCTCGCCTGCGCCCGGGCCGGCCTGGTGCACGTGCCGGTCAACCAGAACCTGACCGGCGACGACCTCGCCTACATCGTCGGCCAGTCCGGCAGCTCACTGATGCTCGCCGACCCGGACCTCGCCGGACGGCTCCCGGACGGCGTACGGGCGCTGCCGCTGCGGGACGCCGGCGGCTCGCTCCTCGCCCGGCTCGCGGACGCGCCGCCGTACGACGGTCCCGAACCGCGCAGCGAGGACCTCGTGCAGTTGCTGTACACCTCGGGGACCACCGCGCTGCCCAAGGGCGCGATGATGACCCACCGCGCGCTGGTGCACGAGTACCTGAGCGCGATCGCCGCCCTCGACCTGAGCGCCGGTGACCGGCCCGCGCACGCGCTGCCGCTCTACCACTCCGCCCAGATGCACGTGTTCCTGCTGCCCTACCTGGCGGTCGGCGCGACCAACATCGTGCTGGACGGCCCGGACGGCGACACCCTCTTCGACCTGGTCGAGGCCGGACGCGTGGACAGCCTCTTCGCACCGCCCACCGTGTGGATCGGGCTGTCCAACCGGCCCGACTTCGCATCGCGTGACCTGAGTGGACTGCGCAAGGCCTACTACGGGGCGTCGATCATGCCGGTGCCCGTCCTGGAGCGGCTGCGTGAACGGCTGCCGAAACTCGCCCTGTTCAACTGCTTCGGGCAGAGCGAGATCGGGCCGCTGGCCACCGTACTGGCACCCGAGGAGCACAAGGGGCGGCTGGACTCCTGCGGCCGTACCGTGCTGTTCGTGGAGGCGCGGGTTGTCGACGAGGACGGCGAGGACGTGCCCGACGGCACGCCCGGCGAAGTCGTCTACCGTTCACCGCAGTTGTGCGAGGGGTACTGGGAGAAGCCCGAGGAGACCCGGGAGGCCTTCCGGGACGGCTGGTTCCACTCCGGCGACCTCGCGGTACGCGACGCCCAGGGCTACCTCACCATCGTCGACCGGGTGAAGGACGTCATCAACTCCGGTGGCGTACTGGTCGCTTCACGACAGGTCGAGGACGCGCTCTACACCCACGAGGCGGTCGCCGAGGCCGCCGTGATCGGGCTGCCCGACGAGCGGTGGATCGAGGCCGTCACGGCGGTCGTCGTGGCGCGCGGCGAGGTCGGCGAGGCCGAGCTGATCGCCCATGTCAAGGAGAAGATCCCCGCCTTCAAGGCGCCCAAGCGCGTGCTGTTCGTGGACGCGCTGCCCCGCAACGCCAGCGGGAAGATCCTGAAGCGGGAGCTGCGGGAGCGGTTCGGGGAAGCCTCATGACAACCCAAGACGTCCGGTTCCATACCTTGCGCGGCTTCCGGTACCACGTCCGCCGTTCACCGGTGGCGTGCACATAGCAGACATGCGCTGCTGCCTCCCCGTCCCCCTCGGCGCACTCGCGGGCATCCCCGGCCCCTGCGAGATGCTGCGCTCCGGTTTCCTGCTCGCACCCGCCCTGCTCAGGTCCGCCACCGCCCCCGCGCCCCGTCAGCCCCGCTCCCTCGCCGCCGTCCACCTGGAGCTGGTCACCCTCACCGAGGACCGCGCCGTCGTCACCTGGCACACCGCCCTGCCCGGCACCGACGACGGCACCGGCCGCATGCTGCCCGCCGTCACGGAGGGCGAGGTCGTCTACGGCACCCATCCCGCCCGCCTGAACCGCACCGTGGGCGAGGACCGTCCCACCGCCCACCACCATGTCGAACTCAGCGGCCTGGAGCCGGGCCAGACGTACTACTACCAGGCCCGCTCCCGGGGCGTGCCCGCCACACCCACCGCGCTGCACCTGGTGCGCGGCAACGCGGCCGGCACCTCCCGGCACGGCCTCGGCTCGCCCGGCGGCCCCTACTCCTTCACCACCCCGCAGCCCCCGCCCGGCCGCCACCTGCTCTCCCTCGCCCTCTGCAACGACCTGCACATCGGCGAGACCGTCGCCGGTCTGGTGGCCGGCGTGCCCTTCCTGCGCGGCGTGGCCCAGCGGGCCGGACGCACCGCCTACCCGGAGCTGATGAGCCGCGCCGTGGTGGACGAGGCCCGTCACCGCGGAGCCGAGCTGCTGCTGGCCGCCGGTGACATCTCCGCCGGCGGCGGCCCCCGCGACCTGGCGGAGGCCCGGCGGATCCTGGACGGCTTCGGCACCCACCGGCGGGACTACCTCGTGGTCCGCGGCAACCACGACCGCGACGCGCGGGAGGGCGACACCTTCCGCCGAGTCTTCGGCACGCCGGACGGTCCAGGCTGCTTCGAACACGACGTGGGCGGGCTGCGGATCATCGGGCTCGACACCTACGACAAGCGCGGGAACGGCGGTGACACGGGCGCTCTCGGGGCCGAGCAACTGTCCTGGTTCCGCCGCCGGCTGCGGGCCCACCGGGAACAGCCCACCGTGGTCTTCGGACACCATCCGCTCACCGTCCGGGACGCCCTCTTCCCGGTGAGCCCCGGCCAGCGCCTCGGCCGCCGCCAGGCCCGCGCGATCCTGCGGGCCTATGCCGCCGCCCCGGGTGTGTTCCTGCACCATGCCGGCCACACCCATCGCAACAAGCGCACCCATGTGTCCCTCGCCCCCCAGGTGACCCTGCAGGAGGTCGGTGCCGCCAAGGAGTACCCCGGCGGGTTCTTCCTGCTGCGCATCCACTCCGGCGGGTACGCCCTGAACTTCTTCCGGGCCCGTCACGCCGAGGCCCTGGAGTGGAACGAGCGCAGCCGGCGCCAGGCCGGGGGAGTCTGGCCCTACCACGCGCTCGGCCGAACGGTGGCAGACCGCAACAGCGTGGCCGTCCGCGACCTGTCCGGCATCAGCCGCCCGGCACAGCCGTCCGCGCCGCCCCGTTCGCCCCAAGGGATGACGGCCGACCCGAACCCCCGCCAGGATGTGGCCTGAGACACGGCGCCTCCGTAGCGTGGACGCATGTCGACCCTGTGGGAACTCATGCACGACTGCATCCCTGACGACCACGCCCGCCAGGTCACCTCCCGCTACTACCTCGACGAGGCCATGAGCTCGCCGAGGGCCCCGGACCGGGTGGTCGACCTCGGATGCGGGCGGGGCACCTCGGCCGGGCTCTTCCGACGGCACGCCCCGGACGTGCGGTGGGTGGGGCTCGACATCCGCGACTCCCCGGAAGCCGCACAGCGCTCGCCCGGCGGCGACCCGGTGGTGTACTTCGACGGCGTCAACATGCCCTTCCGCTCCGGCGCCGTGCCGCTGGTCTACTCGCACCAGGTCTTCGAACACGTCGCCCGGCCCAGGGAACTGCTCGCGGAGGTGGGCCGGGTGCTGCGTCCGGGCGGACTGTTCATCGGCAGCACCTCCCAGTTCGAGCCCTACCACTCCTTCAGCCTGTGGAACTACACGCCGTACGGCTTCCGGGTGCTGGTGGAGGAGGCCGGGCTGGCCCTGGAGGAGATCCGGCCCTCGCTGGACGGCGTGACGCTGATCATGCGCACCTACCACTCATCGCGGAAGAAGGAGTACGGCCGGTTCTGGCAGACGGAGTCGCCGCTCAACACGGAGATCGACACCTGGGCACGCAAGAGCGGGCGCCACACGGCCCTGGTGAACCTGCGCAAGCTCACCTTCTGCGGCCAGTTCGCGTTCCGGGTGAGCAAGCCGGCCCCGCGGACCTGAGCCGCCGCCCGCGCGGCTGGGCCCCGCCGAACTCCGTTGCCGTACCGCGCCGCCGTCCCCCATGATCGGCCTCATGCCCACCTTCACCGCGGCGGACGGGACCCGCCTCACCTACCACGTCCGGGGCGAGGGCGAACCGCTCGTCGTGCTGCCCGGCGGACCCATGCGCGCCTCCGCCTACCTGGGGGACCTGGGCGGCCTGACAGCCCACCGCCGGCTGATCCTGCTCGATCTGCGCGGGACCGGCGACTCCGCGGCGCCCGCCGACCCGGATTCGTACCGCTGCGACCAACAGGTCGACGACGTGGAGATGTTGCGGACCCACATAGGGCTCGACCACATGGACGTACTGGCGCACTCGGCGGGCGCGAGCCTGGCGATCCTGTACGCGGCGGCCCGACCGCACCGGGTACGGCGGCTCGCGCTGATCACCGGCAACCCCTCGGCCCTCGGCCTGCGGACCACCCCGGAGGAACGCCTGGCGGCGGCCCGGCAGCGGGCCACGGAGCCCTGGTTCGCCGAAGCGTTCCCCGCGCTGGAGGCCTGGCTGAACGGCACCGGGGACTTCGACGAGGCGTTCATGCCCTTCTTCTACGGCCGTTGGGACGACACCGCCCGGGCCCATGACGCGGCCGCCGAGGAACAGACCAACGACGAGGCCGGCGAACGCTACTTCGCCGACGGCGCCTTCGCCCCCGACGCCACCCGGAGAGCCCTGCGCGCCCTCACCGCCCGCGTCCTGCTGTACGCGGGCGAACTCGACGGTGGACCCAGTCCCGCACTGGTCCGGCGCGCCGCCGCGGCCTTCCCGAACGCCGAGGTCATCGTGCAGCCCGGAGCCGCCCACTACCCCTGGCTCGACGACCCCGAGGAGTTCGTCCGCCGTACCGTCGGTTTCCTGGACGCCTGAGCCGGGATCGGTTCCGCGGCCTACCGGTCGGCGGCCACCGCCACCTCCCGGGCCCACCGGTAGTCCGCCTTGCCGCTCGGTGACCGCTGGATGGACTCGGCGATCACCAGCTGACGGGGGATCTTGTAGCCGGCCAGCTGGGTACGGCAGTGGGTCTGGATGTCCGCGAGAGAGGGCTGACCGGCGCCCTCGCGCAGCTGCACCACGGCCGCCACATGGTTGCCCCACTGGGCGTCCGGCACCCCGGCCACCAGCGCGTCGTAGACGTCCGGATGGGACTTGAGCGCCTGTTCGACCTCCTCCGGGTACACCTTCTCGCCGCCGGTGTTGATGCACTGCGAGCCCCGGCCGAGCACCGTGACGACGCCGTCCTCGTCGACCGTGCCCATGTCGCCGAGGAGCACCCAGCGCCGGCCGTCCTTCTCGAAGAAGGTCTCGGCCGTTTTCCGCGGGTCGTTGTAGTAGCCGAGCGGGACATGGCCGCTCTGCGCGACCCGGCCGATCTCGCCGACCGCGACCGGCTCATGGGTGGCCGGATCGACCACCTGCGTACGGGAGTTCACGCGGACGCGGAACCGACTGCCGGCGCCGGAGTCGTTCGTCGCGGTGCCGTTGAAGCCGGACTCGGAGGACCCGAAGTTGTTCAGCAGCATGCAGTTGGGGACGAGTTCGCTGAACTGCCGGCGCACGGTCTCGGAGAGGATCGCGCCGGAGGAGGAGACGCTGAACATGGAGGAGCAGTCGGTGCCCTTCAACGGCCCTTTCAGGGCGTCGATCAGCGGGCGCAGCATCGCGTCGCCGACCAGCGACATGCTGGTGACCTTCTCCTTCTCGACGGTCCGCAGCACCTCCTCGGGCACGAACTTGCGGTGGATCACCACCCGCTGCCCGAAGTTGAAGCCGATGAAGGTGGTCAGCGTCGACGTGCCGTGCATCAGCGGGGGAGTGGGGAAGAAGGTGATCCCCGTGCCGCCCGCCGCGACCCGCTCCGCCAGCTCCTCCGGCCGCTTCACCGGCTCGCCGGTCGGCGCGCCACCCCCCAACCCCGCGAAGAACAGGTCTTCCTGACGCCACATCACACCCTTGGGCATTCCGGTGGTGCCGCCGGTGTAGATGATGAACTGGTCGTCCGCGGAACGTGCCGGGAAGCCCCGTCCGGGCGACCCCGCCGCCTCGGCCTCCGCGAAGGACAGGGCCTTCGGGCCCGACTCCGCCTCGCCCACCCGCACCAGGTGCCGCAGCTTCGGCGCCCGCGGCAGCGCCGCCGCCACCCGGTCGTCGAACTCCGCGTCGAAGACCAGCGCTACCAAGTCGGCGTCCTGGTAGAGGTAGGCCAACTCCTCCTCGACGTACCGGTAGTTGACGTTGACCGGCACGATGCGGGCTTTGAGGCAGCCAAGTACCGTCTGGAGGTACTCGACCCCGTTGTAGAGGTGCAGCCCGAGGTGCTCGCCCGGGCGGATCCCGCTGTCGGCCAGATGGTGGCCGATGCGGTTGGCCGCCGCGTCCAGCTCCGCGTAGGTCAGCCGGCGTTCCGCACCCGTGCCGGGGTGGTCGAGGTACACGAGCGCCTCGCGGTCCGCGGCCACGTCGACGACCGACTCGAACAGGTCGGCAAGGTTGTACTCCACCGCTCCTCCTGACCCCGGCAAACCATGGCGAAGAAAGGCGCACTTGTCGGTTCGCCGGTCATCAGAGCAAAGGGCGCGGCAAGTGGGAAGGGTTCACGCGAAGAAATCTGACTGCCTGTCAGAAAACCCTTGAAGTGCCTCCCGCCCTACTGCAACCTGTTCTCGTTCCGGCAGAGGGGAGAGGTCCATGGGTGGGACGGAACACCTCACCGTACGGCGCGAGGGCGCCACACTGGTGCTCACGCTCAACAGGCCCGAGGCCAAGAACGCGCTCTCGATCTCCATGCTCGTCGGCCTGTACGACGGCTGGATCGAGGCCGACGAGGACGACGAGGTCCGCTCGATCGTGCTCACCGGAGCCGGCGGCGCCTTCTGCGCCGGGATGGACCTCAAGGCGCTGGCCGGACAGGACATGGCGGGCGAGCACCTGCGCGACCGGCTGAAAGCAGATCCGGACCTGCACTGGAAGGCCATGCTCCGCCACCATCGCCCGCGCAAACCGGTGATCGCCGCCGTCGAGGGTTACTGCGTCGCGGGCGGCACCGAGATCCTGCAGGGCACCGACATCAGGGTCGCGGGCGAGTCCGCGACCTTCGGCCTGTTCGAGGTCAGACGCGGGCTCTTCCCGATCGGCGGCTCCACGGTCCGGCTGCAACGCCAGATCCCGCGCACCCACGCCCTGGAGATGCTGCTCACCGGACGGCCGTACACCGCCCGCGAGGCCGCCGGCATCGGGCTCGTCGGCCATGTCGTCCCGGACGGCGGCGCGCTCGACAAGGCCCTGGAGATCGCCGAGCAGATCAACGCGTGCGGGCCGCTGGCGGTCGAGGCGGTCAAGGCGTCCGTGTACGAGACCGCCGAGTTGACCGAGACCGACGGGCTCGCCGCCGAACTCAAGCGCGGCTGGCCGATCTTCGACACCGCCGACGCGAAGGAAGGCGCCCGCGCCTTCGCGGAGAAGCGACCGCCCCTCTACCAGCGTCACTGAAGGAGACCGGGCATGCCAGAAGTCCTCAAAGCGCCCCTCGTCGTCGAGTTCCCCTTCACCCGTTCCCTCGGCCCGGTCCAGAGCGCATTCCTCACCGGCCTGCGGGAACGTGTCGTCCTCGGGGTGAAGACCGGCGACGGCCGCGTACTCGTCCCACCTGTGGAGTACGACCCGGTCACCGCCGAGGAGATCCGAGACCTGGTCGAGGTCGCCCCCACCGGCACCGTCACCACCTGGGCCTGGAACCACGAACCCCGCCGCGGGCAGCCCCTGGACACCCCCTTCGCCTGGGTCCTGGTCCGCCTCGACGGCGCCGACACCGCCCTGCTGCACGCCCTCGACGCCCCCGGCCCCGACACCGTCCGCACCGGCATGCGAGTCCGTGTCCGCTGGGCCGAGGAACGGTCGGGCGCCATCACCGACATCGCCTGCTTCGAACCGTACGACGGTGGGACGGCCGAACCGGTCGGCCACAGCGGCGAGTTCGAGGACGCCGTGCACGGCATCGTCGCCCATGCCCGCCTCGACTACACCTACTCGCCCGGCCGCGCCCAGTCCGCCTACATCGACGCCCTGTCCACCCGGCGGACCTACGGCGAGCGCTGCCCCACCTGCCGCAAGGTGTACGTCCCGCCGAGGGGTGCGTGCCCCACCTGCGGGGTGGCCACAGCGGAACAGGTCGAAGTGGGCCCCCGGGGCACGGTCACCACGTTCTGCATCGTCAACATCAAGGCGAAGAACCTCGACATCGAGGTGCCGTACGTCTACGGGCACATCGCCCTCGACGGCGCCGGCCTCGCCCTGCACGGCCGGATCGGCGGCATCCCCTACGACCAGGTGCGGATCGGCCTCAGGGTCGAACCGGTGTGGACCGAGGGGGCCCGCTACCCCGACCACTACCGGCCCACCGGCGAACCCGACGCGGACTACGACACCTACAAGGAGCTGCTGTGACCGCACCGACGCGGGACATCGCGGTCGTCGCCTTCGCGCAGACCGACCACCGGCGCACCAGCGAGGAGCTCTCCGAGGTCGAGATGCTCATGCCGGTGCTGCACGACGTCCTCCAGCAGACCGGGCTGCGCACCGCCGACATCGGCTTCACCTGCTCCGGCTCCAGCGACTACCTGGCCGGCCGCGCCTTCTCCTTCACCCTCGCCCTCGACGGCGTCGGCGCCTGGCCGCCGATCTCCGAGTCGCACGTCGAGATGGACGGCGCCTGGGCGCTGTACGAGGCGTGGACCAAGCTGCTCACCGGGGACGCGGACACCGCGCTCGTCTACTCGTACGGCAAGTCCTCACCCGGCTCGGTCCGGGACGTGCTCACCCGCCAGCTCGACCCCTACTACGTGGCCCCCCTCTGGCCGGACTCCGTCGCCCTCGCCGCGCTCCAGGCGCAGGCCCTCATCGACGCGGGCGAGACCGACGAGCCGGCGCTGGCCGCCGTCGGCGCCCGCAGCAGGGCCGATGCGCAGGCCAACGCCCACGCCCAGCTGCGGGGTCCGGTGCCGCAGGGCGACTACCTCGTTCGGCCGCTGCGCACCGGCGACTGCCCGCCCATCGGCGACGGGGCCGCCGCGGTGATCCTCGCGGCCGGGGAGCGGGCCCGCGAGCTGTGCTCCCGGCCCGCCTGGATCCGGGGCATGGACCACCGCATCGAGGCGCACGGCCTCGGCGTCCGCGACCTGACCGACGCACCGTCCGCCCGGCTCGCCGCCGAGCGGGCGGGCGCCTTCGAACGGCCCGTGGACACCGCCGAACTGCACGCGCCGTTCAGCTCGCAGGAGGTCGTGCTCCGCAAGGCGCTGCGGCTCGGCGACGACGTACGGGTGAACCCGTCCGGCGGGGCCCTCGCCGCCAACCCGATCATGGCCGCCGGGCTGATCCGCATCGGCGAGGCCGCCGCCCGCATCCACCGCGGCGACTGTGACCGCGCCCTCGCCCACGCCACCTCCGGGCCCTGTCTGCAGCAGAACCTGGTCGCCGTACTCGAAGGGGACCCACTGGAGAGCCCCGCCCAGGAAGGGGATCCGCGATGACCAAGGAACCCGTGGCCGTCGTAGGGGTCGGCCAGACCAAGCATGTGGCGGCCCGGCGGGACGTGTCGATCGCCGGGCTGGTCCGGGAGGCCGCGCGACGCGCCCTCGACGACGCCGAGTTGGACTGGGCCGACATCGATGCCGTCGTCATCGGCAAGGCCCCCGACTTCTTCGAGGGCGTGATGATGCCCGAGCTGTACCTGGCCGACGCGCTCGGGGCGGTCGGCAAACCCATGTTGCGGGTCCACACGGCGGGATCCGTCGGCGGCTCCACGGCACTCGTCGCGGCCAACCTCGTCGCCGCCCGTGTCCACTCCACCGTGCTGACCCTCGCCTTCGAAAAGCAGTCCGAGTCCAACGCCATGTGGGGACTGTCCCTGCCGATCCCCTTCCAGCAGCCGCTGCTGGCGGGCGCGGGCGGTTTCTTCGCCCCGCACGTGCGGGCCTACATGCGGCGCAGCGGCGCACCCGACACCGTCGGCTCGCTGGTCGCCTACAAGGACCGCCGCAACGCCCTCAAGAACCCCTACGCCCACCTCCACGAGCACGACATCACCCTGGAGAAGGTCCAGGCGTCCCCCATGTTGTGGGACCCCATCCGCTACTCGGAGACCTGCCCGTCCTCCGACGGCGCCTGTGCCATGGTCCTCACCGACCGGGCCGGGGCCGCGCGCTCCCCGAAACCGCCCGCCTGGATGCTGGGCGGCGCCATGCGCAGCGAACCCACCCTCTTCGCGGGCAAGGACGCCGTCTCGCCGCAGGCCGGCAAGGACTGCGCGGCCGACGTCTACCGCCAGGCCGGGATCGCGGACCCGCGCCGGGACATCGACGCCGTCGAGATGTACGTGCCGTTCTCCTGGTACGAGCCCATGTGGCTGGAGAACCTCGGCTTCGCCGCGGAGGGCGAGGGCTGGAAACTCACCGAATCGGGTGTCACCGAACTCGACGGGGACCTCCCCGTCAACATGTCGGGCGGAGTGCTCTCCACCAATCCGATCGGCGCCTCCGGCATGATCCGCTTCGCCGAGGCCGCCCTCCAGGTCCGCGGCCTGGCCGGAGAACACCAGGTGGACGGCGCCCGCAGGGTGCTCGGGCACGCCTACGGCGGCGGCTCCCAGTTCTTCTCGATGTGGCTGGTGGGCGCCATGGCCCCCGACTCCTGAAAGGACCCCGTCACGTGGCCTGTTGAGTGCCGGAACCGAAAGCTAGGCTGGCCGCGGACGACGTATTCGGGAGGAGCACGGACGTGGCCGAGAGCACCATCCAGCAGCAGTCGGTACTGGGCTGGGACAAGCCGGAGCTGGACCTCAGCGAGGCCGAGTGGCAGTCCAGCAGCCGTGGCCTGGGGGATGTCCAGATCGCCTTTGTCGAGGGATTCATCGCGATGCGCAACAGCGGCCGCCCGCAGAGCGCTTCCCTCATCTTCACCCCCGCCGAATGGGGCGCCTTCGTGTCGGGGGCCCGGGAGGGCGAGTTCGACCTGACCTGAGCACCGCCCCCGGTTCCGCGGCAGAGAGGTGAACCGGGGGTGTGTTCCGCAAGGATTTCCGGACACGTGACCAGCAGCGCCCTTCCGGGGCCGCCGCCTGAGACAGGCTGGCCCCGGACAGGGAAGGTCGTATTCCGGAGGTGAGCAACGATGAGCACTGCGCCGGTCATCGCCGCGGTGGACGGTTCGGACGACAGCCTGCGCGCCCTGGACTGGGCCCTCGACGCGGCCCGGCGACGGGGCGCGTCGCTGCGGGTGGTGCACGTCCGCCAGTACGCCGCCTGGGGACAGCCGGACGTCGTGGTCGCCGGAGAGAGCGACGCGGCCGGCGATCCCGTCCTCGACGAGGTCCGCGACCGGCTGGCCGCCGACGCCGGGGGACCGGCCGTGGAGTACGTCGCCATGGAGGGCGCCCCGTCCGCCCTGCTGCCCGAACTGGGCTCCGACGCCCAGCTGTTGGTGCTCGGCTCCCGGGGCCGCGGCGGCTTCGCCAGCCTGATCCTCGGCTCCAACGGCATGGCCGCCGCCCGCGACGCCGGATGCCCGGTGGTCGTCGTACCCCGGCCGGGTCGCGAGGTCCCCGAGGAGTTCCCCGCGCGGCCCGGACCCCGGGTCGTGGTCGGTGTGGACGTGGACAGCCCCGACGACGCCACCCTCGCGTTCGCCTTCGCGGAGGCCGCGTGGCGCGGCGCCCGGCTCCAGGTGATCGCCGCCTACCCGTGGCCGGTCCAGTTCTGGGCCACCGCCGGGGAACTCGCCCCGCCGACCCTCGACCAGGACGAGATCGAGCAGGAGACCCGCACCCTCGCCGACGGCTTCCTCGCCCCGCACCTCAAGGAGCACCCGAACGTGGCCGCCGAGGCCCTCGCGCTGCCCGGCGACGCGGCCGGCGCCCTGGTCGCCGCTTCCAAGGACGCCGAACTGGTCGTCGTGGGGCGCCATCGACGGCGCCTGCTGGCCCCGACCCGCATGGTGGGCTCGGTCACCCAGGCGGTCCTGCTGCACGCGGCGAGCCCGGTCGCGGTGATCCCGCCACCACCGTCCGAAGCGTCCTGAAGTGTCCTGTCAAGCCCCTTGGGTCAGTAACCGTCAGTAGGGCGCGGATCACGCTCATCGGGCGTACGCTGAGCTGCCTGCAAGCCACGGTGCGCGCCCGCTCCCCGCGCTCGCGCATCACCGTGGCAGGGGGTGGTCATGGGACAGCGGGTCCTTCGCAACCGACGGACGCTCTACGAACGTGAGAGCGAACTCGCCACCGTCGACGAGGCGTTGGCGGAACTCACCGGCCTGAGCGCGAACGGCGCGGCACCGGCCGACCGGCCGCTCGGCGCCCTGCTCGCCTTCGCCGGCCGCGCCGGCATCGGCAAGACCACGCTGCTCGCCGAGGTCCGCCGCCGCGCCGCCGCCCAGGGCTGCACGGTGCTCTCCGCCCGCGGCGGCGACCAGGAACAGCGCGTCGCCTTCCACGTCGCCCGCCAGCTCCTGCAGCCCCGCCTCGCCGGTGCACCGGAGGCCGAACTCCGCGCCTCACTGGGCAGTTGGTACGACATCGTCGGCCCCGCCCTGGGCCTGTGCGCTCCCACCGAGGGCGCCCCGCCGGACCAGCAGGGCCTGCGCGACGGCCTCGACTGGGTGCTCACCCACCTCGTGGTGCGCCAGGCACCGATGGTCCTCGTCCTCGACGACGCGCACTGGGCCGACCCCGAATCCCTCGGCTGGCTCGCCGCGTTCGCGCCCCGCGCCGAGCAACTCCCGCTGCTCGTCGTCGTCGCCTACCGGCCCGACGAACTCCCCGACCACGCCGAGTCGTTGCGCGGACTGCCCGGCCGGGCCGGCGGCCGCCCGCACGACCTGGAACCGCTCAGCGCCGACGCCGTCGCCGGCCTGGTCCGTGAGAGCCTCGGCGCGCACGCCGACGACGCCTTCTGCCACGAGTGCTGGGCCGTCACCGCCGGCAACCCCTTCGAGACCGTGGAACTGACCGCCAAGGTCCACGACCGCGGCCTCGACCCCACCGAGGCCGGTGCCCCCCTGCTGCGCGACCTCGCCGCCGCCGTCAAGGGCAGCGGCCTGATCGCCCGGCTGGAACGCCTCGGCCCCTCCACCGTCCGGTTCGCCTGGGCCTGCGCCGTGCTCGGCACCGAGATCCATCCCGCGCTCGCCGCCGCCGTCGCCGGCCTCGGCCACGAGGAGGCCGCCGACGCCGCCGACGCCCTGCGCGGCGTCCGTGTCCTCACCGGCGCCGAGACCCTGGAGTTCGTCCACCCGCTGATCGCCACCGCCGTCTACCGGGCCATCCCGCCCGGCGTCCGGGTCGCCCTGCACGGCCAGGCCGCCTGGTGCGTCACCGACGACGGCCAGCCCGCCGCCACCGCCGCCCGCCACCTGCTGGAAACCCACCCCGAGGGCGACACCTGGGTCGTCCAGCGGCTGCGCGCCGCCGCCGGCGAGACCCTGCGGGCCGGCGCCCCCGACGCCGCCTGCCGCTACCTCGCCCGCGCCCTGCGCGAACCCCCGCCCGCCAAGGACCGCGCCGCCGTCCTCTACGAACTCGGCAGCGCCTCCCTGCTCACCGAACCCGCCACCACCGTCAACCACCTGCGGGCGGCCCTCGCGGAGCCCATCGCCGAGCCCGAGCTGCGCCAGAACATCGTCTACCGCCTCTCCCAGGTCCTCGCCCACAGCGACCGGCTCGCCGAGGCCTCCGAGACCCTGGCCCGGGAGATCCGGCTGACCGGCGACGCCCGGGTCCGGCTGCGGATGCTCTCCGAACAGTTCATGTGGGACGCCTTCCGCGCCGACGAACCCGACCACCCCTCCCGCTCCCGCCGGCTGGCCCGGCTCGCCGACCGGATCCAGGGCCGCGACCTCACGGAGCGGTACATCATCGGCCTGCGCACCTGGGACGCGGTCCAGCGCGGCGAGCCCGCGCAGGTCGCGCTCCACCACGCCGAGCGCGCCCTCGCCGGCGGACTGGGCTGGGCCGAGTCGGACCGCGGTTTCGAGGTGCCCGTCCTGGTCGCCCTCGCCTTCATGTACGCCGACCGGCCCGACCGCACCGAGGAACTCTTCGCCACCGGCACCGCCGACTTCGAACGCCAGGGCTGGCGCGGCGCGCACCTCTCCTTCGCGTACACCCTCCACGGTTACGTCCGCTACCGGCGCGGCCGCCTCGCCGAGGCCGAGGACCTGGTCCGCTCCGGACTGCGCCTCGCCGAACGCGTCGGCCCCGGCACCCCCGTTTACTGGTACGCGGTCGGCACCCTCGTCCAGACCCTGCTCGCCCGAGGGCGCACCGACGAGGCCACGCAGGTCGCCGAGCACCACTCCTTCCACGAGCCCTTCCCGGCGGCCGTGGTCTTCCCCGACGCCCAGACGGTCTACGGCGAACTGCTCCTCGCACGTGGCCGCACCCAGGACGCGGTGGCCGAGCTCTCGGCCGCGGGCCGACGCCTGGAACCACGCGGTATCCGCAACCCCGCGTGGTGCCCCTGGCAGCTCCACCTGGCCCGCGCCGAGAGTCACGACGCACCCGAGCGTGCGCTGGCCACGGCCATGGAAGCGGTCGGCCGCGCCCGCCAGTTCGGCGCCCCGTCGGCGATCGGCCAGGCCCTGCGCACGGCGGCGGAGGTCACGTCGGGTCCGGCCCGCCTGACCTACCTGAAAGAGGCGGTGACCCACCTGGAACGCTCCCCGGCAGCCTATGAACTGGCGTGCGCGCTGGTGGCCCTGGGCACGGACCTCCACGACCCCGCCCACCTCCGCAAGGGCCTGGAAGCGGCCGAGCAGTGCGGGGCGGACGGCCTGGCCGACGAGGCGCGAGCCGAACTGGCAGCGGCGGAGACGGCGGCTCTGTAGCAGCCGTCAGCGACGACCCAGCCAGGCGCGCGGGGCCGCATCCGACATGCGGCTCCGCCGCGCGGCGGGCCGGCGGCGAGTTCGACGGCCGGGCCGAGGCCACTACCGGTGCCGGCGCGGGCGCTCCCGAGGAGACGGGGCGCCCAGCTGCCGGCGGCGGCGAAGGCGCCATGGGCCGTCACCGTCGCGGGCTCGGTCCGTCCGGGTCCCACGTGGTGAGGCCGTCCGCCGACCACGGACGGCCCGGGATGCGGGATGGTCCGTTTCGTTGGAACGTTGTCGTGTCCGAGGGTGCCGCCCCGCATGCCTGGAGCGCGACGGTGCCCGTCCACGGGTCGAGGAGAAGGAATGAGCGGCCTGCTCTCCGACGTTCTCGACGCCCACGGCGGCGTGCGGCGCTGGGAGCAGCTCACGACCGCGACGGCCACCATCGTCAGCGACGGCGAACTCTTCGCGGCCAAGGGCCTGCCTCAGGACCTCCAGCCGCGCCGCATGACAATCGCTCTGCACGAGGAACGCGCGTCGGTGAGTCCCTTCGGCTCCCCCGACCAGCACACCGACTTCACGCCCGGCCGGGTAGCGATCATGCGGAGCGACGGCACGGTCGTCGCCGAGCGTCTCGACCCGCGCAAGTCGTTCTCGGGGCACGTCCTGGACACCCCCTGGGATCCGCTGGACCGTGCCTATTTCAACGGCTACGCGCTGTGGACGTACCTGACCACACCGTTCTTCATGATCATGGACGGCATGGCCGTGGAGGAGAAGGAGCCATGGACCGAATCGCCTTCCGAGGCCTGGCGCCGTCTGCGGATCACCTTCCCGGACGCCATCGCCAGCCACAGCACGGTCCAGGACTTCTACTTCGGGGACGACCTTCTCCTCAGACGGCACGACTACCACGTGGACGTCGCCGGCGGCTTCGCGGCCGCCCAGTACGTCACCGACTTCGCGGAAGGGGACGGCATCAAGTTCCCGACCAGGCGTCGCGCGTATCTGCGCGGGCCCGACGGACGCCCCGACCACGATCACGTCATGGTGAGCATCGACCTGAGCGACGTGCGCTTCTCATGACGCGTGTCCGGGCGCACCCATTGAGAAGGCGCGGCGGTGGGGAAAGCGCCGCGGCCCCGTACCATGGACCGCATGTCGTTCCTCCGTCGCCGCAGCGCCACTCCCGCCGGCCCCGACTTCGACGTACTGGCCATGGACCCGGGTGACTGGCCCGGCAACCTCGGCGCCGGGCTGCTGCCCGCCCCCGACGGCACCTGCCAGGGCGTCTTCCTGCGCTACGACCTCTTCGGCGGCCGCGGCCCCGCGATGATCATCGGCAACCTCCCCGAGGGCTCCCCGGCCCGCGAGGTCGCCGAGGACGAGGTCCCCTTCGAGGTGGGCCAGCTCCTGCTCGCGCTGGAGAACGACGAGGACGTCACCGTCGTCGGTACCGAGGACATGCCGGTGCTGCAGGGGGACAACCTGCTGATCGTGCGCCGCCTCAAGCTTTCCGAGAGCCGGATCTCCTGCGTCCAGTTCGACCGCAGCGACGGCGTCCTCGTGACCATCGCCGCCTGGGACCGCCCGATCACGGACGACCTGTACGCCCTGCTGAAACCGCTCCCGGCGGAGCTGTTCCAGCAGGGCTGACGACGGTTACCTCCGCCCCCACCTGCTGGCGGGCGCCACCGTCACGTCGGCCGCGCGGACGAACTCGACCCGGTGGCCGTACTGGATCTCGTAGTACAGGTCCTTGCCGACCACGACCCGGTGCGAGGCGGTGTCGAAGGTGACCGCGTAGTAGTACTCGCCCGGCACCGCGCCGCCGACCACGTACTCCTGGCCCGCGGGGATGGTGTACGGCAGCGCCGACACCGCCTGCGCGGGTACCCCGGAGGGGTACGCGGACGCCTCCGGATAGGCGCGGCCGTACACCGGGATGCTGGTCAGGCCCGCCTTGGGCGTCACCACCAGCCCCGCCGCGGTCACCGCCGTCGGCGCCTTCGCCGGGTTCTTGAACCAGGCCTTCTGCCCCAGGTACCAGATCGCCGTCCAGTCACCCCAGGTGTCCGCCACCGCGTACTGCTGGCCGGTGGAGACCCGCGAGGAGAGATCGTTCACGTCGGCCGTCGGCGTCCTGCCGAGGCCGATGTCCTTGATCAGTGCCGAGCTCTCGTCGTGGTCGGAGTACAGCCGTACCTCACTGGAACCGTGCGCGGCGCACGGCTGGCCACTGGTGACACAACCGGTGTACGTCGGCTGGTTCGTGGCGTAGTCCGGCAGGATCGTCACCAGACCGCCCTTCTTGCCCGCCGTGCGCTTGAAGGGGTGCTCCAGCAGCTCGAAGTAGTGCCGCCAGTCCCAGTACGGGCCGGGGTCGGTGTGCATCCCGGGGATCGTGGAGGTGGTCGGCCCCGGCACGTTGTCGTGGCCGAGGATGTGCTGCCGGTCCAGCGGGATGCCGTACTTGGTGGTCAGGTACTTCACCAGCCGGGCCGACGACCGGTACATCGCCTCCGTGTACCAGGCGTCCGGCGCGGCGAGGAAGCCCTCGTGCTCGATGCCGATCGACTTGGCGTTGATGTACCAGTTGCCCGCGTGCCAGGCCACGTCCTTCGCCTTGACGTGCTGAGCGATCAGACCGTCGGTCGAGCGGATGGTGTAATTCCAGGACACATAGGTCGGGTCCTGGACCAGGTTGATGGTTCCGTCCCAGGCGCCTTCCGTGTCATGGATGACGATGTACTTGATGCTCTGCGAGGCCGGCCGGTCGCCGAGGTCGTGGTTGCCGTAGTCGTTGTCCCCGAACTCCTCGTAGGGTGCCGGGATCCATTCGCACGACACCGTTGTCGGGCATTCCGTGTCGTCCGCCGCCCCGGTGCGCAGCCCGGTCAGCTTCAGCTGCGCGCTGTCGGCCGTCAGCTCCGGCTGGGCGGCGAGGGCGACGAGCTGTCCCTCGTCGGTGGTGCGCTCCTCGCCCGTGTGGAGGACGTCGAACACGTCGTTCGCGTACGCCGCCGCGGTCGCCGAGTCGTCGGCGCCGGAGAAACGGGCGATCGCGCCGTACCAGTCGGCCGGGTCGGCGCTGAGCGGCTGGTGCAGGGACTGCTGGGCGGACGCCAGCAGGGCGGCACCGCCGGCCACGTTCGCCGCCGGGTCGGTGCGCAGCTCGGCCGCCGGGATGCCGGTCAGCCCGGCGGCCCGGACCAGGGTCCTGAGGCGGGCCGGGAGCGCGGAGTTGGCCGGCACCTTGACGCTGGGGTGCAGGGCCGGGCGGGCGCTGTCGCCGCGGGCGTCCTCGGTGCCGTCGGCGAAGTGCTCGGTGGTGGCGGCCAGCGCGGTGCGCGCGTCGGTGAGATGCATCGGGCCATAGCCGCCCGTCACACTCGGCGCGCCGCCATGGGTGTCCCAGCGGGACTGGAGATAGGAGACGGCCAGCAGAACGCTCTGCGGTACGTGGTACTCGGCGGCGGCGGACGCGAACGCACGCTGGAGCAGTCCGGCGGACGACGAGGTCTCGCCGGGCGGCGGAGCGGCACCCAGCAACGGCAACAGCAGCGCCGCGGAGCCGACCGAAGCGGCCGCCCTCCGCATATGTCTGCCGCCGCGAGTGGGCGCTGGCTCGGTGACGGATCCTCGCAATGCGGCCTCCTGGGGCGATCGAGCGCGGCGGGGCGTGCGGGGCTGAGCGTGGCTCAGTGGTACCGGCTTGCCGACGATCCGTCAATCATGCCCAGAGGAGGGAGAATTCCCATGTCATACGATGATCGTGGGAGTTTCGCGCCGGAGGCTCCCGGCCTGCGCGGCGTCAGTGGCGTACACCAGTGAACGGTACGGCCGTCCGAGAAATCCGCGGCGCGCAGTTGCCCTGAGCGCACCGCGGATTCCCGTCCCCGTCAGCGAGTGCCGACCGCCGCGCGCACGGCCCGGCGGGCCAGCTGGCAGTCGTCGTGCAGCCGCCGGAGCAGCAGCCGCTGTTCCTCGCCGGTCGGCGCGGCACCCGGATGGGCCATACCCTGTGCCGCCGGGGTCGCGTCGTGCATCGAACGCTGCACGGCGGTCTCGTAGGTCCGGATCTCCCGGGTGAGGACCAGCATCAGGTTCACCAGGAAGGCGTCCCGCGAAGCGGGCCCCGCCGACTGGGCGATCTGGCTGATCTGACGACGCGCCACCGGAGCGTCCCCGAGCACCGACCAGAGCGTCGCCAGGTCGTACCCCGGCAGGTACCAGCCCGCGTGTTCCCAGTCCACCAGCACCGGACCGGCCGGCGACAGCAGGATGTTCGACAGCAGGGCGTCGCCGTGGCAGAACTGGCCCATCCCCTGCCGGCCCGCCGCGACCGCGATGCCGTGCAGCAGCTTCTGCAGGTCACCCATGTCCCGGTCGGTGAGCAGACCCAGCTCGTGGTACCGGGAGATGCGGGCCGCGTAGTCCACCGGGGCGTCGAAGGTGCCGGTCGGGGGCCGCCAGGCGTTCAGCCGGCAGATCGCGCCCAGGGCGGCCCGGATGTCCGCCCGGGGCGGAGCCTCCGCCGGGTGGCGCTGTACCGCCGCCACCCGACCGGGCATCCGCTCGATCACCAGCGTGCAGTTGTCCGGGTCCGCCGCGATCAGCCGCGGCACCCGGATCGGGGGCCGCTGCCGGACGAACGAGCGGTATGCGGCTATTTCGTGGCGGATCCGATCCGCCCAAGCGGGGGATTGGTCCAGTAGACACTTGGCTACTGCCGTGCTGCGCCCTGTCGTCCCGACGAGGATCACGGACCGTCCGGAGCGCCGCAGCACCTGCACCGGAGCGAACTCCGGGCAGATCCGGTGCACCGACGCGATGGCGGTGCGCAGCTGTGCCCCCTGGGGGCCGGACAGGTCGAGTCTCCCGCTGAGCGGTTGGGTGCCTGGCCCCGCGGCGCGCCGTTGCCGGCCCACGACCGGTACGGCGGCCCCTGTACGCGCGGGGTCGAGATAGGGTCCGCTGCCCGCCGGGCGGGGGCGCAGCGTCCGGGGCGGGGCGGACACGGAGGACGATGCTGCGTACATGGGCGATACAGATCCCTTCGTGTACCTGCGGTGCCTGCCTGAGAAGTCCTGCGAGAGGTCCTCGGCGCCACCCGGCCCGGCCGCCCGGACACACCCTGGGGAGTGTGCCCGTCGAGTGGCGACCGGGTCGGGGTGGCGCGTTCCTACCTGACACCCGTTGCCCAGTGGCACACCATCTGGCGCACCCTGGCGAACCGTGGCGAATAGTCGCCCGGCAATCGTCACGGGGCTACTGTCAACTCAGCCGAGAACCTGGGGGCTTGACGTGAGCGGACAATCCAACACCCGTCTCTCGGACCTGTTCGGCCTGGCCGGCTGGTCCAAGGGCGAACTCGCGAGGCTGGTCAACCGGCAGGCGGCGGCGATGGGCCACCCCCAGCTGGCGACCGACACCTCCCGGGTGCGGCGGTGGATCGACACGGGAGAGATCCCGCGCGATCCGGTGCCGCGGGTGCTGGCGGCCCTGTTCACCGAGCGTCTCGGCCGTGTCGTGACCATCGAGGACCTCGGTCTGGTACGGCACGGGCGTACGGGAAAACGGCCGGACGACGGGAACGTGGAACATCCCGACGGCATGCCGTGGGCGCCCGAACGAACCGCCGCGGTCCTCACCGAATTCACGGGAATGGACCTCATGCTCAACCGACGCGGCTTGGTGGGCGCGGGTGCCGCGCTCACCGCGGGATCCGTACTCAGCAGCGCCATGTACGACTGGCTGCACACCGACCCCACCCTGAAGGCCGACGCCCCCGTCCTCGACGATCCTCTGCACGCCGACCCCGCTGGGTTCGACCGCTACGAGGCCGCCCCCATCGGATCCGAGGAGATCGAGGAACTGGAGCGCTCCGTCGAGGTGTTCCGCGCCTGGGACGCGGCCCGCGGCGGCGGGCTGCAGCGCAAGGCCGTGGTGGGACAGCTCAACGAAGTGGGCGGCATGCTCGCCTACCGTCACCCCGACCATCTCCAGCGGCGCCTGTGGGGCGTCGCCGCCAACCTCGCCGTGCTCGCGGGCTGGATGTCGCACGACATCGGCCTGGAGCCCACGGCCCAGAAGTACTTCGTCATCGCCGCCCACGCGGCCCGTGAGGGCGGTGACCGGCCGCGTGCCGGGGAGGCGCTCTCCAGGGCGGCTCGCCAGATGGTGCACATCGGCCGGCCCGACGAGGCGCTCGACCTGATGAAACTCGCCCAGTCCGGCTCGGGTCACGAGGTGCTGCCGCGCACCCAGGCGATGTTCCACACCATCGAGGCGTGGGCACAGGCGTCGATGGGCAAGGGCCAGGCGATGCGCCGTACCCTCGGTCAGGCGGAGAGCCTCTTCGTCTCGGACCGCAGCGACGTGCCGCCGCCGAGCTGGATGCAGATGTTCAACGAGGCGGATCTGTACGGTATGCAGGCCCTGGCCTACCGCACGCTGGCCGACCATGACCCGAGCGCGGCCGTGCACGCCCGGCACTATGCGGACAAGGCCCTGACGCTGAGGGCCGACAGCAAGCAGGAGCGGTCGAAGATCTTCGACTTCCTCTCCATGGCCTCCGCCTGCTTCATCGCGGACGACCCCGAACAGGCGGGCCACTACGCGCGGTTGGCCCTGGTGTCGATGGGATCGAACTCCTCCCACCGCACCTGGGACCGGCTGCGCCAGATGTACCGGCTCACCGCCGAATACTCCAGCTATCCGAGGATCCAGGACCTGCGGGAGGAGATCAAGCTCGCCCTGCCCAAGGCCAGGAACAGGGGGACGAACAACAGCGCACAGGCATAGGAGGCCTGTGCGCATCCAGACTCACCGGTTGATCCGGGTGGCGGCAGCCGCCCTTATTCACTCACCTTGGCGATGAGCACGCAGGCCTCGTCCTCGCGCCCGGTCTCGCCGAACTCCTCGATCACGGCCCTGACGCAGTCCTGGGCGGTGGGTGCCGCCCCGAACCGCGGGGACAGGCCGAGGAGACGGTCCAGGGAGTCCGCCGCGCTGTGCCCGGGCAACAGCCCGTCGGTGTGCAGCAGGAGCAGATCGCCCGGTTCCAGGGTCACTTCAGCCTGCCCGTAACCGGCTCCCGAGGTCGCGCCGAGCAGTACGCCGTCCGGCGCGCTCAGCACGCACCCTGTCCCGTCGCGGAACAGCAGCGGGGCGGGGTGCCCCGCCTGTGCCCAGGTCAGGGTGCGGGTCATGGGGCGGTAGCGGCAGCAGACGGCGCTGCCGAGGGCGGGTTGGACGGTCGCGTCGAGCAACTGGTTCAGCAGGGACATGAGCTGCCCCGGCTGGGCACCGGCCATCGCCATGCCGCGTACGGCGCCCAGCAGCATCGTCATGCCCGAGGCGACGGCGACACCGTGTCCGGTGAGGTCGCCGACGCTGAGCAGGGTGTCGCCGTCGGGCAGGTCCAGCGCGTCGTACCAGTCGCCGCCGAGCAGGGCGCCGGCGACGGACGGCAGGTGGCGGGCGGCGGCGTCGAGGGTGCCCGGGCCGCCGCGTGGCAGCCCCAGCGCACTGCGCCCCGGCGGCAGCACGGCTTCCTGCAGTTCGGCCGCGAGCCGCTGCTCGGTACGGTCCTGCCGGTGCTGATGACGCATCGAGTCACGGGTCTCGCGCACCGTGCGCTGGCTGCGCCGCAGTTCGCTGACGTCCCGCAGCACGGCCCACATCGATGCGGTGCTGCCGTCGCCGCCGAGCACCGGCTCGCCCATCATGTGCACGGTCCGCACGTGCCCGTCGGACCGCAGGACACGGAACTCGCCGTCGATCGGCTTGGCGTCGACCAGGCAGTCGGTGACCATCGCCGTCAGTCCGGGTCGGTCCTCGTCCAGGACCAGGGCGGGCAGTTCGTCGAGGGTGAGCGCGGGCGCGGCCGGGTCGCGGCCGAGGATCTGATAGAGCTCGCCGGACCAACTGGCCTCGTCCGTCAGGAGGTTCCACTCCGCGCTGCCCACCCGGCTGAGCAGCGAACCGTGCGGGATATCGGCCGCCGCCGACCGGTGCACCGGCGCGGTGTCCGGTCCGGGCGGCAGTGGCACGGGGCCGTCCCGCAGCTGCGCCAGGTGCTCGTCCAGATCGTTGAGCTGGTGCAGGGCCAGGTCGTACAGCGCGCGCTGCCAGCGGTCCCGGGGGTCCGAACCGTCGCTCCGGGTGTCCCGTCGTACGGCGTCCACGTCGCCCTTGAGCCGCCGCGTCTGCGATATCAACGCCTCGACCGAGCCATGCCCGGGCGGCTGGGCGGCGGGGCGGTCCGCGGAGACATGGGACGGCATGACGCACTCCGATGCGGGGACGGTACGGCCAGGGACGGGCGGGGGACCGGTTACGACTGTGGCACAGCCTGCGACGCCCCGTAAGGGATTTGGCAACACCCGATACGGTGGTGCTTCTGGCATATGCCAGAGTCTTCACGGGCTGGTGGACCGCTATGAAAGACGTACGCGGTCTGGTGGGCAAGTCGTAGGTGCACTACTCGACTTGACTTACTTTCAAGAGCCTTCGTGTCGCGCTCGGGCGACTGTTCGACGTGCCTGTGTTCACAGTGTCGGGGTCTCGGCCAACCGCGGCAACTCTGTCCGGATTTCGCGTCATGCGAAGGGCACCTATGGAGTCCTACAGGCATGGACATCACTTTCGAGCAACCCGCCCGCGCCCGGCTGATCACCGCCGAGGACCAGGAGGTCCCGGTGCCCGCCACGCTCCGGTACACCTCCGGTGATCCGCTGGCCGTGTTCGTCGACTTCCCCGCCGAGGTCACCCTCGGCGGGGAGGAGGTCACCTGGACCTTCGCGCGCTCGCTGCTGGACCAGGGTCTCGATGTCCCCGCCGGGCGCGGGGACGTGCACATCTGGCCCTGCGGCCGGGGCCGCACGGCCGTGGAGTTCCACTCGCCGCACGGGCTCGCCCTGCTCCAGTTCGACACCCAGGCGCTCGTCCGCTTCCTGCAGCGCACCCACGAGGTGGTGGCGCCGGGGGAGGAGGACGTCGAGGCGGTCGTGGAGCGGGGTCTGAGCACGTTGTTCGGGGGTGTCTGAGAGGCATCCGGCGCGACCGACGCGTACTTTGACTTCTGTTCACTCCCTCTCACCGCTCCGGTCCGGACCCTGATGAACGCCCCGTGCACCCTTGCGCGCGGTGTGCCACACGGGCACACCCGTGACGAGGACGGGGCGAATGACACCGATCAGCCGAAGAGGCTTTGTGGGACTGGGCGCTTCCGTGGCGGCGGGCATGGCGGTGAGCGCCGGCCCACGGACGGCGGCCGCGGCCGCGGCCCCGGCCACGGCGACCGGCACGATCTCGGACGTACAGCACGTGGTCGTCCTGATGCAGGAGAACCGCAGCTTCGACCACTATTTCGGGCGCCTCAAGGGTGTCCGCGGCTTCGCGGACCGCAGCGGTATCACCCTGAGCGGCGGCTACCCGGTCTTCAACCAGCCCAACGGCTCGGGCCGCCAGTATCCCTGGAGGCTGAGCGCGACCCCCGACGCGGGCGGTCAGGACGGCGAGACCCTGGCCCAGTGCAACGGCGACCTGCCGCACTCGTGGTCCTCCCAGCACTCCGCCTGGAACAAGGGCCGCCTCGACAACTGGGTCGCGGGAGTCGGCAACGTACGGTCCCTCGGCTATCTGGACCGGTCCGACATTCCCTTCCACTACGCGCTCGCCGACAACTACACGATCTGCGACGCCTACTTCTGCTCCACCCTCAGCGCCACCGGCCCCAACCGCACCTACCTGTGGAGCGGCAAGGTCGACGCAGCCAGCTACGACGGCGGTGACGAGTCCGGCCTGACCTGGCAGAACTACGCCGAGGCGCTGCAGAACGCCGGAGTGACCTGGAAGGTCTACCAGAACGCCCAGGACAACTACGGGGACAACGGCTGCGCCTACTTCAAGAACTTCGCCGGCGCCAAGGCGGGCAACCCGCTGTACGACCGGGGCATGGCCTCGGTCCCGCGGGTGACGGGCTCCACCCCCGACGACATCGCCGCCGCCATCAGGGCCGACATCGTCGCGGGCAGCCTCCCGCAGGTCTCCTGGGTGGTCGCCAACCAGGCCTTCTCCGAGCACCCCTACGCGCCCCCCGGCGACGGCGCCCACTTCGTCAACCTGGTCTACCAGGCCCTCGCCGCCGACGAGGACGTCTTCAACTCGACCGTCCTGTTCCTCAACTACGACGAGAACGACGGCTACTTCGACCACGTCCCGCCCCCGGCGCCGCCCGCCGGCACGGCCGGTGAGTTCCTGAACGGCGTGCCGTACGGCTTCGGGTTCCGCGTTCCGATGATCGTCATCTCGCCCTGGACGCGGGGCGGCTGGGTCTCCTCCGAGGTCTTCGAGCACACCTCCGTGCTGCGCTTCCTGGAGACCTGGACTGCGGCCCTCGGCAAGCCCGCGAACTGCCCCAACATCAGCGCCTGGCGGCGCTCGGTGAGCGGCGACCTGACCGGCGTCTTCGACTTCGCCAACCCGGTCCACGGCGCCGTCTCCCTGCCCCCGACCAGCGTGATCGGCTTCTCCACCTGCGGTCCGCTGCCCAACCCGGTGCCCACCACCAACGCCCTGCCCGCCCAGGAGTCCGGCACCCGCCCGGCCCGTGCACTGCCCTACCAGCCCAACGGGTACCTGGACCACCTGGAGTTCGGCACCGGCGGCAAGATCCTCGCCTGGTTCACCATGGCCAACCAGGGCACCTCGGCCACCCGTGCGGCGCACTTCTCCATCCACCCCAACGCCTACCGGGACACCACGCCCTGGCAGTACACGGTGACCGCGGGCGGCACCGCCTCCGATTCCTTCAACATCGGCACGGGGTACGGCGGCGGCAAGTACGACCTGAGCATGGTCGGCCCCAACCGCTTCCTGCGCCGCTTCCAGGGCGACGCGACCAAGGCCGGCAAGTCGGCAGAGGTGAGCACCCGTTACACCGTGGAGCCCGGTACCGGCAAGCTCGCCGTCTGGTTCAAGATGACCAACTCGGGCTCGGCGCCGGTGAAGTTCACCATCACCGCGAACAACTACCGCACCGACGGCCCCTGGACCTATCAGGTCGCCGCCGGTGCCTCGGCCGAGGACTACTTCAACGCCGTCGCCTACCAGGGCGGTTGGTACGACTTCACGGTCACGGTGGACTCCGACGCGACCTGGTCGCGCCGCTTCACCGGCCACCTGGAGACCGGCTCCGCGAGCGTCAGCGGCTGACGTCCCCCGCGTACAGGTCCGGGCGCGGGGCGAGTTCGACGGTCGTACGGCCGCCGGACTCCTGCGCCCGGACCCCGGCCTCGGCGACCACGGAGGACGCGTAGCCGTCCCAGGCGCTCGGTCCGGTGACCCGGCCCCGGCGGGTGGCGTCCACCCAGGACTGCACCTCGCGGTCATAGGCGTCGGCGAACCGCACCAGATAGTCCTGGGGCACCTCCTCGCGGGCGGCGCCCGCCGAGGTGACGAGCATGGTGTGGTCCTCGCCGATCCGGGCGCTGCCGCGCTCGCAGACGGCCTCGCAGCGCACCTGGTAGCCGAAGCCGCAGTTGACGAAGACCTCGACGTCGACGAGGGCGCCGCCGTCGGTCTCGAAGAGCACCAGCTGCGGGTCGAGCAGTCCCTGCGGGGCGCCCGAGGACGGCTGCGGCCGCAGCACGGTGACCGCGGTCAGCTCCTGGCCGAGCAGCCAGCGGGCCGCGTCGATCTCGTGCGAGACCGAGCTGTTGATCACCATGGCGCTGGTGAAGCCGGGCGGCGAGGACACGTTGCGGTGGGTGCAGTGCAGCATCAGCGGCCGGCCCAGCCCGCCGCCGTCCAGCAGGGTCTTGAGGCGCTGGTACTCGGCGTCGTAACGGCGCATGAACCCGATCTGGGCCAGCCTGCGGCCGAGCCTGGCTTCGGCCTCCACCACCCGCAGCGCACCTGTGGAGTCCGGCACCATGGGCTTCTCGCACAGCACCGGCAGCCCGCGGGCGAAGGCCGCGAGCAGGGGCTCCTCGTGTGCCGGCCCGGGCGAGGCGATCAGCACCGCCTCCACACCGGGTGCGTCCAGGGCGGCCAGCGGATCCGCGTGGACGGTGGCCCCGTCGAGGCCGGCCACCGCCTCCTTGGCGCGGTCCAGGTCGGGGTCGGCGACAGCCGCCACCCTCGCGCCACTCACCACTTGGTCGAGCCGTCGTATGTGGTCGGCGCCCATGTGTCCGGCACCCAGTACCGCGACGCCCAGCAGTTCTGCCACGCCCACACTCCCTCTCAGCCGACGATCACGCTGCAGAGCCTAGACGTCGGCCGAGTGAGCGGAGCCGTCAGTACCGCAGCACCCCGGCGATGCCGTTCTCGTCGCCCAGGGTGCCGTCCGGGACGAAGCGGACGTCGGCACCGGTCTCCAGGCACTGCTCGACGATCTCGTCCACGATGTCGTCGCGGGCGTCGAGGTCGCCGCTCGCGGCCGGGATCAGGTGGTCGCCGTCGTCACGGACGGCGGTGCGGTAGTTCTCCTCGACGGCCAGCAGCCGGACCCGGCCCTCGCGGGCGCTCTGCCAGACCTCGTCGACACCGGCCGCGAACGTCCTGTGACCGCGCGCGGATTCGAGTTCCCGGGTCACCGACGCGGTGTTGCGGCGGGAGTCCGCCTCCAGCAGCGGCCGGATCACCTGCCACACGGCCTCCGGACCGGCGTGCGTGAGACCGCCGTGCTGCACGAGGATGCTGTTCCTGGCGACGTTGCCGAACTCCTCCCACAGGGACAGAGCGGCCTGCTCGCCGGTGACGTACAGGCGCCGCGGCTCCTCGCGCAGCAGCGCGGCCATCACGGTGTCCGCGTCCCGCAGGAAGCGCTTGGTGTCCTCGTCGCGGAAGGTGCTGGGCATGTCTCCGATGCGCTGCAGCCGCTCGGCGTCGAAGTTCTCCTGGCTGCGGGTCATCGGGAAGCCGCCGGCCTCGCTCTCGGTGACCCGGTCGACCCCGCCGTTCCACAGCGTGATCCGGTCGGCCGAGATCGACAGCACCCAGAACGGCCGCTCGGCGGCCTGGGCCGAGACCAGGTTGCGGGTGAGGAAGGTGTCCGAGAGCACCACGCGCTCGGGCACGCTGCGGGCCAGCGACCACACCTGGTGCTCACCCGGCGCGGCGAAGATCACCAGGCCGTCCTCGGCATGCGCCAGATCGACCTCGGCGAGGGCCCGGTCGAGCTGGTCGAAGAGGTCGCTGCGGCGTTCCCGGGTGACCGCGGGATCGGTCTCCAGCTGCTTCTTCGCCTCGGCCACGACATTGCGCAGCCGGACGGGATCCTGGGCGTTGTCGGGCTCGCGGCGGTGCGTCGGCGTCAGCACGGACACGGCGGGGTAGGGGCGCGGGCGGCGCAGCTCGGCGAGGGTCGAAGGACTGAGTGCGTGCTCCATACCAGCACCATAGGGCCGATTCGCCATTGCGGCATTTGGGGTAATCAACCCAAGGGGATTCGTGCGGCGGGAATCACGCGGCGGGATTCGTCCGGTGAGAGGTGGAGGTGAGCGCGATGGCCCGGCTGACCGTCGACGGTGACGAGGTCGTCGTCCGTCTGGGAGGGCGGGAGCGGCTGCTCGCCCACCGCCGTGGGCTCAGGGTGCCGCTCGCGCAGGTGCGCGGGGCCTCGGTGGAGCCCGACTGGTGGCGGGTGCTGCGCGGCGAACCGCACCCGGGCCGCTTCCAGCCCGACCGGTTCTGCGTCGGCGCCTGGCAGTACCCGGGCGGGCAGGACTTCGTCGCCGTCCACGAACACGGCCCGGTCGTCCTGGTCGACCTGGCGCCGTCCGCGCCCTTCGCCCGGATCGCGGTGTCCGCGGACGACGCCGAGGCGACCGTGGCGGCCATCAGACGCACGCTGTAACCGTGTTGAGGCCGGCCGCCCGATGACGGCGGCCGGGGCGGCCGGTTACCGTACCCGGCAGTAACCGGATCACGCCCCAGGAGGCCCCCATGCCGCAGCTCGAAGTCGACGGAGCGGCGCTGACGTACGACGACGAGGGCCCCCGGGACGGCGCCGCCGCACCCCTGGTGTTCATCCACGGCTGGACCGCCGACCGGCACCGCTGGGACCACCAGATGGCGCACTTCGCCGAGGACCGCCGGGTGATCCGCCTCGACCTGCGCGGTCACGGCGAGAGCACCGGGGCCGGCGTGAAGACGATCGCCGAACTCTCCGTGGACGTCGTCGCCCTGCTCGACCATCTCGAGGTTGATCGTTTCGTCCCCGTCGGTCACTCCATGGGCGGCATGATCTCCCAGACCCTCGCGCTCACCCACCCCGAGCGGGTCGAGCGGATGGTGCTGGTCAACTCCATCGGCCGGATGGCGTACAGCCGCGGCCGCGGCCTGCTGATGGCGGCCTCCACTCTGGTGCCGTTCAAGCTGTTCGTCGCGGCCAACATCCAGCGCGCCTTCGCCCCGGGGTACCCCCGCGAGGAGATACGCGAGTACGTCCGCGCCTCCGCGGACACCCCGCGCGAGGTCGTGATGACGCTGTACGGCGCCATGCGGGCCTTCGACGTCCTCGACCGGGCCGGGGAGATCACCGCGCCCACCCTGATGGTGCACGGCTATCACGACATCCAACTGCCGGTCGGACAGATGCTGCGGATGGCCAAGGCCTACCCGGACGCCGAGGTCCGGATCATCGACGCCGGCCATGAGCTTCCCGTGGAGCGGCCGGCCGAGCTGACGGCGACGCTGGACCGGTTCCTGGCGGCGGCGCCGGTGCGCGAGGAGCGCGCGGACGCGTAGCGCGAGGACGCGACAGCGACTGCGGCAGGTGGCCGGCGCCCGGTGAGAACCGCGGCGCCGGTTCCGTTTGGGGAAGTTTTTGCGGTTGGCCTGTTCCGGGCGGGCGGGGCCCGGTGCGGGGCGGGTTCGCGGGCCTCGCGCGGGCAAAGCGCGGCCGAAAGAGTGAGGCGGGGCGGCCATCCGTGTTACGGCCAGGTTGACCGGCCCGGGTCCCGGGCGCACGCTCGCTATATAGGTGCTGAATACAAGTGGTTCGCTCGGGCAATCGCCTTCCGTCGTGGAACCGCAGGTGGCGGGTGTTGTCCGGCAGACCGGCAGCAGGAGGTAACGCATGTGTGGCATCACCGGCTGGGTCTCCTTCGACCGTGACCTCACCACCGAGACGCGCGCATTGGATGCAATGACGGAGACCATGGCCTGCCGCGGTCCCGACGACCGCGGTACCTGGAGCGAGGGCCCCGCCGCCCTCGGCCACCGCCGGCTCGCGATCATCGACCTGCCCGGCGGCCGCCAGCCCATGACCGTCCGCACCCCGGACGGCACCGTCGCGATGGTCTACTCCGGCGAGGCCTACAACTTCACCGAGCTGCGCCGCGAACTCACCGACCGCGGCCACGAGTTCACCACCGACTCCGACACCGAGGTCGTACTGCGCGGCTATGTGGAGTGGGGTGACACCGTCGCCGAGCGGCTGAACGGCATGTACGCCTTCGCCGTCTGGGACGGCCGCCACGACAAGCTCGTGATGATCCGCGACCGCATGGGCATCAAGCCGTTCTACCTGTACCCGACCCCGGACGGCGTCCTGTTCGGCTCCGAGCCGAAGGCGATCCTGGCGAACCCGCTGGTCCGACCCCGAGTCGGCCTGGACGGGCTGCGCGAGCTGTTCACCATGGTCAAGACCCCCGGACACGCCGTGTGGGAGGGCATGCGCGAGGTCGAACCCGGCTCCGTCGTCACCGTCGACCGCCACGGACTGCGCACCCGGACCTACTGGCGGCTGGAGACCCGCCCGCACCCCGACGACCGCGACACCACCGTCGCCACCGTCCGCGAGCTCCTCGACGACATCGTGCGCCGCCAGCTGGTCGCCGACGTGCCCCGCTGCACCCTGCTCTCCGGCGGCCTCGACTCCTCGGCCATGACCGCCCTGGCTGCCCGTCAGCTCGCCGTGCAGGGCGAGAAGGTCCGCAGCTTCGCCGTCGACTTCGTCGGCCAGACCGACAACTTCGTCGCCGACGAACTGCGGGGCACCCCCGACACGCCCTTCGTGCACGACGTGGCCCGGCTCGCCCGCACCGACCACCAGGACATCGTCCTGGACGTCAACAGCCTCGCCGACCCCGCCGTCCGCGAGCGGGTGATCCGGGCCCGCGACCTGCCGGCCGGGTTCGGGGACATGGACGCCTCGCTCCTGCTGCTCTTCCGGGCCGTCCGCGACCAGTCCACCGTCGCGCTGTCGGGGGAGTCCGCCGACGAGGTGTTCGGCGGGTACCTGCAGTTCTTCGACGAGGACGCACGCACCGCCGACACCTTCCCCTGGCTGTACCTGGCCGGCCGGCACTTCGGCGACGACACCGACGTACTGCGCTCCGACCTCACCAAGTCCCTCGACCTGGAGTCGTACATCGCCGACGGCTACCACTCGGCCGTCACCGACGTCCAGCGCCTGGACGGGGAGAGCGACTTCGAGTTCCGGATGCGCCGGATGAGCTACCTGCACCTCACCCGTTTCGTACGCATGCTGCTCGACCGCAAGGACCGGATGAGCATGGCCGTCGGCCTGGAGGTCCGGGTGCCGTTCTGCGACCACCGGCTGGTCGAGTACGTCTACAACGCGCCCTGGGCCCTGAAGTCCTTCGACGGCCGCGAGAAGACCCTGCTCCGGGAGGCCACCCGGGACGTCCTGCCGCAGTCCGTGTACGACCGGGTCAAGAGCCCCTACCCGTCCACCCAGGACCCGGAGTACGGCCGGGCCCTCCAGGACCAGGTCAAGGACCTGCTGACCCGGCCCGACCACCGGGTCTTCGACCTCGTCGACCGCGAGAAGGTGGACCGCGCGGCCCACCGGACCGGGCTGAGCAACCAGGGCGCCCGGCGCGGCCTGGAACGCACCCTCGACCTGGCGCACTGGCTCGACCTCTACGCCCCCGAGCTGACCCTGTCCTGAGCCTCAGCCCGACGAGCCGGTGCCGGCGCCGCGGGCGTCGGCGTCCGCCGGGCAGGAGCTGCCGTCGGCCGGCAGCGTGCCGTACAGCAGGAAGTCGTCGACCTTGCCGTGCACGCACCTGGAGGACGTGTACCCGGTGTGGCCGTCGCCCCGGTTGTCCAGCACCACGGCCGACGGCCCGAGCCGCTTCGCCGTCTCGAGCGTCCAGCGGTACGGCGTCGCCGGGTCGCCGCGGGTGCCCACCAGCAGCATCGGGGCGGACGGCACGTCCTTCACCTCGTCGCGGATGAAGTCGGTGCCGCGCGGCCGGCCGTAGCAGAGCAGCACCTGGGTCAGCCGGAACCGGCCGAAGATCGGGGACGCCTGCTGGTACTCCTTGCCGAGCCGGCCGACGTCCTGGGTGAGCCGCCGGGCGCTCGGCCGGTCGGGGTCGTCGGCGCAGTTGATCGCCATCAGGGCGGCCGACAGGTTGTCCACGGGGATGTCGGCGCTGTCCACCAGCCCGCTGCCGCGCCGCTGCCCGACCGGGAGGGAGTAGCCCCCGGACGCGAAGTTCTGCACTGCCCGGGTGTCCCCGTCCTCGATCAGGGAGGCCAGTGCCCGCTCCAGCAGCGGCCACAGCTCCCTGCCGTACAGCCCCTGCCCGATGGCGGCCACCAGGTCCTGACCGGTGAAGGAGCCGCCGAAGTCGGACGGCACCGGGTTCTCGTCCAGCGAGCGCACCAGCTCCGCGACCGCCTCGCCCGCCTTGCGCCGGTCCTGCCCGAACGGACACCCCCGGTCGGTGACGCACCAGTCCAGGAAGTCGTCCAGCGCCGTCTGCTGCCCCTGGGCGCCCGCCACCCCCTGCTCGGCCAGCGACTCGGTCAGCGTGTCCACACCGTCCAGGACCATGCGGCCCACCTGGTGCGGGAACTGCGCCGCGTACACCGCGCCGAGCTTGGTGCCGTAGGAGAAGCCCAGGTAGTTCAGCTTCTTGTCGCCGAGCGCCTGGCGGATGACATCCAGGTCCCGGGAGGCGTTCACGGTGCCTATGTGGGACAGGACGGGCCCGGAGTTCTGGGTGCACCGGACCGTCAGCTGTTCGAGGATCTTCATCAGGGCCTGCGGATGGGCGACGTCGGGGACCTTGTCCGTGCTCGCGTCGTCCGAGGGCTGGTCGAGGCCGTCGCCGCAGCTGACGGGGGAGGAGCGGCCGACCCCACGCGGATCGAAGCCGACCACGTCGTAGCCGTTGGTCAGGCTCATGAAGTCCTTGCCGGCCTGCCCGAGGCCGCTGACGCCCGAGCCGCCGGGGCCGCCGAAGTTCAGCAGTACCGAGCCGCGTGACTTCCCGGTCGCCCGGTACCGGGACAGCGCCAGGTCGATGGTGCCCTTGGCCGGTTTCGCGTAGTCGAGCGGGACGGTCACCTTGGCGCACTGCATGTCCTTGGGCAGCTCCACGTCCTTGCACGCCGTCCAGTGGGCCTTCTGCCGGTAGAAGCGGCTCAGGTCCGGCTGCTCGGCGCGGGGGGGTCGGAGTTTGTTGAAAAGAGCAAGGGGAGACGGTTGGGGGGGGGGGGAGGGAGAGAGGGGCTCCAAGGGAGAACCCTGGGGGGCAAAGAAGAGAG
>NZ_JBVHQG010000016.1:85273-228736 GCF_055567535.1 Streptomyces sp. NPDC026538
GGGAAGGCGGACGGGCTCGGCGGATGCGGCGGGGTTTCCCCTCCTGTTTCTCGACCGGAAGTGTGAACCCCCCGCGCCGAGCAGGGCCAGCGCGACGGCTCCGGCGCCGGCGCAGCGACGCACGGCGAGCCGGTTACGGGGCATGGCCGGCATCGAGGGCCTCCAGGGACACTCCGTGGCGGACCGAGAAGAGGCGGACCGGGAAGAGGGCTTTCGATCACCATAAGCGGGTCCCGGTGAGCACGCCTCCCGGCGAGCGGGCCGGGCCGGGGCGCCGTATCCTGCCGCGATCACCGTCTTCCGACTCCTAACACGGTTTTGCCCCGGGTTCGATAACGATGTCACTCGATGGGGTGAAATGTGGATAAGCCATAACTCACATGGTGCGGCCACGGTTTAACCGGTGCGGGCGAGCGCCCGCAACAATGTCTGGAAGGCAGGGAACCTATGAAACGGGTTACCCGAAACGGTGTGATCGCCGTCGCCGCCGCCTCCGGTGCGATGGCCTTCGCGGCCCCGTCCTGGGCCGACGCCGGCGCAGACGGCGTCGCGGCCGGTTCGCCCGGAGTGATCTCCGGCAACGGCATTCAGCTGCCGGTGCACGTCCCGGTGAACGTGTGCGGGAACACCGTGAACGTGGTGGGGCTCCTGAACCCGGCGGCCGGCAACACCTGCGTGAACGAGGGCGGCACCGCTGACGGCAAGTCCGGCGGCTCTGCCTCGACCGGCGGCGCCGGTAACGGCAAGTCCGGCGGCTCGGCCACCACCGGCGGCGCGTCCGCGCAGGGCATCGAGGAGGACTCCCCCGGAGTGATCTCCGGCAATGGCATCCAGTTGCCGGTCGACCTCCCGGTCAACGTGAGCGGCAACAGCGTGAACGTGGTCGGGGCACTCAATCCGGCCACCGGCAACACCTCCGTGAACACCTCCGGCGACCACCCGAGCACGGAGACGCCGACCACCCCGACCCCGGTCAGGACCCACCCCGGTCCCAAGTCGGTCCACCCCGCCCCACCACCGGCCGCGACGGCCACGCTCGCCCACACCGGGACGGACCTCACGGGTACCGCCGCCGCGGGCGGCGCGGCGCTGCTGATCGCCGGGACCGTCCTGCACCGGCGCTTCCGGCCGGGCCGCATGCGCTGACCGTCCGGCGCGCTGCCGAGACGGCACGCCGAGAAACGTGCCTGCAGGCCCCACCGGACCCCGACCGGTGGGGCCTGTGCCATGTGCGTGTCCCGGCGCGCCGCTTCGGTCAACAGCCCCGTCGAAGCGGCCTGTTGCGCATGTTGACGGCTTGATCCCGGCGTGGTGCGGCGCCCGGCGATCGGGAAGGATGCTGCGGACGCGGCACCGCCCGCCGCGCTGTCCGACCGCACCCTGTGGCGGCCCGGGCCGCCCCGACCAGCCGCTGAATGGAGCGCATCGATGACCACTCCGGCCCCCCAGGACCTCGTCGTCACCCAGGCCACGCCCGACGACTGGCCGGTGGTCCGAGGCTGGGCCGTGGACGAGGGCTGGAATCCGGGGTTGGCGGACCTCCCCGCCTTCTTCGCCCAGGACCCCGAAGGGTTCTTCATCGGCCGCGTCGACGGCGCACCGGTGTCGGCCGTCTCCGTCGTCAACCACGGCCCCGACTACGCCTTCCTCGGCTGGTACCTGGTCCGCGCCGACCTGCGCGGCCACGGCCACGGCCTCGCCACCTGGAAGACCGCACTGGCCCACGCCGGCACCCGTACGGTCGGCCTCGACGGAGTGGTGGCCCAGCAGGACAACTACCGCCAGTCGGGCTTCGAACTGGCCTACCGCACCGCCCGGTTCGTGGGGTACGCCCCGGCCGCCGAGATCCCCGGGGGTGTCCGCCCGGCACGCGCCACCGACCTGCCGGCCGTCACCGCGTACGACGGCGCCTGCTGCCCGGCCGACCGGCCGCGGTTCGTGGCCGCCTGGCTGACCGGCGCCGGCCACCGGGCCTTCGTCCGCCACGACGGCGACCGCATCACCGGTTACGGCGTGATCCGCCCCGGGCACGATTGCCTGCGCATCGGCCCCCTGTTCGGCGACACCGCCGAGGACGCCCGCGCCGTGTTCACCGCCCTGATGGCCGAGGCGGCCGGCCGGCAGGTCGCCGTCGACGTGCCCGAGATCAGCACGGCGGGCGTCGCCCTCGCCGAAGAGGCCGGATTCACCCCGTCGTTCGAGACCGCCCGCATGTACACGGGTCCGGTCCGCGACTACGCCCTGGAGCGGGTCTTCGGGGTGACGACGCTCGAACTCGGCTGACCGGCGGAGCGACGCCGATACCGCGTACAACAACCTGGCGGCCGTGCGGCCGCGCCGGAGCGGGTAATTGCGTTGCCGCGGTGGCGCGCGGCTGGTGGAGTGCTCGGATGGATCACCAAGCGGTGCTCGCTCTGTACGACCGTGACATGCGCGAGGGCGCCCGGCCCGACGGTCCCGGCGCGCGAATCGAGCGCGCCGGCGCCGTGGTGCGCCAGGTGGCGGACAGTGAGGGATGGAACGGCGTTGTCTGGTCGGCCTTGAACGAGACGACCGCGGACCGTGCGATCGCCGAGCAGATCGACCGCTTCCGGGGGCTGGGCCGCGACTTCGAGTGGAAGCTCTACAGCCATGACCTCCCGTCGGACCTCGGGGCGAGGCTCCTCGAGGCCGGATTCCGGCCCGAGCCGGAGGAGACGCTGATGATCGCCGAGGGCGCCGAGCTGTCTGTCGACGCCGAACTCCCGGACGGCGTCCGGGTGGTGCAGGCCCTGGACGCGGTGGGCGTCGATCTCGTGGTGGACGTCCACGAGAAGGCGTTCGGCACGGACGGTTCACGGCTGCGGCACCAGTTGCAGACGCGGCTCGCCCAGCAGCCCGACACCGTGGTCGCGGTCGTCGCCCTGGCCGGGGACGAGCCGGTGAGCGCCGCGCGTATGGAGTTGGTGCCGGGGACGCGATTCGCCGGGTTGTGGGGCGGCGGCACGGTGGAAGGGTGGCGGGGACGCGGTGTCTACCGCGCCCTGGTAGCCCATCGGGCCCGTGCCGCCGCGGCTCACGGCTGTCGCTATCTGCAGGTGGACGCGTCTTCTATGAGCCGGCCGATCCTCGAGCGACTGGGTTTCCACGCGCTGAGCACGACCACGCCGTACCTCTACGCGATGTGAGCGGCGCGTTTCGGCTACCGGCGGGCCCTGGTCCGGTCGAGAGCCGCCACGCCCAGCGCCGCCAGTGCGATCTGGATGAACCACTCGATCCAGTCCGGCCCCTTGGTGTCCGCCACGCCGAAGCCGGCCGCGATCGCCGAGCCCAGCAGCGCCGCCACGATGCCGACGACGATGGTCAGCAGAATGCCGATGTGCTGACGGCCGGGAACGACCAGGCGCCCCAGCACACCGATGATGATACCGATGATGATGGCACTGATGATGCCCGAGATCTCCATGTCCGCCCCTCTTCGCCGCTACTCCGCTGAAGTCCAATCTGCCCGCTCAACTGACAGGCAGTCCCCTCCGGTTGTTACAGCGGTTTTCTGTTCATCGATCCGACATGCCATGTACCTTTCAATGAGTCGACGCGTGTAGAAATCTCAACCAGGTTCTACGCGCGAAGAGTTGGCGCCCCCACCGCCCTACCCCACCCCCTCATGGAGGTTCGCCGGATGTTCGGATCCAGCAGATCCCGCCACAGAATCACCACCGCCCTGGCCGGGTTCGCCCTGCTCACCACGGGAGCCGCCCTCCAGGTCGGCACCGCGGCCGCCCCCGCGCACGCGGCCACCACCTACCGCGTCCTGTTCGACGACGGCCACGCCGAGGAGGCCGGCAACGCGGACTGGATCATCTCCACCAGCAAGCCCGACCCGCTCTCCCAGGACTCCTCACCCTCCTCGGAGACGGACTGGACCGGCGCCCTCTCGTCATGGGGCGTCGCGCTCCAGAAGACCGGCGGCTACAGCCTGAAGACGGCCACCAGCGCGCTGACGTACGGCGGCTCGTCGACGACCGACCTGTCGAACTTCGACGCGCTGGTACTGCCCGAGCCGAACACGCTGTTCACGACCGCCGAGAAGACGGCCATCATGAACTTCGTGAAGAACGGCGGCGGCCTGTTCATGGTCTCCGACCACACCGGTGCCGACCGCAACAACGACGGCGAGGACGCCGTCGAGATCTTCAACGACCTGATGACGAACAACAGCGTCGACTCGACCGACCCATTCGGCTTCTCCATCGACACGCTCGACATCAGCTCCGGCTACCCGGCCGCGATCAGCGACAGCACCGACCCGGTCCTGCACGGCTCCTTCGGCACCGTCACCAAGAGCCTGATCGCCGACGGTACGACGGCGACCCTGAAGCCGTCGGACAACTCCGCGGTCAAGGGCCTCCTCTACCGCAGCGGTTACTCCGGCAACACCGGCGCCTTCTTCGCCACCAGCACCTTCGGCAGCGGGCGGGTCGCCTTCTGGGGCGACAGCTCGCCCATCGACGACGGCACCGGCCAGTCCGGCAACACGCTGTACGACGGCTGGAACGACAGCGGCGCCACCAACGCGGCCCTCGCCCTGAACGCCACCGCCTGGCTCGCCGGGGGCGGCAGCAGCGGCGGAGGCGGCGGGGGTGGTGGCGGTGGCGGCACCTGCACCGCCGCCCAGCTGCTCGGCAACCCCGGTTTCGAGTCCGGCAACACCACCTGGACCGCGAGCAGCGGGGTCATCACCAACTCCAGCAGCGAGGCCGCCCGCACCGGTTCGTACAAGGCCTGGCTCGACGGCTACGGATCCGCCCACACGGACACCCTGTCCCAGTCGGTGACCATTCCGTCCGGCTGCTCCGCGACCCTCAGCTTCTATCTGCACGTGGACACCGCGGAGACCACCACCAGCACCGCCTACGACAAGCTGACGGTGACGGCCGGATCCACCACCCTGGCCACGTACTCCAACCTCAACGCGGCCTCCGGATACGTCCTCAAGAGCATCGACGTCTCCTCCCTGGCCGGCACCACGGCCACCATCAAGTTCACCGGCGTCGAGGGATCGACCCTCCAGACGTCCTTCGTCATCGACGACACCGCGCTCAACGTGAGCTGAGCTCGGCGGACGGTTCCGGCGCGGCTGCCGGAACCGTCCGCTCCGCCGCGTTCCAGCCGGAGACCCGCACCCGGGGCTCCGAGCCGTGCAGATCGGCGGTGCGGTAGGTGGCCGTCAGGGTCGCCGACTCGCCCGGCCACAGGCTGACCTCGTTGTCCGACCAGCGCACCGGCAGCACCGGCCTGCCGTTCGCGTCGACGAGATGCACGTCCGTCAGCAGCGCCGGAGTCCTGTCCGTACCGGCGTTGCGGACCGTCACCGTGGTGGTCGACATGCCGTCCGCGGCCGTGGTCGACGCCGTGGCCGTGACCGGCACCTGGGCCATCGACGTCAGCCCCTTCAGATCCGCGTAGCCCGTCGTCGGCGTGTGGTACCAGTCGGTGCTCGCCCAGTCGAGGGTGTCCGCCTTGGTGGAGAGCCAGTAGACGTTGCGGCTCACCTCCCGGCCGGCCGCGTCGGTCAGGACCAGCCGCGCCAGGTACGTGGACGCCAGCCCGCTCACCGACGCCGGCAGGGTGAGCGCGGTGGTGTGCGCGCCGTCACCCTTGACCGAGAGACCGGTGACGGTCCGGTCGTACCGCTGGGTGCCGTCCGGGTCGAAGAGCGTCACCCGCGCGGTGAGCCGGGACTCCGCGGTGTGCCGGTTGTTCACCACGGCCACCGTGCGGTCGTCGTAGGAGTACTGGACGTGCAGCGGCTCGTTGGCCTTCTTCGCGCCGAAGTAGGCGCCGCCCTGGTCGAGGTAACGGTCCATCAGCTGCCAGTGCAGGGACGTCCAGCCGCTGTTGAACATCCAGTAGACGACCCCGGTGGACGGCTTGGCGGCGTCGGTCTGGTTGCGCCCGTACGCCTCGTACTGGGCGCGGACGTTCTCGTACTGGGCGAGCTGTGCCTTGCGGACGTAGTCGGTGAGGCTCTTCGGGGCGCCGTAGCGGCCGGTGAGGGCGGCGTCGTAGATCTTCAGGGTGCCGAAGGTCGCGGACGGTGAGCGGTGGTACTGCTTGGCGTCCGGGTTCTTCCAGAGGGTGTCGAGTTCGGCCGGGGTCATCATCCGGCGCAGGGTGTCGAGGGTGGGGATGTCCGGGCCGGCGCTGGTCTCCGAGTTGAAGCCGGTGGCGCCGCCCTCGCGCTTGGCGTACCAGTAGCCCGGCGGGACCCAGTCGTAGGGGCCGGTCATCTTCATGCCCGAACTGCCAAGCTGGGGAGCCGACTTGTCCGAGGCGGCGGGAACCACCGGGGCGGCCCAGTCGGCGGCGTCCAGGGCGTCCAGATAGCTCTTCTCGATCTTCGCGTCGGGCGCGGCGTCGCTGCCGATCAGGAAGGAGATCACGCTCGGGTGGTCACGCAGCCGGGAGGCCTCGGCGGCCATCGAGGCCTGGGCGACCAGGTAGTCGGCGGCGGTCCACTTCTCGCCGCTCTCGCCGCTGTTGGTCTGCCCCTCCCACTTGTCGCAGCACTCCCAGCCGGGCAGGGTGAGGACGCCGAGGCGGTCGGCGAGGTCGAAGAACTCGTCGGGCTCGATGTGGCCTTCCAGCCGGATGGCGTTGAGGCCCAGGTCCACGGCGTACCTGAGGCGGTCCTCGACGTAGGTCGAATCCCAGCGCAGGAACTCGTCCGGTGACCAGCCGCCGCCCTTGATCAGCAGCCTGCGGCCGTTGATCGAGTACTGGCGGGCGCCGTCGGAGTTCAGCGGGGCCCGCACGTCGCGGATGCCGAAGCTCTCGTGTGCGGTGTCCGACGCCGTCCCGCTGACCGAGGCGGTGAGGTCGAGGTCGTACAGCGGCTGGCCGCCCATGCCGGCCGGCCACCACACCTTCGGGGAGGTCAGGTGCAGGCCGGGGACGTCGGCGGGGGTGAAGGCGACGGTCTTGGTCTGGTGGGCGGCGAGGGCGACCGATCTGGTGACGGCCACCCCGGCGACCGTGCCCGAGACCTCGGCGGTGACCGGGGTGTCCGAGTCGTTGCGGGCCTGTGCCTTCACCGTCAGGTCGGCCGTCGCGAGGGACGGCACCGCGAGCTTCGTCACCACGTGCGCGTCGCGCAGCGCGACCGGGCCGCCGCGCCGGACCAGGACGTCACGGACGATGCCCATGTTCTGGTCGGGCGGGGGCTGGAGCCAGTCGAGCCAGCCCATGGTGAGGTTCTTGTTCGGGTTATTGGGCTGGATGCGGAAGGCGACCGTGTTCGTGCCGGACGTCACCAGGGAGGTGACGTCCAGCTCGTGGTGCGTGTAGGCGCCGGTGACGTCGGCGGTCGTCGCGACCCGGTGGCCGTTGACGTACACGTCGGCCGCCGAGATCACCCCGCTGAAGTCCAGATAGGTGCGCTGGGAGGTGTCCGTCACGGTGAAGTCGCTGCGATACCACCAGGGCACCTGGAAGGGTGACTTGGGGATCTTCTGCAGGTTGGTGGAGACGAACGGGTCGTCGTAGGCGCCGTCGGAGAGGAGTGCGGCCAGCACCGTGGAGCGGGGGCCCGCCGGATACCAGCCCTTGGCCGGATAGCCGGGGGAGGAGATCGCGGCCGCCGAGTCGCTCACGTCGGCCGTCGACCGGATCGCATAGCCGGACAGCGGGGTCCCCGACCCGGCGGTGGACGGCACACGGGTGATCCGGGCGGGCCCGTGGGCCGGGTCGCGGGCCCCGGCCCAGGCACTGGTGTTGAGTGAACCGAGCAGGCCCAGGGCCACGGCGGCCGTGGCGAGGCGGTGTCCGGGGGCGCGGCGAGGGAACACGGTGGTCTCCAGGCTCGTAAAGTTAGGAAACTTTACTAACCCGGCTCAAGCTAGGGTCCCAAGAGGGCCGTGTCAATCACCGTGGCGCCCGCGCGAGTTGGCGGCGGCGGATTCAGGACGCGGCCGACCTGCGCTCGAAGACCAGGTCACGGGCGGTGCCGAGGGCCGTGGCCACCGCGCCGAGCAGCACCGCGTCCTCGCCGAGCCGGCTGGGCGCGAGCTTCGGGCGCAGTGGGGTGAGCGTGCGCAGATGGTCCCGGACCGGACGCAGCAGCAGGTCGACGCTGTGGCCGACACCGCCGCCGAGCACCACCAGGTCGGGGTCGAGTACGGCCGCGGCGGCCGCCACCGTATGGGCGATCCGCTCGCCCTCGAGCCGTACCGCCTCGACGGCAGCCGGGTCGCCCTGCCGGGCCGCGTCGAACACGGACTTCGCGGTGAGCTGCCCGGTCATCCCGAACCGGCGCGCCGCCTCGACCACGGCCACCCCCGACACCGCGTCCTCCAGCCGCTCCGGCTTGCGCTGTCGCCCGGGCCAGGGCAGGAAGCCGATCTCCCCGGCGAGCCCGTGGGCGCCCGTGAACAGCCGCCCCTCGCTGACGACCCCCATCCCCAGACCGGTGCCGATCATGATGTACGCGAACAGTCGGCTGCCCGCTCCGACGCCGTACGTGTACTCGCCGAGCGCCGCGAGATTGGCGTCGTTGTGCACCTCCAGCGGGACGCCCAGCTCCTCGTGCATCCGGTCGAACAGCCCGGCGCGCCCCCAGCCCGGGAGGTGCATCGCGTACCGCACCCGTCGCTGCCGCTCGTCGTACACGCCCGGCGTGCCCACCACCCCGTGCACCACCTCGGCCGGATCGACCCCGGAGTTGGCGACGACCTGCCGCGCGGTGGTGACCAGCAGGTCGGCCATGGCGCCCGAGCCGCGGGCGCGGTTGCGCACGTCGGAGCGGGCGACCAGGGTGCCGTCCAGGTCGGCGACCGCCACCCGCAGCCAGCCGCGGCCCACGTCGACGCCGAGCGCGTACCCGGCCGACGGGTCGGGGGCGTACAGCACGGCGGTGCGGCCGCGCTCCGGCGCATGGGTGCCCACCTCGTGGACCAGGCCCGCCGACTCCAGTGCCGCGAGCGCGCTGGAGACCGTCGGTTTCGACAGGCCGGTCTCGCGGGCGAGTTGGGCGCGGGAGGCGGAACCGAGCAGGCGCAGCCGGTCCAGCAGCAGCCGCTCGTTGGTGCTGCGCAGTCGCTGCCGGCTCCAGGGCTGTTCCTGCTGCTCTACGACGTCGCTGGCGGCCATCACACCATTCTCACCGATTCCTGACGCATACTTGACGCATCTAGTAAGGCTCCTTAACTTTATCGGCCATCCCGCCGAATCGCCGCCGTCCGTCGTCAGCGTCCCGCCTCTTCCCCAGCGCCTCGCTCAGGAGCCCCCATGTCCGGTAGTCCCGGTAGTCCCGGTAGTCCCCTCGGTCCCGGTAGCCCGCCGTCCGACGGCGGTTTCGTCCGGCGCGTCGGCCTGTTCCAGGCCACCGCCATCAACATGAGCCAGATGTGCGGCATCGGCCCGTTCGTGACCATCCCGCTGATGGTGTCCGCGTTCGGCGGCCCGCAGGCGGTGATCGGTTTCGTCGCGGGCGCCCTGCTCGCGCTCTGCGACGGCCTCGTCTGGGCCGAACTCGGCGCCGCGATGCCCGGCTCCGGCGGCAGTTACGTCTACCTGCGCCAGGCCTTCCAGTACCGCACCGGACGCCTGATGCCGTTCCTGTTCGTCTGGACGGCGATGCTCTTCATCCCGCTGATCATGTCCACGGGCGTGGTCGGCTTCGTCCAGTACCTGGGCTATCTCGCCCCCGGCCTCGGCCAGACCTCCGGCGACCTGGTCGGGCTCGGCATCATCGCCCTGGTGGTGCTCCTGCTGTGGCGGGGGATCGAGCACATCGCCCGGATCACCGCCGTCATGTGGACGGTGATGATCGCCTCGGTGCTGCTGGTGATCGTCGCCGCGGCCTCCGACTTCAGCCCGCACCTCGCCTTCACCTACCCGGCGCACGCCTTCGACCTGACCAGCGACCACTTCTGGCTGGGCTTCGCCGCGGGCCTGACCATCGGCATCTACGACTACCTCGGCTACAACACCACCGCCTACATGGGTGCCGAGATCAAGGACCCGGGGCGCATCCTGCCGCGCTCCATCCTCTTCTCGATCGTCGGCATCATGGCGATCTACCTGCTGCTGCAGATCGGCACGCTCGGCGTCATCGACTGGCAGCGCATGACGAAGCCGGGCGACATCGCCTCGACCTCGGTGGCCTCCGCGGTCCTGGAGGAGACGTGGGGCAAGGGCGCCGCCGACACGGTGACCGTGCTGATCCTGATCACTGCCTTCGCCTCGGTCTTCACCGGCCTGCTCGGCGGCTCCAGGGTGCCCTACGACGCGGCCCGGGACCGGGTCTTCTTCCGCCCCTACGAGAAGCTCCACCCCAAGCACCGCTTCCCGACGCTGGGCCTGGCCACCATGGGCGTGATCACCGCGATCGGCTTCCTGATCGGCCGCCACACCGACCTGGCCACGCTCATCCAGCTGCTCACCACCGTGATGGTGATCGTGCAGGCACTGGCCCAGATCGTGGCGCTCACCGTGCTGCGCCGCCGCCGGCCGACGCTGAAACGGCCGTACCGGATGTGGCTCTACCCGGTGCCGAGCGTCGTCGCCTTCGCCGGCTGGTGCGTGATCTACGGCTACGCCGACAAGAACTCCCCGGGCCGCCACCCCATCGAGTGGTCCCTGGCCTGGCTCGTCCTCGGTTGTGTGGCGTTCCTGATCTGGGCCCGCCTGGAGAAGGTGTGGCCGTTCGGGCGCAGGGAGATCGACGAGGAGTACGCGACACCGGACAGCCCGGTCGCGGTGTAGTCTCCGGACCACACGTCAGCCTCTCCCGGCGGGATCAACTCCCGTCGGGTGAGGCTTTTTTCATGTCCGACACCACAGAAACCGACGTCGTCGTCCGCCCGGCCTCCGCCGAGGACCGCCCTGCCGTCGAACGGTTGTGGCTGATGTTCCGCCACGACCTGTCCGAGTTCCACCGGCTCCTGCCCGGTCCCGACGGGACGTTCCGCAGCGAACGCGTCGAGGACGCCTTCTCCTCGCCCGACTGGGCGCCCTACCTGTTCGTACAGGGCGAGCATCCGGTCGGCTTCGCGTTCGTCCGGGGCCTGGGCGCGCCCGTGCGGGTGCTCAACAGCTTCTTCGTGGTCCGCGGCGCCCGCCGGTCGGGCCTCGGGATGCGGACCGTCCGTGAGGTCCTCACCCGGCATCCGGGCAGCTGGGAGATCGCGTTCCAGTACGAGAACCCGGGCGCCGTCGCCTTCTGGCGGCGGGTCGCGGCCGAGCTCGCGGGCGACGCCTGGACGGAGGAGACCCGCCCGGTGCCGGGCCTGCCCGAGCTGCCGCCGGACGTGTGGATCTCGTTCGGCGTGGGGGTCCGAGGGCGCGCCACGCGCTGCCGACATTGACATGCAGGTATCTGACTGCATAACGTTGAGTGTGCGATCAGAGGATGACGGTGGGATGGACCAGGTCTTCAAGGCGCTCGCCGACGACACGCGCAGACGGTTGCTGGACCGGCTGCACGAGCAGAACGGGCAGACGCTGGGCGAGCTGTGCGAGCGCATCGCGATGACCCGGCAGTCGGTGACCCAGCATCTGGCCGTCCTGGAGGCCGCGAACCTGATCAGCACGGTGCGGCGGGGGCGGGAGAAGCTGCACTACCTCAACCCCGTGCCGCTCCACGAGATCCAGGAGCGGTGGATCGACAAGTTCGAGCGCCCGCGGCTGCGCGCGCTCGGCGACCTGAAGCGACGAGCCGAGGAAGCCATGAGCGACAAGCCCAGCTATGTCTACGTCACCTATATCGCCAGCACCCCCGAGAAGGTCTGGGACGCTCTCACGGACGCCGACCTGACCGCCGTCTACTGGGGGCATTCCAACGTCTCCGACTGGCGGCCCGGCTCCCGCTGGGAGCATGTGCGCACCGACGGCTCCGGCATCGCCGACGTGGTCGGCACGGTCGTCGAGAGCGAGCGACCCACCCGGCTGGTCACCAGCTGGGCCGCGCCGGAGCACGAAGGTGAGCCGGACCGGCACTCCCGGGTCACCTTCGACATCCAGCCGCACGCCGACATCGTCCGGCTCACCGTCACCCATGAGGACCTGGACGGCGAGGACGAGCTGCGCGCCATCTCGGCCGGCTGGCCGGCCGTGCTGTCCAACCTCAAGTCCCTCATCGAGACCGGCAGTCCGCTCCCGCAGGAGCCCTGGCTGGTGCCCGGCCGGTGACCAACGCGGCGGGGCCGGTCCGCCGTCACCGGACCGGTCCCGCGTCCTCCCTTCTGAGGGGGAGTTCTGTGTGGCTACGGAATGGGCGTCCGCCGGGCCGACGAAGCGGCACACACGACCCCGAGACAGAGTGTCAGCGCGCCGATGATCACGTTGTTGATGATGACGCCCGTGTCCGGGCTGCGGCCGACCACCCAGGGCGCGATGATCATCCAGATACCCAGGGCGCACATGGCCCAGCTGAGGCCGTACATGCGCTCCGGAGCCCGGGTGAACCCCAGCGCCAGCAGGCCTATCGCTATGCCCATGATCAGGTTGTGGGTCATCAGCGCCGGCTGGCTCGCCGCGTAGTGGAGGATCCACGGGGACGCCGCGCAGTACAGACCGAGCAGGAACACCGGTCCGTCCACGAGGGCCACATCACGACCGCCGAGCATGCGGGCGTAACGCTCCCGCATCTCGCCTACATCGGGGTGGCTCGATATGTCGCTTCTGCCGTGCGAGACGTTGGCCATGAGTCGTCTCCTTTGACTGTGCAGGCCTGACCGCGTCTGATGCGTGCGTTATACGCCGCTATCAGACATTCTGCTCTTATTTCCTCTTTATGTGTAGAGCGGGACGTCAGTGCCGGAGCGGGCGGAGTTTGCCGACCCGTACGAAGCTCCGCACCGTTTCTGCATCGAAAGGCGTACGGGAGGCGAACCGGTGAACGGCTCAGTCGCCCGCCTCCTGCTGGAGACAGCCGCGCAGCCGGCGCAGGCCACGGCGGGCGTGACTCTTGACGGTGCCCAGCGGCCAGCCGGTGCGTTCCGCGATCTGGGAGTGGGTGAGGTCCTCGTAGAAGGCCAGCCGGAGCACCCGCTGCTGAGGGGCGGGCAGCCTGGCCAGCTCGTGCAGGAGGATGACCCGGTCGAGGGCCGCGTCGGGCTGCCGGGCCGCCGGATCGACCAGGGCGAGCGACGAGCCGGCCGACGCGACCAGGGCGAGCCGGCGGGTCCGGGCGGCCAGCGCGTCGGCGATCTTCCGCCGGGTGATCCCCGTGATCCAGCCGCCGAACGAGCCGCGCTCCGGACGAAAGCCCCCGCGCCCGCGCCACACCCCGAGGAACACCTGCTGGGTCACGTCCTCCGCCTCCCTGGCATCGCCCAGGGAGCGCCAGGCCAGCGTGTGCACCAAGGCCGACCAGCGGCGATAGGCCGCCTCCAGGCAGTCCTCGTCACCCGCCACGAGCCCGCGCGCGAGCTCCTCGTCGGTGAGGGACTCCGCCGCCGGCGCCGACGCGACGGCACTGTCCTGCGGGCTCATGACAGCGGCTCCTCACGTCGCACGACGATCTGCAGGGAACTCGCGGCCCGGCCGGACGGCTGCCGGAAGGGCGGACCGGGGACGGCCGCCGCCGTGAGCCCTGACACCGCCATCGTCCGAGGGGCCGAACCAGTTCATCAACTCGCATCGGTTCTGCGTCGTATAGTCGCTGCCATGAGTCAGCCATCCGCGTGCGGGGACTCCCCGCACGCCGAGGTGCAGGACCGGCCCGGACGGTCCGCGAAGGCGGCGGACGTGCCCCTGACGACCGGGGCACTGGCCCGTCGGCTGGGGGTGTCGCCCACCACGCTCCGCTCCTGGGACCGCCGCTACGGCGTCGGGCCCGCGGTCCGCGCCGACGGACGGCACCGCCGCTGGACCCCGCAGGACGTGGCCGTGCTCGAGGAGATGTGCCGGCTGACCTCGTCGGGGGTGCCGCCGGCCGAGGCCGCCCGCGCCGCCAGGGAGACGGCCGAGGCACCGCCGGGGGCGGCCGGAACGACGGTACGCCCGCCGGACCGCGGTCCTTCGCACGCGGCCGGCGCGCTGTCGCTCGCCGACGTGCGCCAGGAGTGCCGCGGGCTGGCCCGTGCGGCCGTACGGCTGCACTCCCCGGCCGTCGAGGAACTGCTGACCGCCGCCGTGGAGCAGTACGGCATCGCCGTCGCCTGGCAGGAGGTGATGGTGCCGACCCTGCACGCCGTCGGACGCAAGTGGGCCTCCTCAGGCGACCGTTACGTCGAGGTCGAGCACCTGCTGTCCTGGCACGTCTCCACCGCCCTGCGCCGTCGCACTCCGCCGCCCGCCCGGCAGGGCACCGGACCCGTCGTCCTGGCCTGTGTGCCCGGCGAGCAGCACACCCTGCCGATCGAGGCGCTCAACGCCGGACTGGGCGAACTGAGGCTGCCCACCCGCATGTTCGGCGCCGCCGTGCCTGCGGAGGCGCTCGCGGCGGCGGTGCGGCGGCTGGGCCCGTCGGCCGTGGTGCTGTGGGCGCAGGCGCGCTCCACGGCCAGCCTGCCGCTGGCGCGGCACGTCGCCGACACCCAGTGGGGGGTGAGGGGGGCGCGCCGCCGTCCCCTCGTCGTGCTGGGCGGGCCCGGCTGGTCCGGTCCGTCGGTCCGCGGAATGCTCCGACCGCCGAGCCTGCAGCACGCCCTCGACGTCCTCGCCGTCGCCCACCGGGAAGGACCGTCCGGCGAACCGGCCTGACGGTCACTTCCGGGGAGGTCGGGCAGCGGCAGCCGCATCCGGGGTACACGGGGGACGGGAAGTCATTCCCGCACGCGTGCGCCGTCGCGCACGGCCGACGCCGGCCGGGACCCCACCCGGCGGCCCGACAGCCGAGGGGCCCGCCATGCCAGCGTCCGCCCGAACCCCCGACGTTCTCGTGATCGGCGCAGGCGTCGCCGGACTGGCCTGCGCCCGGGACCTGCTGAGTGCCGGGCTCGACGTCCGGGTTCTCGAAGCGTCCGACGCGGTCGGCGGACGGATGCGCTCCGACCGGGTCGACGGTTTCGTCGTCGACCGCGGCTTCCAGGTCTTCAACACCTCGTATCCCCAGGTCCGCCGCCGGCTGTCGCTGCGTGCCCTCAGGCTCCGGCCGTTCACGCCCGGCTTCCTCGTCCACACCGGGGACGGCGGCCCGCTGCGCTTCGGCGACCCCACCCGGCGGCCCCGCACCCTGCCCGACCTGGTCACGGGGCGGGTCGCCGGCCCCCGCGACCTCGCGGCCCTCGCGCTGCTGTCGGCCCGGGACATGCTCTCCCCGGTACGGCTGGTGAAGCGGTCGCAGGACCGCACCACCCGCACCGCGCTGGCCGCCGCCGGATTGTCCGAGGACTTCGTCGAACGGTTCCTCCGGCCGTTCCTGTCGGGCGTGTTCCTGGAGGACGACCTGGAGACGTCCAGCCGGTTCTTCCACCTCGTCTGGCGCAGCATGCTGCGCGGCACCCTGTGCCTGCCGGCCGCCGGGATCGGCGCGGTGCCCGACGCGCTCGCCGCCGCCCTGCCCGGCGGGACGGTCCGGCTGGACACACCGGTGACCGCCCTCACCGACGACGGCGCCGTCACGGCCGACGGCACCGAGGTGCCCGCACGTGCCGCGGTGGTGGCGACCGGCCCGGGCCCGGCCGCCGGCCTGCTCCCCGGCCTGGACGTCCCCGGCGGGCGGACGGTGACGACGTACCACCACGTCGCCCCGCGCTCGCCGCTGGGCGAGCCCACCCTCCTCGTCGACGGGCGCCGCTGCTTCCTCAACACCTGCGTCCTCAGCGACGTGGTCCCGGGCCACGCGCCGGCCGGTTCCGCGCTCGTCGCCACCTCGGTCCTCGGCGCGGCCGAGGAAGGACGGGAGCCGTCGGTGCGCGCGGCGCTGGCCGAGGCGTACGGCACCGACACCGCCGGCTGGGACCTGCTCACCACCTGCACGGTCCGGGACGCGCTGCCCGCGATGCCGCCCCCGTGGCCGCTCAGCCGCACCACCCGGGTGGGCCCGGGTCGCCATGTGTGCGGGGACCACCGCGCCACCGGCTCGGTCCAGGGCGCCCTCGCCTCCGGGGCCCGCGCCGCCCGCGAGGTGCTGGCGGAGCTGCACCGCGGCTAGCCGGCCACCGGAGTCAGGGCGGACCGTCGCCCCGCCGGCTCGCCGCGCGCAGGAGTTCGTCGGCATCACGCGGTCGTAGCCGTCGACGAAGCAGCGGTGGAACCAGTCGCGCTGTCACCGACGGCCTGCCGGAGTCCCTCGCGGTGGGTCTCGGCCCGCACGTACCGCACCCGGTCGCCCGGTTCGGCCGCGCGATGCCGCAGCGCGGACAGCACGAGAGGGGCCTTGGTCCGGTGGAAGCGCCGGCCCCGGAAGGCCGACCTGGCGTCGGTCGTCACGACCGGAGCGCCTGGGTCGGGGCCGGCGTCGCCGGCGGCCAGGAAGTGCGGGCCGAGCTGGTCGCCGAAAAGCCTGTGCGGAGTGGCCATGCGCGGGGTCCTTCAGTCGTGGGCGCGAGCCCTCTTGAAGCGGGCGAGGCCTTCGGACAGCTCGACCACCGGGTCCGGGTAGTCGCCGAGACCGGCCCGCTCCGGCCCCCGCAGCTTCCAGGGCTCGTGCACCGCCGGGCCGCCGACCGCGGCGAGTTCGGGAACCCAGCGGCGGACGTACGCCCCGTCGGGGTCGTAGCGCTTGGCCTGGGTCACGGGGTTCAGGACGCGGTTGGGGCGGGTGTCGGTGCCGGTGCCCGCCATCCACTGCCAGTTGAGCTGGTTGTTGGCGACGTCGCCGTCGACCAGGAGGTCCAGGAAATGGCGGGCGCCCACGCGCCAGTCGACGTACAGGGTCTTGGCGAGGAAACTCGCGGCCAGCAGCCGGCCCCGGTTGTGCATCCAGCCCTCGTGACGCAGCTGGCGCATCGCCGCGTCGATCACCGGGTATCCGGTGCGCCCCTCCTTCCAGGCCTCGATGTCCTCGCGCGCGGCGTACTCGGAGCGCCAGTGGTCACGTTTGGTCCGGTAGTCGGCCGTGGCGGTCGCGGGCCGGGCGGCGAGCACCTGACGGTGGAAGTCACGCCAGGCGAGCTGCCGTACGAAGGCCGCCGCGCCGGGTCCGCCCGCCCGGCGCGCCCGGTGGACCAGTTCGACGGAGGAGAGCGTCCCGAAGTGCAGATGGGGCGAGAGCCGGGAGGTGGCGTCGCCCGCCAGGTCGTCGCGGCGGTCCTCGTACGCGGCGATCCCGTCGCGCAGCCAGGCGGACACGCGCCTGCGGCCCGCGGTCTCCCCGCCGGCCGCCAGGCCCTCGGAGACCCCGGAGAGATCCGCGCGGGCGGGCAGCTCCTCGGAGCCGACGCCGTCCGGGACCCGCACGGTGCGCGGCGCGGCCAGCGCGTCTCGCAGCCGCACTGCGGACCACTGGCGGAAGTACGGGGTGAAGACGGCGAAGTGGTCCGAGGAGGCCGGGGTGAGGTCACCTGGCGTCACGGCGGTGGTCACGGTGTCGTGCACGTGCAGCCGCCGCCCCTCCGGCTCCAGCGCCCGACGCAGCCGCCGTTCCCGCAGCTGGGCGTAGGCGCTGACGTCGCCGGCCAGGTGGACCTCGTCGGCGTCCGTCTCGGCGGCCACCTTGCACACCTCATCGACGACGTCGCCGGAGCGCACCACCAGCCGGCCGCCCCGCTTGCGCAGACCGCCGTCGAGGTCCCGCAGGCAGTCGGCGAGGAAGGCCATCCGGTTGGGCACGGCGAAGCCGGCGTCCGAGACGCCCGTGTCGCGTACGAACAACGGGACCACCTCGCGGGCCTCGCCGGCCGCCCGCAGCGGCGGATGGTCGTGCAGACGCAGGTCGGCGGTGAACAGGACGACCGAGACGTTCATGGTGCTTCTCCGGAGTCGAATGGCGGGTGGCCGGTGGGCTGCTTCCGGGCCGGCCGGCCCTGCGGATGCGGCCGTCACCCGCGGGGCGTGAATTCCCTCGAGGGGGTGACCGGGGCGCGGGCCGCGGCGAGTGCGATGTTGCGGGCCATGCCGCCGAACACGACCGTGTGGAAGGGGGAGACACTCCACCAGTAGGCGTGGCCGAGCAGCCCGTGCGGATGGAACATGGCCCGCTGGCGGTAGCGGGTACGGCCCCCGGGGTCCGTGTCGGCGTACATCTCCAGCCAGGCGAGACCCGGCAGCCGCATCTCGGCCCGCAGCCGCAGCAGACGCCCGGGTTCGATCTCCTCCACCCGCCAGAAGTCCAGCGAGTCGCCGACCCGCAGCCGTGCCGCGTCCCGCCGCCCCCGGCGCAGCCCCACCCCGCCCACCAGCCGGTCCAGGCCGCCCCGCACCGCCCAGGCCAGCGGGAAGGAGTACCAGCCGTTGTCCCCGCCGATCCCCTCGATCACCCGCCACAGGGCCTCGCGTGAGGCGTTCACGGTCAGCTCCCGCCGGTCCGTGTACAGGCTGCCGCCCGCCCAGTCGGGGTCGGTGGGCAGCGGGTCGCTGGGCGCGCCCGGCACCGACGCCGACGACCAGCGGGTGGTCACCTGCGCGTCCTGGATGCGCTGCAGAGCCAGCCGTACCGCCTCGTCGAAGCCGAACGGATGCCCGGGAGGGTCCGGCACGTACCGCGCGATGTCGTGCTCGTGGCAGACGACCTCGTGGCGCAGCGACTCGGTCAGCGGCCGGGCGATCGACGCGGGGACCGGGGTGACCAGTCCGACCCAGTGACTGGACAGGCCGGGGGTCAGCACCGGCACGGGGAAGATGACCCGGCGGGGCAGTCCGGCGACCGCCGCGTACCGCACCATCATGTCGCGGTAGGTCAGGACGTCCGGGCCGCCGATGTCGAAGGCGCGGCTGACGCCGGCCGGCATCCGGGCGCTGCCGACGAGGTACCGCAGCACGTCCCGGACCGCCACGGGCTGGATACGGGTGCGCACCCAGCTGGGGGTGATCATGACCGGCAGACGCTCGGTGAGATAGCGCAGCATCTCGAAGGAGACGGAGCCCGAACCGATGACCACCGCGGCCCGCAGCACGGTCGTGGGCACCCCTGAACCCAGCAGGATCCGGCCCACCTCGGCCCGGGACCGCAGATGCGGCGACAGCTCGGACTCCGGCACACCCGACGGCGTCAGACCGCCGAGGTAGACGATGCGCCGTACCCCCGCGGCCCGGGCCGCCTCGCCGAAGATCCGCGCCGCCTTCCGGTCGGTCGCCTCGAAGTCGTCGCCACTGCCCAGAGCGTGCACCAGGTAGTAGGCCACGTCGACGCCCCGCATGGCCTCGGCGACGTCGGCGGCTTCCGTGACGTCGCCCCGCACCACCTCCGCCTGGCCGGCCCACGGGTGGTCGCGCAGCTTGCCGGGGGAGCGCGCCAGGCAGCGCACCCGATGGCCCTCGGCGAGCAGCTCCGGCACCAGCCTGCCACCGATGTATCCGGTCGCCCCGGTCACCAGGCAACGCAGACCCGAGGCGTCGTCGTCAGCGTTCATCAGCTCTGCGTCCTCCGCGTCGGCCCCCCTGGAGATCACTTCCCCGTGTGCCGCCGTTTCGGATGCGGCGGATTCCATGATCTGCCCGCCGGCGAGAACGGTCGACCGGGGACGACGGACGGCGGACGGCGGGCCCGCGCCGGCTCCCTGGGCATGTACGCGCCGATCGCGGGCAGACGAACCGCAGGACAGAGGCCGGATCCGGCCGGACGAAGGACGCTGGAGGTGTCTGCCGCCATGAGCGCGAAGGTGTTGGAACGTTTCCCCGCCGGAGCTCCGCGAGGATCGTGGCCGGCGGAGGAGTACGCGGCGGAGCGCCGCGCCGAGGGCGAGCCCGCGACGGTCGTGATGGATCTGCGGACGGACGCCTTCCTGGTCGTGGTCCCCGGCCCGGACGACGACTGACTTCCCGGTCACCAGCCGGCTCACGGTCGGCTCGGCGGTGAAGGACTCCGCCACAGGTTTCGCCGTCTGCCGCGCCGTCAGATCCCACGGCCGGCCGTCCTGCGCGTCGGTCTCCCGGGCCGGTGGGGCGACCGGAGACCTGCCGGCAGGCTTTCTGCGCCCGTGACCTCGCCGGGATGGCGGGGCGGCCGGCGACCTGCCGGGAGGCCTTCTGCGCCCGTGACCTCGCCGGGATGGCGGGGCGGCCGGAGACCTGCCGGCAGGCCTTCTGCGCCCGTGACCTCGCCGGGCCGGTGGGGCTGTTCGGCGTTTCCAACCCCGGAGATGAAACCGGAACTGCCGCGGCTGGACGTCTCGGCCGGGGCGGGGCGCTGAAGTCGCCCTGGTACGGGGGTTGTCCGCCCTTTCGTGACCTCCCGATGCGCATCGACCTCTGTCCGCGGGGCCGCCTCGACCTGGACGCCCTCGTCACCGAGACCATCGCCCTGGACGAGGTCGAGAAGGCCTTCGAGCGGATGCGTCACGGTGACGTGCTGCGCTCGGTGCTGCTCCTGTGACGATCCGGGAGTGGATCGACCGCGGTCTCTGACCGCCCCCGCGACGACGCGGCCCCGCCCCGACGACGCGGCCCCGCTCCGCCGACGGAGCCTTCCACGGCACCGGGGCGGGGCCGCGTCGTCACACGCGAAGGGACGCCTGTTTTCCCTGTTCACCCTTGCTTTCGGGGGCACTTCGCAGGCTCGGGGAGCCGTCGTCGCGGCCCGCGCAAACCGGCGGGTGAACGCCTTGACAACGCTTCGGAACCGCCCCCAAACTGACGTTGCGCTCATCGCAATCCGTTTCGCTATACGCACCGAGGTGTCATGATGATTCCCGCGTGCCGTCTCGCGGATCTGCCGCGAGGCGAGGCCCACCGGCTCGATATCGACCCGCCCGTCTCGGTGTTCCACACCGAGGACGGCGAGCTCTTCGCCATCGACGACACGTGCACCCACCAGGACGCCTCGCTCGCCGACGGCTGGCTGGAGGGCCGCGAGGTCGAATGCCCCCTGCACGCCTCCAAGTTCGACCTGCGGACCGGCGCCGTGGACGCACCCCCGGCCAAGCGCCCGGTCCGCACCCACGAGGTCGTCGTCGAGGACGGCACGGTCTATGTCCGGCTCTCCGCCGACGCCCCCAACCTGCCGCCGTGCGTCGCCGCCCGGCTCGCCGGGGGCGCGGCGTGAGGACGGTCGCCGTGGTGGGCGCCTCCCTGGCCGGACTGTCGGCCGCGCGCTCGCTGCGGCAGCGGGGGTACGACGGCCGGCTGGTCGTCATCGGCGACGAGCCCCATCGCCCGTACGACAGGCCGCCGTTGTCCAAGGAGTTCCTGGCCGGCACCCTCGGCGAGGCGGACCTGGCGCTGGAGCGGGACGACGAGGAACTCCGTGCGGAGTGGCTGCTCGGGGCGCGCGCCATCGGGCTGGACCGCGCCGGGCGGGCGATCCGGCTCGCCGGCGGCCGGGAGGTCCGCGCCGACGGCGTGGTCGTCGCGACCGGCGCCGCGGCCCGTACCCTGCCCGGCACCGAGGGCCTCGCCGGGGTCCATGTGCTGCGCACTCTCGACGACGCCCGCGCCCTGCGACGCGATCTCTCCCGGGGCGGCCGCCTCGTGGTGATCGGCGGCGGGTTCGTCGGCGCCGAGGTCGCGTCCACGGCGTACGGCCTCGGACTCGACGTGACCGTGGTCGAGGCGGCGCCCACCCCGTTGGCCGGACCGCTCGGCCCGGCCATGGGCGCCGTCGTCGCCGCCCTCCACGCCGACCACGGTGTACGGCTGTTGTGCGGGGTCGGGGTGAAGGGGCTGAACGGCGAGCGCCAGGTGGCGGCGGTTCTCCTGGAGGACGGTCGCAGCGTGCCCGCCGACACCGTCGTCGTGGGCGTGGGGGCGCGGCCCTGCGTCGAGTGGCTGGAGGGCTCCGGCGTCGCGCTCGACAACGGCGTGAAGTGCGGCGCCGACGGGCGGACCAGCGTGGCCGGGGTGGTCGCCGTGGGCGACTGCGCCAACTGGTACGACCCGCACACCGGCGGCCATCGCAGGGTCGAGCACTGGACCGGCGCGCTGGAACGGCCGGCCGCCGCCGTCGCCGCGCTCCTCGCGTACGGCGCGACGCAACCGGCTGTCCCCAGGCCCCCCTACTTCTGGTCGGACCAGTACGGCGTGAAGATCCAGTTCGTCGGGCACGCCGCCGGGGCCGACGAGGTGTCGGTCGAGGAGGGCTCGACCGACGACCGCAGCTTCCTCGCCGTCTACCGGCGGGCGGGCCGGCCGGTCGCCGTGCTCGGGATGAACCAGCCGCGGCTCTTCACCCGCCTGCGCAAGCAGTTCGGCACCACCGCGTCCTGACCCGGCACCCGCGCCGTCCCACGACTTTCTGGCGCCCGCGCCGTCCCACCGACCCCCGACGTTCTCCGAGGAGTGCACCGTGACCTCGACCAGCCTGCCGGACAGCCTGATCGCCACCCTCCCCGGTTCCGCCTACACGGACCCCGGGGTCTTCGCCCAGGAACAGGAACGCATCTTCGAGACGATGTGGTTCTGCGTCGCCCGCGCGGCGGACCTGCCGAAGCCCGGCGCGTTCCGCACGGTGGACGTCGGCCGCGAGAGCATCCTCGTCACCCGGGCCCGGGACGGGGCGGTCCGTGCCTACTTCAACGTCTGCCGGCACCGCGGGGCCAGGCTGTGCACCGAGGCTACCGGCGAGGTCCGGCGCGCCTTCCAGTGCCCGTACCACGCCTGGACCTACGACCTGGACGGCAGGCTGGTCGCGGCACCCAACCTCACCAAGATGCCCGACGTCGGCCGCACCGAGTACGGCCTGGTGGGCGTGGCCGTGCGGGAATGGCTCGGCTATGTGTGGGTGTGCCTCGCGGAGGACCCGCCCTCCTTCGAGGAGGACGTGCTGGGGGCCGTCGTCGAGCGGCTGGGCGACACCGCGTCGATCGAGCACTACGACATCGACCACCTCGCGGTGGGCCGGCGGATCGTCTACGACGTGCGGGCGAACTGGAAGCTCATCGTCGAGAACTTCATGGAGTGCTACCACTGCGCCACCATCCACCCCGAACTCACCGAGGTGCTGCCCGAGTTCGCCGACGGCTACGCGGCGCAGTACTACGTGGGCCACGGCGCCGAGTTCGGCGCGGACGTCCGGGGCTTCACCGTCGACGGCTCCGAGGGGCTGGACCGCATCCCCTCGGTCGCCGCGGACCAGGACCGGCGGTACTACGCGATCACCGTGAAACCGCAGGTGTTCATCAACCTCGTGCCCGACCACGTGATCTTCCACCGGATGTACCCGGTGGCCGTCGACCGGACGGTCGTCGAGTGCGACTGGCTCTACCTTCCGCACGTCGTGGAGAGCGGCAGGGACGTCAGCCGGTCCGTGGAGCTCTTCGACCGGGTCAACCGCCAGGACTTCGACGCCTGCGAGCGCACCCAGCCCGGGATGAGCTCACGGCTGTACGCCAAGGGCGGGGTGCTGGTGCCCAGCGAACACCACATCGGCGCCTTCCACGACTGGGTCCACGAGCGGCTCGGTACCCGGCAGCCGGAATGAAGCAGCGAGAGCGGCGCCCGTGCCCCGCGCGGAACGCGGACGCGGGCCGTACGGCGGTCGTCCCCGGGACGCTCAGCCCAGGTACCCCATGCGCTGGCTGATCTCGTGCGCACCCTCGACCAGCACCGGAGCCAGCTCGTGCATACGTTCCTCGGTGAACCGGTAGGACGGTCCGGAGGCGCTGATCGACGCGATGACCTTGCCCTCCCGGTCCCGGATCGGCGCGGCCATGGCATGCAGCCCGATCTCCAGCTCCTCCAGTGTCCAGGCGTAACCGCGCTCCCGGGCCTCGGCGAGGTTCTTCTCCAGCTTCGCCTTCGTGGAGATGGTGTGCGGGGTGAGCTTCTTCAGGCCCCCGTCCGAGATCAGCGCGGCCCGTTCCTTCGCCGGGAGATGGGCCAGCATGATCTTGCCACTGGAGGTGGCGTGCAACGGGGTCAACTGGCCCACCCAGTTGTGCGCGGTGACGGCGGCCGTACCGCGCACCTGGTAGAGGTTGATCGCGTAGTGCTCCTGCATCACCGCGATGTTGACCGTCTCGCCGATCTCCTCGGCCAGCCGCTCGCACACCTGCCGGCTCTGCTGGGTGACGTCGATACGCCCGGTGACGGCGCCCGCCAGACGCACGATGCCGAACCCGAGCGCGTACTTGCCCCGTTCGCCCGCCTGCTCCACCAGACCGCGCGCCTCCAGGGCGCCGAGCAGGCGGAACGCGGTCGACTTGTGTACATCGATCTCGGCGGCCACCTCGCTCACGCCGGCCTCGCCGCGCTGGGCGAGGATCTCCAGGACGCTGATGGCGCGGTCGACGGACTGTACGCCGCCGGAGGATGAGCCGTTCGTTTCGGTGTCCGGACTGTAGTTGCTCATGACGGAACTATACGCGGAGTAAACAACAGCACCCAAGTAACGCGATGTGAACAAAGATCTTACAAGTTGCGTTGTTCGCAACCTAGAGCGCATAGCGATACCCGTACTAGCATGCCGCGCACATCGACGGCGCGAGCGAGACGAGGCACGATGGCTCCCTTGCAGTACGACTTCGTCATCGTCGGCGGCGGATCGGCCGGCAGCGCACTGGCGAACCGGCTCTCGGCCGATCCCGGCAACCGGGTACTGGTGCTGGAGGCGGGCCGCCCGGACTACCCGTGGGACGTGTTCATCCATATGCCCGCGGCGTTGACGTACCCCATCGGAAGCCGTTTCTACGACTGGAAGTACGAGTCCGAGCCGGAGCCCCACATGGGCGGCCGTCGTGTCTACCACGCCCGCGGCAAGGTGCTGGGCGGCTCCAGCAGCATCAACGGGATGATCTTCCAGCGCGGCAACCCCATGGACTACGAGCGCTGGGCCGCCGATCCCGGCATGAAGACCTGGGACTACGCCCACTGCCTGCCGTACTTCCGCCGGATGGAGAACTGTCTGGCCGCCGACCCCGACGACGAGTTCCGTGGCCATGACGGACCGCTCGTGCTGGAACGCGGCCCGGCCGCGGGCCCGCTCTTCTCCGCCTTCCTCAAGGCCACCGAGGAGGCGGGCTACCCGCCCACCGACGACGTCAACGGCTACCGGCAGGAGGGCTTCGCCAGGTTCGACCGCAACGTGCACCGCGGCCGGCGCCTGTCCGCGTCCAAGGCGTACCTCAAGCCCGCCAGGAAACGCCCCAACCTCACCGTGAGGACCCGCGCCCTCGTCACCCGCGTCCTCTTCGAGGGGAAGAAGGCCGTCGGTGTCGAGTACCAGCGGGGCAGGGGTGCCCTCCGGCAGGTCCGGGCAGCCGAGGTCATCCTGTGCGGCGGCGCGATCAACTCCCCGCAGCTGCTCCAGCTTTCCGGCATCGGCAACGCCGAGGAGCTGCGCGCCCTCGGCATCGACGTCGTCCACGATCTGCCGGGCGTCGGCGAGAACCTCCAGGACCACCTGGAGGTCTACATCCAGTACGCCTGCAAGCAGCCCGTCTCCGTACAGCCCTACCTGGCGAAGTGGCGGGCTCCCTTCATCGGCCTGCAGTGGCTGTTCCGCAAGGGGCCGGCCGCGACCAACCACTTCGAGGCCGGCGGCTTCTGCCGCAGCAACGAGGAAGTGGACTACCCCAACCTGATGTTCCACTTCCTGCCCGTCGCGGTCCGCTACGACGGCTCCGTGCCCGCCGGCGGCCACGGCTACCAGGTCCATGTCGGGCCCATGTACTCCGATGCCCTCGGCTCGGTGAAGATCCGGAGCAAGGACCCGCGCGAACACCCGGCGCTGCGCTTCAACTACCTCTCCACCGAGCAGGACCGCCGCGAGTGGGTCGAGGCGGTCCGGGTGGCCCGCGAGCTGCTCAACCAGCCCGCACTCGCCCCCTACAACGACGGGGAGATCTCGCCCGGCCCGTCCGTGGCGACGGACGAGGAGATCCTCGCCTGGGTCGCCAAGGACGGCGAGACCGCCCTGCACCCGTCCTGCACCTGCAAGATGGGCACGGACGCGATGTCCGTCGTCGACCCGCTGACCCTGCGGGTGCACGGAGTGGACGGACTGCGCGTGGTGGACGCCTCGGTGATGCCGTACGTCACCAACGGCAACATCTACGCCCCGGTCATGATGATCGCCGAGAAGGCGGCCGACCTCATCCTCGGCAAGGAACCGCTGCCGCCGTCCGACGCCGTCTACCACCGGCACCGTGACGCCCGGAAACAGGCCGGGTAGCGCAGTGCGCCCGGACTCTTGACGGCGGTCGGTCCGTTCGTCAGGGTGTTCCACCAAAAGCAATCCAATGCACAATGCGCAACGAATTCGGGCTCGAAGGGCGCGGCCGTGGCAGATCTGTACGTGGATGGTGAATGGCGTGCGGCGGTGGCCGGCGGCCGGCGCGAGATCCGCTGTCCGGCGGACGGCACCCTCGTCGCCACGGTCTCGGAGGCGACCCGCCCCGACACCGAGGCCGCGATCACCGCGGCCCGGCGCGCCTTCGACGACGGACCCTGGCCGCACACCCCCGAGCGGGAGCGCGGCGCGCTGCTGCTGCGCACCGCCGGCATCATCGAGCGCGACGCCAAGGAGTTCGCCCGCGCCGAGTCCCTCGACACCGGCAAACGCCTGGTGGAGAGCGAGTACGACATCGCCGACGTCGTCGCCTGCTTCCGCTACTACGGAGGCATCGCCGGCACCAACGCCGGGCGGGTGGTCAACACCGGCCGCGACGACGCGCTCAGCCGGGTCACCTACGAGCCCGTCGGCGTCTGCGGCCTGATCACCCCCTGGAACTACCCTCTCCTGCAAGCCTCCTGGAAGGTCGCCCCGGCCCTGCTCGCGGGCAACACCGTCGTCCTCAAGCCCAGTGAACTCACCCCCTCCACCTCGGTCCTGCTGATGAAGGCCCTCGACGAGGCGGGCCTCCCGGCCGGCGCCGCCAACCTGGTGCTGGGCGCCGGCCCCGAGGCGGGCGCGCCGCTCGCCGAGCACGCGGCCGTCGACATGGTGTCGTTCACCGGGGGACTGCACACCGGCCGGCGCCTCATGGCCACGGCCGCCGCCACGGTGAAGAAGGTCGCCCTCGAACTCGGCGGCAAGAACCCCAACGTGGTCTTCGCCGACGCCGACTTCGCCACCGCCGTCGACTTCGCGCTCACCGCCGTGTTCCTGCACTCCGGGCAGGTCTGCTCGGCCGGTGCCCGGCTCATCGTCGAGGACCCGATCCACGACGCCTTCGTCGACGAGGTCGTGCGCCGCGCCCAACTCATCCGTCTGGGCGGCCCCTTCGACCCCGAGGCCGAGACCGGGGCGCTGATCTCCGCACAGCACCGCGAGAAGGTCGAGGCGTATGTCGCCGCAGGCCTCGCCGAGGGCGCCGTACTGCGCTGCGGCGGCGCGCGCCCCGACGACCCCGCGCTGGCGAACGGCTTCTACTACCCGCCCACCGTTCTCGACGAGTGCCGGCAGGACATGCGGGTGGTGCACGAGGAGTCCTTCGGACCCGTGCTCACCGTGGAGCGCTTCCGGGACGAGGACGACGCCGTCCGCATCGCCAACGACACGGAGTACGGCCTCGCCGGAGCCGTCTGGACGCAGGACGCGGGCAAGGCGCAGCGGGTCGCCCGCAGGCTGCGCCACGGCACCGTGTGGATCAACGACTACCACCCCTATGTGCCGCAAGCGGAATGGGGTGGCTTCGGGCACTCGGGCGTGGGCCGCGAGCTGGGACCGACCGGCCTGGACGAGTACCGAGAGCCCAAGCACGTCTGGCAGAACATCCAACCCCGGCCGCAGCACTGGTTCCGCGGCTGACGGCGAAAAGAGGCCGATCATGACCCCAGCCCAGACCGAGGTGTCGCAGCGGCGCGACTCGTCCCAGGACCCCGGGGACCGCACCCCGGTCATCTCCGTGCGCCGGCTGTGGAAGGTGTTCGGGCCGAAGGCCGACCAGGTGCCGGGCTCCGAGGAGTTGTGCGGGCTGACCCGCCGCGAACTCATGGACCGCACCGGCTGCACCGCCGCCGTACGGGACGTGAGCTTCGAGGTGTCGCCCGGCGAGGTCTTCGTCGTCATGGGCCTGTCCGGGTCCGGCAAGTCCACCCTGGTGCGATGTCTGACCCGGCTGATCGAACCCACCGCCGGCGAGGTCGTGTTCGAGGGCGAGGACATCCGGGGCGCCGACACCCGGCGGCTGCGGGAGCTGCGGCGCAGCAAGTTCTCCATGGTCTTCCAGCACTTCGGTCTGCTGCCGCACCGCAAGGTCGTCGAGAACGTGGCGTTCGGCCTGGAGATCCGGGGCATGAGCCGGGCCGAACGGACCAGGAAGGCCCTGGAGGTCGTCGAACTGGTGGGCCTCGCCGGATACGAGAACTCCTACCCCGACCAGCTCTCCGGCGGCATGCAGCAGCGCGTCGGCCTCGCGCGCGCCCTGGCCGGCGACCCCGACGTCCTCTTCTTCGACGAACCGTTCTCCGCGCTCGATCCGCTGATCCGCCGTGACATGCAGAGCGAGGTCATCCGCCTGCACCACGAGGTCGGCAAGACCATGGTGTTCATCACCCACGACCTCTCCGAGGCGCTGAAACTCGGCGACCGCATCCTGATCATGCGGGACGGCAGGACGGTCCAGTGCGGCACCGGCGACGAACTCGTCGGCGCCCCCGCGGACGACTACGTACGGGACTTCGTCAAGGACGTGCCGCGCGGCGACGTCCTCACCCTGCGCTGGATCATGCGGCCGGTCACCCCCGAAGACGCCCTGGACGGACCAGAGATGGGCCCGGAGGTGGTGGTCCGCGAGGCCACCCGGGCGGTGCTCGCGGCCGAGAAGCCGGTCAAGGTCGTCGAGAACGGCAAGCTGCTCGGCATCGTCGGCGACGAGGAGATCCTCGCCGTCGTCGCGGGACAGGAGGGCGGCGCGTGACGGCCGCCGTCGCCGACGCGACCGCGCCTGTCACCACCCTGCGCCACAAGGTGAGCCGCCCCATGGTGGTGGCGGCGATCCTGGTCGTCTGGCTGGTGCTCTTCACCGTGCTGCGTGGCCGGCAGACGCTCACCCTGGCCGCCGCCGACCTCACCGGACTGCACCGCCGGCTGAACGACGTCAACGACACCATCGGCTCCAACCGCAACTCCAACCCGGTCTTCCTCTACTTCTTCAACGAGATCCGGCTGGTCGTCGACAACCTGGTGACCTTCGTCCAGTCGCTGATCTCCCAGCCCACCGGCTCCCGCCCGGTCCCGCAGATCGGCTGGCTCGGCGTCGTCGGCATCGCCGGCTACGTCTCCTGGGCCGTGGGCAACTGGCGGGTCGCCCTGCTGGCCGTCGCCGGCTTCACCTTCTTCGGGCTCCAGGGCCTGTGGCAGGAGAGCATGGACACCCTGGCGCTGACTTTGTCGGCGGTCCTGGTGGCCCTGCTCATCGGCATCCCGCTGGGGGTGTGGGCCGGGCTCTCCGACCGGTTCAACCGGATCATGACGCCCTTCCTCGACTTCATGCAGACGATGCCGACCTTCGTCTATCTCGCCCCGCTGACCCTGATCTTCCTGATCGGCGGGGCCTCCGCGGTGATCACCACGGTGATCTACGCGGCACCGCCCGCCATCCGCATCACCGCGCACGCGATCCGCTCGGTCCCCGAGACCACCGTCGAGGCGGCCGACTCGCTCGGCGCGACCCGGACCCAGCAGCTGCTGAAGGTGCTGCTGCCGATGTCCCGGCGCACGGTGGTCATGGGCGTCAACCAGACCATCATGGCCGCCCTGGCCATGGTCACCATCGCCGCCCTGATCGACGCGCCCGGCCTCGGCAAGACCGTCGTCCAGGCCCTGCAGTCCCTCGACGTCGGCACCGCCTTCAACGCCGGACTCGCCATCGTCGTCATGGCCATCGTGCTCGACCGGGTCACCACGGCGGCGGCCGCCCGCACCCAGGTCCGCCGCGCCGACGGCCCGTTCCGCACGTGGCGCCGCCCGCTGACGGCGGCCGGCGGCATCGCGGCCGCCGTGCTGGTCTACCTCTCCCACACCTACGTCTGGGCGGCCGAGTTCCCCGGCGACGGCACCGCCGGCACCCACATCGCGAGTGCCGCCGACACCGCGACCACCTGGCTCCAGGACCATCTCTCCGGCCTGACCAACGCCCTGCGGGAGGCCCTCACCAACGGCCTGCTCAACCCGTTCCAGACGCTGCTCACCGACTCCCCGTGGTGGCTCGTCGGCGCCACCCTGGTCGCGCTCGGCGCCGTCCTCGGCGGGTGGCGGGCCGCGGCGACGGCGGGCGCCTGCGTCGGGCTGCTGGTCGGCACGGGCCTGTGGTCGGACAGCATGACCACGCTCGCCTCGACCGCCGTGGCCACCGTCCTGGTGATGCTGTTCGGTGCCGTCGTCGGCGTGTGGATGGGCCGCAGCGCGCCGGCGGACCGGCTGATCCGGCCTGCCCTGGACGCCGCGCAGGTCATGCCGCCGTTCGTCTATCTCGTGCCGTTCCTGGCGCTCTTCGGCGCCACCCGCTTCACGGCGATCGTCGCGGCCGTCGTCTACGCGGCACCCGTGGCGATCAAGATCATCGCGGACGGGGTGCGGAACGTTCCCGAGTCCACCGTGGAGGCGGCCACCTCGGCCGGGTGCAACACCTGGCAGATCATCACCAAGGTCCAGCTGCCGATGGCACGCGGCGCCCTGACCCTCGCGACCAACCAGGGCCTGATCTACGTGCTGTCGATGGTTGTGGTGGGCGGCCTGGTAGGCGCGGGCGCCCTCGGCTACGACGTCGTGGCCGGTTTCTCGCAGGGCGAGTTGTACGGCAAGGGGCTGGCGGCGGGGCTCGCCATCGTCCTGCTCGGAGTCATGTTCGACCGGATCACTCAGGCTGCGGCGCGACGCACCCGGGCATAAGGAGCACCGACACCATGGCACAACACTGGCGCATAGGCGCGGCCGGCCTGGCCGTCCTCGGCCTCACCCTCACGGCCTGCGGCGGGGCGAAGGTCGGCGAGGACACCTCGGCCGGCTCGAAGTCCTCGGGCGGCAAGTGCGGCACCTTCAACCTGGCCGTCAACCCGTGGGTGGGCTACGAGGCGGACGCGGCGGTCGTCGCGTACGTCGCGGAACACGACCTCGGCTGCACGGTGCAGAAGAAGGACCTCAAGGAGGAGATCGCCTGGCAGGGTTTCGGCACCGGCGAGGTCGACGCGGTCCTGGAGAACTGGGGCCACGACGATCTGAAGAAGAAGTACATCACCGGGCAGAAGACGGCCGTCGAGGCCGGCTCGACCGGCAACAAGGGCATCATCGGCTGGTACGTCCCGCCGTGGCTCGCCAAGGCACACCCGGACATCACCAAGTGGCAGAACCTCGACAAGTACGCCGCCCGGTTCAAGACGTCCGAGTCGGGCGGCAAGGGCCAGCTGCTGGACGGTGACCCGTCGTACGTCACCAACGACGCCGCCCTGGTGAAGAACCTGAAGCTGGACTTCAAGGTGGTGTACGCGGGCAGCGAGACCGCGCTCATCCAGGCCTTCCGGACGGCCGAGAAGAACAAGCAGTGGCTGATCGGCTACTTCTACGAACCGCAGTGGTTCCTCTCCGAGATACCGCTGGTGAAGGTGGAACTGCCCAAGTACACGACGGGCTGTGACGCCGACGCGGCGAAGGTCGCCTGCGACTACCCCGTCTACGACCTGGACAAGATCGTCAGTGCGGGTTTCGCCAAGTCGGGCAGCCCGGCGTACGACCTGGTGAAGAAGTTCAACTGGACCAACGACGACCAGAACACCGTGGCCAAGTACATCGCCGTGGACAAGATGTCGGACGACGCGGCGGCCAAGAAGTGGGTGGACGCCAACCGCGCCAAGGTCGACGCCTGGCTGAAGTAGCGGGGAGCGCGGAAAGGCCGGTCCAGTACGCCCGGCGGGCGGTGCGCACACTGCGCACCGCCCGCCGGGCGTCGCCTTGTGCCCCACTGACTTTCGGCCGTTTCCCGACGTCACCGGACCTCTTGACACCCCTCCTCGACGACGGGCACATTGAGTTGCGCAGCCTGAATCACGTTGCGCACAAAGCAACTGCACCGGTCTCAAGTTCGGAGGTTGGGCGATGGCGGGACCCCGAGTGGTCATCATCGGAGCGGGCGTCGTGGGAGCCGCCCTCGCGGACGAGATCTCCGCACGCGGCTGGACCGAGGTGACCGTGGTCGACCAGGGCCCCCTCCCCGCCACCGGGGGCTCCTCCTCGCACGCCCCCGGCCTGGTCTTCCAGACCAACCCGTCGAAGACCATGACGGAACTGGCCCGCTACACCGTCGAGAAGTTCTGCTCCCTCGACGTCGACGGCAAGCCCTGCTTCCTCCAGGTCGGCGGCCTCGAAGTGGCCACCACCCCCGAGCGCCTCGCCGAACTCCACCGCCGCCACGGCTGGATCACCGCCTGGGGAGTCGAGGCACACCTGGTGAGCGCCGACGAATGCGTGCGGCGCCACCCGCTGGTGAACCGTGACCGGGTCCTCGGCGGCCTCCTCGTCCCCACCGACGGCATCGCCAAGGCCGTGCTCGCCGTCGAGGCCCAGATCCGCCGGGCCACCGAGCGCGGCGTCCGCTTCCTCGCCCGCCACGAGGTCCTCGACGTCCGCCAGAGCGCGGGCCGCGTCACCGGTGTCGTGACCGACCAGGGCGAACTCCCCGCCGACATCGTCGTCTGCTGCGCCGGCATCTGGGGCCCGAGGATCGCCCGCATGGTCGGCATGAACCTGCCCCTCACGCCGCTCGCCCACCAACTCGCCTGGACCGGCCCGGTCCCCGCCCTCGCCGGCCAGACCGAGGAGGCCGTCCGCCCGATCCTGCGCCACCAGGACGCCGACCTCTACTACCGCGACCGCTTCGACGGCCTCGGCATCGGCTCCTACGGCCACCGCCCGATGCCCGTCTCCGCGGACGACATCCTCTCCTTCGACGAGGCCGAACAGATGCCCTCCGTCCTGAAGTTCACCGAGGAGGACTTCGCGGACGCCTGGACCGAGACCCGGTCGCTGCTCCCCGCGACCCGCGAGGCCAAGGTCGAGGAGGGCATCAACGGCCTGTTCTCCTTCACCACCGACGGCTACCCGCTGCTCGGCGAGTCCCCGGACGTGAAGGGCTTCTGGGTCGCCGAGGCCGTGTGGGTCACGCACTCCGCGGGCGTCGGCCGGGCCGTCGCCGAATGGCTGGTGGACGGCCACTGCTCGTCCTTCGACCTGCACGAGTGCGACATCAACCGCTTCGAGCCGCACCAGCTCGCCCCCGAGTACGTCCTGGCCCGCGACTGCCAGAACTTCGTCGAGGTCTACGACATCCTCCACCCCCTCCAGCCGAGCGGAAAGCCACGCCCGATCCGCACCAGCCCCTTCCACGCCCGCCAGCAGGAACACGGCGCGTTCTTCCTGGAGGCCAACGGCTGGGAGCGCCCCCAGTGGTACGAGACCAACGCGGTCTTGGTCGAGGGCCGTTCGATCCCCACCCCCAACGACTGGGCCGCCCGCTACTGGTCGCCGATCGTCGGAGCCGAGGCCCAGGTCACCCGCGAGACGGTCGCGCTGTACGACATGACCGCCCTCAAGCGCCTGGAGGTCTCCGGCCCCGGCGCCGCCGACTTCCTGGAGGGCCTGGTCACCGGCAAGGTCGCCAAGTCCGTCGGCTCGGTCACGTACACGCTGCTCCTGGACCACGACGGCGGCGTCCGCAGCGACATCACCGTCGCCCGGCTCGCCCGCGACCTCTTCCAGGTCGGCGCCAACGGCAACCTGGACCTCGCCTGGTTCACCCGCCACCTCCCCGCCGACGGACGGGTCCAGGTCCGCGACATCACCCCCGGCACCTGCTGCGTCGGCCTGTGGGGCCCGCTCGCCCGCGAGGTCCTCCAGCCCCTCACCGACGCGGACTTCTCCGACGACGGCCTCAAGTACTTCCGCGCCAAGCGCGCCTACATCGGCTCGGTACCGGTCACCGCGATGCGACTGTCCTATGTCGGCGAGCTCGGCTGGGAGCTGTACACCACCGCCGACCAGGGCCAGAAGCTCTGGGACACCCTCTGGCGGGCGGCCGAGCCGCTCGGCGGGATCATCGCAGGCCGCGGTGCCTTCAACAGCCTCCGCCTGGAGAAGGGTTACCGCTCCTTCGGCACCGACATGACCTACGAGCACGACCCCTACGAGGCCGGCGTCGGCTTCGCCGTCAAACCCGACAAGGGCGACTTCGTCGGCAAGGCCGCGCTGGAGCGGCGCAGGACGGAGGTACGGCGCCGGCTGAGCTGCCTCACCATCGACGACCCACGGGCCGTCGTCATGGGCAAGGAGCCGGTGTACGACGGCGAGCGCGCGGTCGGCTACGTGACCAGCGCGGCCTACGGCTACACGATCGGCAAGGGGATCGCGTACGCGTGGCTGCCGGTGGAGCTGGCGGTGCCCGGGACCGGCGTTCAGATCGGGTACTTCGACCAGCGGGTGGCGGCGGTGGTGGCCGAGGAGCCGTTGTTCGATCCGGGGATGAGTCGTCTCCGTGGGTGAGGGATCGGAGAGGAGTGCCGCGATGTGTCGTCGGTCGGCTGCGGGTGCTTCGTGGCTGGTCGCGCAGTTCCCCGCGCCCCTTCGGGGCGCTGAGGCCGTCGAAAGGATCGCGAACCCCGCATGAACGCGCTGAACACGCCCCTGGCCGAGCTGGACCCGGAGGTGCACGCCGCGCTCCGTGCCGAGCTGCACCGTCAGCAGTCCACCCTGGAGATGATCGCCTCCGAGAACTTCGCGCCCACCGCCGTGATGGAGGCGCAGGGCTCGGTCGCGACGAACAAGTACGCCGAGGGTTATCCCGGCCGCCGCTACTACGGCGGCTGTGAACACGTCGACGTCACCGAGCGGCTGGCGATCGAGCGCGTCAAGTCGCTCTTCGGCGCCGGCTACGCCAACGTCCAGCCGCACTCCGGCGCCCAGGCCAACACCGCCGTCTTCTTCGCCCTGCTCAAGCCCGGCGACACCGTCCTCGGCCTCGATCTCGCGCACGGCGGCCACCTCACCCACGGCATGCGCCTCAACTACAGCGGCAAGCTGCTCGACATCGTTCCGTACCACGTCTCCGAGGCCGACAACCTCGTGGACCTGGACGAGGTGGCGCGGCTCGCCAAGGAACACCGCCCGAAGATGATCATCGCGGGCTGGTCGGCGTACCCGAGGCACCTGGACTTCGCGGCGTTCCGCCGGATCGCCGACGAGGTCGGTGCCCTCCTCATGGTCGACATGGCGCACTTCGCCGGTCTGGTGGCGGCCGGACTGCACCCCAGCCCCGTCCCGCACGCCCACGTGGTGACCACGACCACGCACAAGACCCTCGGCGGACCGCGCGGCGGCGTCATCCTCACCGACGACGCCGACCTCGCCAAGAAGATCAACTCGGCGGTGTTCCCCGGAATGCAGGGCGGCCCGCTGGAGCATGTCATCGCCGCGAAGGCCGTCTCCTTCAAGGTCGCGGCAACCCCCGAGTTCGCCGAACGCCAGGCCCGCACGCTGGCCGGCGCCCGCATCCTCGCCGAGCGCCTCACCCGCCCCGACGCCGCCGCGGCCGGAGTGAAGGTGCTGACCGGGGGCACGGACGTCCACCTCGTCCTCGTCGACCTCCGTACCGCGCCCCTGGACGGCCGGCAGGCCGAGGACCTCCTCCACGAGATCGGCATCACCGTCAACCGCAACGCCGTCCCCTTCGACCCGCGCCCGCCCATGGTCACCTCCGGCCTGCGCATCGGCACCCCCGCCCTGGCCACCCGGGGCTTCACCGAGGCGGACTTCGCCGAGGTGGCCGACGTGATCGCCCTCGCCCTCCAGCCCGACCCCGACGTGTCCGCCCTGCGCGCCCGCACCGCGACCCTCGCGGCCGCGCACCCGCTCTACCCCCACCTCTCGCACGACGGAGACGTCCGATGAGCCCCCGCACCCCCGGCGCCGACCTCCCCGGCCATCCGGACTTCCTCTGGCGCACCCCCGAGCCGAAGCGCTCGTACGACGTGATCGTGGTCGGCGGCGGCGGACACGGCCTCGCCACCGCCCACTACCTGGCGAAGAACCACGGCATCACCAACGTGGCGGTCCTGGAGAAGGGCTGGCTGGCGGGCGGCAACATGGCCCGCAACACCACGATCATCCGCTCCAACTACCTCTGGGACGAGAGCGCGGGCATCTACGAACACGCGCTGAGACTCTGGGAGGGCCTGGAGGAGGAGCTCGACTACCCGATCCTCTTCTCCCAGCGCGGCGTGCTGAACCTCGCCCACAGCCTCCAGGACGTCCGCGACAGCGTCCGCCGGGTCGAGGCCAACCGCCTCAACGGCGTGGACGCCGAGTGGCTCGACGCCGATCAGGTCGAAGAGGTCTGCCCGATCGTCAACACCTCGCCCGAGGTGCGCTACCCGGTCCTCGGCGGCACCTACCAGCCGCGCGCGGGCATCGCCAAGCACGACTACGTGGCCTGGGGCTTCGCCCGCTCCGCGGACGCGGCCGGCATCGACATCATCCAGAACTGCGAGGTCACCGGAGTGGACGTGGTGGCCGGCAAGGTGGTCGGCGTCCGGACCACCGCCGGCCCGATCGCGGCCGGCAAGGTGGCTCTGTGCTCGGCCGGCCACACCTCCGTCCTCGCCGCCATGGCGGGCATCGAACTCCCGCTCCAGAGCCATCCGTTGCAGGCACTGGTCTCCGAACTCCTGGAGCCCGTCCACCCGACCGTCGTCATGTCCAACGCGGTGCACGTCTACGTCAGCCAGGCGCACAAGGGCGAACTGGTGATGGGCGCGGGCATCGACGCGTACAACTCCTACACCCAGCGCGGCGCCTTCCACATCATCGAGGAGCAGATGGCGGCCGCCCTGGAGCTGTTCCCGGTCTTCGCCCGCGCCCACGTCCTGCGCACCTGGGGCGGCATCGTCGACGTCAGCCCCGACGCCTCACCCATCGTCGGCCTCACCCCGGTGGCCAACCTCTACCTCAACTGCGGCTGGGGAACGGGCGGTTTCAAGGCCACCCCCGGCGTCGGCTGGGTCTACGCCCACACCATCGCGCACGACACCCCGCACGACCTCAACGCCCCCTTCTCGCTCGACCGTTTCACCACCGGCGCGCTCGTCGACGAGCACGGCGCGGCCGCGGTGGCCCACTAGGGAGCCCCACCATGCTGCTCATCCCCTGCCCGTGGTGCGGGCCCCGCGACGAGGCCGAGTTCCACTACGGCGGCCAGGCCCACGTCCCCTACCCCGAGGCGCCCGCGTCCCTCACCGACGAGGAGTGGGCCCGCTACCTCTTCTTCCGCGCCAACCCGAAGGGCCCCTTCGCCGAACGCTGGAACCACACGGCAGGCTGCCGCAGATGGTTCAACGCGGTACGCGACACATCGACGAACGAGATCCTGACGGTCTACCGCCCAGGCGAGACCCCTTCACCACCCCACCCGGTGACTCAACAACCATCACCGCCTCCCTCAGCCCACCCGGCGCCCACGCAACCACCACCGCCTCCCTCAGCCCACCCGGCGCCCACGCAACCACCACCGCCTCCCTCAGCCGACCCGGTGACGTCTCAGCCCGCGCCCTTCTCAGCCCGTCCGGCGTTTGAGGACCAGGCCGTTCAGGCCGACGGGGGGTCTGGGGGCGCGGTCCCCAGCGGGGTCGAAGGGGCAGCGCCCCTGGAGGACGGGACGGGTAGGGGCGGCGGGGGCGACACCCCCCTCGCCCGCACCACCGCAACCCACCCCTACCGCACCCCCACCGGCGGCCGAATCGACCGCACCACCCCCCTCACCTTCACCTTCGACGGCACCGAATACCAGGGCTACCGAGGCGACACCCTCGCCTCCGCCCTCCTCGCCAACGGCGTCATCCACGCCGCCACCAGCATCAGACTCGGCCGCCCCCGGGGCATCTTCACCGCCGGCCCAGAAGAACCCAACGCGGTCGTCCAGATCGAGGCCCCCTTCCCCGAACCGATGCTCCCCGCCACGACCGTCGAGCTCTACGACGGCCTGGTGGCCACCGGCCTCCCGGGCCAGGGACGCCTCGCCACCGACCCCGACCCCGCCCGCTACGACGCCGTACACGCCCACTGCGACCTGCTGGTCGTCGGCGCGGGCCCGGCCGGCCTCGCGGTGGCCGCGGCCGCGGCCACCAGCGGCGCCCGCGTCATCCTCGCCGACGACCAGCCGGAACCCGGCGGCAGCCTGCTCGGCACCGGCGAGCTCCCCGACTGGGTGGCCGCGACACACGCGCGCCTCGAAGCCGCCCCCGAGGTCCGCGTCCTGCGCCGCACCACCGTCTTCGGCCACTACGACGACAACCACCTTCTCGCCGTCGAACGCCGCACCGCCCACCTCGGCGCCGACGCCCCCGCGCACGTCTCGCGCGAACGCGTCTGGCGGATCCGCGCCCGGCACGTCGTCCTCGCCACCGGCGCCCACGAGCGGTCCCTCGCGTTCGGCGACAATGACCGCCCCGGCGTGATGCTGGCCGCCTCGGCCCGCACCTACCTCCACCGGTACGCCGTCCTGCCCGGCCACCGCGCGGTCGTGTTCACCACCAACGACAGCGCCTACCCCGCCGCACTCGACCTGGCGGCGGCCGGCGTGGACATCGCCGCGGTCGTCGACACCCGGCCGGAGCCGGGGGAGTGGGCCGAACGCGCCCGGTCCGCCGGGATCGAGGTCTTGGCCGGACACGCGGTCACCGGCACGGCGGGCGACGCCCGGCTCACCGCCGTGACCGTGGCCCCGTACGAAGGCGTGACCGTCGCCCCGTACGTGGGCGTGACAGCCGCTGCGTACGAAGACGTGACCGTAGCCCCGTATCAAGGCACTGTCGGACAACGGGAGTTCGCCGCCGACCTGCTGCTCGTCTCCGGCGGCTGGAACCCGGTCGCGCACCTGTTCAGCCAGGCGGGCGGCAGGCTCCGCCACGACGAGACGCTCGGCACGTTCGTGCCCGACGGCTGCCGTCAGGCGGTGGCGGTCGCGGGCGCCGCGAACGGGGCGTTCGACCTGGCCACGGCCCTCGCCCAGGGCGCGGCGGCCGGGGCCCGGGCGGTCGAGGCGGAGGGGTACACCGCCGAGGCCCCCGTCCTTCCGACGGTACCCGCGCAGCCGTACACCCCGCCCATGCAGGTCTTCACGATCCCCACCGCCTCCGGCGCCCCCCGCTTCGTCGACCTCCAACGCGACGTCACCGTGGCCGATCTGACCCGGGCGACCGGCGCGGGCCTGCGCTCGGTGGAGCACACCAAGCGCTACACGACGGCAGGTACCGCGAACGACCAGGGCAAGACCGGCGGGGTGCTGGCGAGCGGGGTCGTCGCCGAACTCCTCGGCGTGGACGTCTCGGCGCTCGGCCTGCCCACCTTCCGGCCGCCGTACACCCCCGTCTCCTTCGCTGCCCTCGCCGGCCGCGACCGGGGCGCGCTGCACGACCCCGTCCGTACGACCGCCCTGCACGGCTGGCACGTCGAGCACGGCGCGCTGTTCGAGAACGTCGGCCAGTGGAAGCGACCCTGGTACTACCCGCTGGACGGCGAGGACAGGGAGACGGCCGTACTGCGCGAGTGCCGTGCCGCCCGCGAGGGCGTGGCCTTCATGGACGCTTCCACGCTCGGCAAGATCGATGTGCAGGGCCCGGACGCCGCGCTCTTCCTGGACCGGCTCTACACGAACATGATCAGCACCCTGAAGGTCGGCATGATCCGCTACGGCGTGATGTGCCGCCTGGACGGAATGGTCTTCGACGACGGCACGGTCATCCGGCTGGCCCCGGACCGGTTCCTGGTCACCACCACGACCGGTAACGCGGCGGCAGTCCTGGACTGGATGGAGGAGTGGCTGCAGACCGAGTGGCCCGACCTGCGGGTGCACTGCACCTCGGTCACCGAACACTGGGCCACCGTGGCGCTGGTCGGCCCGAGGTCGCGCGCTGTCCTGGGCTCTGTCGCGCCCCAACTGGCCCTGTCCAACGACGACTTCCCCTTCATGGCATGGCGGGAGACCACCGTCGCCGGCCTCGGCGCCCGGGTGTGCCGGATCAGCTTCTCCGGCGAACTCGCCTACGAGATCAACGTGCCGGCGTGGCAGGCCCGCGCGCTCTGGGAGGCGCTGTACGCGGCGGGGGAGCCGTACGGCATCACCCCCTACGGCACCGAGACCATGCACGTGCTGCGCGCCGAGAAGGGCTACCCGATCGTCGGCCAGGACACCGACGGCACGGTCACCCCACAGGATCTCGGCATGGGCTGGGCGGTGTCCAGGAAGAAGCCCGACTTCATCGGCAAGCGCTCCTTCGCCCGTCCCGACACCGTCCGCCCCGACCGCAAACACCTGGTGGCCCTGGTCACGGACGATCCCGGCGCCCTCCTCCCGGAAGGCACCCACCTGGTCGCCGAGAGAGAGCTGCCCGCCCCGCCCGTCCCCATGCTCGGCCATGTCACCTCCAGCTACCGCAGCGCGGCGCTCGGCCGGACCTTCGCGCTGGCCCTGGTCAAGGGCGGCCGGGACCGCATCGGTGAACGCCTCTACGCACCCGTCGGCGCCCGGCTGCTGCCGGTGACCGTCGCCGGTCCCGTCCTCTACGACCCCGAGGGAGCCCGCCGCGATGGCTGACACCGCCCCGACCGCAGCGCAGCGCAGCCCCCTGGCCGACGCCGCGCACCGGCTCGCCGCCGTGACGCGCTCCTCCCGGGGCGCCATCCGGCTGGCCGAACTCCCTTTCCTGGCCCAGGTGAACGTCCGCCTGGACGCCAAGGGCCCGGCGGCGGACGCGGTCGGCCTGGCCCTCGGAATCCCACTGCCGCTGGAACCCGGCACCGTGGTGCACACGGCGGAGGTGACCGCGGTGTGGCTCGGCCCGGACGAATGGCTGGTGGTGGGCCGGCCCGGCACCGAGCGGGAGCTGGAGGACCGGATCCGCTCGGCGGCCGGGACCGAACCGGTCGCCGTCACCGATGTCTCCGCCCAGCGCACCACCCTTCTGGTCGGCGGCCCCCGCGCCCGTGATCTGCTGTCCCACGGCTGCGCGCTGGACCTGCACCCGCGGGCCTTCGGCCCCGGCCGCTGCGCCCAGACCGCGCTGGCCCGCGCCCAGGTCGTGCTGGTCGCCCGCGAGGAGAGCCGGGCCGGGTTCTGGGTACTGGTGCGCTCCTCCTTCGCCGGCTACCTGGTGGACTGGCTGCTGGACGCGGCCGTGGAGTACGCCTGAGCGGCCCGGGAGCCGAGCGGTCTCAGCGGGGACGCTCCGCGAGCTGCTCCAGATGGGCCGTGCGTGATGCGGCGGTCTGGCCCTGGACCAGGAGGAACAGGGCCTCCCGCGCCAGGCGCTGGGCGCGGGCGGTGACGGACATCGCCCGGCCGCCGCCCGTCACCACGGCCGCCGTGGTCGCCGTACGCATCAGCGTGAACGCCTCGGCCCGCAGCGCCAGCCGCTCCTTGGCGTGTTCCTGCGGCACCGGATGGTCCGCGAGCGCGTAGGCCCGGCGGCGGAGATCGTCGGTACGGGCCCGCAGCGGAGCCGCGTACTCCTCGTCCACCAGGGCCAGGGCCGCCGCCGTGATCCCGAAGACGGCCGGGTTGGCGTTGCGGGACTTCGGGCGGTCCGTCGCCGCCCACTCCTCGTACGGCATCCGCAGCGCGACCGCGTCCTCCGCCACCAGCAGGCCGTCCAGGTCCAGGGACACCGTCCGGGACGCGGTGAGCGCGGCCAGCCGCATCGGCTCCGACGGGCGCAGCCCCGGTTGCTCCCGTGCCTCGACGAAGGCGAACAGGGCCTCGTCGTCCTCGGTCACCCCGGCGAGCAGCAGCACGTCGTTCAGGCCCCAGCCGGTGTACCAGGGGACGGTGCCGTGGAATCGCCAGCCGCCCCCCTCCCGCCGCACCCGCACCGGGACACGCGGGTACGACCGCAGATGCGCGTACGCCACCCCGGACAGCAGCTCACCCCGCGCCAGCGGGCCCAGCAGGCGCTCCCGTACCGGCAGTTCGGCCTTGGCCAGGGTCAGCACCGGCGTATGGTGCTGGGTCTGCACGAACCAGGTCGAGCAGCACGCCCCGGCCAGGATCTCCGCCGTCTCGCGTACGACGGCCGCGGGCGCCGCCGAGCCGCCGTACGCCACCGGTGCGTTCAGGCCGAGCAGTCCCGAGCGTCTGATCGCCTCGATGTGGCTCACCGGCACCCCCTCCTGGTCGACGCGCTCCGCGGCGGGGGAGAGGAGGCCATCGGCCAGTTCCCGGGCGCGGGCGACGAGCGGATGTGCGGAGATGGTCATGGAGAAGATTCTTTCGGCTGTCCGGGGCGGGGTGTCGATCCGGGGGCCCGCCGTTCGTGTAGAAGGCGAGCAACCCCCACGACGACCGAGGAGAACGTCATGAAGCACTACCTGCTCAGCGTGGTCCAGCCGGCCGACGGCACCCCGCCGCCGCCCGACGAGATGGCCACGATCATGCGCGATGTCGAGGTGTTCAACGACGAGCTGCGCGCGGCCGGCGCCTGGGTCTTCTCCGGCGGACTGCACGGCCCGGAGACGGCCACGATGCTGCGCCCGAAGGACGGTGACGTGCTGGTCACCGACGGGCCCTACGCCGAGGGCAAGGAGTACCTCGGCGGGATCAGCCTGATCCGGGCGGCGGACCTGGACGCCGCCCTGGAGTGGGGACGCAAGGCCGCCCTGGCCACCCGGCTGCCGATCGAGGTGCGGCCCTTCATGGACCAGATCTGATGGCGGACGCCGCCGACGTCGAGGCCGCCTTCCGTGCCGAGTACGGGCGCGCGGTCTCGGTTCTCGTCCGCTTCCTCGGCGACATCGACCTCGCCGAGGAAGCGGTCCAGGACGCCTTCGCCACGGCGCTGGACCGATGGCCGGAGAGCGGGGTGCCGCCGAGCCCGGCCGGGTGGATCATCACCACCGCCCGCAACCGTGCGCTCGACCGGCTGCGCCGCGAGTCCTCCCGGGACGCCCGGCACGCGGAGGCCGCCCGGCTGTACGCGTCCGACCCACCGGCCGAGGAGGGCCCCGTGCGCGACGAACGGCTCCGGCTGGTCTTCACCTGCTGCCACCCCGCGCTCGCCCCGCAGGCCAGGGTCGCCCTCACCCTGCGCCTGCTCGGCGGGCTCAGCACCGCCCAGATCGCCCGCGCCTTCCTGGTGCCCGAGCCCACCCTCGCCCAGCGCCTGGTGCGCGCCAAGGCCAAGATCCGCGACGCGGGCATCCCCTACCGGGTGCCGAAGGACGCCGACCTCCCCGACCGGCTCAGCGGTGTGCTGGCCGTCGTGTACCTGATCTTCAACGAGGGGTACGGCGGTGATCCCGCGCTGTGTGCGGAGGCCGTACGCCTGGGGCGGCTGCTGTACGAGCTGATGCCGGACGAGCCCGAGGCCGCCGGGCTGCTCGCGCTGATGCTGCTGGTCGAGGCCCGGCGGCCCGCCCGGCGTCCGGCGGGCGGCGAGCTGGTGGCGCTGCCCGACCAGGACCGCGGCCTGTGGGACCGGAAGCTGATCGGGGAGGGGCAGGAACTCGTGCGGCGGTGTCTGCGCCGCGACCGGCCGGGGCCGTACCAGATCCAGGCCGCGATCAACGCCGTGCACAGCGACGCGCGGACCGCCGAGGCCACCGACTGGGGGCAGATCCTGCGGCTGTACGACCAGCTCACGGCCCTGGACCGCTCTCCGGTGGTGGCGCTGAACCGGGCGGTCGCGGTGGCCGAGGTCGAGGGGCCGGACAAGGCCCTCGCCCTGGTCGACGCGCTCGACCTCGACCGCTATCACGTCCTGCACGCCGTCCGGGCCGACCTGCTGCGCCGCCTCGGCCGGGACGACGAGGCGGCGCGGGAGTACGACACCGCCATCGAACTCGCCGACGGGCTCCCCGAACAGGCGTACCTGCGGCGGCGACGGGCCGAGCTCGCGGCCTGAGGCATGTCCACGGCAGGGTTCGCCGGGCAGGACGGAAAGTGGTTCCGTGGTGGCGGAATTTACTTCGGCCTCTGAAAGGTTGCATTATGCATCCGAGTGTTCGACACCCAGCCGGGCCGTCAGGCCCGTACGCACCACCAGCGAGGGATCCGTGAACCAGTCCACCCCCGAGCAGCCCGCCGACGTCGTCGCGCGGCTGCGTGCCACCTTCCGCACCGGCCGCACCAAGCCCCTCGCGTGGCGCACCGACCAGCTGCGCCGGCTGCGCGCCATGCTCACGGAGCGCGGCGACGAGCTGGCCGCCGCCCTCCACGCCGACCTGGGCAAGAGCGCCGTCGAGGCCTACCGCACGGAGATCGACTTCACGGTCCGGGAGATCGACCACAGCCTCGACCACCTGGCGGAGTGGCTGCGCCCCGAGTCCGCCCCGGTCCCGGCGCACCTGGGCGGCGACGCGAGCGCCTGGACGCAGTACGACCCCCTCGGCGTCGTCCTCGTCATCGCCCCGTGGAACTACCCCGCCCAGCTGCTGCTCGCCCCGCTGGCCGGTGCCCTCGCCGCGGGCAACGCGGTCGTCGCCAAGCCCAGTGAACTGGCTCCGGCGACCTCGGCCGCGCTGGCCCGGCTGCTGCCGGCCCACCTCGACGCCGAGGCCGTCGCCGTCGTCGAGGGCGGTGTCCCGGAGACCACGGCCCTGCTCGCCGAACGCTTCGACCACATCTTCTACACCGGCAACGGCACGGTGGGCCGGATCGTCATGCGCGCCGCCGCCGAGCACCTCACCCCGGTCGCCCTCGAACTCGGCGGCAAGTCCCCGGCGTTCGTCGACCGGGACGTCGACCTGGCGGTGGTCGCGGACCGCCTGGCGCGCGGCAAGTTCCTGAACGCGGGGCAGACCTGTGTCGCACCCGACTACGTCCTGACCGACCCCGAGACCGCCGCCGCCCTGGAACCCGAGCTGGTCAAGGCCGTGCAGGCGCTGTACGGCACGGAGCCCAAGGAGTCCGGCGAGTACGGCCGGATCGTCAACGAGCGCCACTTCGACCGGCTCAGCGGACTGCTCGGCTCGGGCCGGGTGGCCCTGGGCGGCGACACCGACCGAGCCGCCAAGTACATCGCGCCCACCGTGCTCGCCGACGTGGACCCCGGGTCTCCGGTGATGCGGGAGGAGATCTTCGGCCCGATCCTGCCCATCGTCACCGTCCCGGACCTGGACGGCGCGATCGGCTTCATCAACGACCGCGACAAGCCCCTCGCGCTCTACGTCTTCAGCGAGTCCGGCGACACCCGGGACCGGATTGCCGCCGAGACCTCCTCCGGCGGGCTCGGCCTCGGCCTCCCGGTCGCCCATCTCACCGTCTCCGAGCTGCCGTTCGGCGGGGTGGGGGAGAGCGGCATGGGCAGCTACCACGGCCGCTACTCCATCGAGACGTTCAGTCACCGCAAGGCGGTCCTCGCCAAGCCGCTGAGCTGATCAGCCCGCTCTCCGGGCCCGGCGGCGTGGCGACGCCGCCGGGCCCGACCGCTGCCATGCCGGGCGTCGGCGAAGGTCCGACGTGCCTGTTTCCGGGAGCAATTGGGGAAGCCGTCGACCGAAGGTCCATTCCTGAATGACTGGTCTACACCCTTGACTGGTACAGACCAAAGCAGTTGAGTGTGCCTCACACCCCCCACCGCGGCCGCTCCCCCCTGTGGGGCGCGGCCGTGCTCCGCAAAGGAGTTGATCCGTGTCGAGGCGCCGTATCGCCGCACTCCTGACCTCGCTCGCCATAGGCGGCTCCGCCCTGGTGCTCCAGGCGGCCCCCACAGCCTCCGCCGCCGGCTTCGTCGTCAGCGAAGCACAGTTCAACCAGATGTTCCCGAACCGGAATTCCTTCTACAGCTACAGCGGTCTCACCGCCGCGCTCAGCGCCTACCCCGGCTTCGGCAGCACCGGCAGTGACACCGTCAAGAAGCAGGAGGCCGCCGCCTTCCTCGCCAACGTCAGCCACGAGACCGGCGGACTGGTGTACGTCGTCGAGCAGAACACCGCCAACTACCCGACGTACTGCGACTGGAGCCAGCCCTACGGCTGCCCGGCCGGACAGGCCGCCTACTACGGCCGCGGCCCCATCCAGCTCAGCTGGAACTTCAACTACAAGGCGGCCGGCGACGCCCTCGGCATCGACCTGCTGGACAACCCCTGGCTGGTGCAGAACGACTCGGCCGTCGCCTGGAAGACCGGCCTGTGGTACTGGAACACCCAGAGCGGCCCCGGCACGATGACCCCCCACAACGCCATGGTCAACGGCGCCGGCTTCGGCCAGACCATCCGCTCCATCAACGGCTCCCTCGAGTGCGACGGCAAGAACCCCGCACAGGTGCAGAGCCGGGTGAGCGCCTACCAGAAGTTCACACAGATTCTCGGTGTCGCGGCGGGCACCAACCTCTACTGCTGACCCGTCCATCGGGTGCCCTGTGCCAGACTCCGTCGATGACCTCCGAAACGATCACCGCGGACACCTCCGGCACCTGGAGCCTCGGCGATCTGCCCGTCCACCGTCTCGGCTTCGGGGCGATGCGGTTGACGGGCAACGTCGCCTTCCACCGTGGCACACCGAGTGACCGCACCCGCTCGGTCGCCGTACTGCGCAAGGCCCTGGAACTCGGTGTGAACCACATCGACACGGCCGCCTTCTACTTCTCCGCACTGCGCTCCGCCAACGAACTCATCAACACCGCGCTCGCCCCCTACCCCGACGACCTGGTCATCGTCACCAAGGTCGGCCCCTTCCGCGACTACTCCGGCGAGTGGGCCACCTCCGCCCGCCCCGACCAGCTGCGCGGGCAGGTGGAGGAGAACCTGCGTCAGCTCGGCCGCGACCACCTCGACGTCGTCAATCTCCGCCGGATGGGCCAGGACTCGATCGCCGAGCACTACGGCGCCCTCGCCGAACTCCGCGAGGCGGGACTGGTCCGGCACCTCGGCGTCTCCGACGTCACACCGCGCCATCTCGACGAGGCCCTGGCCATCGCCCCCGTGGTGTGCGTGCAGAACCGCTGGGGACTCGACCTGCGGGACGCGGCCACCGACGAACTGGTCCGCCTCTGCGGCGAGCGCGGCATCGCCTTCGTACCGTTCTTCGCCGTCGCCGGCGAGGCCGGGGCGGGCGGCGCCACCGAGAACGACGACGACGCCGTCCTCGCGGTCGCCCGCGCCCATGACGCCAGCCCCGCCCAGGTCCGACTCGCCTGGACCCTGCACCAGGGTCCGCACGTCCTCGCCATCCCCGGCACCGGAAACCCGGACCACCTGGCCGAGAACGTGGCGGCGGGCGCCGTCCGGTTCACCGAGGACGAGCTGACCGAGCTGAACGCCCTGCACACCAGGGCCGTTTGACGGTCCGGCTCAGCCGGCCCGCACCTCGTCCCGCATCGGACGCCGGCCGCACGGCCCGTGCTCCTCGCGTCACGCCCCGACCGCGTACGGCAGGATCCGGAACCAGGCGTGCGCCGGGCCGTCCCCGCCCGGGCCGTCGCCCGGCCCGGCCCGCGGTGCCTCGGCGTCGGCCCCGGTACGTCGTCCGACGAGAAAAGGGGCACCTCCCCGGCCGCGCCGCCTCCCATAATGGGCGGACGTACAGGACGGACGGATAGGCAGACAGACGGACAGACGGACAGACGGTGCCGGCCGCCCGTCCGACTACACTGACGTAGACGGTCTGCCGGACTGTGGACGAAGAAGAGGTGACAGACCTTCCATGGCCGACGCGAAGGACGAACGCCGGCCCGCCGGTGAGCTGGAGGCGAGCGTCATGGCCGCCCTCTGGGCCGCCGGTGCGCCCCAGACCCCCGGACAGGTGCAGCGCAGCCTCGGCACGGACCTGGCCCGCACCACCGTGACGACGATCCTCACCCGGCTGCACGACAAGGGCGTGGTCGACCGGCACCGTCAGGGCCGCGGTTTCGCCTATTTCCCCGTCCAGGACGCGCAGGGCCTGACCGCGAAGCGGATGCACAGCGAACTCGACCGTGACAGCGACCGGGAGACCGTGCTCGCCCGCTTCGTCGCCCAGCTCAGCTCCGACGACGAGCGTGTCCTGCGGAGTCTGCTCGACGGCGGCGAGCAGCCCGGGGCGTCATGACCGCGCTGCTGATCCTGCCGCTGCTGGTGCCGTTCGCGCTGCCGGCGCTCTCCCGGCGGGCCCTCGACCGGCTGGCGCCCACCGCCGCGCTCTGGGTGATCACCGTCTCGGCCGTCGCCCTCGCGGGGTGCACCCTGGCCGCGCTCGGCGCGTTCGTCCTGACCGGCCTGCTCACGCTGCCGTTCTTCGCGGCCCTCGGCGAGCTGGTCCGGCCGCTGCACACGGTCTCCGACCGTTACGCCCTGCCACTCGCGGCCCTCTCGGTAGGCGCTCTCGCCGTCTGCACCTGGACCGGCGCGCGATCGGTGCTCCGGCAGGCACGCGCCTTCCGTTCGGCCCGTGCGGAGGCCGGCCGCGGGCCCGTCGCGGGAGACCTGTGCGTGGTCGACTCGCCGGGTCCGGACGCGTACGCGCTGCCCGGCCGGCCGCACCGGATCGTCGTCACCACGGGGATGCTGCGCAGCCTCGACGGGGCCGAACGGGAGGCGCTGTTCGCGCACGAACGGGCGCACAACGCCTGCGGCCACCACTTCTTCCTGGCCGCGGCGGAGCTCGCTGCGCACTGCCATCCGGCGTTGCGGCAGGTCCGGGACGTGGTACGGCTGGCCGTGGAGCGGGTCGCCGACGAGGCTGCGGCGCGCGCGGTGGGGGACCGGCGGCTGACGGCCCGTGCGATCGCCCGGGCCGCGCTGGCGGGACAGGGCGGGGGCATCGAGCGGCCGGCGTTCGTGTCGGGGGCGACGTCGGGGCCGGTGCCGCGGCGGGTGGCGGCGCTGCTGGCCGCGCCGCGGGGGCGGCGCCGGGCCGGTTCCGGGGTTGCGGTGCTGCTCGCGGCGTGCGCCGCGCTGTCGTGTGCCGCGTCCGCGACCGGGATGATCGACTTCCATCATCGGGTGGAGGTCGCGCAGGGCGAAGCGGAGCGGTAACCGTCGCGCCGTGCGGACAGTGCGGACAGTGCGGGCCGTGGCCTGCTCGCGCCCACGCGGCGGTAGCCACATATTGACTCAGCCCCGCGCCCCTTACGGGGCGCTCCCGTCACGGTCCCTCGCAAGCAGCGACTGGCGTTCGTTACGTTTTACGTATAACCTCTCCCGCTAACCGCTCCACCGAAAGGCCCCCATGCGACGCGTCGCCCTGGTCACTCTCGTCGTCGGCGACTACGACGAGGCGATCCGCTTCTACACCGAGGCTCTCGGGTTCCGGCTGGTCGAGGACGCGCCGCGGCCGGACGGTTCCCGTTGGGTCGTCGTGGAGCCCGGGGCGGAGGGGTGCGGCACCGGACTGCTGCTCGCCCGCGCCAAGGACGACGAACAGCGCGCCCGGATCGGCGACCAGACCGGCGGGCGCGTCGGGTTCTTCCTGCACACCGACGACTTCGCCCGCGACCACGCCCGGATGACCGCCGCCGGCGTGACCTTCCTGGAAGAGCCGCGGCACGAGCCGTACGGCAGTGTCGCCGTCTTCCAGGACCTGTACGGCAACCGCTGGGACCTGCTCCAGCCCACCGACTGACCGCCACCCCGAATCACCCGCCGAGGAAATCCCCGCCATGACTGCTACGCGCGTAGACGCCGATGTGATCCGCCGCCTCCCCAAGGCCGTCCTGCACGACCACCTCGACGGCGGCCTGCGCCCCGCCACCCTCGTCGAGCTCGCGGCCGAGGTCGGTCACACCCTGCCCACCACCGACCCGGACGAGCTGGCCGCCTGGTACTTCGAGGCCGCCAACTCCGGTGACCTGGTGCGGTACATAGCCACCTTCGAGCACACTCTCGCCGTCATGCAGACCAAGGAGGGGCTGCGGCGCGTCGCCGAGGAGTACGTGCTCGACCTCGCCGCGGACGGTGTGGTGTACGGCGAGGTGCGCTACGCCCCGGAGCTGAACGTCAAGGGCGGGCTCACGCCGGGCGAGGTCGTGGAGAGCGTGCAGGAGGGGCTTGCCGCCGGTATGGCGAAGGCCGCTGCCGCCGGCACGCCGGTCCGGGTGGGCACCCTGCTCTGCGGGATGCGGATGTTCGACCGGGTCGGCGAGGCCGCCGCGCTGGCCGTCGCCTACCGGGACGCCGGAGTCGTCGGCTTCGACATCGCCGGCGCCGAGGACGGCTTCCCGCCCGCCGACCACCTTGCCGCCTTCGAGCACCTGCGCCGCGAGAGCGTGCCCTTCACCATCCACGCCGGTGAGGCGCACGGCCTGCCCAGCATCCACCAGGCGATCCAGGTGTGCGGTGCCCAGCGCATCGGACACGGCGTGCGGATCACCGAGGACATCGCCGGCGACAAGCTCGGCCGGCTCGCGAGCTGGGTGCGTGACCGCCGGATCGCCCTGGAGATGTGCCCCACCTCCAACCTCCAGACCGGCTGCGCCACCTCCATCGCCGAACACCCGATCACCGCGCTGAAGGAGCTGGGCTTCCGGGTCACCCTCAACACCGACAACCGACTGGTGTCCGGTACGACGATGACCCGGGAGATGTCCCTGCTGGTCGAGGAGGCCGGCTGGACGGCCGAGGACCTGCGCACGGTCACGGTGAACGCCCTGAAGAGCGCGTTCATCCCGTTCGACGAGCGCACGGCCCTCATCGAGGACGTCGTGCTGCCGGGTTACGCCTCCGTGCTCTGAAGCAGCCCCCGCAGATAGGCGGCCTGTCCGACGTGCTGGAGATCGTCGGACAGGACGCTCACCAGCCGTACGCCCAGCGTGACCGGCGGATCGAAGCGAGTGTCCACGATCCGTTCGAGATCCTTGGCGGGGAGCTCGCGCAGCACCCCCAGGGTCTGCTCGTGCACCGCGTCGTAGTAGCCGGTCAGCAGGTCGCCGGAGTCCACCGTGACCTTCGCGACCTCCGCGGGGGTGTGGCCGTACCCGTGGTCACGGGGCGGCAGGTCGAGGCCGAAGCGTTTCTCCCAGCCCTGGGCCAGCCACACCTGGTCGAGGTCGAAGGCGTCGGCCACATGGTCGTCCTGGATCCGGGTGAGGTGCCAGACCAGCCAGGTGATGGAGTTGGCGCCGGAAGCCGGGGGCCTGTTGAGCAGGCCGGGGTCGAGGCCGTCGAGGGCGGCGTGGACTTCTTCCTGGATGCGGCCGAAGCCGTCGATGAGGATGTCCCTTGCATGCATGCGACCACGATCGCGCATCACGGCTCGTCATGCGTCCGGAATCCGGCTTCCGTGGAACCCCAACGGCACCGGGCCCGGCAGCCGCACCCGGGCCGGCGGCTCGCCGGTGCAGTCCTGCGCGGCGAGGATCAGCAGGTCGGCGGCGCCGCGGTCGGGGTTGTGGACGTAGGCGAGCGTGCAACCGTCGTCCTCCTGGGCCGCCTGTTCGCGGCACGAACGAAGGCCGTGCGTTCCTCGGTGACCGGGGCGAACGCGCCCTGGCGGAACGGGTACCGATGACCAGCCGATTCCGTCGATTCGGCCGCCGGGCGTGCCGCCGCCGGCGCCGCCCCTGTCGGGCCGGCCGGCGCGGTCGCCGCCGCCAGGCCCGCCGGGCCGCGCAGCACCGTAGGCCGTGTGTGCTCCGCCATGTCCCCTGCGCCCCGTCGTCGTGGGGGACGCTCACGAGTCTGCGCCGACGGGAGGCCGAGGTCAGGAGGGGTGGGCGCCCTCCAGGGGTGTTGCCAGGCCCTCTGTTTCGAGGAGGGTGATCAGCGCCCGCGCCGCCGGGCTGGTGGCCGTCTCGGGCGGCAGCAGGGCGACGGTCTCGTACGCGGCCTCGTCGGTGTCCTTGAGATCGAGCGCGGTGAGCGAGGGCCGCTTGTGCCGGAAGTGCCGGGGTACGACGGCGATCCCGAGGTTCTCGTCCACCAGGTCGAGGAGGCTGTGCACGTCGTTGACCTCCAGCGCGACCGTGCGCCGTACGCCCGCCGCGGCGAAGGCCGAGTCGGTCGTGCGGCGCGGCCCCCAGTCCGGGTGGAAGTCCACGAACACCTCCCCGTCGAGGTCCGCGGGGACCACCGCCGCGCCGGCCGCGGCCAGCCGGTGGCTGGGATGGCACAGCACGGTCATCGGCTCGCCGGTCAGGGCCACCGAGCGCAGCTGGTCGGTGTCGTCCTGGGTGCGGTAGGCGAAGGCCAGGTCCAGCCGGCCCGCCGCCACCTCCTCGGCGAGCGCGCCCGAACCGGCCTGCCGCAGCCGGATCTCCACGTCCGGGTGCCGGCGCCGGAAGGCGGCGAGCAGCCCCGCCACATGCACCCCCGCGATGCACTGCTCGGTGCCCAGCGCCAGCGTCCCGCGCAGCACGCCCTGCACCGCGGCCACCGCCTCGTGCGCCGACCGCACCTGTGCGAGGATGCGCTCCGCCTCACCGAGCAGCGCCCGGCCCGCCTCGGTGAGCGTCACCCGGCGGGTGGTCCGCACGAACAGGGGCGCCCGCAGTTCCCGCTCCAGGGCCCGGATGGAGGCGGACAGGCCCGACTGGGACACCAGCAGCCGTTCCGCGGCCCGGGTGAAGTGCTGGTCCTCGGCGACGGCGACGAAGTGCTGAAGGTGGCGCAGTTCCATGATTGAGAAGCCTAACCGCACAATTCCATCGGATTCTCCTGTTGGACCACTGCGGAGGCTCGGGGAAGAGTGGAACCGGTAGATCCTGTGCCCACCCCTCTGGAGTCGCGTTGTACACCGCACACCCCGACCGCTACGCCGACATGCCGTACCGCCGCAGCGGACGCAGCGGCCTGAAGCTTCCCGCGCTGTCGCTCGGCCTGTGGCACAACTTCGGGCCCGACCGGCCCGTGACGACGCAGCGCGCCATCCTGCGCCGCGCCTTCGACCTCGGGGTCACCCACTTCGACCTGGCCAACAACTACGGCCCGCCGCCCGGTGCCGCCGAGTCGGCGTTCGGCGAGGCGCTGAAGGCGGACTTCGCGGGGTACCGCGACGAGCTGGTGATCTCCACCAAGGCCGGCTATCTGATGTGGCCCGGTCCGTACGGCGAGTGGGGTTCGCGCAAGTACCTGCTGTCGTCGCTGGACCAGTCCCTGAACCGGTTGGGCCTGGACTACGTCGACATCTTCTACTCGCACCGCCCGGACCCGGAGACTCCCCTGGAGGAGACGATGGGCGCCCTGCACTCCGCGGTCCAGCAGGGCAAGGCGCTCTACGTCGGCGTCTCCAACTACTCGGCGGAGCAGACCCGCGAGGCCGCCCGGATCCTCGGCGAACTGGGCACCCCGCTCCTGATCCACCAGCCGCGCTACTCGATGCTCGACCGCCGCCCGGAGACCGAGGGCGTCCTGGACGCCCTCGACGAGCTCCAGGTCGGCTCCATCGTCTTCTCGCCGCTGGAGCAGGGCCTGCTCACCGGCCGCTACCTCGACGGCATCCCGGAGGGTTCCCGGGCCGCGAGCGACAGCCCCTTCCTGAACTCGGACGCGGTCACCGAGGACCTGGTCGCCCAGCTGCGCGCCCTCGACGAGGTCGCCAAGGGCCGCGGCCAGACCCTGGCCCAGCTCGCCCTGTCCTGGGTGCTGCGCGGCGGCCGGGTGACCTCCGCGCTGATCGGCGCGAGCAGCCCGCAGCAGGTCGAGGACTGCGTCGGCGCCATCGGCAACCTCGACTTCGACGCCGAGGAACTGGCCCGGATCGACGCGATCGTCAACCAGTGAGCGGCGTCGTCGTCGAACGGTGTTCGGCACCCTCGTCGACTGGCGCTCGACGTCGTCGCCGACCGTTGAGCGACGTCGTCGGCGATCGGTGAACGGCGTCGTCGTCAACCGGTGACGCGCTCGGTGAGGCGGACGCACACCGCGTCCCCCTCACCCTTGCCGGTCGCCGCGCGGACATCGGCCTTCACGGGCAGCTCGTGGGTGCCGTCGCCCAGGGCCATGAAGGAACTCCGGAACGGATGTCCGTCCACCGTCCCGCGGACCTTGACGAGCCCCCGGGTGCCGAAGAACTCCGCGGACCCGGGCCACACCACGTAGGTCCAGCCGCCCTTCTCCGGGCTCCTGCGCAGGACGGCGGTGAACTCCACGTCCAGCCGTGCGGTCGTACTCATGGTGGTCCTCCGCTCGCGGTGGTCTCTCCTGCACAGGAGACCGCCGCGAGCGCGGGAACTCGTCGCGGGCGCCGGCTCAGGCCCCGGTCGGCACCCGGTCCAGGAAGCCCAGCACCTGCCGGATCCGGCCGTCCTCGCTGAGCGTGACCACGTCAAAACCGGCCACCGGTGCCGAGCCGTCGGCCTCGTTCACCAGCTCCCAGCCGAAGCGCGCGGTGTCGTGGTGGCCGTCGACGGCCCCGAGCGGACGGAACACGAAACCCGGGAACTGCTCGTGCGCCGCCGCGATCACGGCCGTGATCTGGGCGTGCCCGGAGACCTCGGCGAGCGGGTCGGTGTACGAGCCCTCCGGGACCCAGGCCTCGGCGACCGCCTTGCTCAGCGCCTCGGGCTCGGTGGCGTTCCAGGCCTCGAAGTAGCGGGCGGCGGCGGTCTGGTAACGGTCGGTGTTCACGGACATGGCGAATCAGCCTCCATCGAGGGTGTCACTGCTGGTCGGGGGGTGGATCGCGGTGTGCGGCGACCCGTTGACACCACCATGCCCGGATCCGCGTGACGGGTCGATTACCCCTCGGGTAATGAAGGCGGGGTCGTACAGCTGGAGCATTTCGGCCAATTCGCAGGCGGAATATGCCAAGAGACTGGCCGGAAAGGTGTGGTGACAGTGTTTCGAAAGTGAACATACTCGAATGTCAGGAGCACTTCACCGCACAGGAGCCGCCCGGAAAACCGGCCCGCGACGGCACACCGGCGAGCTACGGGGGAGTGATCGTGCACGACGAATTCCTGTGCCATGTCACGGCATACGGCATCTGCGGCGGTCAGCGCATCGGCGTTCCGCTCGGCACCTACCGTGCGCCGACCCTGGCACTGGCGCTGTGGTGGTTACGGGACCGGGCCTCGTGGATCGCGGAACGGCTGGACCCCTTACCCGAGAACCCCAGATATCCGCAGGGGGCACTCGTCCCGGTGGGGGCGACCGTCTCGGACGTACCCGGTCTGCTTCGCGCCTGGTGTTCCGACGTGGTCCGGCAGGAACTCGTCGCCGACGAACTGGCCGGCGGACGGCTGGTACGGATCGCCGTCCAGGACGACACCACCGAGTACGAACTGCTCGCCGAGTCCGTCGACGCCCTCCGGATGCAGCGCACCCTCCCCGCCCTCGTCGTCCCCGTGGCCTGACACGTGACAGCCGTCGGCCGGGCGGCCGCAGTCGGGTGGCCCGTGGTCGGGTGGCCCGTGGTCGGATGGTCGCGGTCAGGCGTATAAGCTGACAAATCTGTAGAATTCTGGCCATGGCGGAGCGGCCGGTCACCTCGACGGCGCCCGAACTCGTCCTGGAGACCGACACGGGATCCACGGTGATGAGCCCGGGCCGCGACTACCACGTCGGGCGTGACCCGTACAGCGACGTCGTCATCGACGACTCCCGGGTCTCCTGGCACCACGCGGTGCTGCGGCCCGCCGACGGCCACTGGACCCTCGAGGACGAGCAGAGCACCAACGGCACCTACGCCGACGGCCGCCGCATCCGGGAATGGGAAGTGGGCCCCGGCACGGTCATCCGCTTCGGCAGCCCCGCCGACGGCCCGAGCGCGGTCCTCGTCGGCCGCCCGCCGCCCGCCCCGGACCGCCCCTCCGCCGTCTCGATGCCCAACCGCACCGGCACCTTCCGGCAGCCTTCCTCGGTACGACGGCTGCACGCCCGCACCATCCGCATCGGCCGCGCCACCGACAACGACGTCGTCGTCGACGACCTGGTCGTCTCCCGCCACCACGCCGAACTGCGCGCCCACCCCGACGGCAGCTACGAGATCGTCGACCTCGACAGCCACAACGGCACCTACCTCAACGGCCGCACCGTCATCCGCGCCCCCGTCGGCCCCCGGGACGTCGTCGGCATCGGCCACTCGGCGTTCTGTCTGGTCGACGGCCAACTGCAGGAGTACGTCGACACCGGCGAGGTCTCCCTCGACGTCCAGGAACTCACCGTCGCCGTCGACCGCGGCCGCAAGATCCTGCTCGACCACGTCTCCTTCCCGGTCGGCGAGAAGTGCCTGCTCGCCGTGGTCGGGCCGAGCGGCGCCGGCAAGTCCACCCTGCTCGGCGCCCTCACCGGCCAGCGCCCCGCCGAGCACGGCACCGTCCTCTACGACGGCCGCGACCTCTACCGCGACTACGCCGAGCTCCGCCAGCGCATCGGCCTGGTCCCGCAGGACGACATCCTGCACGTCCAGCTGACCGTGCGCAGCGCCCTCACCTACGCCGCCGAACTGCGCTTCCCCGAGGACACCGCGAAGACGGAGCGGCGGGAGCGGGTCGAGGAGGTCATCCGGGAACTCGGCCTCGAACAGCGCGCCGAGCAGCCCGTGCACAGCCTCTCCGGCGGGCAGCGCAAGCGGGTCAGCGTCGCTCTGGAGCTGCTGACCAAGCCGTCCCTGCTCTTCCTCGACGAGCCGACCTCCGGACTCGACCCGGGCATGGACCGTTCGGTGATGAACATGCTGCGCGGCCTCGCCGACGACGGCCGTACCGTCATCGTCGTCACCCACAGCGTGCTCAGCCTCGACGTCTGCGACCGCCTCCTGGTCCTGGCGCCGGGCGGCCGGACCGCCTACTTCGGCCCGCCGGGCGACGCCCTCGGCTTCTTCGGCTTCGACGAGTGGCCCGAGGCCTTCGAGGCGTTCGAGCGGGACACCGACCGGGACTGGGCGGGGGAGTTCCGCGGCTCGTCGTACCACCGGAAGTACATCGTGAACTCCAGCGCGCAGCCCGTCGTACCGCGCGCCGGTCCGGTCACCGCGCCCCCGCCGCCGCGCCCGCGCAGCTGGGGAGCCCAGTTCTCGACCCTGGTGCGCCGCTACACCGCAGCCCTCCTCGCCGACCGGACCTTCCTCGCCATCATGATCGGACTGCCGTTCGTCATGGGCGCGATGGCCCGGGCCGTCGCCGGCAACAAACTCACCTTCGACACCGCGACCAACGCGCTGCTCACCCTGTGCGTGGGCGGGGTGCTGACCGGCGCGGCCAACGCCGTGCGCGAACTGGTCAAGGAACGCGTCATCTACCAGCGTGAGAGAGCCGTCGGCCTGCCCAGATCGGCGTACGTGATGTCGAAGGTCGTGGTCCTCGGCACCGTCACCGTGCTCCAGGCGGTGGTGCTCACCCAGGTGGGCCTTGCCGGTGTCGACATCAACGCGCCCGGCGGCGAAGGGGTGTTGATGCCACCCCTGCTGGAGATCACCGTGGCCGTGGCCGTGCTCTCCTTCACCGCGATGATGCTCGGCCTGCTGATCTCCGCCCTGGTCCGCAAGGAGGAGGTGACGATGCCGCTGCTGGTGCTCCTCACCGTCGTCCAGGTCGTCTTCTGCGGAACGCTGCTGAAGCTGGACGGCGTACCCGGTCTCGAACAGCTCGCCTGGCTGGTCCCCTCCCGGTGGGCGCTCGGTGCCATGGCCGGCACCGTCGAACTGCACCGGATCGTGCCGGGCAAGCTCACCGCCGACCCGTTCTTCCGGCACTCGGCGGGCGTCTGGCTGCGCAACATGGTCATGCTGGTGGTGCTGTCCGCCGCCTTCGGCTGTGTGCTGTCGCGGCTGCTGCGCCGGCACGAACCCGCCGTGATGCGGAAGTAGGCGAGGCGATGACCACGAGCCCAGGGTTCCGGCCCACCCACGTCGTGCCGGCCGACGGCATGCCCGCCTGGGAGGCCCCCGACCCGGCCCGGCCGACCGTGCCCCTGGACCCGCTGCTGCCGGTGCAGCTCGTGGAGCGGCGCGGCGACTGGGCCCACATCAGCTGCGCCAACGGCTGGGCCGCCTGGGTCGACGGCCGCTACCTCGTCACCGTGCCCCGGGACCCGCCCCTGACCGGCGGCCCGTCCGCCGACGCCACCGACCCGCGCCCGCTGCTGGCCCAGGCCGCACAGGTCCTCGCCGACTACCGGGACGCCGTCGAGGATCTGGCCGGCGGCGGCCTCGACGGTGAGTCCTTCCGGGGCCGTACGCACGGACTGCGCATCGGGGTGGTGGTCGACGGGGAGTCCATGTGGCTGTACGACCCGGCCGAGGGACGCTGGCTGTACGGCGACGGACGCCGGCTGTCCACGTACCTGACCGACCGCGGCGTCACCGACGGGGACGGCACCGGCGGGGACCTCACCGATCGGCATCTCACCGAGCGGGCCGAGCCGGGCGGCGACGGCGCCGGTCACCACGCGACCCGGGTGGTGACCCCCGACGGTGAGCGTGGGCGGTAGGCCTCAAGATCTGGCCGCGACCTCACCCGGCCGGCGCACCGGGCCGGCCAGCAGGGCGCCCAGGAATCCGGCGATCAGGCCCCAGAGCGCGCCCAGGCCCACCGCCGACCACAGCCGCGGCTTGAGCAGCAGCTCGCCCGACAGATTGCCGCCCAGGTCGCCGATGCCGAGCAGCGAGAGGCCGTAGTGGGCGGAGACCCGGCCGGTCAGGCAGAGCGTCAGCATCGTCAGCGCGAGTGCGAGCGCCAGATGCAGGGCGTGCTGCCAGGCGCGGATCCGGGCCGGTGAGCGCACCGCCATCAGGAACCCGGCAGCGAGCAGCAGCACCGCGGCCACCCCCGCCAGCCACCACCAGCGGCCGTCGTGGGCGGTGATCGTACGGAGGTTCAGGGTCGAGACGTCCGGGGTGCGCAGCACCTCGGCGAGGACATGCGGCACCGGCAGCCCGAACGGGCCGTCCACCCGGCCCCGCCAGGTGACGCCGAGACCGAGCGTGAGCGCCAGCCACGCCAGGTTGGGCAGCCCGAGCAGAACCACCGCGAGGGTCTCCTTGGCGTGCCCGCGCGTCACCATCGCGACCAGCGCGGCCACCAGGGCCAGCGCGACGTACGCCAGCACGAGCGCGACCATCGCGAACGCCGCGGGACGCACCGACGTCTGGAAGCGCAGCAGCCGCCCCGGCAGCGGCGCCCCGCGCGACACCAGCAGCGCCAGCAGCAGGATCCCGGCCAGCCACAGCAGCCCGAACACGACGGTGAGCGGCACGTCCGTCGTGAAGCCCACCTTCGGCGCGGCGTCCAGCAGGTCGGTGAGGTCACTGAGCGTGCCGCTGCCCACGTTCACGGCGAAGGTGTGCCGGGCGCCGAGCGCGAGCCCGATCAGGGCGAGCAGCCACAGCACCGCGATCCGGGCCGCCCAGCCGGCCAGCTCCCGGGCGCCGGCCACCGCCCGGTGCCGCAGCGGCCGCAGAAAGCCCCCGGCGGCGACCAGGGCCCCGACCAGCATGACCGAGAGCGGTACGACGGTCAGGCCGGCGTTCGTCCGGGCCAGGTCGCCCGCGTCGCCGGAGAGTTCGACGGTGCCGCCGACGGCCGTCACCACGGTCGCGAGCAGCACCGGGAGAAACGCGCCGCTCGGCAGGTCCGCCGCACCAGCCGCCCACAGCCCCACGGCGGCGACCACCGCCATGGCGGCCAGCGCGGCCAGTACCACGGCGAGGGCAGGCGGCCAGCCGTGCCGGGCGACGGGCTGGCCGGCGGGCGCGGCCACCGGCCGCGCGGAGGCGATTCGGGGGCTCACGCTGTCACGCTAAGCAACATCTTGTCGCTCCGCCTGCCGGGTGAGCCGTCCGCGTCGGCTTGCGGACGGTACGGGTCCGGCGCACATTGGGCTCGTTGTGCATCAAATGAGGCATTTTTCGCAAAAGCCGTTTGCCGTGAATGCCGTCCCTCACAACGGGGAGATGAGCGTGAGCATCGGACCGCCGTCATCCGGCCGCCCCACAGGACCGCCCTCCGGCCCGCTGTCCGGGCCTTCCGGACCACCCCCCGTCCCGCCCTCCCAGCCGCCGGGCGGCGGAGGCGGCGGAGGCGGCGGCAGCCAGGGCGGACAGCCGCACCAGCCGTGGTGGCGGTCCGCGCGCCGGGTCGCGATGCTCACCACCGCCGTCGTGGTCGCCGCGGTCCTGGCCGTGGTCTTCACCCGTCCGGGCGGCGGCGGCTCGAGGAAGGGCGGCGAGGTCTTCCTCCAGGCCGCCGACAGCTCAGGGCAGGACCCGTTCACCGAATCCAGTGCCACGAAGAGCTCCGTCGCACCGGCATCCTCCATACCTGGCGCGTCGTCGGCCGCCTCGGCCGTGTCGGAGGACTCGGCGGTGCCCGCGAACGAGGTGCGCGGGGTCGACGGCGGGGCGCCCGGCCTCTACAGCGGCACGAAGAACAGCGGCAGTTGCGACATCGAGAAGCAGATCAGGTACTTCCAGGCCGAGCCCTCGCGCAACAGGGCGTTCGCCGCCCAGGTCGGCGTCCGGCCCTCCGGCGTCCCCGGCTACCTGCGCTCCCTCACCCCCGTACAGCTGCGCGCGGACACCCGGGTCACCGCCCACGGCTACCGCGACGGCGGCTCGACCACGTACCAGTCCGTCCTCCAGACGGGCACCGCCGTCCTGGTCGACGGGCACGGGGTACCCCAGGTGCGGTGCGCCTGCGGCAACCCGCTGACCCCGCCGGTCGCGCAGAAGAACCCCCCGCGGACCACGGGCCGCGCCTGGTCCGGGTACCGGCCCTCGAACGTGGTCGTCGTCGCACCCGCCGCGCAGATCGTGAACGTCTTCGTCCTCTTCGACCACAGGCACGACGACTGGTTCGGCCGCCACCGGGGTGACCACACCGGGCACGAGGACCGCCCGGCGAAGCCCCCGGCCGATCCGAACCCGATGAACCCGCCGGTCCACCACGGCTGCCCGCCCACGCAGGGCGGGACCGGCCGCCCCGGCACCACGCCGTGCCCACCGGTCTCCACCCGCCCGTCGGGACCGTCCAGCCCCGGCTCGAAGCCCCCGTCGTCGAACTCGCCGTCCTCGGAAACGCCCTCCTCCAGGCCGCCCTCGTCCGAGTCGCCGTCCTCGAAGCCACCGTCCTCCCGGTCGCCCTCGTCGGAGTCGCCGAAGACCGAGTCCCCGAAGACCGAATCGCCGAAGACCGAGTCCCCGAAGACCGAATCTCCGAAGACCGAATCTCCGAAGACCGAGTCTCCTCGGACGGAATCGCCCAAGACGGAGTCCCCCAAGTCCGAGGCGCCCAATTTCGAGTCGCCGAAGACCGAATCCCCCGGGTCGGAAACCCCCAGGTCGGCGGCCCCGCCCTCGCCGCCCTCGCCCGGTTCCGAGTCCGCGGTGTCCTCGGCCGCCCCGGCGTCCCCGCAGGCCCCGCCCAGCTCTGCTCCCCCCGCGCCCCCGGAGTCCGAAGGCGCCGGTTCCCCGCCGGTGTGACCAGCGTGACGCGTTTTGTGCGCGGTAGGCGAACGCCCCGGGGGACTGCCGGACGACACTTGGGGTACGAGCATGATGTCAACAGCGACTGGGCCGGACGGGCCTCCTGGAGAGACACGCATGATCGAACACCTGGGCGGGGTAGTGATACCGACTGGCTTCGACGTACCCGTGGAGCCGCTGCGGCGGGCGGCGCACTACACCGGTGAACCGGGTTGCATCGCCGAGGCGCGGGACTTCGCGGGCCGCTTCCTGGAACAGCTCAGGACGGAGTGGTGTGCCACGATCGACCCCCGGGCCGACGGTGAGCTGCTCCTGGTGGTGAGTGAGCTGATCACCAACGCGGACCGGCACAGCAACGGCCCGTACATCCTCGAGCTGGAGGGTACGGACAGCGCGGTCCTGGTCTCCGTGTACGACAGCAGTGCCGCGCTGCCCCGGCGTTTCCCCAAGGATCCCGAACGGGTCGGCCGGCACGGTCTGGAGATCGTCCACGCCCTGGCCGCCGAGGTCACCGCCGAGCGGGTACCGGTCGGCAAGCGGGTCCGCGCGCTGGTGCCCCTCGCGCACTGAAGACGGATTCCGGACTCCCACCGACAGCGGGCTCGCACCGACAGCGGGCTCGCACCGAGACGGATGTCGGACACCGGATCATCCCCACCCAGGATCACCACGGGCGCCGCCCCACGCGCCGGTGCGGGGCAGCGCCCGTGAGCCCGCCGTCAGGCGCAGCCGAGTTCGCCCAGCATCCCCTGACGCAGGCGCGCGATGATCCGCTTGATGAGGCGGGAGACATGCATCTGGGAGCAGCCGAGCCGCTCGCCGATCTCCGCCTGCGTGGCCTCCTCCACGAACCGCAGATGGATGATCTCCCGGTCCCGTTCGCTCAGCTCGGCCATGAGCGGAGCCAGCGACTGGAAGTCCTCGACGAGCCGCAGCCCGTCCTCCTCGACGCCGATGAAGTCGGCGAGCACCGATTCGCCGTCCTCGGGGCCGTCGCCGGTGAGCGCGGCGTCCAGGGAGGAGGAGTTGTAGCCGTTGGAGGCCAGCTGCCCCTCGACCACCTCGCCCTCGGACAGGTTCATGAGCGTGGCGAGCTCGGCGACCGTCGGTTCCCGGTCGAGGCGACTGGAGAGTTCCTCGCGCGCCTTGGCCAGTTCGACCCGCAGTTCCTGGAGCCGGCGCGGAACGTGTACGGCCCAGGTGGTGTCACGGAAGAACCGCTTGATCTCGCCCACGATGTACGGCAGCGCGAAGGAGGTGAACTCGACCTCGCGCGACAGCTCGAACCGGTCGATGGCCTTGATCAGGCCGATCATCCCGGTCTGGACGATGTCCTCCATGTCGTCGCCGCGGTTGCGGAACCGTCCGGCCGCGAACCGCACGAGAGACATGTTCATTTCAATGAGAGTGTTGCGGGCGTACTGGAATTCGGGTGTGCCCTCCTCCAGCTCGCCGATCCGCCGGAAGAACTGGCGGGACAGCTCCCGCGCGTCCCGCGGGGCCACGGTCTTCGGGTCCTCTATCCCGGGCAGCTCCCCCTCCGCCTGGCGCTCCCCGACAGACTGCGCGGTGCTCACTGCTTCCGACCGGATCCCGGCGGTGTTCATTACCTCTCCCCACGAAAGTCACGGTACGGCGTGTGCCTCTTCGGCCTGTGTCGTTCCGGCCTTGTCCAGTTGATGGCCCTGGCCCGGGTACCCGCTATCGGACATCTCATGCGTGCTTGACGGACGGGTACCCGGGGTGACGCACCGCATGCGTACCGTTCACCGGGCTGGCGGAAAACAGCCGGTGACGTTCGGCGGCGATCAGCGGGGAGACGCTCACACCCCGACGCGTACGGCCGTGATCAGCTCGTGCCAGTACCGCTTGGTGACCACACCGTCGTACCGCGAGTCGATGAGCTTCCGGACGCAGTCCAGCAACCCGTTCCGCGCGGCGTCGGGCAGGGCGCGGTGGTTGGAGTAGGTGAGGAGGACGTCCAGATAGGTATCGGTGGTGTACGTGATCTCCTGGGCGTGGCCGTGGACGGTGACGTCCGTGAAGTAGGGGGAGCCGCTGAGCTCGGTCGTGTCGGGGGAGATCTCCGACTCGGTGGTCTGCCGCAGACCCGGCGGCGTGGCCGGGTCCCACCGCTCGTAGCACTCCTGGACGTCGGCGAAGAAGTCCTCCAAGCCGCCCGCCACATGGTGGGTGGTGACGACGGCGAGCAGTCCGCCGGCGCGCAGTGCCCGGGCCGCCCTGGGCACCCGGACCACCGGGTCGATCCAGTGGAACGCGGTCGCGCACACCACCGCGTCGAACGGCTCCGGCGGCAACTCCCACCGTTCGAAGTCCGCGGTCACGACGTCCACCGCCGGGAACGCGGCCAGTTCCCGGCGGGCCACCGCGGCCAGGGAAGGGCCCAGCTCCACGGCCGTGATCGCGCAGCCGGACCCGGCGAGGTCCACGGTGAGCTGGCCGGGGCCCGGAGCGATCTCCAGCACGCGCACCCCCGGGCCGGCGCCCGTGACCCGGCTCAGCTCCTCGACCAGGGAGCGGGGATAGCGGGGCCGTGCGCGCCGGTACCGCTCCGCGTCCTGGTCGAAGGTGTCCCGCAGCTCCGGCCCCGCACCCATGAACTCGACCGCATCCATGCCGGGCAGTTTGCCGATCCCCTTCCGCGGCGGGCCACTGCTTTTAGGCTGTCGGAGTGAGCAGCCAACCGCCGAACCATGCCCCTGTCATCCCGCTCCGCCCGCGGCAGCCGGACCCGGAGCCCAGGGAACCCCTCTGGCGTGACCTGGTCGGAGACGTCCTGCGGCGGGAGCGACTGGACCAGGAGCGCACCCTCAAGGACGTCGCCCAGGCGGCCCGGATCTCCATGCCGTATCTGTCGGAGATCGAGCGCGGCCGCAAGGAGGCCTCCTCCGAGGTCCTCGCGGCCGCCGCCCATGCCCTCGGCCACGACCTCGGCGGCCTGCTGTCCCTGGTCCACTCCGAGTTCGCCCGGAGGACCGCCGCGGGCCGACCGGCGCCCGGGCCCTACAACGGTCTGTGCCTGGTCGCCTGACGGCGGTTCAGCGCGCGTCCTGCTCCCGCAGCTGCCGGAAGAACGCCCGGACGTCCCCCACCAGCAGGTCCGGCTCCTCCATCGCCGCGAAATGCCCGCCCCGGTCGAACTCCGTCCAGCGCACGATGTTCTCCGTGCGGTCCGCCTTGTGCCGCAGCGGACGCTGGGGCTCGGCCGGGAACAGGGCGACGGCGGTCGGCACCGTCGACGGCTGGGAGGGCGCGGTGGCGCGGGCGCCGGTGGCGTGCGCCCGCTCGTAGTAGATGCGGGCGGACGAGGCGGCCGTACCGGTCAGCCAGTACAGCATCACGTCGGTCAGCAGCCGGTCCCGGTCCACCGCCTCCTCCGGCAGCTCCTCGGAGTCCGTCCACTCCCGGAACTTCTCGACGATCCAGGCGAGTTGCCCGACCGGTGAGTCCGTGAGCGCGTAGCCGGGGGTGTGCGGGCGGGTGCTCTGCAGGACGGCGTACCCCGTGCTCTCCCGGGACCAGGCGGCCCAGCGGCGCCAGGAGTCGAGGGTGTTCGCCTGCTCCTCGGCATCGAGGGCGGCCAGTTCCTCGGTGGTGGGCTCGGTGGCCTGCTGGGCACCGGGCAGCAGATTGAGGTGCACGCCGATCATCCGATCGGGATGGGCACGGCCCAGCTCCCGCGAGATCGCCGCGCCCCAGTCACCACCCTGCGCACCGAACCGCTCGTAACCCAGCCGCGTCATCAGCTCCGCCCAGGCGTCCGCGACCCGCCCCGCCTCCCAGCCGGACTCCGTGGTCGGACCGGAGAAACCGAAACCGGGGACGCTCGGCACCACCACATGGAAGGCGTCCGCCGGATCCCCGCCGTGCGCCGCGGGATCCGTGAGCGGGCCGACCACGTCCAGGAACTCCACGATCGAGCCCGGCCAGCCGTGGGTGATGACCAGTGGAGTGGCGTCCGGCTCGGGGGAGCGGACATGGGCGAAGTGGATGTGGGCGCCGTCGATCGTCGTCGTGAACTGCGGCCACGCGTTCAGCTGCGCCTCCGCGGCCCGCCAGTCGTATTCGTGCCGCCAGTACCGGGCCAGCTCCCGGAGGTACGGCGTCGGTACGCCGTACTCCCAGCCGGCGCCCGGCAGCTCGGCCGGCCAGCGGGTGCGGTCCAGCCGGGCGTGGAGGTCGTCGAGGTCGCTCTGGGGGATCGAGATGCGGAACGGTTCAACAGCCGGCGAAGAGGTCATGGTCGGGATGCTAGGTGGACCGGTGGGCGATCAGCGATGAGTTTCCCGCCGTATGGGGGTCGGTACGGATGACCCTGTTCCACGCCCCAGGAGGTGTCCATGACCACCGACGGATTCACCACGTGTCTCTGGTTCGACGGCCAGGCCGAGGAGGCCGCCCACTACTACGTGTCGATCTTCAAGAACTCCAGCGTCGGGAAGGTCGGCCGCTACAACGAGGCCGGACCGGGGGAGGCGGGGTCCGTGCTGGCCGTCGACTTCACGGCCAACGGGCAGAAGTTCGTCGCCATCAACGGCGGCCCGCAGTTCAAGTTCACCGAGGCGATCTCCTTCCAGATCTACTGCGACGGCCAGGAGGAGGTCGACTACTACTGGGCCAAGCTCACCGAGAACGGCGGCGAACCCGGCCCGTGCGGCTGGCTCAAGGACAGGTACGGCGTGTCCTGGCAGGTCATCCCGGAGGGACTGATCGAGATGATCGGCGACGCCGACCCGGAGAGGGCGACCCGCACCACGCGGGCCATGTACACGATGGGCAAACTCGACATCGCCGCGCTGAAGAAGGCGTACGCGGGCGAGTGACCCGCACGACGACGCGGGGCGGTGTCCCCGGACACCGCCCCGCGCCTGCGCCTCGCCGGGTCAGACCCGGTCGGCCACGATCAGCAGGTACTGGAAGCTGCCGTTCTTGTAGGCGGTCAGGAAGGCGTCCTCGATCCCCGTCACCAGGTGGTCGGCCTGCTTGCGCAGTTCCCAGTACGGAATGGCCGCCTCGGTGAGGTCCTCCACATGGACCGGCACCAGACGGTTCCGGGCCATCGCCCGGAAGTACTCCGACCTCGGGTGGATGTCGCAGATGTAGTGCGCGTTGATCAGGGACACCTCGCGCGAGGCCTGTCCGTAGGCGTTGTTGTAGCAGCCGGTGATCGTGACGTAGCGTCCGCCCCGGCGCAGCAGCCGGGCGTGCTCGGCGAAGAGCAGCTCCAGCTCGACGTACATCGTGGACTCGTTGTTCCAGGAGGCCGCGTACGCGCCCGTCTCGAAGCCGGTGTCCAGCATGTTCCGGTGGTGGTAGCGGACCTTGTCACCGACCCCCCGCTTGCGGGCCATGTCGTTGGCGAAGCCCGCCTGCTTGGCGGAGATGGTGACCCCGTCGGCGTGGCAGCCGTAGCGCAGGTTCGCCACGATGCTGCCACCGCCCCGGCCGCAGCCGGCGTCGAAGACCCGGTCGTCCGGAGTGAGCGGGCCGAGATGCCCGGCAAGCAGTTCGGCCTGGGCGTGCTCCAGGCGGTGCAGCTCGCTGGTGACGCGCTCCTTGCGCAGCTCGGGGTCGCTCTCGTCGAGCACCGACCAGTCGGCCTCGCCGATGCCGTAGTGGTGGTGGTAGAGGTCGTCGATCTTTCCGAGTTCGAGGTTGACCGGGTTCTCCTCGGCGTTCCAGTACTCCGCGACGCTGTTCTGGTACCTGGACTGGGTCGGCACCGGGGCTGACGTGGTGGTCTTCCGAGCGACAGGGGCGGTGGTCAACAGTTGCTCCTCGAAGTGTTTCCGACGGTGTTTCGGATGGGCTCGCCGCTACCAGTAGTCGGGCAGGTGGTAGCGGTTGGTGTTGGTGGAGTGCCACTCGTGGTTGCCCGAGACCCAGGCGGCCAGGCCCTCCGCGTAGCGCGCGATCAGCGGTGAGGTGGCGCCCAGGGCGGCCGACTCCTCCTCGAAGGCCGCCATGATCCGGTTGTGGATGTCGACGGACTTCAGGTAGGCCGCCTTCAGTCCGCGCCGGTCGTTGGCCGCCACCACCTGGGGCAGGTTGAGGTGGTCCGGATCGCTCGCCAGCTCCTTGGTGAAGGAGTACAGGTCGTTGACGATCGTGGTCGCGTTGCAGGCCAGGGCGGTGATCCGCTGGATCTCCGGGCGGGCGTAGAGCGGCTCGGGCAGCTCGTAGCCGTCCACCGCGTCGACGATCGACAGACACGGCCGGAAGTTGTTGAACTGCCGCATCACCAGGTACTCCCAGATCCGCGGCATGTACCGCGTCTCCATCCAGGCGGCCTCGCCCAGGTACCCGAGGTGCAGCCGGGCGATGTCGTGCACGAACCGATCGGTCTGGCTCGGGGTGGCGAACCCGGCGAAGTCCGCGAGAGCGAAGTGGTACGAGCGCAGCGGACCGTCGGCCCGGATGCCCTCGCGCCACTCCTCCTCCAGCTCCGGGATGCCGTGGTAGGGGTCGAGCGCCGACTGGGCGATGATCAGTGGGCCGCCGAGTCCGCGCCGGGATCCGCCGCGCCCCTCGTCCTCCTCGCAGTAGCAGGAGTCCACGATGTTCTCGGCCAGCAGCAGCTTGCCGGCGACGGTGAGCCGGTCCAGGTCGAGACCGCCCGGATGCTGGAGTACGACGGCCCGGCCGAACTGGAAGCCCGAGAAGTCCCCCTTCCAGGCCTCGGGGAACAGGTCGAGCTCCCGGGCCCAGGTCTCCAGGCGGCGGTCCAGCTCGGCGGACTTGGCGGGGTCGGCGGGCACGGCCGGCCGGTAGTGCAGTCCGGGGACCGCCCCGGTGCGCCTGGCCGGGCGCAGACTCCGCGCGATGTCCGGCGGCCCGGGCAGGACGTAGGAGGTGGTGGGTGTGGTCATGATGACTGTGCTCCAGGCCGTCAGTCGGCGGTGCGGCCGAGCTGGACGTTCTCCAGGATCCCGGCCGCGTCGGGGACCAGGATGGCCAGCGAGTAGTAGGCGGTGACCAGGTAGTTGATGATGGCCTGCTCGTTGACGCCCATGAAGCGAACGTTCAGGCCGGGCTGGAACTCCTCCGGGATCCCGGTCTGGTAGAGGCCGATGACCCCCTGGTCGGTCTCGCCGGTGCGCAGCGCGATGATGCTGCTGGTGTGGTCGTCGCTGATCGGGATCTTGCTGCACGGATAGATCGGGACCCCGCGCCAGGCCGGGATCTCGTGCCCGTCGATGTTCGCGCTCGGGGGCACCAGTCCGCGCCGGTTGCACTGCCGGAAGAACGCCGCGATCGCCTTGGGGTGCGCCAGGATCACCTTGGTCTTGCGGCGCATGGAGATCAGTTCGTCCATGTCGTCCGGGGTCGGCGGGCCGGTGAAGGAGCTGATCCGCTGCCCGTAGTCGATGTTGTGCAGCAGCCCGAACTCACGGTTGTTGACCAGCTCCCACTCCTGGCGCTCACGGATCTCCTCGACCGTGAGACGCAGCTGCTGCTGGGTCTGGTCCATCGGGTTGTTGTAGAGGTCGGCGACCCGGGAGTGCACCCGCAGCACGGTCTGGGTGAGCGACAACTCGTACTCACGCGGCGCGAGTTCGTAGTCCACGAAGCCGCCCGGCAGGGTCGGCTCACCCCGGTGGCCGGCCTGTACCGGCACCCCGGCCTCGCCCTTGCGGTTCATCGGCAGCCGCTGCCGGTCGACGTACGCCTGGAGATGCGCACCGAGCGACGGCACCCGGTCCATGACCTCCTCGACGACCGTCCAGGGCAGCGCCAGCACCACGCCCGCCGTCTCCGCCCGGACCGAGGTGAGCCACAGCGGGTCGGTCTGGCCGACCGCCTCGTCGCCCATCTGGTCGCCGTCGGTGACGACCCCGACGACCTCCTCCTCTCCGTACTTGCCGGCCGCGAACCGGATGAAGCGGCCGTGCACGACCAGGTAGGTCTCGGTGACCGGCTGCCCGGCCTCGAACAGCACCTGCCCGGCGCGCACTTCGCGGGCCTGGAACCGCTCGGCGATCTGGGTCAGCGCGTCCAGGTCGTCGTACCCCCGCAGGACGGGCAGTTCGGTGAGGGTTGCGGGGATGACCCGGATGTCGTCCCCGCCGTTCTGCTCGAAGCTCACCCGGCCGCGTCCGGTGCGCAGTTGGAGGCGCCGGTTGACACGGTAGGCGCCGCCCTTGACGTCCACCCACGGCAGTGTCTTCAGCAGCCACCGGGAGGTGATGGCCTGCATCTGCGGTTCTGACTTGGTGGTCGTGGCGAGCTGACGTGCCGCCCGGGTGCTCAGGCTGGTGAGCTCCCCGTTGGTGGTCGGATCCGGCTCGGGCTCGTCGACGGCGGAACCGATGACGCTGTCCGGTGTGGACACATTCCCTCCAGCAGAGAGGCGAACAGAGGTGACCCGGAGGGTCGGTGGTGTGCGAGGTGGCGTTGCGCAAGGACCAGCCAAACAGCCGTGGTGATCTACGGGTACGGCGCGAAAGGGGCGGTTGTGCGCCTTAGTTGCGCAAACCTGGTGTTCGGGGTGGAAAAGGTTGCGTTTCCCGATCACGCGCCGGTGGCCCGCTCCGGTGCCCGGGGCCGGCCCGGGTTGGGCTCAGGAAAAGTCGTTGACCAGCACCGCGGCCCCGTCGAAGCGCCCGGCCTTCAGGTCCCGCAGGGCTTGGGGGGCCGCGGACAGCGGATAGACGTGGGTGGTCGCGTGGACGTGGTGCCGCTCGGCCAGAGCCAGGAACTCCCGCCCGTCGCCACGGGTGTTGGAGGTGACGCTGCGCAGCTCCCGCTCGTAGAACAACTCCCGCTCGTAGTTCAGTGCCGGTACGTCGCTGAGGTGGATGCCCGCCACCGCCAGCACCCCGCCCCGGTCCAGGGCGCGCAGCGCGACCGGCACCAGATCGCCGACCGGGGCGAACAGGACGGCGCTGTCCAGCGGCTCGGGCGGCGACTCGGAGGCGTCCCGGGCCGAGGCCGCACCCAGCTCCAGGGCCAGCCGCCGGGCCTCGGCACCCCGGGTCAGCACATGCACGGTCGCGCCCTCCGCGAGCGCCACCTGCGCGCACAGATGGGCGCTGCCGCCGAAGCCGTACAGGCCGAGCCGGCCGCCCGGCGGCAGCGCTGCCCTGCGCAGCGCGCGGTAGCCGATGATCCCGGCGCACAGCAGTGGCGCGAGCGCCACGTCCTCGAGAGTGCCGGGCAGCCGGTAGGCGAAGTCCGCCGGCACGGTCGTGTACTCCGCGTAGCCGCCGTCCGCGTCCCAGCCCGTGTACTCCGAGTGCGGGCAGAGGTTCTCGGCGCCCCGCCGGCAGTAGGCGCACACCCCGTCCGTGCGCCGCAGCCAGGCCACCCCCACCCGGTCACCCACCGCGAAGTCCGCCACGTCGGGGCCAAGGCCCGCGACCACGCCGACCACCTCGTGCCCCGGCGTCACCCCGGGCCGGTGCACCGGCAGATCGCCCTCCGTGACATGCAGGTCGGTCCGGCACACCCCGCAGGCGCGCACCCGGACCAGCAGCTCGTCGGCTCCGGGCACCGGCACCGGACGCTCGACGAGCCGCAGCGGATCCGCCTCGACCGGTCCGGGCCGCGCCACCGTCCACGCCCGCATCACGTCCGTCATGCCGCGCCCCGTCCGCCGAAGGCCGCTCGGTCATCCTTCCCAGTGTCCGCCGGAGTCCGGAGTTCGGCGCGCGGACGGTCGGCCGGATGGCTAGCGTGAGGAACCGGCAGAGTCCGTGCGATCGGAAGGGCCGCGGCCATGGCGGTACAACCTGAAGGAACCCCCTGTTGGGCCGACGCGATGTTCAGCGACCTGGAGGGGGCCAAGAGCTTCTACGGCGAGGTCCTCGGCTGGACGTTCGGCGAGTCGACTTCGGAGTACGGCAACTACACCCAGGCCTACGCGAACGGCAAGGCCGTCGCCGCGGTCGTACCGCCCATGTCCGGTCAGGAGGGGCATTCGCAGTGGTGTCTGTACTTCGCCTCGCCGGACGCGGCGGCCGTCGCCGAGCGGATCCGGGAGAACGGCGGTGAGGTGCTGATGGAGCCGATGCAGGTCGGCGACTTCGGCACGATGTGCCTGGCGCGTGAGCCCGGCGGGGCGGTCTTCGGCATCTGGCAGGGCGGCGTCCACGAGGGCTTCGAGGCCACGGCCGTGCCCGGCGCCTACTGCTGGGCGGAGGTCTTCACCCGCGAGCCCGAGAAGACCGACGCCTTCTTCACCGCCGTCTTCTCCTACACGGCCAGGCAGGTCGAGGACGACAACGTCGACTTCCGGATGTTCGACGTGGGCGGGAACACGGTCCTCGGCCGGATGGGGATGACCGACGACTTCCCGCCCGAGGTGGCCTCGTACATCAACGTCTACTTCACCGTCGACGACTGTGACGAGGCCGTCGCCAGGGCCACCAAGCAGGGCGCGGTGCTGCGCTTCGGTCCGATGAGCAGCCCCTTCGGGAGGTTCGCGGCGCTCACCGACCCGCAGGGCGCCAACTTCTCGGTGATCGACCTCACCACCACCGAGGGCGAGCAGCCGCAGGTCAAGGACGTCTGACCAGGAGGTACACCGGGCCACGGGCGGGCTCCCCGTCCGGCCGTGGCATGATCGGGCCCATGCGTGAACGAGTGGTGGCCGCGTGCGACGGGGCTTCTAAGGGAAACCCGGGACCGGCCGGCTGGGCCTGGGTGGTGTCCGACGACGCGGAGACGCCGGCCCGCTGGGAGGCCGGGCCGCTCGGCAAGGCCACCAACAACGTGGCCGAACTGACCGCGTTGGAGCGGCTGCTGACGGCCGTCGACCCGGACGTGCCGCTCGAGGTGCGGATGGACTCGCAGTACGCGATGAAGGCGGTCACCACCTGGCTGCCCGGCTGGAAGCGCAACGGCTGGAAGACCTCGGCGGGCAAGCCCGTCGCCAACCAGGACCTGGTCGTACGCATCGACGAACTCCTCGACGGCCGCACGGTCGACTTCCGGTACGTCGCAGCCCACCAGGTCGACGGCGACCCGCTGAACGACTTCGCCGACCGCGCGGCCAGCCAGGCGGCGACGGTCCAGGAGGCCGCGGGCAGCGCCCTCGGCTCCCCGGTGCCGCCGCCGTCGCCGACGCCCGCCGCCTCCGCCGGGGCCCCGCGCCGCAAGGCGGCACCCCGCAAGACCGCCGCCGGCGGCTCCTCCTCGCGCACCATCAAGGCCAAGTTCCCCGGCCGCTGCCTGTGCGGCCGCCCCTACGCGGCCGGCGAGCCGATCGCGAAGAACGGGCAGGGCTGGGGCCACCCGGAGTGCCGCACGGCGGACGCCTGAGCCTCCGTCGTCAGACGTCCGCAGCCGCCGTCAGCTGTCCTCAACTGTCCTCAGACGTCGAACGTGTAGAACCGCGTGTGGTCGAGCAGGTCCGCCGGCCGCACGTCGTTCCACGGCTTCATCGTCTCGTTCAGGTCGACGACGTCCGGCGTCCCGCCGCCCGGCACATAGGCCGCCTGCGGGTGCCGGCGCTGCCACTCGGCCCACAGCTTGTCGATGAAGGCGTGGTGCAGCCAGAACACCGGGTCGTTGGGGGAGACCCCGGTGGCCATCTGCCCGCCGACCCAGACGTGGACCCGGTTGTGCAGATTGACCCCGCGCCAGCCCTCCAGATGGTTCCGGAAGCCGTCCGAGGCGCTGTTCCAGGGCGCCATGTCGTACGTCGCCATGGCCAGCACCGAGTCGACCTCGGCCCGGGTCGGCAGCTCGCGCACGCCGGCCCCCAGTGACCTGCGCAGATAAGTACGACCGTCCACACGGACGTTGAGCGGCCAGTTCCCGCTCGACGCGGCGAACGGGCCGTCCGTCACCCGCCCGTCGGAGCTGCGCCCGGTGCCGCCGAGGAAGTCCGGCGCCCACAGCGCGGCACGGACCGTGCGGTCGGCGCTCCAGTCCCAGTAGGGGAGTGCCACCGAGGAGTCCACCGACTGCAGCGCCTGCTCGAAGTCGAGCAGGAATCTGCGGTGCCAGGGCAGGAACGACGGCGAACGATGGCCGGTGCGCTCCGAGTCGTCTGTGTCGGACATGATGAAGGCGTTGTGCGTGCGTACGAAGTCGTCGTAACGCCCGCTGCGCTTCAGCTCGATGACGGCGGCGACGAACCGCCGCTTCTCGTCGGCGGACAGACTGGCCTGGTTCTTGCGTATGGTCATGTGCTTCGAGGCTCCGGAAGTCCTTGTGGGGGCGGTCAGTTGGCGGGGAACGGCAGCAGCGCGGCGCCTTGCAGCTCGTCGACCGCCGCGCGGGCTGCGGCACGCGGGGTGCGCACCGGGTCGTAGTGGCTGACCACGCTGATCCAGCTGCCGTCCGCGTTCCGCATGACGTGCAGCTCCACCCCGTCCACGAACACCGCGTAACCGGTGCCGTGTCCGTGGTGGTGACCGCCCATGCCCTTCATGTCCTTCATGCCGGCCATGCCGCCCATGTCGCCCATGCCGGACGGGCGGCCCTGTATCCGGCGGCCCTTGTAGACCTCGTCGAAGGGTTCGAGGGATCCCTCCTGCGGGTGAGCGGCGGCCGGCGTGCCGGGGGCGACCAGGGTCTGGGCACCGGCCGCGGCGGCGAGGGCGGCCGCCGCGGTGAGCGCGCGACGGCGGGTGAGCTCGGGCATACGGATGCTCCTGTGCTGGGTGCGGGTGATGACTCCGTATGCCTATCCGCCGGTTTCCGAGCGGGAGAAATCGCCCGGATCGGGTTGGCTGTGATCAGGACAATTGACTACATGTCATACAAGATTGAACGAAGATGATCTTGCCGTGGCCGGGGGCTCGGCGGTACCGGAACGGGGAATTCCTTGCCCGGGCGGGGGCGTTTCCGTCGATCTTTCGCAAGGGTCCGCCGTCCGGGTGTCGTGGCTCACGCCGTCAATCTGGCGCGATTCGAAAACCCGGCCGGGCCCGTCACCGCTGCTACTCTGCGGTGCCAATCGGCCACTTTCAGTGAGACCCAGGGGTACGTGTGAAGGTCGTCTGCGTCGGAGGCGGGCCCGCCGGCCTGTATCTAGCGATCCTGCTCAAGCGGCAGAACCCGTCCCACGACATCACCGTCCATGAACGCAACCCCGAGGGCTCGACCTACGGCTGGGGCGTCACCTACTGGCGTGCCCTGATGGACCGGCTGCACACGTACGACCCCGAGTCGGCACGCGCCGTCGAGGAGAGCTCTGTGCGCTGGCACCAGGGCATCGCCCATGTCCGCGACCAGGTGGCCCGGCAGCCCGGCGACCCGGGCCACGGCATCGGCCGCCACCGCCTCCTGGAGATCCTCGCCGCACGCGCCAGGTCCCTGGGAGTACGGCTGGAGTTCGAGAGCGAGATCACGCCCGACGACCTTCCCGAGGCGGACCTGGTCGTCGCCGCCGACGGCATCCACAGTGCCCTGCGCACCCGGCACGCCGAGGCCTTCGGGGCCGAGGTCACCGAGGGCCGCAACCACTACGTCTGGCTCGGCACCACCAAGGCCTTCGACTCCTTCACCTTCGCCTTCGCCGAGACCGAGCACGGCTGGGTCTGGTGCTACGGATACCCCTACGACGACGGGCACAGCACCTGCGTCATCGAGTGCGCCCCCGAGACCCTGACCGGCCTCGGCCTCGACACGCTGAACGAGGCCGACCAGCTGGCCCTGCTGGAGAAGCTGTTCGCCGGCATCCTCGACGGCCGGCCGCTGATCGGTGGCTCCTCGGCGGCCGCCTGGCCCACCTTCCGCACGCTCGTCAGCCGCACCTGGCACCACGGCAACCTCGTCCTGCTCGGCGACGCCGCCCACACCACGCACTACTCCATCGGCGCCGGCACCACCCTCGCCCTGGAGGACGCGATGTGCCTCGCCGCTGCCCTGCGCGAGCACGGCGCCGTGCCGCAGGCCCTCGTCGCCTACGAGCGGCAGCGCAAGGCCGAGCTGGTCTCCGCCCAGAGCGCCGCCCGCCTGAGCGCCCAGTGGTACGAGAACCTGCCCCGCTATATCGGCCTCCCCCCGCACCGCATGTTCGCCCTGCTCGGCCAGCGTCACTCGCCGCTGCTGCCGTACGTTCCACCGCAGCTCTACTACGGCATCGACAAGGCGGCCGGACGGCTGGAGGTGCTGCGCCGGCTCAAGCGGTGGCTCGGGCCCCGGGCGGCGCGCGCCCTGCACTCCCGGTCGTAGTCGCCCGCCGTCGGCACGAGTTGGTGAAAGGCCATTCACTCGATAGGGTGAATTGGTATTCACCTTCTTATCTGTGCCGTCCGCAGGAGCGCCGATGGATCACCCCGCCCCGACAGCCGGCCCCTCGGGCTCGTCCGCCGCACCGCCCCGGCTGCGGGAGCGGCTGACCATCCCGGTGCTGGCCTTCGGCGGGATCCTGATGGCCGTCATGCAGACGGTGGTCGTCCCCCTGCTCCCGGACCTGCCCAGGCTCACCCGGTCCTCGGCAGGCACCGTCTCCTGGATGGTCACCGCGACCCTGCTCGCCGGGGCCGTCCTCACTCCGGTGCTCGGCCGGGCCGGTGACATGTACGGCAAGCGCCGGGTACTGACCGGGGCGCTCGCCCTGATGACCGTGGGCTCCGTGATGTGCGCACTGTCGTCCGACATCACCGTGCTCATCGCCGCCCGCGCCCTGCAGGGCGCCGCCGCCTCCGTCGTACCGCTGTCGATCAGCATCCTGCGTGACGAACTGCCGCCCGAGCGGCGGGGATCGGCGGTGGCGCTGATGAGCTCCACCGTCGGCATCGGCGCCGCGCTGGGGCTGCCGCTGGCCGCGCTGGTGGTGCAGTACTACGACTGGCACACCATGTTCTGGCTGACCAGCCTCCTCGGTGCGCTGGGCGTGGCGGCCGTGTGGTGGGCGGTCCGGGAGTCACCGGTGCGCGAACCGGGGCGGTTCGACGTGCTCGGCGCGCTCGGGCTGGCCGTCGGACTGACCTGTCTGCTGCTCGGCGTCTCGCAGGGCGGCCAGTGGGGCTGGGGCAGCCCGCGCGTCCTCGGGCTGTTCGCCGCCACCGTCGTCGTGCTGGCCCTGTGGTGGTGGCAGCAACTGCGGACCGAGCAGCCGCTGGTCGACCTGCGTCTGGTGTCCCGGCCCCGGGTCGGCCTGTCCCATGTCGCCGCCCTGCTCACCGGGTTCGCCTTCTACGCCAACTCCCTGGTCACCGCCCAGCTGGTGCAGGCGCCGAAGGCCACCGGATACGGCCTCGGCCTGTCCATCGTGGCCACCGGCCTCTGCCTGCTCCCCGGTGGCATCACCATGCTGCTGTTCTCGCCGCTCTCCGCCCGGATCTCCGCCTCCCGCGGCCCGCGCATCACCCTCGCCCTCGGCGCCGCGGTCATCGCCTGCGGCTACGTGGTCCGCATCGCCGACAGCCGAGACCTGTGGATGATCATCCTGGGCGCCACCGTCGTCGCCACCGGCACCACCCTCGCCTACTCGGCGCTGCCCACGCTGATCCTGCGGGCCGTCCCGGCGAGCCAGACCGCCTCCGCCAACGGCGTCAACGTCCTCATGCGCACCATCGGCCAGGCCACCTCTAGCGCCGCCGTGGCGGCCGTCCTCACCCATCACACCAGCCGCGTCGGCGGCGCCCTGGTGCCCACGCTGCACGGCTATCTGCTGTCGTTCACGATGGCCGGTGTCATCGCGCTGGTGGCCGGCGCGGCCGCCCTGTCCATACCCGGCGACAAGGCCACGGACGACGCCCCGCGCGCCAAGGCCCGCCTCCAGGGCGCGCGGGACGACGCGCTGGAGGGAGCATGAGTGCCGTGAGCACCCGACCCGACACCGGCAACGACACCACCCAAGCGCCCGCGCCCGCCCGCCGGGACGCGGAGGCCACCAAGGCCGCCATCCTCAAGGCCGCACGCCACCTCCTCGCCCGGCACGCGCACGCCGACATCACCCTCAAGGACGTCGCCGAACGCGCCGGGGTCAGCGCGCCGCTGATCCTCAAGTACTTCGGCAACAAGGACGGCCTGTTCGCCCGCGTGATGTCCTTCGACGCCGACGCGGCCGCCCTGCTGGACGCACCCCTGGACGACCTGGGCCGGCACATGGTCCGGCACGTCCTGGAGGGCCAGCGCGACCGGGGCGCCGACCCGCTGCTGCGGATCGTCTTCGCCCCTCTGCACGGCGACCACGGAGACGTGCTGCGCGCCAACTTCCGCGCCCAGGTGGTCGACCGCGTCGCCGCCCGGCTCGCCGGGCCCGACGCCCCCCTGCGCGCCGAACTCGCCGTCGCCCAGCTCATCGGCCTGGGCGTGATGTACGGCATCGCCCGCGGCCCACGGCTGCGCGACTCGGCGATCGACGACCTCGCCGACCGCTACGGCCCCGCCGTCCAGGCCCAGTTGACGCCCTGAGGCGCGGGCCGCCCTGGAGGGTGGAGTGGTGGCGCGCGGCTACCGTGGGTGCACGGCGTAGGTCAGGTGTGTCACCCGCGAAGACGGCTCCGAACGGAGCGGCTCCAGCGCGACCCTGGACGCGTCCACGCCGTCGAACAGGCGGGTGCCGGCGCCGAAAAGCACCGGTGACAGTGTGATCGAGAACTCGTCGACCAGGCCGGCGTTCAAGTACTGCAGGATCGTCGCGCCGCCGCCGGCGATGCGGACGTCGCGGTCGCCGGCGGCCTCGCGGGCTCGGTCGAGGGCGTGCTCGATGCCGTCGTCGACGAAGTGGAACGTGGTGCCGCCGGGCCGCTCCCACGGGTCACGCCCGGTGTGGGTCACGACGAAGACCGGGGTGTGGAAGGGCGCCTCCTGCGGCCATGACCGCTCGCCGAGATCGAACATGCGCCTGCCCATGACGCTCGCGCCGGTGCGCTCGAACGTCTCCCGCGCGACGTCGTTGTCGCGGCCCTCCTCGCCGCCCTCGCCCAGCTTCAGGTTCTCCCGGAAGAACCGCAGCGGGAACACCCACTGCTGCAGCTCCGTCCACTGTGCCATCCAGCGCCGAACGTCCGGGTCGTCCTGCCTGTCGGGCGCGAAGAGCTGGTCCTGGGCGAGCACGGCCTCGGGCGCGACGAATCCGTCCAGCGACATCGACACGCTGAAGAAAACCTTCCCGGCCATCAGCCCTCCGCTTCCTTCCGCGCGAGGCCGGTGACATAGGCCGCCAGGCCGCTCAGGGTCTGCCGGCCGCCCTCGATCGCGTGGTACTTCTCGACCGCCTCGTCGCGCAGTTCCCTGGTGGGAAACACCGTGCGCATCACGATCCGGGTCGCCGCGCCGTCCGGCGCGAAGGTCAGGACCGACTCGAAGGCGTTCGGGTCGTCGCGGTACTCACCGTGCAGCAGCGCGATCCGCTCCGGCGGGACGATCCGCAGCCAGCGGATCCACTCGGAGTAGTCGGTCCCGTCCGGCCCGTGCAGCACGAAGACCCACTCCCCGCCCTCGCGGAACTCGAAGGACCGCGTGGTGGTGGTGAACCCGTCCGGACCCCACCACCGCGACAGGTGCCGGACCTCCGTGAAAGCCTCGAACACCAGCTCCCGTGGGGCGTCGATGACCCGGGAGATCACGATCTCCCGGTCGGCCGTCGTCGGCTCCGCCCGCGTTTCCTGCCCTGCTCCTGCCATCGGTCATTCCTCCTGCCGTGTCTGCTTGAGGTCCTGCACGTAGGTGTCCAGGCGGTCGAAACTCTCGTTCCAGAACCGCTCGAATCCGCCGACCCACTCGTGGACCGGCCGCAGCCCGCGGGCGTCCAGGCCGTACAGGCGCTGTTTGCCCGCCTTGCGGTCCCGCACCAGCCCGACCTCCCGGAGCACCCGCAGGTGCTTGGACGCGCCGGGCTGGGTCATCCCCAACTCCTGGGCCAACTCGGTCACCGGCCGCTCACCCGCCCTCAGCAGGACCAGGATCTCCCGGCGCTGCGGCTCGGCGATCGCGTTGAAGACGTCCGAGGTCGTCGCTGCTCGTGCCATGGCAGCCATCGTATTCCCATATCGGAATGCGTCAAGCCGGTCGGGAAACGGGCGAGTCTGTCGGATGACGGTCGCCGCGGGAACGACCCGTGATCTCAACCCTGAGCACGCCCTGGTCCGGCCCTAGTCCGGCTCCGGGCCGGTCAGCACCGCCTCGGCCGACCTGCGGAAGGCCGTCAGCAGCCGGTGGTGGTCCCCGGCGCGGGTCGCCAGGACCACCTGGCTCGGCTCGACTCCGTGCAACGGGACCGTGGTCAGGTCGGGGCGGATGGCCGTACCGGGCACCAGGGGCACGATCGCCACGGCCTGCCCCGCGGCTACGTGTTCGAACTTGTCCTCCACCGCGCCGATCAACGGACCGTCGGGCGCCGGGCTGCCGTCCGGCCGGGGATCGACGCGCCAGAACGCGTTCCACAGCGGATCCCGTCCCCGGGGCAGCGGCTCGTCGGCGATGTCGTCGAGTGTGACCGACTCCTTCCCGGCCAGCCGGTGGTCCAGCGGGACCACCAGGACACGCGGCTCGTCGTAGAGGACCGTCACCCGCAACCGGTCGGTGCGCAACGGCAGCCGGGTCACGACCGCGTCGACGCGCCCCGCCAGCAGGGCCTCGCGCGGTTCGTTCCAGCCGAGGTGCAGGGTCCGCACGTCGGCATCGGGGAAGCGGCGGCGCAGATCGCGCACGGCGGGGGTGACGAAGATCCCGTTGATGTACCCGACGGTGATCCGGCTGGGCTCGGCGGCGGCCCGGGTGACGGCCGCGGCCTCGCCCGCGGCCGTCAGCAACGCCCTCGCCCGCGGCAGGAACACCTCACCGGCCTCGGTGAGCCGCGCCCCCTGCGGGGTCCGGTCGAAGAGCCGCGCCCCCAGCACCTGCTCCAGACGCTGGACCTGGCGGCTCAGCGACGGCTGGGTGATGTGCAGGACGCCGGCGGCCCGCCCGAAGTGCCGCTGCTCGGCGACGACGGTGAAGTACCGGACGAGCCGCAGATCGAGGTCAGGGCCGGAAGCGGGATCAGCCATGCCTCCAGGGTACGGCCGACGACCTGCGCCGATGCCTGAAACGCATTGCGCATTGCGCATCAGGCTTTGGACGCGCGCCGCCCGTCGGCCGAATGATGGAGCCACCAACCCCTCCCTCGAAGGAGCACCGGCCATGCGGGTATTCGTCACCGGCGGCAGCGGCTTCATCGGCTCCGCGGCCGTCCCCGAACTCCTCGGCGCCGGGCACCGGGTTCTCGCCCTCGCCCGCTCGGACAGGTCCGCCGAGGCCCTGAAGGCGGCGGGCGCGGAAGTGCACCGCGGCAGCCTCGACGACCCCGAGGACCTGGCACGCGCGGCGGCGGGGACCGACGGCGTGCTGCACCTCGCCTTCAACCACGACGACTTCCCGGACGTGACACGAGCCGTGGAGACCGACCTGCGCGTGATCGAGGCGATCGGGGCCGCCCTGGAAGGGTCGGACCGGCCCTTCGTCGTCACCTCCGGAACCCTGATGCTCGCCGCGGTCGACGGTGTGGCGACGGAGCAGGACACCCCGGCACCGGCCGTCCACCGCGGCGCCTGCGATCTGGCCGCACTCGCCCTCGCCGAGCGCGGCGTACGCAGCTCGGTGGTCCGTCTGGCCCCTACCGTGCACGGCCGTGGCGACCAGGGCTTCGTGCCGCAGCTGATCGACGTCGCCCGCCGGACGGGCGTCGCCGCGTACGTGGGCGAGGGCACCAACCGCTGGCCCGCCGTGCACCGCCTGGACGCGGCCCATCTCTACCGCCTGGCCCTGGAGTCGTCCCCGGCGGGCACGGCCCTGCACGGAGCGGCCGATCAGGGGGTCCCGTTCAAGGACATCGCCGCGGCGATCGCCGAGGGCCTAGACGTCCCGATGAAGAGCATCGCGCCCACAGAGGCCGAGGCGCACTTCGGCTGGCTGGGCATGGTGGCCGCGATCGACAACGCGACATCGAGCGAGCGGACCCGGAAGCTCCTGGGCTGGAAGCCGGAACAGGCGGACCTGCTCGCGGACTTGGAAGAGGGTCACTACTTCTAGGCTCCGGCACCGGCAACGCGCCCCTTCAAGGGCGCGGGGCTGTGCTCGACATGCGGCCAGGGCCGCGTGTGCGCGACCAGCCCCCACCGGCCCCGCCCCTTCATCGGCGCACCACCACCCCATCCAGAAACCCATTGCTGAACACCCGGTGTGGGTCAAGGCGATCCAACGTCTCCACCGCCGCATCCCACACCGCACCCCCGAACGACCCCGGAATCCTCGTACCGAGCACCTCCTCGTCACTCCACACAGCGGACCCGGTGTACGCCCAGCCCTTGGACCACTCCACCCGAGTCCCCTCGTACCGCTCGAACAGGAACCGCTCCAACTCCCGCAGGAACGCCTCCGCATGAGGCGTCCCCGGCAGCGTCAGCACATCCAGCCACACCGCCGTGTCCGCCCCGTCCCTCGGCCGTAGGGCGGAGAGCAACGGCACCTGCGCGCCGGTCAGTTCCACATCGGCCGGCTCGTCCAGCCCCGTCACCCGGATCTCCACCGACCCGTTGACGGGGAACCGCCCCGACGCGGCGTACGCGGTGAGCCGTTCCCGGTAGAACGACGTGAACTCGTGCACAACACGCTGCACGTCGGCCCGCCGGGTCAGCACCGCGTACCCGTTCGCGTTGATCCGCAGCGTCGTCGGCCGCAGATACAACAGCGTGTTCTTCGACGCCCCCCAGATGTCCGAGGACAGCGTCGACACCAGCCCGACCGCCGCCACGTCCAGCTGCGCGTTGCCCAGCACCGGCGCCAGATACCAGGCCGCGCCGGACACCATCCGACCCACGAGGTCGGCGACCACGGTCGGCACGACGTCGGAGAAGGGGTAGTTGTACGGCGAGGTCACGTGGCGCGAGGTCAGCGGTCTGGCCGGGGCGACGCTCCACTCCTTCAGCCACGGGTACTCGGTGAAGGCGAACCAGATCGCCTCCACCCGCCCGGACCGCGCCAGGAAACCGTCGAGGGTCCGCCCGCCGGAACCGGGCGCGGCGAACAGTTCGCCGGCCGGGATGTCGGTCCGGCTCACACACCGCAGATTGCTGTTGCCGCCCACCCGCAGCACGACCTCGGTCACCAACGCCCGGCCCAGATGCGTGAGCAGGGCCGCGCAGTCCGGGTCGGCGCGCCGGAACGTCCGCAGGACATACGATCCCGCGTCCTCGTCCCACACCACCGCCGTCAGCGACAGCACCAGATTGCTCAGCGAACCGTAGGTGTGCCCGGGCAGCGGCCGCTCGCCGTCGGCCGGTACGGCGGTGCCGTGCGCGTCGATCGCCAGCGCCCCGCCGAGCGTCAGGTCGCCGGGCGCCGGAGCGGCGGTGAGCCCGAGACCGTGGCCCTCGAGGAAGGTGAGCAGCGTCTCCATGGTGACCCCGGTCCCGGCCCGCACCTGTGACCCGGAGTCCAGGGACAGCCCCGTCAGGTGCGCCCCGGTGTCGACGAGCAGCACCCTGTCGCCGGCGGCCGTCCCCTCCGTGACGGTCAACGGTGACCAGCCGTGCGAGGAGCCACGCGCCCTGACCCGCCAGCCGTTGCGCCAGGCCCAGTCGACGACGGTGAGCACCTCGTGCGCGTCGGCCGGGGCGCAGGCCCACAGCCCGTCCGCGGTGATCTCGCCGACCCAGTTGCGGTACGCCGAGCGGTACAGCGCCACATCCGCCGGGAAGCCGGGCAGTTCGGCCGCGGCCACGGCCGGATCCGCCACCGACAGCACCGGTACGGCGGCCAGCGCGGCGGCGGACCGCAGGAAACCCCGACGGCTCCAGCCGTCCGGGGCAGGGAAGTTGTCCGCTGAACGATCGGTCACGCCGACACGCTAGGGCCGGGGTGGCGCCTCACCGGTTTCTGTCGAACACAATCACCCGTGTGAGTGAAGGATGCGCGGGTGGGTGAGGGTGGAGAGGCCTCTGACACCGTTGTCGGCGGCGGGTGACAGACTGACGCCATGGACGAACGCGTAATCGGCAGGTCACAGCAGCGGGCATCGGTCGTCGGCCTCGGCACATGGCAGCTCGGTGCCGACTGGGGCGACGTGGACGACAAGGAGGCCCTGGCCGTTCTGGAGGTCGCGGCCGAGTCGGGGGTGACCTTCTTCGACACCGCCGACGTGTACGGCGACGGGCGCAGCGAGGAGACCATCGCCGCCTTCCTGAGCGGCAGGCCGGACCTGCACGTGCTGGTGGCCACCAAGATGGGCCGCCGGGTCGACCAGATCCCGGAGAACTACGTCCTGGACAACTTCCGCGCGTGGAACGACCGGTCGCGCCGCAACCTCGGCGTGGACCGTCTGGACCTGGTGCAGCTGCACTGCCCGCCCACCCCGGTCTACTCCTCCGGCGAGGTGTTCGACGCCCTCGACACCCTGGTCGAGGAGGAGCGCATCGCCGCCTACGGGGTCAGCGTCGAGACGTGCGCGGAGGCGCTCACCGCGATCGCCCGCCCGGGCGTGGCCAGCGTGCAGATCATCCTCAACCCGTTCCGCATGAAGCCGCTGCGCGAGGTGCTGCCGGCCGCCCGGGAGGCCGGCGTCGGCATCATCGCGCGGGTGCCGCTCGCCTCCGGTCTGCTGTCCGGCAAGTACACCAAGGACACCGTCTTCGCGGCCGACGACCACCGCACCTACAACCGGCACGGCGAGGCCTTCGACCAGGGCGAGACCTTCTCCGGCGTGGACTACACGACGGGCGTGGAGGCCGCCGCCGAGTTCGCCGCGCTCGCCCCCGAGGGCTACACCCCGGCCCAGCTCGCCCTGCGCTGGATCATCGACCAGCCGGGCGTCACGACGGTGATCCCGGGTGCCCGCAACGCCGAGCAGGCCCGCGGCAACGCGGCCGCCGCCAAGCTCCCGGAACTGCCGGCGGAGACGGTCGCCGCCATCCGCGACCTCTACGACCGCCGGATCAAGGACCAGGTCGAGAACCGCTGGTAGCACCCGCCGGGCCGGGACGGCACCACCGTGCCGCTCCCGGCCCGGGCCGTTTGAACGGCGGGCCGGGCGGTTACACGGACTCCATGACCGACCAGGAGCGGCGGCGGGGGCGCGACGAGAGCGAGGAGGAGCGCGCCGACCGGATGTGGGGCGAACTCATCCAGGAGGTCCGCGTCGCCCAGACCGGTGTGCAGATCCTCTTCGGTTTCCTGCTCACCGTGGTCTTCCAGCAGAAGTACGCCGAGTTGTCCGACGTGGACCAGACGATCTACATCGTGACCGTCGTCCTGGGAGCCGCGGCCACGGGCGCCCTCATCGGCCCGGTCTCCCTGCACCGGCTGGTCGCCGGCCGCAAGGTGAAGCCACAGGCGGTGCGGCTGGCCTCCGGGCTGACCCAGATCGGCCTGTCCCTGCTGCTGGCCACGATGGCCTCCGCGCTGGTGCTGATCCTCCGGGTGGCCACCGGCGGCAGCAAGATGACCTGGGTGGTCGTGGCCGTCGTCGTCTGGTACCTGGTGTGCTGGTACGGCCTGCCGCTGTGGTCCCGGCGCCGTCACACCACCCGTTGAGCCGTCTCCAGCGCCCGCAGTTGCCGGTCGTGCACCCGGCTGAGCAGCAGCACCGACACCGTCGCCCCGACCAGCGCGCAGAACATGTCCCACTGGGTGTCCCAGACGTCGCCCTGGGTGGCGAGGAAGGCGTCCGCGCCGTGGCCGCCGATCTCGGCCGCGAGCCACTCGAGCAGCTCGAAGAAGGCGCTGAACGCGAGGCAGGCGCACACCGTCAGCGGAGCCAGCCAGCGGCTGCCGCGCAGCGGTGAGGTACGGCTGAACAGTTCACGGACCAGGACGGCCGGTACGAATCCCTGCATGAGGTGGCCGAAGCGGTCGTACGGATTGCGGTCCAGGCCGAAGGTGTCGCGCACCCAGTCGCCCACCGGCACCTCGGCGTAGGTGTAGTGGCCGCCGACGGCGAGCACCAGCGCGTGCGCGGTGAGGAGCCCGGCCAGCAGCCCCGTCAGCGGGAAGCGCCGCCAGGTCAGCACCACCAGCGGCAGGCCGGCCAGCACCCACACCGTCTCCAGGAACCAGGTCGTACGGTCCCGGGCACCCCACGCCGACACGGCCATGCCGGCCACCACCACCCCGGCCAGCAGGGCGGGCGGCACCCGGCGTGGCACACGGTGCGGAACGGGACGCGGGGCGGGATGCACTGCGGTCATGGCGGACTCCTCGTCGTGGGAGCCCCATCGTGGCCGCGGCGCCGGGGCGCGGACATGAGTACGGCTACTCAGCCCGGCATGCGCTTACTCAGCCGGTGGCGAGGATCTCCGCCAGCAGGTCGTCCACCCGGACCTCCTCCCGGCCGGGCGGCACGGCCAGGTAGGTGTCGCTCAGGAACGAGGCGAGCGCGGGCGCCCACGCGAACACCACCGCGTGGTGCCGTTCGCCGCCGGGCAGGGGATCGCCGAGGAAATCCATGCGCACTTCCCTCCAGCGCCCCTGCCGTACCGGACGCAGCCGTACGTCCCCGACCCCGACCGGCTCTCTCAGACCCTCGTTCAGCATCTCCCGGTCCAGCCGCCATCGGGCCAGCACCCGGCCGTCCAGGGTGAACACCGCGGTGACGGCGAACGGGTCTTCGGCGTCGTACGACAGATGGGCGAGGACGGGGCAGCGGGCGGTCCCGTCCGCGCGGAGCTGTACCACCAGGGTCCTGTGCACGATGGGGTTCACGCGAGAGGCCTCCGAGAACGATCGGCTGGGTGCCTTCTAGTACCCCTCTCACACGAAAAACGCTCAATCGCGAGCGGAATCCGCTGCGGTAGGCACTGTGGTATCCACCACGGAGTCGCCCTTCGTGCCGCGCAGTGCCGCCAGGCAGGAGCCGATGGCCTGCTGGAGTTCCTCCAGGCGCTGCACCATGTCGTCCTCGTAGAAGTCCTGGGCGTCGTCGAAGGTCAGCTCCTCGAACGCCTTGGTCGCCTTCTGCAGGCTGCTGTAGAACCTGGTGCGCTTCTCCTGGACGCGCAGTTCGGGGTCCGCCTCGACCGTCTCGACGACCAGGTTCTTCATGGTGTCGTAGGCCTCGGTCGCCCACTCGCCGGTGTCCTCGTCCTCGTCCAGCTCGTCGAGGAGCGACAGGTGACGCTCGGCCTCCTGCCGCAGTCCGACGGGAGCGTCCACGGTCTGCCCGGCGGGTGTCTTGATCTGGCCGGACTCGGCGATCTGGCGGACGTATCCGATGCGGTCAGCCGAGCGGCTCTCGGTGGCGACGGCCTTCTTCAGGTCGGCGGTGCGGACCACGTCACGGGCCAGCACGGTCTGCAGGTCCGGGTCCTCCTTGATGCGGTCGAGGAGTGCCGAGCGGGCCGCGCGGGCGGTGGAGGGGTCGGCGAGGATCGCGGCCCGCAACGCGGTCGGGTTCTCGGCCACTTCGAGGGCCTTGGTGGGCCGGATGCCCTCGGCCTCGGCGGCCTGACTGATGGCGGTGCCGCGCTCGGACGTCGCACTGTTGCGGGAGACGTAGTAGTCCAGCCAGACGTCGGAGTCCGGGAGTTCGACCTCCTGGCCCGGGGCGAGGGCCTCGAAGTGCGGGACCACCCCGTCGTCGGCGGCCCTGTCCCACGCCTTGTAGTAGCGCATCACCCGCTCCGGGGAACAGCCGGCCAGCTCGGCGAACTCCTTCGCCGACACCTTCGGCGTCTCGTCCGCGCCCTGCCCTCCCGGCCGCACACTGCGGGCCACCATCAGCCCGAACGCCCAGCCTCCGGTGCGCACATACGCGCCGAACTCCCGGGCGTCGCGCGCCACGAGGTCGGACAGGGGAGCCGGGGACGCGCTGGACGTCTCGGACGGGTCGATCGCTAGGGTCACGGAGGACACTCCTGAAGGCTGCCGAACTGCGTACGTACCGACGGGCAGCCTATATCGACCCATTGGCCAGGGTTTGCCGCACGGCCGGGGACCAGGCGATCGCGGCTCAGCTCGCGGAGGGCCGGAACGTGGCCAGGAAGGTCTTCAGCGCCAGCGTGTTCGCGGCGTCGTCCCAGGTCGCGGCGGGGGCCGTGATGCGCAGCGAGAAGCTGCGGCCGCCGCCGAGCAGGAAGCCGCGGCCGAAGGTGCGCACCTGGTCGGCGCCCGTGCCGGACAGCCACTCCATGTCCGCCGCCTTGTACCCCTGGTAGGTGGTCGCCTTGATCTGGCCGATCCGCCGGTAGCCGTCGAGCTGTTGCAGCTGCGGTTCCACGTCGTCCCGCCAGACCGCGACCGGGTCCGGTCCTGCCTGGGTGCTGTGGGTGACGGCCAGGGTGTGCGGGTCGTCGCCGCCCGGGCCGAAGGTGACCCGGTAGGCGACGTCGTCGACCCGCGAGGTGTCGACGCGCTTCCAGCCCGCGGGGAGCGCCACGGAGAAGCCCTCCGGGGCGGTGTAGCGGTGGTACCCGGCCGGGAGGGCACCGGCCGTGGCCGACGGCGACGGCACCGTCTTCGAGGGGGAGGAGGCAGGGGAGGAGGCCGCAGGGGAGGAAGGAGCGGAAGAAGGAGGTGCGGAAGGGGAGGGCGAGGCGGTGGGCACGTTGCCTTCCGTGCGGTTGCCCGCGTCGCTGGCCGCCGCGGAGGCGCTCGGCGGCGAGCCGGCCAGGGAGCCGACGCCCGGGAGCCCCTGGGTGGCGGCGAGCACCGCGACCGACACGGTCACCACCGCCAGCGCGGTCCCCCCGATCATCGTGGTCCGGCTCCATCCCGAGGCCCGCGCCGCCACGTAGGCGCCGCGCAGCCGGGGGACCGGGGCGGGCTGCCCGATCGCGTCGGGGTCCTCGTCCAGAACACGTGTCAGCGCCTGCCGGACCACCGGCCGGCTCAGCCGTTCACGGGAGTTCTTGCGCAGCAGCCCCTGGACGACCTGGGTGAGCGGGCCGGCCCGCAGCGGGGTGCGCAGCGGCAGCCGGTCCACGCCCTTCAGCGTGGCGTCGGGCCGGCCGCGGTCCCGGAACGGCGGCCGTCCCTCGACCATCGTGTAGAGGATCGCGCCGAGCGCCCACAGGTCGGCGGCCGGCCCGATGCGCTCGTCTCTGGCCTGCTCCGGCGAGGCGTACGACGGTGCGGTGACCCGCGGGGCCAGGGTCGCGCCGGCCAGCCCGAACCCGGTGATCACGACCGGGCCCTCGTCACGGACGAGGATCTGGCCGGGGCTGAGCTCGCCGTGCGTGTAGCCCTCGCCGTGCGCGCCGTCCAGCACGTCCAGCACCTCGATGGCGATCCGGGCGGCCCGCACGAAGTCGAACGTGGGCTGCTGGGCGAGCAGTTCACTGAGCGGTGTGCCGTCGATCACCTCCGTGACCGTCCACAGCGTGCCCGCCTCCTCGAAGGCGTCGATCACCATGGCGACCCGGCCGGGCCGCAGCGCGCCCATGGCCTCGGACGTGCGCAGGATCCGGGAGGTGGTCCGGCGTATCACGTCCTCGGTGAGGGCGTCGGGAAGCACGATCTGGGTCAGCAGACGTGGTCGTTCGGCCTGCACGTCCTCCGCGTACCAGCTGATGCGGTTCGGCTCGCGGTCGGCGACCTCGAGGAGCCGGTACCTGCCGGCGACCAACTGCTGTGCGGAGACATGCGCCTTGACCATCGTCATCCCTCGCTGGAACCCCTGCCTCGTCTTAACCAGAGGTACGCGGGACGCGCCCGGGTTTGTTCAAAGAATCTGCAACTCCGAGCCCCTTCTTGCCTTCCATTCAAACGGAGTCCGGCACTCGGGACTTGAGGAAAATGGCCGATGGCCGGGCCCCGACCTGCGGGTAACCGACGGTAAAAGCCCGGCTGCGGTCCGCTGGCCGACCCACCGCGAAACGCCCGGTATCCGGGTGAACGGGGCCGGCCGGACCGGATCAGAGGTCCCGGCGCACCAGGTAGTCCAGCAGGCCGCGCAGTTCCGCCGACGCGAGCGGCAGCCCGGAGAGCAGTGCCTCGGCCCGGGCGGTGTGCCGGCGGGCCTCGGCGAGCGCGGCCTTGCGTCCGCCCGCCTCCTCGGTCAACGCGGCCGCCGCCCCGGCTTGCCCCGGCGTGTCGAGCAGCCGGGCCAGCCGGGGTCCGGCGGGCGAGCCGAGCGCGGTGAGGACCGGATACGTCTTCTTCCGCTCCCGCAGATCGCCGTGCACGGGCTTGCCGGTGACGGCCGGGTCGCCCCAGATGCCCAGCACGTCGTCGACGAGCTGGAACGCCACGCCGAGATGGCGTCCGGCCAGGTCCAGCGCGCCCACCGTGGCCTCGGGCGCGCCGCCGAGCGCGGCCCCCAGCGCGACGGCGCACCCCAGCAGCGCGCCCGTCTTCCGCTCGGCCATCACCCGGTACTCCCGTACCGACACACCGGTCCAGGGCCGCGCCGCGAACAGCAGATCGTCCGCCTGCCCGTGCACCAGGTCCGCCAGTGCGGCCGACAGCAGCCGCAGGGCGCCGGGTCCGCCGGGAGCGGCGGCCAGGGTCTCGACCGCGAGTGCGAAGAGGGCGTCGCCCGCGAGGACGGCCGGTCCGGTGCCGTACGCCTGCCAGACGGCCGGGCGGCGGCGCCGGGTGGCGTCGCCGTCCATGATGTCGTCGTGCAGCAGCGAGAAGGCGTGCACCAGTTCCACCGCGACCGCCGCCGGAACCCCGCGCTCGGCGGGCGCGCCGGTTGCCTCCGCGCCGAGCACCGCCAGCGCCTGCCGGACGCCCTTGCCGCCCGGGGCGGCGGCAGGGGAACCGCCGACCTCGCACCAGCCGAACGCGTACCCGGCCATCTCGCCGACCCAGGGGTGCAGCCGTCCCACCGCCGCGGCCAGTGCGGGCCGCACCAGCTCCCGGCACCGGACGAGCGCGTGCGGGGGAGCGGTGACGGGTGCGGGCGCGGTCATCGGACGGCCTCCGCCCCGACGCCGAACTCCGCCTGGGCCCGGGTCACCATGTCCCGGGCGTGCCGCAGGCCGGCCCGCTCCAGCACGCCCGCGAGGTCGGCGAGTTCGGCCGCCGTCTCCGCCCGGTCACGGCCCAGCCGGGCCAGCGACTTGGCCAGCCCGAGCCGTGACAGCGCCTCGCCGCGCGGCTCGCTCATGGCGCGGAACTCCGTGAGGGCCAGCTCGTACAGCTCCCGCGCCTCCGTATAACGCCCGGCCCGGTAGAGGACGTTGCCGCGCATCTTGTGGTTGTAGGCCAGCGCGCTGGACAGGTTCATCGCCCGGCAGGACCGCTCCGCCTCGGACAGCAGCGCGAGTGCCCGCTCGCTGTCGCCGTCCCGCACCGACACGATGTCCGCGAGCCCGCGCAGCGCCCAGGCGTGCCCGCGCCGGTCCTCCGCCCGTGCCGCTATACCGGCCGCCTCCTCGAAGAGCGCGTACGCCCGGTCGTACGACCCGGTGTTGCGATGCATCTGCGCGATGCCCTCCAGCGCCCACACCGTGTGCCGGGCCTCTCCGCGCCGCCGGGCCTCGGCGAGCAGTTGCTCGTGCAGCCGGCCCACGGCCGCGTAGTCGCCCTGGATGCGGCCGGTCTCGGCGAGACCGGCCAGTGAGTAGCCCCGTACGACGACATCCCCGCCCCGCTCGCCGAGGTCGGCCGCCAGCCCCAGCAGCCGCCGGGCCAGCGGGAACGCGCCGCGCTGCCGGGCCAGGGTGCCGCCGCTCCACAGCGCCCACGCCATCGCCGCCGTGTCCCCGGCCGCCCGGGCGGCACGGTAACTCGCCTTCCAGGCCCGGTCGGCGTCCCCCACCTGGCCGAGGCGCCGATGTGCCTCGGCGACGGCCAGACCGCAGCGCGCCTCCTCGTCGTGCCGACCCGACCGCTCGGCCTCCCGCAGCCGATCGATGCCCTCGGCCAGCACGTCGACGAGCGACGAGTTCACGGACAGGGAGGTCAACGCGCCCTGGTACTCCGGGGCGACTGCCTTGCCGTACATGGGTGACATGGGTGCCTCTCTACGCGGGACGCGTCTACACGTCGTCTATACATCATGTGTATACATATTGTGTATAGTGCGTCCGAATTGTGCCCTGGCCGCAGGGGCCAGGGCTTCGCTGTTGTGAATCAAGACGTCGGTACGGCCGCCGGGGTTGCCTGCGTGGTGTGGATCACCGCGCGCGGGTGTCAGTGCTGCTGAGCCTTCTGCGGGGTCACCTCGCTCGGCCGCACCACGACGTAGCCCTCGCCCTGGAGCATCAGCTGGACCGCTTCCCCCGAACCGCCGCGCAGCATCGACCCGATGGACTGCGAACGGTGCAGCGAGGTCTGGAGCTGGGTCGTCCAGCCCACCACCGCGTCCGTGTCCACATATACCGGCGCCTGCGGCGAGACCGGTATGACCAGCGGATTGCCGTCGCAGATCAGCCCCAGGCTGCCGTGTCCGGTGAACACGCTGTTGAACAGACCGCCGCCTGCGATGCCGGACCCCTTCACGGTCCTGATCTCGTACGACAGCGAAGCGTCGAAACACAGGACGTTGCGGCCGTTGACCGTGAACTGGTCGCCGGGCTCGACCTCGACGATGAAACAGTTCTGTGCCTCGTGTGCGAACCAGGCCTCGCCCTGGCCCTGCACGGACATCAGGGGCAGACCCTCGCCGGTGACCGCGCGCTTGAGCATCCCGCCCACGCCCTGGCCCTTGCGCTCGAACTTCAGATTTCCGCGGTGCGCGATCATCGCGCCCTGGCGTGCGTGCATCTCGCCGTTCACGGCATACCGGACGCACTTCGCGTTCTCGATCGTCATGCCCGGCTCGACGGCCGGTTCCACCATGTGCTGACTGGAAAAGAGATCACCCTTCATGCCGGGCATGGTGTCCCGGACGAACCCGTTCCGCCAAGATCACGGACCGTATCGGTTCAGGCACCGAACAGCTGGGTCCAGTAGGTGCCCGCCCGGCCGCCGCCCGCGAAGCCCACGCCGATGTGGGTGAAGTCCGGTTTGAGGATGTTGGCCCGGTGGCCGGGGCTGTTCATCCAGCCGTCCACCACCTCGGCGGCCGAGCGCTGGCCGCAGGCGATGTTCTCGCCGATGGTGCGCCGCCGGGAGCCCGCGGCGGCGGCCCGGTCCCAGGGCTGGGTTCCCTCGGGGGAGGTGTGCGAGTAGAAGTCCCGGGTCGCCATGTCCGTGCTGTACGCCTGTGCTGCCGTGGCCAGTTGCGGATCCACCGCGAGCGGCCGCAGCCCGGCCCGGACCCGCTCCCGGTTGGTGAGGTCGACGACCTCGTCCCGGGTGCGGGTCAGTTCGGCCGGGGTGAGGGGTCTGGCCCACAGCGCGGTCCAGTAGAAGTCCCCGCCCCTCGGACCCTGGACGTGGGCCAGGCCGGCGTGGGTGAAAGCCGGGTCGAGCAGGGTGCGCCGGGCCCCCTCGGTGCGCAGGCAGTAGTCGACGAACTCGGCCGGGGTGCGCGGGCCGGAGACGAGATGCTCGCCCACCGTGACATACGCGAATCCGGTGCGATCGATCCGCTGGTGGAGCGAGACGCCGTCGGGGCTCTCGGTGGCCAGGCGGCCGGCGTCGGCCATCGCGGTGGCATGGGCGCGAGCGGCGGAGGTGAGCCGGGCGTCCGGGGCCACCGGTGGGCGGCCGGACCGGGCGCGGGCGGAGTTGACCAGGCCCAGCAGGCCGTCCGGGTCCGGGAGCGCGGCCGCCGAGGGCCGGGGCGGCGCGGCCGCGGTGCGCTGGGCGGGGATCGTGGGGCGCGACGCCGGAGCCGGCTGCCGGTCCTCGACGACGTCGACCCCGAAGTCCCGGGCCAGCCCCGCCAGTCCGTCGGCGTATCCCTGTCCGACCGCGCGCAGCTTCCAGCCGGTGTCCCGGCGGTATATCTCGGCGAGCAGCAGCAGGGTCTCCGTCTGCGGGCGCGGCGGGGCGAACCGGGCCACCGTCCGGCCGAGGCGGTCGGTGACATGCAGTGCGGAGGCGGGCAGCCGGCCGAGTGCGGTGCCCGGCTCGGCGGCGGTGACCGTGAGGGTGACGCGCTGGGCGCCGGTCCGCAGCCGGGCCGGCTCGACGGTCAGTGTGTCGCCGCGCAGCCGGACGCCGGGGGCGTCCGGCTGGTTGTAGAAGACGAAGTCGGTGTCGCCGCCGACCTTGCCGCTCTCGTCGGTGATCAGCGCGGAGACGTCGAAGGGACCGGGCACCCGCAGCGTCAGCGCGCCGTCCGGAAGGGGCAGATTGCCCCCGGGGACCAGCTCGCTCATCGCGCCGCCTCTGCGAGGTCAGGGGCCGAACATCGCGCCCGGTGGGGGAGTCGCCGGTAGAACGTCCGGCCCGGGCGCGAGGTTCCCTCGCCGGGGGCGGGGCATACCGCTCCCGCTGCTACTGCTCCCGTGGCGCGGCCGGTGCGATGTCCTCCCGTTCTACCGGTTTCCCGGCGCTCCGCGTCCCCGTCGCCGCGCGCTTGCCGCAGAACGCCGGCTCCAGCGTGTCCGCCAGCGTGTTGAGCACGGTCGAGCTGTTGGAGGCGTTGGCCAGCGCGGTCAGGCTGCGCGTGCCGTCCTTGGTGGTGAAGGCGTACGTGTAGTAGCCCTGCACGGCGCCCGTGTGGCCGTACACCGAGATCCCGCAGGACAGGTCACGGCGGCGCAGCCCAAGGCCGTAGGAGGTGTTGGAGTTGACCGGGGTGAAGCGCTCCATCTCCGCGAGGCGGGCGGCCGACGTCAGCTTGCCCCGGACCAGCGCCGAGTAGAAGGTGTCGAGGTCCTGGGCGGTGGAGATGATGGCGCCCGCGCTCTGCGCCCAGGACACCGTCTGGTCCGTCGCGTCGACGGCCGCGACGCCGGCCTTGTCGGCGGTGAGGTAGCCCTTGGCGTGCTGCCCGGGGATCTTCGTGTCGGGGTGCACGTAGAAGGTGTCGCGCAGCTCCAGCGGCTTGAAGATGCGGTTCTCGTACTCGGTACGCACGCTGTGCCCGGTGAGCTTCTCGATCAGCATCCCGGCGATGACGAAGTTGGTGTTGGAGTACGAGTAGGCGGCCCCCGGCGCGTTGGTGCGCGGCTTCCTCAGGGAGAGGTCGACCAGCTGGCGGTAGGTGAAGACCTTGTTCCGCACCGCCTCGAACCCCGACACACTGCTGGCGAACAGGTCGTCGGTGTAGTCGTACAGACCGCTGCGGTGGCTGAGCACGTGCCGCACGGTGGTGCGGTCGTCGGGCAGCAGCCCCGGCAGATAGCGGTTGACCGGTGCGTCCAGGGCGAGCCTGCCCTCGTCCACCAGCTGCAGCAGGACGACCGCCGAGAACGTCTTGGTGACACTTCCGACGCGGAACCGGTCGCCGGTGGTGATGGCTCGCCGGGTGGTCCGGTCGGCCACGCCCCGCGTGGTCCTGTAGACCTTCGTGCCGTCGTCGATCCGCGCCATCGCGCCGGGCGCGCCCTTCGCCACCACCGAGTTCAGCACCGCGGCCATGCCCGCGGTGTCCGGCGCCGGCAGTGCGGCGGCCGGGCGGGGCTCCGCTCCCGCCTTCATGGGCGCCGCCTGGGCCGGTACCGCGAGCAGCGACAGCGCCACCGCTCCGAGCACCGCACTTCTGCTCATCCTTGCCGAGACCATCCGGACCCAGCTCCTTTCTGTCTGCCTCTGATGCGAGATGGGTCACATTCGGTGCAGGGAACCCTCTCGCATCCCGTCACATCTCCACAGTCGACGCACAGTTGGTCACTCCGCGATCACCACGCGGTGCGGAATCGCAAAGTATTGCTACTAAACGCAAGAAAACCGACGAACTGCGCTTTACATGGACATGACTCGTCCGGAAGGGTTGCGGCCGGGGGCCCGACCAGCCCCCTTGGCGCCTCGACGGCGCCGTGCCGCAAGGCGGTGGGTGATCGATGCCGACCGTCTTCGAACGTAAGGAACCCTGACCAGTGCGTAGCGCGCACATACGCAGCGTGGCGGTCGCCGTCGCCGTGACGACGGCCGCCACAGCCCTGACCGGTACGGCCTTCGCCGGTCCCATCACGGGGGTGGGACAGCAGGCCACGGCCGCCGCCACGACGGCCGCGCAGGTGGTGACCGCGGCACGGACCGCGGCCTTCGCCCACGCCTCGGCGACCGGAGTCGGCGCGGGCGACGAACTCCAGGCACAGGACGTGATGATCGACCCCGAGGGGGCGCGTCATGTCCGCTTCGTCCGCACCCACCGGGGCATGCCGGTACTCGGCGGCGATCTCGTCGTCCATCTTTCCCGTCGGTTGGCCTACATCGGCGTCACCCGTGCGGCCGACCATGCCGTCCGGCCCGCCACCACCGAGGCGAAACTGACGGCCCGCCAGGCCGAGGAGAAGGCCGCCTCCGCCGCCGACGGCGACGCCGGCACCGCCGCACTCGTGGTGGACGCCCGCGGCGGTGCCTCCGCCCTGGCCTACCAGGTGACGGTCGACGGCTCGGACGGCTCCCGTACGGTCGTCGTCGACGCCCTCACCGGCACGGTGCGCAGCAATACGCCGGACAACGACGAGTTCCTCTCGCCCAAGGTGCTGGAGAGCCTCCGCGAGCGCGGCGAGACCCTCGACCCGGTCACCGGCATCGGAGCCCACGCCGACGCCTTCGCCGGCGCGTCCGTCTCCGCCGCCGCCCGCTACCCGGCGACCGCGCACGGCTTCGGCAAGTCACTCTTCGTCGGCAAGGTCCCGCTCACCACCACGCAGACCGCCCGCAAGAGCTTCCTGCTCAAGGACCCGACCCGGTACGGCACCGAGACCCGGGACGCCAAGGGCAAGGAGACCGAGAGCTTCGCGCAGGGCACCAAGTTCACCAGCACCACCGACAACTGGGGAAACGGCGCCACCAGCAGCCGGGGCAGCGCCGCGGCCGACGCCCAGTACGGCATCACCAAGACCCTGGACTTCTACAAGAAGACCTTCGGCCGCAAGGGCATAGCGAACAACTCCAAGCCCGCCCGCGCCATGGTCCACTGGGGCAAGAAGGTCGGCAACGCCTTCTGGGACTCGGACTGCGGCTGCATGCTGTACGGCGACGGTGACGGCCAGGAGATCAAGAAGCCGCTGGTCGTCCTCGACGTCACCGGCCACGAGCTGACCCACGGCGTGGTGGACGCGACCGCGAAGCTCGAACCGACCCGTGTCGACAACGACGGCAACCAGTACGGCGAGCCGGGCGCCCTGAACGAGTCGCTGGCCGATGTCTTCGGCTCGAACGTGGAGTTCTCCGCGAACAACCCGAAGAACCCGCCGAACTACCTGCTCGGCGAGAAGCTCGGCCTGCAGCAGAAGTTCCTGCGCCGCCTCGACCACCCCTCGCTCGACCGCCTCGAAGGCACGGTCGACTACTGGTCGCCCGAGGTGTCGGACGCCGAGGTGCACGCCGGCTCCGGTGTCTCCTCGCACGCGTACTACCTGCTCGCCGAGGGCAGCGGCCACAAGAAGATCGGCGCCACCACCTACGACTCGCCGACCTACGACGGCTCCACGGTCCAGGGCATCGGCCGCGCCAAGGCCACGGCGATCTTCTACCGCGCCCTGACCCGGTACATGGTCTCCTCGACCGACTTCCACGGCGCGCGGATCGCGACGCTGAAGGCCGCCAAGGACCTCTACGGCGCGAGCGGCGTCGAGTACCGCACGGTCGACCAGGCCTGGGCCGCGGTCAACGTCACCGAGGCCAACACGCCGGCCGCCCGCCACTGACGGGCACGCCACACCGCTGATCCGGGTGCCCTGTCGGGGGGCCGGGCACCCGGATCGCTCCCCCCGGTGGAACCGGATCGAAGTCACTGGTGGAACCGGATCGAGGTCACTGGTGGAACACGAGCCAACGCCCCCACGTCACCCGCCATTTGAAGGCCACGGCAGCCTCACAGTCAACCTTCAGGTGATTCCTGTTTCTTTTATTGACAGCGGAAAATAAGCCACCTAAGTTCCCGGCCATGCGCTCCACCTCCCGAGCCGAGACGTTCCCGGCCCACACGCCGGCCGTCTCGCAGATCTTCACCGCGGTCCTGTCCCACGGCCCCCTCACCCGACTGGAGGCGGCCCGCCGGGCCGGCCTGTCGGCGGCGGCCGTGACCAAGGCCGTCCGGCCGCTGCTGGCGGCCGGGTATCTCGCGGAGGACGTCGACGGCGAGGCCCGGCCGGCCCTCGGCCGCCCCGCCAACCTGGTGCGGGTCGACGGCGGGCGCGCCCTGTTCATCGGGGTCAAGGTCACCGGCGACGAGGTCATCGCCGTCCTCACCGACCTGTGCTGCCGGATCCGGCTGGCCCGCCGGCTGCCGGTCACGGACCGCGCCGCCAAGGCCGTCCTGACCTCCATCGCCGAACTGACCCACGAACTGCGCACCGAGGCCGAGGACTTCGGCGCCCCCGTCCTGGGCCTCGGGATCGCCGTCTCCGGCGACGTGGACCGCGCCGAGGGGGTCGTGCGCTACTCGCCCTTCCTGGACTGGCGGGACGTGGCCCTGGCCGAACTCGCCGCCATGACGACCGGGTTGCCGGTCGTCGTCGACAACGACGTACGTGCCCTGACCGTCGCCGAGCAGTGGTTCGGCGCCGGGGTCGGGCTCTCCGACTTCGCCGTGGTCACCGTCGGCGCCGGCATCGGCTGCGGACTCGTGATCCACGGCCGGCTGGTGGCGGGCGCGCACGGGGTGGCGGGGGAGATCGGCCATGTGGCCATCGACCCGGCCGGACCCCTGTGCCACTGCGGCAACCGCGGCTGCGTGGAGGCGATCGCCGGGGACGCCGCGATCGTCACCCGCATGCGCGAGGTGACCGGCCGCCAGGTGACCGACTCCGCCGAGGCGGTGGCCCTGGCCCACGACGGCGTGCCCGGAGCGCGGGAGGTGTACGCGAGCGCCGGTGAGGCCATCGGCCGGGGCATCGCCACCGTGGCCAACCTCTTCGGCCCCGAACGCGTGATCATCTCCGGCGAGGGACTCGCCGCCTACGACCTCTTCGCCGAGCAGATCCTCGACTCGTTCACCGCGGCCGCCTTCGGCTCCGCCGCGCAGTGCGACGTACAGACCCGTCCACTCCCCTTCGAGGAGTGGGCGCGCGGGGCCGCGGCCACCGCGATCCAGTCCTTCATCACCTCGTCTCCCACCCCAATGGGCAAGGGCTGAGCCGCCCAAGACCCCGAACCCTGGAGGGCCCATGCGGTCACCTTCGCAATCCGTCCTGCCCGTACGCGGGCTGAGAACCGTCCTCGTGCTGGCCCTCACCGCGGCCTTCGCGGCCGCCGTACCGGCCGCCCAGGCCCAGACCCCCGCCCCGATCGCCGCCAAGCCCTACATGGGCTGGTCCAGCTGGAGCATGCAGTCGTCCAAGTACCCGGGCCTGAACGACCAGGGCGACTACAGCTACCTCACCGAGGCGAACGTCCTCAAGCAGACCGACGCCCTCGCGAGCAAGCTGAAGAATTACGGCTACGAGTACGTCAACATCGACGCCGGCTGGTGGATGGACTGGAACTGGAAGTCCGGCTACGACCAGTACGGCCGCCAGAAGGCCGACTCCGCCCGCTTCCCCAGCGGCATGAAGGCCGTCGCCGACCACATCCACGCCAAGGGCCTCAAAGCCGGCATCTACCTCCCGGCCGGTCTGGAGAAGGGCGCCTACGGCGACGGCAAGACGCCGATCTGGAACGCCGACGGCTGCACCACCGCCGACATCGTCTACGACGACCTGCGCACCACGAACGGCTGGGACAGCGCGTACAAGATCGACTTCGACAAGCCGTGCGCGCAGAAGTACATAGACTCCCAGGCCCAGTTGATCGCCGGCTGGGGCTATGACTTCCTCAAGCTCGACGGCGTCGGCCCCGGCTCCGGCAAGAGCGGCGACCAGTACGACAACGTCGCCGACGTGGCCGCCTGGAACAAGGCGATCACCGCCACCGGCCGCCCGATCCACCTGGAGGCCTCCTGGTCCCTGGACTTCGGGCACGCCGCCGACTGGCAGAAGTACACCAACGGCTGGCGCATCGACACCGACGTCGAGTGCTACTGCAACACACTGGTCAGCTGGGAGAACTCGGTCGACGACCGCTGGGACGACACCCCGGCCTGGACCGGCAAGGCGGGCCCCGGCGGCTGGAACGACCTCGACTCCCTCGACGTCGGCAACGGCGCGATGGACGGCCTCACCAAGGCCGAACGGCAGAGCTACGCCACGCTCTGGGCCATCGCCAAGTCGCCGCTGTTCACCGGCGACGACATCACCAAGCTCGACGACTACGGCGTCTCGCTGCTGACCAACCGCGAGGTCATCGGCATCGACCAGAGCGACAACCCGCCGGCCCGGCCCATCACCCCGTCCGACCCGCAGCAGGTCTGGGCCGCGAAGAACGCCGACGGCACCTACACGGTGGCTCTGTTCAACCTCGCGGACTCGCCCGCGTCGGTCACCGCCGACTGGACGGCCCTGGGCTTCACCGGCAAGGCGTCGGTGCGGGACGTGTGGAACCGCGAGAACCTCGGTTCGTACTCGAGCAAGATCACCGAGGCGCTGCCGGCGCACGGCTCGCGGCTGTTCACCGTGACGCCCAAGGGCAGCGCGCTGGCCGCCACCGGCTATGAGGCCGAGGCGAGCGCCAACACGCTGAGCGGCAACGCCTCCGTCGCCGGGTGCGACGCCTGCTCGGGTCAGAAGAAGGTCGGAAACCTGTACCTCGGCGGCAAGCTGACCTTCAACAACGTCGTCGTCGACAAGGCGGGCACCTATCTGGTGAAGGTCGCGTACGTCAGCGGTGACTCGCGGCCGGCCACGATCGCGGCCAACTCCGGGGGCGGGACCAGCCACAAGTTCCCGTCCACCGGGGACTGGGGGACCGTCTCGACGGTGAGTGTGCCGGTGACCCTGAAGGCCGGTGCGAACACGATCACCTTCGACAGCGGGTCGGGGTACGCGCCGGACGTCGACCGGATCGACGTTCCCAAGTCTCCCCGGTAGCCGACCCGGTACGTGCGTCGTCGGGAACTGCCGGCCGGTGGGGGCCGGCCGCGCAGTTCCCCGCGCCCCCGAAAGGGGCGCGATGTTTCGCCCTTACTTCAAAAGGATCCGTCATGCAGAATCACCCCAGCAGACGTAGCTTCCTCGCCCTCGCCGCGGCCACCGGAGCCCTCGCCGGGCTCCCCTCCTTCACCGCTTCCGCCGCCCCGCTGCGGTCCTCCGAGCCGCTCGCCTCCTCCCGTCACCGGCTCTGGTGGCAGGCGCCCGCCGACGACGGGTCGATGATCACGCAGGGGCTGCCCGTCGGCAACGGCCGGCTCGGTGCCCTCGCGAGCAACGACTCCGGTCGTGAGCTCCTCCTGATCACCGACGCCACCCTGTGGACCGGCGGTCTCAACGACACCCTCGACTCGGACGGCCAGTTCCCCTACGGCCGCGCCGACTTCGGTTCGCTCACCCTGCTGGCCCGGCTCGTCGTCGAGATACCCGACCACGACCTGGGCGCCGTCTCCGACTACCGCCGCACCCTCGACCTGGACAACGGCGTGGTCTCGGCGTCGTACGTCCGCTCCGGGGTGACCTACCGGCGGCAGATCTTCGCCAGCCGCCCCGACGACGTGATCGTGGTGCACTTCAGCCAGGACGGCGGCGGTCGCTACACCGGCACCCTCACCTTCGAGGGCACCCACGGCGAGACCGGCGGCACGGCCGAGTCGTTCGCCGGATCCTTCGCCAACGGGCTGAAGTACGGGGCCGCCGTGAACGCGTACGGCAGCGGTGGCAGCGTGCGCGTCAGCGGCTCGCACATCACCTTCACCGACTGCCGGGAGCTGACGGTCGTGGTCAGCGGTGGTACGAACTACGCGCCGGACGCCGCCGCCGACTACCGCGACCTGTCCCTCGACCCGCGGGCGCTCGCCCGCACCAAGGTCAAGTCGGCCGCCCGGCACTCGGCGGACTCGCTGCTGCGTACCCACGCCGCCGACCACCGGGCGCTGTTCGGGCAGTTCGACCTGTCGCTCGGCACCTCGACGGCCGACCAGCGCGAACTCGACACCTGGGCGCGCATCCAGGCCCGCGCCGACACCGGTGACCCCGACCCGGAACTGGAGGCCGCCTACGCCCAGTTCGGCCGCTACCTGATGATCGCCGGGTCGCGTGACAGTCTGCCGATGGGCCTCCAGGGCCTCTGGCTGGACGGCAACGACCCGGACTGGATGGGCGACTACCACACCGACATCAACATCCAGATGAACTACTGGATGTCCGACCGGCTCGGCCTGTCCCAGTGCTTCGACGCCTACACCGACTACTGCGTCGACCAGCTCCCGTCCTGGACGGACCTCACCCAGCGGCTCTTCCAGGACTCCCGCAACCGCTACCGCAACTCCAGCGGCAAGGTGGCCGGCTGGACCGTCGCCATCTCCACCAACCCCTTCGGCGGAGGCGGCTGGTGGTGGCACCCGGCGGGCAACGCATGGCTGTGCCAGAGCCTGTGGGAGCACTACGAGTTCACCCAGTCCCGCGCCCACCTGGAGAAGATCTACCCTCTGCTCAAGGGCGCCTGCGAGTTCTGGGAGGCGCGGCTGCTCACCACCACCCTGGACGACGGGAAGGAGGTGCTGATCGCGGACAGCGACTGGTCGCCGGAGCAGGGACCGCTGGACGCCAAGGGCATCACCTACGCCCAGGAACAGGTGTGGATGCTGTTCGGCAACTTCCGGACTGCGGCCGCCGAGCTGAAGAGGGATGCTGGATACGCGGACACCATCGGCAAGCTCCGTGACCGCCTCTACCTGCCGGTGGTGAGCCCCAAGACCGGCTGGCTGGAGGAGTGGATGTCCCCGGACAACCTCGGCGAGACCACCCACCGCCACCTCTCGCCGTTGATCAACCTCTTCCCCGGCGACCGGATCCGCCCCGACGGTTCCACCCCCGCCGACATCGTCAAGGGCGCCACCGCCCTGCTCACCGCCCGCGGCATGGACAGCTTCGGCTGGGCCAACGCCTGGCGCTCGCTGTGCTGGTCCCGCCTGAAGGACGCCGACAAGGCCTACCAGCTCGTCGTCCGCAACCTCCGCCCCTCCGACAACGGCAGCAACGGCACCTCACCCAACCTCTTCGACATCTACCAGGTCGAGGAAGGGCGGGGCATCTTCCAGATCGAGGCCAACTTCGGCACCCCGGCCGCGATCCTGGAGATGCTGCTGTACTCCCGCCCCGGCCACCTGGAACTCCTGCCCGCCCTGCCCGCCGCCTGGGCCGCCTCCGGAAAGGTCACCGGAGCGGGGGCGCGCGGCGGCTTCGTCGTCGACCTGAGCTGGCGCGACGGCAAGCCGACCGAGGCCCGGATCCGCAGTGTCGGCGGCCGCACGACGACGGTCGCCTACGGCGGCAAGTCACGGACGGTCACGCTGAAGCCCGGCGCTTCCGTCACGCTGAAGGACCTCGCGCGGTGACCGGCCGGTTCGCGCGCCTCCTCGGCCTCGCCGCCGTATTGCTGGCGACGGTCGCCTGCCAGACCGGGCCCGCCCAGGCGGCACCCGTGTGGGAGCCCTCCTCCGGGGCCGCCGTCTCCGCCCGGCACGACGTCGTCACCTGGGGCGCCAGCGCCGACCAGATGGGACAGGGCACCGCCGACCGCGGCTACCGGCTGGTCGTGCACACCAGCGCCGCCGGCAGCGGACTGCGGGTGCGCCTGTCCAACGCCTTCGGCGACCGGCCGCTGACCCTGGACAGCGTCTGGGCGGGACTGCAGAGCCAGGGCGCCGCCCTCAGGCCGGGCAGCAACAAGCGGCTCACCTTCGACGGCGCCCGCACGGTCACCGTGCCGGCGGGCGCCACCGCCTGGAGCGACCCGCTGCCCGGCAGCCTGCCCGCCGGCAGCAACCTGGTCGTCAGCCTGCACAGCCCGGACGCGGCCGGCCCCGCCACCGGCCACTGGATGGCGATGCAGACCTCCTACGCCACCCAGGGCGACCACACCGCCGAGGAGAGCGCCGCCAACTGGAGGGAGACCACCGGCTCCTGGTGGTACCTGGACTCGGTCTCCGTACGGCCGTCCGACCCGGCCACCGGAGCCGTGGTGGCGCTCGGCGACTCCATCACCGACGGCTGGGCGTCCACCACCGACCTCGACCGCCGCTGGCCCGACTACCTCGCCCGCCGTCTCCAGAAGGCGGACACCGAGGTCAAGGGCGTGGCCGACGAGGGGATCTCCGGCAACCAGGTCCTCGCGGACGGCGCCGGGCAGGCGGCTCTTCACCGGCTGGACCGCGACGTCCTCAGCCAGCCGGGTGTCCGTACCGTCTTCCTCTTCGAGGGGGTCAACGACATCAAGGCCCACACCGGGGTCACCGCGGCCGACCTGATCGCCGGTTACCAGGAGATCGCCCGGCGGGCGCACGCGGCCGGCAAGTGCGTGGTCGCCTCGACCGTCGGCCCGTTCGAGGGCTGGTCGGAGTGGGACCCGGCGGGCGAGGCCGTACGCCAGCAGGTCAACCAGTACATCCGCACCAGCGGGGAGTTCGACGGGACCGCCGACTTCGACCGGATCCTGCGCAGCCCCTACGACCAGGCGCGGATGCTGCCGTTCCTCGACGGCGGCGACCACATCCACCCCAACGACAAGGGAATGCAGGCCATGGCCGACTCCGTCGACCTGGCCGGTCTCGACTGCGACCGCTGAACCCGTGCAATGCCCTGATCACCCCTGGGCCGTCGGCTCCGGGGTGATCAGGCCCTCGCGATAGGCGATCGCCACCGCCTCCGTACGACTCGCCGCACCCACCTTGGCGAGGATGTTGGAGACATGGACGCTCGCCGTCTTGCCGGTGATGAACAGTTCCTCGCCGATCTGCCGGTTGCTGCGGCCGAGCGCCAGCAGCCGCAGCACCTCCCGCTCACGGGCGGTGAGCGGAGAGACCCGGACCCCGGCGGGCCGGCCGAAGAGCGCGTCCAGCCGCTCCAGCAACACCACGGCCCGCAGCGCCACGGCCGTCTCCCGCGCCGCCCGCGCCTGCTCCTCGGCCTCCGCACGGCGGCCGTCGGCCGACAGGGCCTCGGCGTACCGGAGCCGGACCCGAGCCAGCTCGTAGACATCGGCGTGCGCGAACGCGGCCACCGTCTTCTCCCAGGCCGCCGCGTCCGGCCCGGACACCGCGCGGGTCCACTCCGCCTCCGCCCGCGCCAGCCAGGCCTGTCCCTCCGGACCCTGCCGGGCGGCCGAGACCCGGGCCGACTCCACCAGCTCGCCGGCGAGGTCCCTCCAACGGCCCTCGCCGCCGGTGCCGCGCACTTCGGCCGCCCGGTCCGCGACCGCCGCCAGTGCCAGAGCCGCCAGCCGGACCGTCACGTCCGCGAGCCGCCCCGACTCGTCGGCCAGCGCGGCGACCGAGTCCCGCATCACCGCCACCGCCTCCTCCGGATCACCGCGCAGTGCCGCCGCGTCGGTGAGCACGATGCCCCCGACGAGCCGGCCCATCCAGTCGAAGGGCTCCCCGAGCAGGGCCCGGCCCCGCTCCACGACATCCGGCTCGCCGCGGGCCAGCGCCACGTACAGGGCGGGCCCCCTGGCGAAGCCGGGCGCCGGGTCGGCGTCGGCCGAGCCCACGCACTCGTCCCAGTGCCCCAGCGTGTACAGCACCAGCAGCCGCAGATACCGCATCTCCGCGGCGTACGGCGAGGACAGCAGCCCCGAGCGCCGGGCCCGGTCGAGCCCCTCGTTGATCCACGGCAGGCACTCCTGGAACTCGCCCGCCTCGAAGCAGCCGGTGGCCAGGGCGAACAACGCCCGTATCTCCACCGGCGCGTCCCCGGCCGACCGGGCCAGCTCGCGGGCCTCCCTGAGCCGGGCACGCCCCTCCAGGCTGCGGCGGCCGCCGCCTTCGAGGCGGGCCAGGGAGATCAGCAGGTCGGCGCGGGCCGCGGTGGCACCGATCCGTTCGGCGACCTCCAGGGCCTGCCGGGCCACCCGCAGCGCGGTGTCGTCGTCGCCGACTTGGCGGGCCGCCATCACATGGGTGGCCGCCGCCCACACCCAGGTCCGCGAGGGCGGATCGGCGGGGATCATCGCGAGCGCCTCGCTGCTGTAGGCGAACGCGGCGGCGAGGTTGTCGACGGTCATCAGGTTCCCGGCGAGCGTGTAGCGCACCCGGGCGGCGAGTTCGGGATCCGCGTCCTGTCCGGTACCGGCCAGCGCGGCCCGGGTCAGGGACACCGCCCGGTGCGCGTCACCGGCGTGCGCGGCCGCCGCCGAGGCCCGCAGCGTCAAGGTCACCCGGTCCAGCCCCTCACCCGTTGGCCGCGCCTCGCCCGGCACGGCCGGCCACAGGTCCAGGGCCGTCTCCAGCTGCCGCAGCTCCTCGGCCGGGGCACCCACCCGCCGGGCGTGGTCGGCGGCCTCCAGGGACGCGGCCAGCGCCTCGGGCAGATCGTGGCTCTCCCGGTAGTGATGGGCCCGTTCGGCCGCCGTCGCCGCGCCGCCCCCGCCCGCGGCGAGCAGCCTCGCGAAGGTGCCGTGCAGCCGCGACCGCTGCCCCGGCAGCAGATCGGCGTAGACCGCCTCCCGTGCGAGAGCATGCCGGAAGGTGTACGTGTCCCCGTCACCGGGGACCAGCAGCTGCCGTCCGACCGCCTCCCGCAGCGCCGACTCCAGCTCCTCCTCCGGCAGCCCGACCGCGTCCCGCAGCAGGTCGTGCCCCACCCGGCGCCCGGCGACCGCGGCCGTACGCAGCACCCGTTGGGCCGTCTCCGGCAACTGCTCGACCCGGATCAGCAGCAGGTCGGCGAGCCCGGAGGGCATCCCCTCCGCGTCGGCGGCGGCCACCAGTTCCTCCGTGTAGAAGGCGTTGCCCTCGGCCCGCTCGACGATGTCCCGCACGGCCGCGTCCGACAGCGGCCGCTCCGTCAGGGCCCGCACCAGCCGTGTCACCTCGGCGTCGGCGAGCGGCCGGAGCTCAAGGCGCTCCACGGCGGGCAGCCGCACCAGCTCGGCGAGGAGCGGCCGCAGCGGATGCCGGCGGTGCAGGTCGTCCGCACGATAGGAGGCCAGTACGGTCAGCCCCCGGGCCGGTCCGGTCCGGCTGAGCAGAAACCGCAGCAGGTCCCGGGAGGACTGGTCGGCCCAGTGCAGATCCTCCAGGACCAGCAGCAGGGGCGTGGTCGCGGCGAGGTCCGCGAAGAGCCCGGTGACCCCCTCGAAGAGCCGCAGCCGCGCGTCCGCGTCCCGGGCGGCGTCCGACCCGGCTCCGAGCAGCCGGTCCACCCCCGGATGCGCCGAGACGGCCGCGGCGAACCGGGCGTCGGCGGCCAGCACCCCGAGGATCTCGGTGAAGGGCAGATACGGCAGCCCGACGTCACCGAGATCGACACAGTGCCCGACGACGACGGTGGCCCCGGCGGCAGCCGCGCGGCCGGCCACCTCGTCCAGCAGCCGGGTCTTCCCCACCCCGGCATCCCCGGCGACCAGCACGGCCTGCCCACTGCCGTCCCGGGCCCGGTCAAGCGCCCTGGCAAGGCGGGCCCGTTCGCCCTCGCGCCCGATCAGGGGAGTGGAAAAGGATCTCTGCGACACGCCCCATCCTCACACGCAGTGCCGACAGTTCCTTTTTGGGAAGGGCGACGGGAGACACCCGAGGGGCGCGGGGCCGTACCACATGCGGCTTCGCCGCGTGGGCGCGACCAGCCACAATCCACCCGCACCCGCCAGACACACAGACCCCCCGCCCCTTTGGGCGCTCAACCCCGCAATACCTCCGCCCAGTCCTCCGGCACCCGCTCCGCAGGACCCGGCACGGACTGGTCCGCCGGATGGCTCTCCGGTGGTGCCAACTCCGGTCCCGCCTCGAACACTTCCTCCGTCTCGTAGTTCCAGAACCATCCCTCGTCCGGCTCGTAACTACGAATGATCGGATGCCCCGTTTCGTGGAAGTGCGCCGTCGCGTGCTTGGCGGGCGAGTCGTCGCAGCACCCTATGTGCCCGCACTGCGCGCACCGCCGCAGATGGAACCACCAACCCCCCGCTTTGTCGCACTCCACACACCCGGCACCGCTCGGCGGAATGCTCGGGTCGATCGCGGTGTCGCCACTCATACCGTCTCCTCAGATGATCGGGGCGCCTCTGCCTCGGGCGCTTCGGCGGTCAGCGGAAGCAGTACCTGGAACCGGGTGTCCCCGGGCACCGACTCCACCCGCATGGTGCCGTGATGCTTGTTCACGACGATCCGCCACGAGATGTCCAGACCGAGACCCGTGCCCTGCCCCACGGGCTTGGTCGTGAAGAAGGGGTCGAAGATCCGGTCCTTGATCTCCGGCGCGATCCCGGTCCCGGTGTCCCGGAACTCGACCAGCAGGTGCTCGTGGTCGAGCGCGGTCCGCACGGTCAGCGTGCCCTGCCCGACGCCGTCACCGTCCTTCATCGCGCACACCGCGTTGTCGACGAGGTTGGTCCACACCTGGTTGAGCTCGGCGGGGTAGGCGGGGACCGGCGGGAGCGTACGGTCGTACTCCTTGACCACCTGGATGTCCTGCCCGATCTTGGCGGACAGCATCAGCAGGGTGCTGTCGAGGAGTTCGTGCACGTCCACGACCCGGTACGGCGCCCGGTCCAGCTGGCTGTACTGCTTGGCCGCGTCGACGAGGTTCGAGATCCGGGTGGTGGAGTCGTCGATCTCGTTCATCAACAGCTCGGTCTCGATGGTGTAGTTGAGCCACCCGACCGCGTTCGGCAGGATCTCCTCGTCCACCGCCGCCGAGACCTGCTCCAGCCAGTCGATGTCCAGCCCGGCCTGCACGAAGGTCGGCGCCAACTGCCAGCCGTAGTCGATGCCGTGGTCGTCGAGCCAGTCGGAGAGCGCGTCCTCGCGGTCGGTGGCCTCCAGCGGACTCATCGCCGGGGCCTTGGCGACCCGTTCGGCGGTGCGCTCCTGGATCTCGATCAGCCCGGCCAACTGCTCCCGCGAGAAGGGCCCTTCGGCGATCACCGCTAGCTTGTGCCGCATCTTCGCGATCCGCTCGCGCAGCGTGGACGTGGCCCGGACGGCCGCCGCGGCCGGGTTGTTGAGCTCGTGGGTGAGCCCGGCGGACAACGAGCCGAGCGCCAGCAGCCTCTCGCGCTGCCCGATCGCCGCCTGGGTGTTCTTCGAGCCGAAGAACAGGCCCTCCAGCAGATGCACGGCCATCGGGAACCACTCGCGCATGATGTCCGCGAAGGTGTCCGCCGGCAGCACGAAGAACCGCGTCGGCTCGGTCACCCGCATCGAGTTGTTGTACGCCTGCCGCACCCGGTCCCCGAGGTAGGCCTGCATGGCACCCGCGTACACCCCGGTCTGCGAGGTCCGGGTGACCTCGACGTCGTCCCCGCCGACCTGCCGGGAGAGCACCACGGTGCCCTCGATCATCACGTAGAAGCAGGTGGCGGGCTCACCCTCGGTGTAGACCGGACCGGGCTCGAACCGCTCGACCCGGCCCGCGGCGCACAGCCGCGCCAGCTGCTCCGGCTCCAGCTTCTCGAAGAGGAAGAGCGCGCCGATCTCCTTCGGGCTGCACGGGCACAGCTGCCCGCTCATGACTGCTCCAGATAACGGTGGACGAGCATCACGGCCATGGCTCCTTCTCCGACGGCGGACGCGACACGCTTGGCGGACTCGGCACGAGCGTCGCCCGCCACGAACACTCCGGGCACGCTGGTCTCCAGGTGGTACGGCGGCCGGTCCAGCTCCCAGGCCGTCGGCGGCCGTCCGTCGACCGTCAGATCGGGGCCGGCCAGGATGAACCCGCGCCCGTCGCGCAGCACGGTGTCGCCGAGCCAGTCGGTCAGCGGAGCCGCGCCGATGAACACGAACATCCACTGCGCCTCGACCGACTCGGTCTCGCCGCTCACCGAGTGACGGAGCGTCAGCCGCTCCAGCCGGTCGGACCCGTGCGCGGAGTCGACCACCGTGTGGCCGCGCACCGAGATGTTCGGGGCCTCGTTGATCTGCTGGATCAGGTAGTACGACATCGAGGCCGACAGGTCGGCGCCGCGCACCAGCAGCGTCACGGACTTGGCGAACCGGGACAGGTACATGGCCGCCTGGCCCGCCGAGTTGGCGCCGCCGACGATGTACACGTCGTGGCCCTGGCAGGAGGCGGCCTCGGTCAGCGCGGAGCCGTAGAACACCCCGCAGCCGGTCAGGCCGAGGCAGCCCTCCGCCTCCAGCTGCCGGTACTGCACACCGGTCGCCAGGATCACACTGTGCGCGGCGATCGCCGAGCCGTCCGCGAAGTGCACCACCCGGGCGGCCCCGCTGACCTCAAGTGCCGTGACCTCGCGGGCGGTCAGCACCTCCGCGCCGAACTTGGCGGCCTGCCGCCGGGCCCGGTCGGTGAGCTGAGCCCCCGACACGCCGTCCGGGAAGCCCAGGTAGTTCTCGATCCGGGAGCTCTGCCCGGCCTGCCCGCCGGTCGCCGCGCGCTCCACGAGCACGGTCCGCAGACCCTCCGACGCCCCGTACACCGCCGCGCCGAGCCCGGCCGGGCCGCCGCCGATGACCACCAGGTCGTAGAAGTCCGCCGTGGGCGTGGTCGCGAGCCCCACCCGGGCGGCCAGTTCGGGCGCCTCCGGCTCGACCAGGGGCGTGCCGTCCGGTGTGATCACCAGCGGCAGCCGCTGCCCGTCGGCCCCGGCGGCCGCCAACAGCCGCTGGCCCTCCGGCTCCTCGACCGAGTACCAGCGGTAGGGCACCTGGTTGCGGGCGAGGAACTCCCGCACGTCCGAGGACCGGGCCGACCAGCGGTGCCCGACGACCTTGGTGGCCGCCACCGGCTTGTAGTCGCTGCACCGCCAGGAGTCCAGCAGGTCGTCGAGGACCGGGTACAGCTTCTCCTCGGGCGGATCCCAGGGCTTGAGCAGATAGTGGTCCAGATCGACGACGTTGATCGCGTCGATCGCCGCGTTGGTGTCCGCGTACGCGGTCAGCAGCACGCGCCGGGCGCCCGGGTACACGTCCAGGGCCTGTTCGAGGAACTCGATGCCGTTCATCTGCGGCATCCGGTAGTCGGCCAGGATCACCGCCACCAGGTCGCCGCGCAGCTTCAGCTCCCGCAGCGCGTCCAGCGCCGACTCCCCGGACTCCGCGCGCACGATCCGATAGGACGCGCCGTAACGGCGCCGTAGGTCCCGGGCGACGGCACGGGAGACCCCCGGGTCGTCGTCCACGGTCATGATGACGGTCCGTGCTGCGTCGGCAGCCTGTGCCATACGTCTCCCACCCCGAGCCGTTGGTTTCCCGGTACGGCGGGCCCTCCTGGAGAAGCGCGGCCACCGCACCCGCCCATCGTATGTTCGATCGCCCGCCTTCGCTCTTGTACGCCGGTGCACAGCGGGCACCCGTCCGTGCGGAAGACTGATCACGCAGACGCGGAACCGACGAGGAGGCCGGTGCATGACACGCCCGATCACGGCAGGGGTCGACGGTACGGAGGAGAGCCTCGCGGCTCTGGACTGGGCGGCCCGGGAGGCGGTGCGCCGCGGTCTGCCGCTACGGGTGATGCACGCCTGGCGCTACGAGGAGCAGGAGGCGCTCGGCGGCGACCGGGAGACCCAGCACGGGTGGGTGGCGGACGGGGTGGCCGAGTCGGTGCGTGCGATCACCGGGCGGTATCCGGAGCTCGCGGTGAGCGTCGACGTCCTGGAGGGCGGGGCGGTCGAGGTACTGGCCGAGGCGGCCGCCGGGGCCGAGGTGCTGGCGCTGGGCTCGCGCGGGTACGGGCCGGTCGTCGGGTTCCTGCTGGGCTCGGTGGGGCAGCAGGTGATCGCGGAGGCCGCCCGGCCGGTGGTCCTGGTGCGTGCCGGGGACCGGCCCGTGGCCGAGGCCGCCGGGCGGGAGGTGGTCGTGGGCCAGCAGGGCGGGGCGGAGGACAGCGCGGCCGTGCTGGAGTTCGCATTCGAGACGGCGGCGGCCCGTGGCGCGACGGTCCGCGTGGTCCGGGCCTGGACCCTGCCGCCGGTCTTCGCCTACAGCCCGGGCTCGCTGAAGCTGCTGGACGAGACCGGCGGGCTGGAGCCCTACGAGAAGAAGGCCCTGTCCGAGGCGGTACGGCCGCTGCGGGAGCGGTTCCCGGACGTACCGGTCGCCGAGCACGTGGAGATGGGCAGCGCCGGCCAGGTGCTGCTCTCGGTGGCCGGCCGGGCCCAGCTGATGGTCGTCGGCCGGCGAGCCCACCGCACGGCGGTCGGCGCGCGCATCGGCTCGGTCGCGCACGGGGTGCTGCACCACGCCGACTGCCCGGTGGCCGTGGTGCCGCACGACTGACTCATTCGGGAGTGACCGGCTCCAGGGTCTCGCGGGCCTTGGGCAGCACGTTCTCGATGTAGTCCTCGACCGCGCTGTCCAGACCTATGTCGTGCTGCGCCCGCTCGGACAGGTACCAGCGGTGTTCGAGCAGCTCGTGGTAGATCTCGGCCGGGTCCATGGAGCCGCGCAGCTCCAGCGGTACGGCCCGCACGGTGGGGCGGAAGACGTCCCGCACCCACCGGTGCGCCAGCACCTCGGGCCGGGCGGCCAGGGGGTCGCCGGGGGCGTAGTCGTCCTGGGTGGCCATCCAGCTCTCCAGGTCGTTCAGCAGCCGCCGGGCCTGGTTCTCCTCGGCGTCCAGGCCGGTCAGCCGGAGCAGCTGGCGCTGGTGGTGCCCGGCGTCGACGACCTTGGGCACGAAGGTGACGCTGTCGCCGTTGGAGGAGTGCTCGATCTGCATCTCGGCCACGTCGAAACCCAGCTCGTTGAGCCGTCGGATCCGGCGCTCGATGTAGTGGTACTTGCCGGCCGGATACACCGAGGTGCGGGTCAGCTCCTCCCACAGTTCGCCGTACCGGGTGCAGATCTCGAACCCGAACTCGATCGGGTCCAGCGAGGGGTGCAGGGCCCCCGACGCCTCCAGGTCGAGCAGCTCGCCGCTGATGTTGACCCGGGCCAGGTCGAGGTCGTACTCCCGCTGCCCGTCGCTCAGCTGCGGATGCAGGTCGCCGGTCTCGGCGTCCACCAGATAAGCCGCGTAGGCGCCCGCGTCCCGCCGGAACAGCGTGTTGGACAGCGAGCAGTCGCCCCAGGCGAACCCGGCCAGGTGCAGTCGCACGAGCAGCACGGCGAGGGCGTCCATGAGCCGGTGCATGGTGGCCGGCCGCATGGTCGTCTCGAACATCGAGCGGTACGGCATCGAGCCGCCCAGGTGCCGGGTGACGAGCACCGACTCCAGCGGTTCGCCCACCGCGTCGGTACGGCCGGTGATCACCGCGAGCGGGTCGACGGCGGGGATGGCGAGCCGGTCCAGGTCGCGCAGCAGCTCGTACTCGCGCAGCGCCGGGCGCTCCGCCAGCTCCTTCACGGCGATGACCTCGCTGCCGGCCCGGGCGTAGCGCACCACGTGCCGGGAGATGCCGCGGGGGAGCGGCACGAGGTAGTCCTCGGGCCACTCCTCCAGCGGGACGTCCCAGGGGAGTTCCAGCAGGAGCGCGGGGTGCTCCGGGTTGGTGGCGCTGATCTGCAAGGCCATGGCCCGACTTTAGACGGCGCGTTCGCGGGCCTGCCGGGCGGCCGCCGCGACGGATCCCCGGTGCACGGGGCCGTGTCCGGGCAGCAGCACGTCCCCGTCGAGCGTCTCGATGACGCCGAGCGACTCCACCGCCCGGGAGCGCTCGTGGTGGAACATGTCGGGCAGCAGTTGCGGGCCGGTCAGGCGCGCGGTGCGGTGGCCGCTGACCAGGGCGTCACCGGAGATGACGATCCCGGCGTCGGGCAGGTGGTAGACGGTGTGCCCGTCGGTGTGGCCGGGCGTGTGCACCGGAACGGGCCGGCCCGGCAGGTCCAGCGGGCCGTCCGTGACCGCGAACGCCTCGGGTGCGGTCACCGGGTGCTGCTCGGTGCCGCCGACCCGCAGGACGTGCACCAGCCAGGGCACCACACCCGGCCGCCAGGCGTTCTTGAGCACCGCCCCCACCGAGACCTGCTGGAGGAACTCCCGCCGCGCGTGCGGCACCTCGGCCTCGTGCAGATAGACCGGGGTGCCGTGGGTGTCGCGCAGGTACTCGGCGGAGCCGAGGTGGTCGTTGTGCGCGTGGGTGATCAGGACGGCCGCCACCGCCTCCGGTGAACTGCCCACCTCCGCCAGGGAGTCGAGCAGCCCCGGCCGGTCGCCGGGGTAGCCGGTGTCCACCAGCGTGACGGCGTCCCCGTCCTTGAGGATCACCCAGTTGGTGTGCTGCCCGTGCACCAGGTAGATGCCCTTGCCGACTTCGTGTACCTCTGCGCGCATGCTCTCTCCGACGTTCCCGCGGCGTCCCGACCGAACCGGGGGACAGCCAACCAGATGGCCCGGGGCGGCTGTCGACGGGGGACCCGGGTCACCGCACCCCGTGTGGCCGAAACTGGACGCTGATGCGCGGTCCGGCGGCCCGCGCGGTCTTCGGTACGCAGTGCTCCCAGGTCCGCTGGCAGGAGCCGCCCATCACGATCAGGTCGCCGTGGCCCAGCGGGCGCCGGACCGAGGGGCCGCCGCGCAGCGGGCGCAGCAGCAGGTCACGGGGGGCGCCCACGGAGAGGATCGCGACCATGGTGTCCTGCCGCGCGCCCCGGCCGATGCGGTCGCCGTGCCAGGCGACGCTGTCCCGGCCGTCGCGGTAGTAGCAGAGCCCCGCCGTGGTGAACGGCTCGCGCAACTCGTCGGCGTAGTGCCGGGTGAGTGCCTCGCGGGCCTCGACGAGGACGGGGTGCGGGAGCGGGGCGCCCGCGCCGTAGAAGGCGAGCAGCCGCGGTACGTCCACGACGCTGTCGTACATCGTGCGGCGCTCGGCGTGCCAGGGGACGTCCGCCGCCAGCTGTTCGAACAGGGCGTCGGCGCCGCTCAGCCAGCCGGGCAGCACGTCGATCCAGGCGCCAGAACCCAGCTCGGTCCGGCCGGCGCCGTCGAGTGAGCCGAGCCGCAGCTCGTCGGTCTGGTCGAACAGGGAGCCCTGGAGGTGCGTGGCCATGGAGCCAGCGTACCCCTGAATCGAAAATGTGTTCCCATTTGATCATGGTGACCTCGCTCCGAGGTCTTTCGATACGTTCATGTATCGGATACGTTCGTGTATCGAACGGAGGTCGGGACATGGCAGTGGACGGTGCGCCCCAGCGTGTGACCCGGCGCCGGGTGCAGACCCGGGCCCGGCTGCTCGACGCCGCGTTCACGGTGTTCGCGGCCAAGGGATTCGGGCGCGTCTCCATCGAGGAGGTCTGCGAGGCCGCCGGGTTCAGCCGGGGCGCCTTCTACTCCAACTTCGCCACCCTCGACGAGCTGTTCTTCGCCCTCTACCGGGACCGCGCCGACCTCATCGCCCGGCAGGTCGCCGAGGCCCTTGCCCTGGACCGGCCGGACATGGACGTACCGGCCTCCGTGGACCGCGTCACCGACGTGCTGCTCCTCGACGTGGACTGGCTGCTGGTGAAGACCGACTTCCTGGTGCACGCCGCCCGCGACCCGGCCGTCGCCGAGGCGCTCCTGGACCACCGGACCCGGCTGCGGCAGGCCATCGCCGACCGGCTCTTCCGGGCCCGCAGCCACGCCCCGATCCCCGCCGTGCTCGGCGGGGTGGACGGCGCCGCGCACGCCGTGGTCGCCGCGTACGACGGCGTGACCACCCAGCTGCTCCTCGACAAGGACATCGACCGGGCCCGCGCCTGGCTCAAGCAACTGCTCACCGCGCTGCTGACCGACGGCAGCACCGCAAGCGAACCCCCGAGCGCATCCTCCGATCGGGATCCGACCGGGATCCGACCGGGATCCGAATGAGAAAGGCAACGGTCGCCATGGACGCGGACGTCATCGTCGTAGGAGCGGGCCTCGCCGGCCTGGTCGCGGCGCACGAACTCACCAGCGAGGGCCGCCGGGTCGCCCTGGTCGACCAGGAGAACGCCGCCAACCTCGGCGGCCAGGCGTTCTGGTCCTTCGGCGGGCTCTTCCTCGTCGACTCGCCCGAGCAGCGCCGCCTCGGCATCAAGGACTCCCTCGACCTGGCCTGGAACGACTGGCAGGGCAGCGCCCAGTTCGACCGCCGGGACGACGAGGACTCCTGGGCGGTGCGCTGGGCGCGGGCCTACGTCGAGTTCGCGGCCGGCGAGAAGCGGCCCTGGCTGCAGAGCCACGGCATCAGCCTGCTGCCGACCGTCGGCTGGGCCGAGCGCGGCGACCTGCGCGCGACCGGGCACGGCAACTCCGTACCCCGCTTCCACATCGCCTGGGGCACCGGAACCGGCGTCGTCGAACCCTTCGCCGAGTACGCCAAGCAGGCCGCCCGCGACGGACTGCTCACCTTCCACCACCGCCACCGGGTCGACGAACTCGTCATCGAGGACGGGGCGGCACGCGGTGTGCGCGGCACGGTCCTCGCCCCCGACGACTCGCCGCGCGGTGTCGCCTCCAACCGTGACCGGGTCGGCGACTTCGAACTCACCGCCCAGGCCGTCGTCGTCACCACCGGAGGCATCGGCGCCAACCACGACATCGTCCGCCGCTACTGGCCCGAGCGCCTCGGCACACCCCCCGCCGAGATGGTCACCGGCGTCCCCGCCTACGTGGACGGCCGCATGCTCGACATCAGCGCCGAGGCAGGCGTACGCCTGGTCAACCGCGACCGCATGTGGCACTACACCGAGGGCATCCAGAACTGGAACCCCGTCTGGCCCGGCCACGGCATCCGCATCCTGCCCGGCCCGTCCTCGATCTGGCTGGACGCCCTCGGCCGCCGGCTCCCCGACCCCTGCCTGCCGGGCTACGACACCCTCAGCACCCTCAAGTACCTGCGCACCACCGAGGACATCGCCGGACACGACCACTCCTGGTTCGTCCTCACCCGGAAGATCATCGAGAAGGAGTTCGCGCTCTCCGGCTCCGAGCAGAACCCCGACATCACCGCCAAGGACCGCAAGGCCGTGCTGCGCGACCGGCTGCTCGGCAAGGGCGCCCCGGGCCCGGTGCGGGCCTTCGTCGACAAGGGCGCGGACTTCGTGACCGCCAAGTCCCTGGACCAGCTCGTGGAGAAGATGAACGGGCTGACCGACAAGGCGCTCCTGGACGCGGCCGAGGTACGCCGCCAGATCGTCGCCCGCGACCTGCAGATCAACAACTCCTACAGCAAGGACTCCCAGGTCCAGGGCATCCACAACGCCCGCCGCTACATCGGCGACCGCCTCGGCCGGGTCGCCACCCCGCACCGCATCCTCGACCCGGCCGCCGGGCCGCTGATCGGCGTCAAGCTGCACGTCCTCACCCGCAAGACCCTCGGCGGCATCCAGACCGACCTGGACTCCCGCGCCCTGGGCGCCGACGGGCAACCGATCGACGGGCTCTACGCGGCCGGTGAGGTGGCCGGCTTCGGCGGTGGCGGTGTGCACGGCTACAACGCGCTGGAGGGCACGTTCCTCGGCGGCTGCCTGTTCTCGGGCCGGGCGGCGGGACGCGCGGCGGCCCGGCAGACGGCCTAGGCCGGGGAGCCTCCCGGCCCGGGGCCTACGTGGAGAGGAGCCGCGCCAGCACGGTGGCGTGGCTCTCCTGCGGTGTCTTCGACGCGGTGAGCAGTGTCACCTGGCCCTTCCGGGCCGACTCCCGCAGGCCCTCCAGGAGTTCGGCGGCCTCGGGAGCGGCCAGCTCCGCCTCGTAGCGGCCCGTGAACTCGTCGTAGGACCCCTCGCTCGAGTGGAACCAGCGGCGCAACTCGTTGGACGGCGTCAGCCCCTTGGGCCATTCGTCCACCTGCGCGTCCGCCTTCGACACCCCGCGCGGCCACAGCCGGTCCACCAGGACCCGTACCCCGTCCTGCGGCTCGGGCGGTTCGTAGATCCTGCGGACGCGCACGCTCACGGTCGGGTACCTCTCGGCTCGGTGGCGGTGCCGCGAGGGTACGCGGCTTTTCCGTACCACCGGCTGCCGACGCGGCGCGGCTTGACCAGAATGAGGGGGAAACGCGGACACCCGCGCGCCTAGTCTGTGGGCCATTGATCATTGGCCACCTCCCAAGGAGCGCATGTGCAGGGCGCACGCAGACGTACCGCAGTCCTCCGCCGCGAGGCCGTCCTCGCCACCGTCCCGGTCGCCGTGGCGGCCCTGCTCGCCGCCGCCGGCCCGGCCTCGGCGAGCACGATCGGCGCCGCGGGCGCGGGCGACCCCTACTTCCCGCTCAGCGGCAACGGCGGCTACCACGTCGGCCACTACGATCTGACGCTCCGCTACGACACCGCCTCCCGCCACCTCGACGGCAAGGCCGTCCTCACCGCCCGCGCCACCCAGAAGCTCACCCGCTTCGACCTCGACCTCAGCGGTCTGAAGGTCACCCGGGTGACGGTCGACGGCCGGACCGCCCGTTTCAGCCGCAGCGGACAGGAACTCGTCGTCACGCCCGCGCACGCGCTCGCCAAGGGCCGGGAGTTCCGGATCGCCGTCACCTACAACGGCACCCCCAAGCAGGTCACCGACCCCGACGGCTCGCCGGACGGCTGGATCCGCACCGACGACGGCGCGTTCGTCGCCGGCGAGCCGCAGGGCGCGATGACCTGGTTCCCGGCGAACAGCCATCCCAAGGACAAGTCGTCGTACGACTTCACGATCACCGTCCCCAAGGGGCGCACCGCCGTCGCCAACGGGGTCCTCCTCGGGCAGCACACGTCCGGCGGCCGCACGACCTTCCGGTGGCGGCAGGCCGAGCCGATGGCCGCGTACCTCGCCACCGCCACGGTCGGCAAGTTCAAGGTGCAGCAGTACACCACCCGGGACGGGATCAAGGTGTACAACGCGGTCGACCCGCGCGAGGCGAGCGGGTCGGCGGCGGTGCTGAAGAAGCTGCCGTCGGTGCTGGAGTGGGAGAGCAAGCTGTTCGGGCCGTACCCGTTCCGGTCCGCCGGGGCGATCGTCGACCACGCGCCGAACGTCGGCTACGCCCTGGAGACTCAGGGCCGGCCGATCTACGACTCCGCGCCCGACCTCGGCACGCTGGTGCACGAGAACGCCCATCAGTGGTTCGGCGACTCCGTCTCCCTCACCGCCTGGAAGGACATCTGGCTCAACGAGGGCTTCGCGACGTACGCCGAGTGGCTCTACAGCGAGCAGCACGGGGGCGACAGCGCGCAGAAGTCCTTCGACGCCCTCTACGCCAAGCCGGCGAGCAACGAGTTGTGGGCGTATCCGCCCGGGGACCCGGGGAGTGGCGCGAACATCTTCGGGACGCCGGTGTACGCGCGGGGTGCGATGGCTCTGCACGAACTGCGGAAGGCGGTCGGGGATCCGGTGTTCTTCCGGATTCTGCGGGTGTGGGCTTCGGAACACCGGTACGGGCACGGGACCACCGCGGAGTTTGTGAAGCTCGCGGAAGGGCAGTCGGGGCAGGATCTCGGTTCGTTGTTCCAGACGTGGTTGTACAAGAAGGGCAAGCCGTAGCGGTTCGGGTGCGGGCCGGTGGGGGCTCGCGCCCACGCGGCGGCAGCCGCAAATCGACACCGCGCCCCTTTGGGGCGCTTCAGTCAACGGGGATATGAAGCTGACGAGTTTCTTACAATTGTCGGCCAGAGTCGGTCTCATGATCCATCGCAGAACAGCTGTCGCCCTCCTCGCCTCCCCCCTCCTGCTCTCGGGGTGCGGGGGTGGCGCCGAGGCCGCGCCGAGTCGGTCGGACGACGACCGGCCGGCGCGGACGACGGCCACCCCCACACCCGAGAGCAGCAGCCCGCAGCCCACCGGCATACCGGGGCTGGGGCCGCGGACCGCGGCCGCGATACCTGAGCGGGCCGAGCAGGTCGTCGTCGCCAGGGGACGGGGCAAGGACTCGCCCGTCTCCACCGTCGTCCTGTACGAGCGCGACGACAGCGTCTGGCAGCCCGGCGCGAGTTGGCCCGCGCACAACGGCAGGGACGGCTGGAGCGAGCACCACATGGCCGGGGACCTGCGCTCACCCGTCGGCGTGTACGGGCTCACCGACGCCGGAGGCCTGCTCCCCGACCCGGGAACGCGGCTGCCGTACGACCACGGGTACGGCTTCCACTCGCCCGGCACCGGCTTCGAGGGGGAGCCGCTGGAAGGCTCCTTCGACTATGTCGTCGCCATCAACTACAACCGGCGGCCCGGCACTTCGCCCCTCGACTGGACCCGCCCCATGGGCGCCGGGCGCGGCGGCGGCGTCTGGCTGCACGTCGACCACGGTGGCCCGACACACGCCTGTGTCAGTGTCGCCAAGGCGCACATGAAGGAACTGCTGCGCACCCTGGACCCGGCCCGGCAGCCGGTCGTCGTCATGGGGCATGCCGACTGGCTCGCCCAGTAGGCCGCCGGCACACCGCTTAGGATCCGAACCTGTGTGCGCACATGTGCTGGTCGCCGAGGACGACGAGATGCAGGCCGAGCTGATCCGGCGCTCCCTGCTGGCCGAGGGCCATACCGCGACCGTGGTCCACGACGGCGCCGCCGCGCTGGACGCGGCCCGGCGGCTCGGGCCTGACCTGGTCGTCCTCGACCTGATGCTCCCGGTGATCGACGGCTTCGGCGTCTGCCGGGTGCTGCGCGGCGGCGACCCGGAGATCCCGGTGCTGATGCTCACGGCCCGGTCCGAGGAGGACGACGTGCTGCTCGGCCTGGAACTGGGCGCCGACGACTACATGACCAAGCCGTACAGTCCACGAGAGTTGATGGCCCGGATCCGGACGGTTCTGCGGCGCAGCGGGCGGACCGCCGCGGTACGGGAGGAGCCGGCCGTGACCGCGGCCGGGATCAGTGTCGATCCGGTGCGGCACGAGGTGCGCTGCGACGGGGTGCCGGTGGAGGTGACCCCGGCCGAGTTCCAGATCCTGCTCGCCATGGCCGGGGAGCCCGACCGGGTGTTCACCCGGCGGCAGCTGCTCCAGTGCACCCGCGGCTTCGACCGGGCCTCCACCGAACGGGCCGTCGACGTCCATGTGATGAACCTGCGCCGGAAGATCGAGGCCGATCCCCGGCGGCCGGTACGGCTGGTGACCGTCTTCGGCGTCGGCTACAAGCTGAGCGGCGGCCGTCCGTGAGGGCCCGGATACCCTGGCGCAAACGGCTGCTGGTCCGGCTGCTGTTCGCCTCCGTGCTGATCGCCGCGTGCTCGGTGGCCGCCACCGCCTGGCTCGCGGTGACGACCACCACCAGCGCGCTGGAGGAGGAGCAGGGCCAGGACCTCGCGGCCGACAACAAGATCCTCGCCCAGCTCAGCGGGTACGCGGCCGAGCACCCCGACTGGAGCGAAGTGCGGCACACGGTCCGCTCGCTGGCCGCGCAGACCGGCCGCAGGATCGCGCTGACCACCGCCGACCGCACCCTGATCGCCGACTCGGCGGCACCGGGCACCGCACTGCCGCCGCGGCCGGCCGCCGCCATCGACCCGCTGCACACCGACACCTACACCGATTCCGGCGCCCAGCTCAGCGGCATCGACCCACGCGTGGTCGGCCCGTACCGGCTCACGGCGAAGGAACGCGGGGAGCTGGACATGGTGGTGGACAAGGAGCGGTCCTGCTACAACTCCTACGGCATCCGGACCACCGTCGCCCACACGCCGAACGGGCGGCCCTACCTCGTCGACGACGACGGCACGGACGCCTCGGCCTTCCGCTCGATCGGCTGCGGCGGGCTGGACGACCCCCTCACGGCGATGAAGAAGGGGTTCCTCGGTGCCACCCGCACCGAGGCGAAGGCCCTCGCCACGCTGACGGACCTGGTCCGCCCCTGTCTCCAGGGCAAGCACCTGGACCTCGCCGGACAGCTGTACCTCACCTTCGACCAGACCGGCCGCAACCCCGTCACCGGCGGCTTCCTCGTCACCGCCAGGCAGGCCGCGCGCGACCAGGCACAGACGGACCAGATCGCGAAGAGCTGCATCACCAGCGCCCGCCGCACCCAGCTCGAACCGTATGCCGCGCCGGCCGCCGAACTCTTCCTCGGCCTGGGCGACCAGACGGCGCCCCGGTTCGACATGTCCCGCGCCAACAAGGCGAAGATCGTCGGCGCGGCCGGACTGGTCCTCGCCTTCACGGTCGCCGTCTCCGCCGTGGTCGCCACCCGGCTCGTCCGGCCGCTGCGCGCGCTGACCGTCACCGTGCGCCAGCCGCCCGAACTGCACGCGCGGGCGCCGGTGCGGACCCGGGACGAGACCGGGCTGCTGGCCGAGGCGTTCAACGACCTCACCGAGCGCCGGGAGCGGCTGGAGGACCAGCGCAAGGCGATGGTCAGCGACATCGCCCACGAACTGCGCAGCCCGCTCACCAACATCCGGGGCTGGCTGGAGGTCACCCGGGACGGCGTGGTCGACCCCGACCCGGCGCTCCTGGCCTCGCTGCACGAGGAGGCGCTGCTGCTCCAGCGGATCATCGACGACCTCCAGGACCTGGCGGCCGCCGACGCCGGCACCCTGCGCATGCACCGCGAACCGGTCCGCGCCGCCGACCTGTTCGACCAGGTCGCCGCCGCCCACCGGGTGGCCGCCAACGCGGCCGGGGTCACCCTGCTGGCCGACGTCGAGGGCACGGCCTGGCTCGACGCCGACCCGGTGCGGATGCGGCAGGCGCTGGGCAACCTGGTCTCCAACGCGATCCGGCACACCCCCGCCGACGGCACGGTGACCCTGACCGCCCGCCGGGCCGGCGACGAGGTCGTGCTCACCGTCACCGACACCGGCAAGGGCATCGCCCCCGACGATCTGCCGCACGTCTTCGAGCGGTTCTGGCGCGCGGAGAAGTCCCGCAGTCGCCGTACCGGGGGCAGTGGGCTCGGTCTGCCGATCGTGCGCCACCTGGTCGCCGCGCACGACGGGTCCGTCGAGGCCGCGAGCGAACCGGGCGAGGGCGCCGAGTTCACCCTGCGGCTGCCGGCCGCCGAAGCACCGGCAGACGTCAGCTGAACCGGCGTGCGGCCCGCTGCCGGCGCCGGGCGAGCAGCCGGCGCTCCGCCTCGGTCGTACCGCCCCAGATGCCGACGGTCTGCCCGCTGTCCATCGCCCAGTCCAGGCATGGGTCCTGGACCGGACAGCGCTCACAGACGGCCTTCGCGCGCCGCGTCTGCTGCAGCGAAGGCCCGGTGTTGCCGATCGGGAAGAAGAGGTCGGGATCCTCCTCGCGGCACTCGGCGTGGTCTCGCCAGTCGTCCATCGAAGTCACCTGCGATCCAAGTCGATTCTGCCGTTTCGTGTGCGTACTCGACTCCGGGTGACCGGAGCGGGCGGGTCCGAAACGGCCAAGTCCACTGGAATTCGCGGGCGGTCACTGCTCGCGCAGCCCCCAGGGCGAGCCGTACTCGGTCAGCAGGTCGAGGAACGGGCGGGCCGGGAACGCCTCCGGGCCGAGGACGCCCGAGCCCGACCACGCACCGGTGGCCAGGAGTTCGAGGGCGACGACCGGGTTGAGGGCCGTCTGCCACACCACGGCCTGACAACCGTACTCCGTCATGGACCACTTGTTGTCGACCACGTGGTAGAGATACACCTCGCGCGGCTTCCCGTCCTTGACGCCGCGCACCCAGGTGCCCGCACAGGTCTTGCCGCGCATCCGGTCGCCCAGCGTCGCCGGGTCGGGCAGCGAGGCGGCGACCACGTCCCGTGGCGAGACCGCGACCGGGCCGTCGGCGCCGGGCACGGTCACCGGCGTGGTCCTGTCCAGCCCGAGCAGGTGCAGCGTCTTGAGCGTGTCGATGAACTCGCGGCCGAGTCCGTACTTGAAGGTGACCCGCCGCGCCTGCACCCAACGGGGCACCAGCAGCACCTCCTCGTGCTCGACGTTGACGCACTCCACCGGCCCGATCCCCTCCGGGAAGTCGAACACCTCCGGCTCGCTGAAGGGGGCGGTGGTGAACCAGCCGCGCCCCTCCTCGTACACGACGGGCGGGTTGAGGCACTCCTCGATGGTGGTCCAGATGTTGAAGGAGGGTGCGAAGTCGTAACCGTCCACCGTCAGGTCCGCGCCGTCGCGGATGCCGATCTCCTCGATCTCGTCGAAGAGCTCGTCGGCCGCGTACCGCGCGAACACATCCGAGAGCCCCGGCTCCACGCCCATCCCGACGAGCGCCAGCGCGCCCGCCTTCGTCCACTCCTCGGCCAGGGCGAACTGCTCGTCGCCCAGCTTGACCCCGCACTCCTCGTACGGCCGTTCGGCGTGCGGCCGGGACAGCGACATCGCCATGTCGAGGTAGCCGGCGCCGGCCTCGCGGGCGGCCCGGAAGAGCGGCATCACAAAGCGCGGGTCGGTGGCGTTGAGCAGCACATCGCAGCCGTGCCGGGCCAGCAGGCCGGCCACGGCCGCCTCGTCACCGGCGTCGACCCGCTCGGCGAGGAACCGGTCGTCGCCGACGGCGGCCACGGCCGCCTCGGCGCGGGCCGGGTCGTAGTCGGCGACCACCATCACCTCGAAGAACGGGCGACGGGCCGCGATCCGGGTGACGGCGGTGCCCACACCACCGGCTCCCACGAGCAGTACACGCATGGCGGAATCTCCTTCTCGAACAGGGTGCGAGGTCGAGTACGGGGCGCCCGGCCGGAATCAAACGCCGGACCCTGTCGTAAGGTCAATGGCGTTGGCATAAGAACCTCGTCGGTGCGCGCCGGCGTGAGAGAACCCCGGGGGAGTGCCCGATGCCCAAACCGGTCGTACCGGAGGAGAAGCGCCGCCGGCGCCGGCCCACCCGCGGCGGAACGGTGCTCTCCGAGCGGCTGATCGTGGCGACCGCCCTGCGTCTGCTGCGCGAACACGGCAGCGCGGGCCTCACCGCCCGCCGCCTGGGTCTGGCCCTCGACTGCGATCCCAGCACCCTGTACCGCTACTTCCGGGGCATGGACGACCTGACCCTGGCGATCGGCGACGCGCTGATCGGCCAGGCGCTGGCGGGCTGGGCGCCGACCGGGGAGTGGCGCACCGACCTGCGCACGATCGGCCTGCGCATCCACGCGGAGTACGTGGCCCATCCGCAGGCGGCCCTGCTGACGGCGAACCGGGTGACGGGCCGGGCGCAGGAGCTGGCGGCGGACGAGGCGATCCTGGACGTCCTGCGCACGGCGGGCCTCCCCCTGCCGGAGACGGTCCGCGTCTACCACGCCTTCATCGACCAGACCCTGGCCTTCGCGGCGCTGGACGCGGCATCCCTGGCCCTGCCGCAGGACTCCCAGCGGGCTGACGAGGCCAAGTGGAACTCGACGTACGCCCAGCTGCCGCCCGCGACTCATCCCCGCATCGCGGAAGCGGCCCCGCTGCTGGCGAAAAGGATGGTGACCAGCGCATATCCGACGGCCCTGGAAATGCTCCTGGACAGCACAGAACGGTCCTTGTGAGCGCCCCTGGCGAGGGCGCCCCGAAAGGGGCCGCGCGGAACGGCGCGATCAGCTCCCACCAGCCCGCACGCGCACGACCACCGGCAGCCCCCTTACGGCTGGCGCAACGCGTGTCCCGCCGTACTCACCACCGCCTCCGCCACCGCCCCCAGAGCCGGCGAATCCAGCTTCCACTGCTGCCAGTACAACGTCACGTCCGCCCACAACTCAGGCTCCCCGAGCCTTACCAGCCGCCCCTCCCGCAACCGCGGCTCCGCCTGCACCTCCGGCACCATCCCCCACCCCAGCCCGGCCGTCACCGACTCCACGAACCCCTCCGAGGTGGGCACGTAATGCCGTAGCGAACCGGCGCCGCCCCGCCCCAGGCGGCGTACGAACCCGTCCTGGAAGTCGTCCCGCCGGTCGAAGACGATCACCGGCGCCTCGGCGAGCGCATCCGGCAGCGGCCCGGTGAGATGCGCCGCCGCGAACTCCGGCGCGGCCACCGGCAGGTACCGCATCCGCCCCAGCGCCCGCACGGAGCAGCCCGGCACCGCGTCCGGCGACGAGGTCACCGCCGCCATCACCAGCCCCTCCCGCAGCAGCGCGGCCGTGTGCTCCTCGTCCTCCCGGCGCAGTTCGACGAAGACGTGCGGGAGGCCGGTCAGCGCGCCCAGGAACCACGTCGCCAGCGAGTCCGCGTTGACCGCGACCGACACCCGGGTCGGCTCCCCGGCGCCGCTCATGCCCAGCTCGCCGCGCGCGTCGCGTTCCAGCCGGGCCAGCTGCCGGGCGAACCGCACCAGCACCTCGCCCGACTCGGTCGGCCGCACCGGCTTGGTGCGCTGGAGCAGCACCCGGCCGGTCCGCTGTTCCAGCGCCTTCACCCGTTGGCTGACCGCCGACGGCGTCACGTGCAGGGCCGCGGCCGCCGCGTCGAACGTACCCTCGTCCACCACCGCCAGCAGCGTCCGCACCTGGTCGAGAGGAAGTTCCACCGTTCGCTCCCGTCTGCAGCTGCGCTAAGGGTACGTAAGAATCTTTAGCTGTACCTCCGGAGATCACCTCTTTACCGTCGAGGACATGTCCAGCTCTCTCGCCGCCGCTGCCGCGGGTTTCGGCAGCGGCCTCTCGCTCATAGTCGCCATCGGCGCCCAGAACGCCTTCGTTCTGCGGCAGGGTGTCCGCCGGGACGCGGTCCTCGTGGTCGTCGCCATCTGCGCCCTGTCCGACGCGGCCCTCATCTCGCTCGGCGTCGGCGGGGTGGGTGCGCTGGTGGTGGCCTGGCCGGGCGCGGTGCGGGCGGTCGGTCTGGTCGGCGGCGTCTTCCTGCTCTGCTACGGCGTCCTGGCCGGCCGCCGGGTGCTGCGGCCCGGCACCGGCGGTCTGCGCACCGAGGGCGAGGCGGCCGGTTCCCGGCGGCGGGCCGTCCTCACCTGCCTCGCCATGACCTGGCTGAACCCGCATGTCTACCTGGACACCGTGTTCCTGCTCGGCTCGCTCGCCGCCGACCGGGGCGACCTGCGCTGGACCTTCGGCCTCGGCGCCGCGCTGGCCAGTCTGTGCTGGTTCGCCGCGCTCGGCTTCGGTGCCCGCCAGCTCGGCCGGTATCTCGCCAAGCCGGCCGCCTGGCGGGTGCTGGACGGACTGGTGGCCCTGACCATGATCGGCCTCGGCCTGATGCTCGTGGCCGGCTCCTGACGCCCGCGGATCCTGGTGCGGCCGCATCCTGAGACAACCGGTTCGGCGGTCACAGAAGTTGCTGGGATAGTGATCCTGCAGTCGAAAGATGTAGCGAGCACCAAGAGGACCAGGACACCAGGAACTCCGTGGACACCAGCGAGAGCGGCACCCAGTCCGGCATACAGCCCCCCGAAGACACCACGGCGCCCCCGCCCCGGCGGGGCTGGCGCCGCTGGGCGATGGACACCCGCCCGCTGGCCGTCCCGGCCTACCGCCGGCTGTGGACCTCGACGATCGTCACCTCGGTCGGCAGCCAGCTCACCGCGGTGGCCGTGCCCAAGCAGATCTACGACATCACCGGATCCTCGGCCTGGGTCGGCGCCGCGAGCCTCGCCGGACTGCTGCCGCTCATCGTGTTCGCGCTGTGGGGCGGCGCGGTCGCCGACGCCATGGACCGCCGCAAGCTGCTGCTGATCACCAACTGCGGAATCGCCGTCACCTCGCTGCTGTTCTGGCTCCAAGCCGTCACCGGCCTGGAATCCGTGGCCGCGCTGATGGTCCTGCTCGCCCTGCAGCAGGCGTTCTGGGGGCTGAACGCCCCGGCGCGTACCGCCTCCATCGCCCGGCTCGTCCCCGAGGGACAGCTGCCCGCCGCGAACGCCCTCGGATCGACGGTCATGCAGACCGGGCAGGTGATCGGCCCGCTGCTGGCCGGTGCCCTGATTCCGGTCATCGGCCTGCCCGAGCTGTACCTGATCGACGCGCTGGCGCTGTGCGTGACGGTGTGGGCCGTCTACCGGCTGCCCGCGCTGCCGCCACTGGCGCGTGCGACGGCCCGCCGGGCCGGAGTGCGGGAGATCGTGGCGGGTTTCCGCTACATCTCCATGCACAAGGTGCTGTTGCTGTCGTTCCTGGCCGACATCATCGCGATGGTCCTCGGCATGCCCCGCGCCCTGTTTCCGCAGCTGGCCGCGGAGACCTACGGCTCCTACGGCGAAGGGCTGGCGCTCGGCCTGCTGTTCGCGGCGATCCCCGTCGGCGCCGTGCTCGGCGGGCTCTTCTCCGGCACCTTCTCGCGGGCCCGCCGGCACGGCTGGATGGTGATCGGCGCGGTCGTCGGCTGGGGAGCGGCCGTCGCCGGGTTCGGGCTGAGCCGCAACCTCTGGGTGGCGGTCGCCTTCCTCGCCGCCGCCGGCGTCGCCGACATGGTCTCGATGGTCTTCCGGGGCGCGATCCTGCTGTCCGCCGCGACCGACGAGATGCGCGGCCGGATGCAGGGCGTGTTCACGGTCGTGGTGGCGGGCGGGCCGCGGCTGGCCGACGTCCTGCACGGCACCATGGGCTCCGTCTTCGGGCCGCGCGCGGCCGTCACGGGCGGCGGGCTGCTGGTCGTGGCCGTGATGCTGGCCCTGGCCGCCGCCGCGCCCGCCCTGCGCCGCTACCGCATCTGAGCGCTACGCGGGCCGCCGCCCCACATAGGCGTCCAGCAGCTTGCCCCGGGTGACCTCCAGCCGGCTGGCGAGGATCTCGGCGACGGTCCGCACCAGCGAGAGCCCCAGCAGCGGATCCTCCACGCACAGCGCGAGCACGGCCGCGGCGTCGTACTCGTAGGCCCGCACCTGGCTGAAGGCCACCGCCCCGAAGTCCCAGGTGTACGGCGGGAACAGCCATGACCAGCCGAGCAGGTCGCCGGCGCCCAGGCTGGCGACGGTGACGCGTTTGTGGGACGTCACCTCCTGGTCCAGGTTGACCGCTCCCGAGCGGATCACCCAGAAGCGGTCCGCGGTGCCGCCGGCCTCGAAGATACGGGCGTCCTCCGGGAAGGAGACCTCCTGGGCCAGTTCCATGAGGCGCTCGCGCTGCGCCTGCGGTAGGGCGGTCAGCAGTTTGATGGCTTTGGTCATGGCGCGGTGCTCCTCGCCGGCGAGGGTACGGGGGCTCTGCCTACGCCCATTTCATCCGCTGCCGCCGCGCCGGGCACCTCGAAGGGGATGAGAATCGCCTGCCCCGAAGCCGTCCGGGCATTAAAAAGCCCTGGCTGGACGGGGGAGGCCAGCCAGGGCCGTCAAGCGGTGGTGCGGGAGGACCTGCTGTCGACTCCTCGACCACTTATGGATGAACGCTAAACCATCCGGGGCCATTTCGGGTACCCGGGAACAGGCTACGTGACCCGTTTCACTCAGGGGAAGCCTTTGCTGCCCCCGGATGGGTTTGTCGGCGCCCCGACAGGTGAGCCGAACAGGGAGAGACCCGCGCGGACGGGCCAGACAGATCAGCCGGTCCACCACTCAGGGAGCGAAGGGATGCGCGAGAAGTTCCGGACCGAATCAGTAGTGATACCACCCGACTCCCACCGGCCGTCGCTGCGGCCGGCCGACGCCCGCAGAGCGGTTCGCGGCGCGGTCGCCCGGCAGGCTGTGCCGTGCGCCGCCAAGGCCCTGGACGACGCCCTGCTCGTCACCTCGGAGCTGACCACCAACGCGATCCTGCACGGCGGCGGGATCACCGGTTTCGACGTGGACGTCGACGGATGCGCGGTACGCGTGTCGGTCAGCGACCGCAGTGACGCGCTGCCGATCGCCGAGCAGGTCCCGGACGGGCGCGACCGCGGTCGGCTCGGCGGCCGGGGCTGGCCCATCGTCTGCCGGCTGGCCCGGGACGTGGAGGTCGCGGGACTGCCCCGCGGGGGCAAGCGCATCACCGCGGTCGTGTCGCTGAGTTGAGCCGGCGAACCGGGTTTCTCCCGACGGTGTTTGCGTCGGATCGCCGAAAGCCTCGGCATCTCCCAGATGCACGTCTCCCGCCCATCAGCCGCAGCTGCGCCCGCGTCCGCGCCGAAGCCCTCGGCCGGCAGTGACACCCGGTCAGGCGGCACCCGCCCGGACCGGCACCTTCAGCGGCCGGGCCAGGCCCGCCACCGCCTCGTCGAGGCGTTGCAGATGCCGCAGCACGCGGTCGGTCACCCGGCCGTAGCGCGGGGCGCGCAGGGTGCCGGGCTCCAGCATCGCCGCGATGCTGGGGCCGGTCTCGATCTCGCCCGCGGGCCGCCGGTCGTCGACCTGGGCGGCGATCGCCTCGATGTTGTGCACGATCCGCTGTCCCGCCCCGCGCAGCCGGGGATCCGCCGCGATCGCCGGATGGGTGGGCAGCAACTCGGCCGTCGCCGCGAGCGACCGCGCGTGATAGGCACACGTCTCCAGGAGCGCCACCACATAGCGCGCGGTGTCCCGGCGGGACCGCAGCGGGGTGATCGGATGCGTCAACGGCTGCACCGCCGCCCGCAGATCGGCCAGCGCCTGGTCCAGGTCACGGGCCTTCTCCACCAGGTCGGCCGGCGGCGCCCCGCTCAACTGGTCGGCGGCGGCCCGGGTCACGTCGGCCAGCCGGTCCAGCGTGGTGACGAGCAGTTCGTCGGTACGGCGGTCGGTGTGCACCGGCAGCACCACCGCCGCCGCGATCACCCCGCACACCGCGCCGAGCGCCGTCTCCCCGATCCGCAGCACCAGGACGTCCAGGCTGTAGGTGTTGAGCAGCGTGTACAGCAGGCCCAGCATCGCCGTCACGAAGAACGACATCAGGGTGTACGACAGCGGCGCCGAGTAGAACATCGCGAAGACGAACAGCAGCACCAGCCCGAACGCCGTCCAGGTGTGGTGCCCGACCAGTCCCGCCAGCCCGATGCCGGCCACCACGCCGAGCACCGTGCCCAGCAGCCGCCGGTAGCCCTTCACCAGGATCTCGCCGGTGGACGCGGTGTTGAGGAACACGATCCAGCAGGTCAGCACCGCCCAGTACCAGCGCTGGGCGGACAGGAACTCGCCGCCCACGATGGCCAGCGACGACCCGACGGCCACCTGTACCGCCGCCCGCGTGGTGGGCCGGCGCAGTCCGGTGGCCTCCTCGGTCTCGCCTTCGTCCACCTCGGCGACCTCGATGGCCGCGTCCTCGGCGTCCAGTTCCTCGCGGGACCTGGACGTGGCCGGGGTGTCGTCGGACTCGTCCTGCGGCCCGTCCAGCGCGATCCGCAGCCCCATCACCGCCCGCGCGGCCTCGCCGACCCCCCGGAAGACGTCCTGCACGGCAGGGTCGGCGGGCGGCAGGTTCTCCTCCTCGCGGTAGCCGAGCAGCCGGTTGCGCAGCCGGGACAGCGCCGTCCCCGGCTGCGGCCCGACCGACCGCAGCACCAGCAGTCGCAGCGCCTCCAAGTCCAGGCGCAGCTGATCCAGCGCCTCGTCCCGGGGCGGCAGCGGCGGCGCCGAGAACAGCTGGGCACCCGGCAGATGCAGGGTGAGGGTGTCCGCCCGCCGGGCGCTGCGCGCGGTGAGCAGCATCAGCCCGAGCCGTTCGGCGGCGATCTCGGCGTCCGCGATCCGCCGCTGCACCAGCCGGGCCACCGCCTCGTCGGAGGTGCCGTCCGGAAGCCGGCCCTGGATCAGCAGCGCCGTCTCGTGCAGCCGGGCGGTCCTGACCCGGACCTCCTCCACCACCTTGTCCAGCTCGTCCGGCCCGGCGTCGAGCAACTCCGCCTGTGCGGCCACCAGCTGGGCGAACCGGCCCCGGAAGGCCCGCCGCAGCCGGCCGAGGATGCCCGCCGGTGTCTGCGGTACCAGCACGAAGCGGGCCAGGGCCGCGCTGCCGAAGGCGACCGCGATCACGACGTACAGGCCCGGCAGTACCGGCACGGTCGCGTGCACGAACAGCGAGGCGAAGTAGATCTGGAAGCCGATCAGTCCCAGCGCCGTGCCCCGGTCGCCGAACCGCCGGCTGTAGACCGCGCAGAAGATGAGCGCCACGAAGAACAGGTCACCGATCACGACCCGCTCGTTGAGGAGCGCGCCCAGCGACATCGAGACCAGCGCCACCGGCAGGCCCAGGGCGAGCGTGACGGCCTGCTGGGAGCGCCCCTTCTCACGGATCGCGAAGGTGGCGACCATCGCCGCGATGGCCCCCGCCACCAGATGGGACACGTCGAGCCGCAGGGCCGCCAGGACGGCGAGCGTGAGCGAGATGGCAAGGACCGTCCGCAGGCCGGCGGTGAAACGGAGCAGCCCGGGGTCGGCCGCCGCGAGCCGCCCCCGGACCTCCGCCCGCACCGACCGCCCCGCTGTGCTCACTTGGCCGCGCTCTGCGTCAGACCGTGGCTTCGCCGGGGCCCTCGGCACGGGCCCGGACCTGCTCCGGGGTCAGATAGCTGTTCGTGTACTCGAAGTCCTTGAGCGTGGCGGGCTTGCGGGACTGGAAGCCGGTACGGACGAAATCGTCGCCGGCCACCGCGTTCAGCAGCCAGTTGGTCGCCACCCGGGTCTTGGCCACGTTGGTGCGCAGCGCCGACCAGTGGTACCCGCGGGCCACCGCCTGGGCGGGCAGCCCACGCAGTTCGATGCCCAGCGGCTTGGAGACCGCGTCCTTGCCGCCGAGGTCCACCACGAGCCCCAGGTCCTTGTGCACGTACGGCTGCAGTGGCTGGTTGCGCAGGGTCGCGATGACGTTGTCGGCGACCACCTTGCCCTGCCGCATGGCATGCTGCGCGGTCGGCGGGCAGACCGCGCCCGCCTCGTCCTTCGCCTTGTCCGGCACGGCGGCCGCGTCGCCGAGCGCGAACACCCCGTCGTGGCCCGGCAGGGTCATCTCGGCGTCCACCGCGAGCCGCCCCCGCACCGTCTCCGCGCCCAAGGTGGCGATCAGCGGGCTGGCGACCACACCGGCCGTCCAGATCAGGGTGTGGGTGGGCACCACCCGGCCGTCGGTGAAGGTGACCTCCTCCGGGCCCGCCTTCTCGATCGACACCCCGAGGGAGACCTCGATGCCGCGGCGGCTCAGGATCTCCTGCGCGCTGCGGCCGAGCTTGTCGCCCAGCTCCGGCATCAGCTTCGGCGCGATGTCGATCAGATGCCACTTGATCAGCTTCGGGTCCAGGTTCGGATAGCGCTGCAGCGCCGCGTGCGTGAGCCGCTGCAGACAGGCCGCGGTCTCGGTGCCCGCGTATCCGCCGCCGACCACCACGAACTGCAGCCGTGCCGCCCGCTCCGCGGGGTTGTCGCTGGCGTCGGCCAGGTCGAGCTGGGAGATGACGTGGTCACGGATGTAGGCGGCCTCGGCCAGGGTCTTCATGCCGAAGGCGTGCTCGGTCAGACCCGGGATGTCGAAGGTGCGGGTGACGCTGCCCGGGGCCAGCACGATGTAGTCGTAGTGCTCGTTCACCAGCTGGTCCGTGATGGTGCGGACCACGCACACCTTGGACTTGAGGTCCACGCCGATCGCGCCGCCCGGGATGATCCGGGTGCGGTACTTCTTGCTGCGGCGCAGCGAGACGGCGATCGACTGGGGTGTCAGTACGCCCGAGGCGACCTGTGGCAGCAGGGGCAGGTAGAGCTGGTAGGCGAAGGGCGCCACCAGGGTGACGTCGGCCTCGTCGGGGGCGAGTTTCCGCTCCAGGCGGCGGACGCATCCCACTCCGGCGAAGCCTGCGCCCACCACCAGGATCCTGGGTCGTGTCACGGTGTCCATCCCTTTCCGTTGCTCCAGGGGCCCGGGTCACGCCGTACGCAAACCCCGGAACGCTTGCTTCGCACCAATTCGATCCCACCGTGCCCGACGCCGTTCCGCCAGCCGGGCGGTGCAGGCAGACGAACGTGTGGGCTCCAGCATGCCCTCGATCAAGAGGAGTAACCGGCTGTCGCACGGATATGCGTCGGACTTCTGTCCGTTGCGAGGTCGTCCACGACGATCACGTACGCCAGTAGAGTGCCCGCCATGGCGCAGATCCAGCCCGGAACGGGCTTCCAGCAGCGGCACATCGACCCCGACCGCGTGGCCCCGCTGGTGGGCGCCCTGGACTCCCAGGACGCCAATCCGGGCGTACGGCGGCTGCGCGCCTGGGCGGAGGAGGCGCTGGCGGTACGGCCCGGCGAGCGGGTCCTCGATGTCGGCTCCGGTACCGGCTCGCAGACCCGGACGCTGGCCGCCGCCGTCGGCCCGGACGGGGTCGCGATCGGCGTCGAGCCCAACCCGAGTCTGCGGGCGGTCGCCGAGGAGCGGTCCCCGGGCAGCCGGGTCCGTTTCGTGCACGGCGAGGCGGCCACGCTGCCGGTGCCCGACGGCTCGATGGACCTGGTGTGGTGCGAGCGGGTGCTCCAGCACGTCGCCGACCCCGACCGGGCCGTCGCCGAGATGGCCCGGGTGCTGCGTCCCGGCGGCCGGGTGGCGTTGCTGGACACCGACTGGGGGACCACCCTCCTGCACCCCGGCGACCCGGCGGTCGTGCGGGCGCTGATGGCGGCCGCCCTCAACGGCGCCAACCCCTACGCCGGGCGCCGTCTGGTCGGCCAGCTCAGCGCGGCCGGGTTCGTGGTGGACGACCGCGGCTCGCAGGCCCTGCTCCAGGACCACCGCACGGTCGCCTGGCCGCTGATCCGCATGCTCGGCGAGGCCGCCGTGCGCGCCGGCGCCCTCACCGAGGAACAGCGGGACACCCTGTACGCCGACCTCGCCGAGGCCGCCGAGCAGGGGGCGCTGCACATGTCGGTGACGATGTTCGGGGTGGTCGCCCACCGCCCCGAGTGACCGCCCCCGCCGCTCGAGCAGGACCGTGGCCCGCCGCTCGAGCAGGACCGTGGCCCGCCGCTCACCAGGGCAGGAAGACGTGGATGTCCTTGCCGGTCTCGGTGACGACCACGCTGACCTGGTCGCACAGCGTGTGCAGCAGGTGCCAGCCGACACCGCCCCCGCCGTGGCGCGGATGGAAGGGGCGCGGCTCGGGCTGGATCTGGCTGGTGTCGTGCATGGTGATGTGCACACCGTCGTACGTGCGCCGCATCCGCAGCTGGAAGGGCCCCGGCGCGTACTGGACGACATTGGCGGCCAGCTCCGTCACCACCAGCAGGATGTCGTCCCAGCACTCGGGGGCGGTGGGCGGCGAGGTACGGGAGAGATCGGCGAGGTAGCCGTCCGCGGCCAGCCGGGCGCCGGTGACATTGCGCAGCTCGCCTGGGAAGGAGACCGTGCGTTCGGGGGTCTCCTCCGTGGAGCGTCCGCGGTCTCGCCGTGGCCCGGTCGACATGTCGTCTCTCCCGGCCCCGGGGGATCTCAGGGCCGTGCTCACTGTCGGATCTCTTCCCCTCGCGGCGAGTTCCCACTGCCGCGGCGGCTAAGCGTGCCGTACTCAGCGGAACACGTCGTCCGAGTCCTCCCAGTCGGCCGGCTCCGCCGTGCCCGGCCGGCGTACGACGCGCGAGCGGGCCTGGTACATGGCGTCGATCTCGGCCGCGTAGTGGCGCGCTATGGCGTCCCGGCGCAGCTTCATCGACGGCGTGAGCATACCGTTGCCCGGGGCGAACGGTTCCTGGAGCACCCGGTACACCCGGATCGACTCGGAGCGGGAGACCGCGCTGTTGGCGGACGCGATGGCACGGGCGATCTCCTCGCGCAGCGCGTTCTCCTCGCGCGCCTCCCGCCCGGGCGAGTCGCCCGGCAGCGACAGGGCGCCACGCCAGTGCGCCAGGAAGTCCGGGTCCAGGGTGATCAGCGCGCCCACACAGGGCCGGTCGTCGCCGACGATCACCGCCTGGTGCACCAGCGGGTTCATCCGCAGCCGCTGCTCCAGCTGGGCCGGGGCCACGCTCTTGCCGCTGCTGGTGATGATGATGTCCTTCTTGCGGCCCGTGATGGTCAGATAGCCCTCGGAGTCGAGCCGCCCGATGTCGCCGGTGGCCAGCCAGCCGCCGCGCAGCGCGGCCCGGGTCGCGTAGTCGTCACCGACGTACCCCTGGAACACGGACGGCCCGCGGACCAGGATCTCGCCGTCGTCGGCCACCTGGATCTGAGTGCCCGGCAGGGCCTGGCCGACCGTACCGGACTTCTCACGGCCCAGCGGCTGCATGGTGATCCCGCCGCTGGACTCGGTCAGCCCGTAGCCGTCGTGCACGGGAATGCCGATGCCCTCGTAGAACAGGATGAGTTCGCGGCTGAGCGAGGAGCCGCCGGACGTGGCCCGCAGCACCCGCCCGCCGAGCACGGACCGCAGCTTGCGGTACACCGTCCGCTCGTACAGGGCGTGCTGGAACCGCAGGTCGAATCCCGGGCCCGCCCCGGTGCCCAGCCGCTGTCGTTCCTGGGCGGTGGCGAAGTCCCGCGCGGTCTCGACGGCGCGCTCGAACAGGGCGCCCCGGCCGTGCTGGTGGGCGGTGCGCAGGAACGTCTTGTAGAGCTTCTCCAGGACCGACGGCACGGCGTACAGATAGCTCGGCCGGAAGCTGCGCAGCGCCGACGCCAGCGCGGTCTCCGTCATCTCCGGCTCGTGGCCCATCAGGATCCCGCCGCGCAGACAAATGACCATCACCATCAGCCCGTACACGTGCGAGAACGGCAAGTAGGCGAGGACGGAGGCCTGTTCGCCCGGACGGGCGGCGGTGTGTCCCCAGCCCGCGAGCAGGGTGTCGCACGGATAGGCCAGGCTGCGGTGGCTCAGCGCGCAGCCGAGCGGACGGCCCGAGGTGCCGGAGGTGTAGGTGATCGCCGCCGTCGAGTCCGGCATCACGATCCGGCGCAGCGACTCCACCGTGGTCAGCGGGACGAACACGCCCTGCTGCACCAGCTGGGGGAGCGCCCCCGCGTCCAGCTGCCAGACGTGCTTGAGCCCGGGCAGCCCCTCGCACACCGTGCCGACGGTCATCACCGCCAGCTCGTCCTCGACCACCACGGCCACACAGCGGGCGTCCCGCAGGATCCACTCGACCTGGTCGCGGGCGGCCGTCGGATGGATCGGCACCACCTCCGCGCCCACCGACCACAGCGCGAGGCAGAACACGGTCCACTCGTAGCGCGTCCGCGCCATCACGGCCACCCGATGCCCGGGCGAGATACCCGACGCGATCAGCCCCTTGGCCAGGTCGACCACTTCGTCACGCAGTTCGACCGCGCTGATCTCCTCCCATGCCGCGGCGGCGGCATCGGGCCGGCGCGCCAGCACCGGCAGGGTCGGGTTCCGGTCCGCCGTCTCGAAGATGCTGTCGGCGAGCCCGCCGGTCAGGGTCGAAGCGGTAGTCGGAGCGAGGGCGTAGTCGCGCATGCGCTGCTCCTGGTTGTACGGAGGGTGACCCTCCCGATCGGTACTGTTGTCGAGCGGGTCGAATCTAGCCCAGGGGAGGGCGGCCCGTGTCAGGAACGGTCAACTCGTTTCCCCCAGATGACAGGAGGGATGACAAGAGGGGACAAGAGGTCAGCCCTGGGTGCGGCGCACGCACTCGACGACGACGTCCCGCAGGCTGCCCCTGCGCTCCAGCAGTGCCCGCTGCTCGCCGGCCCCGGTGCCCCTGTACAGCAGCTGTGCGAAACCCTCCTCGACGCCGCTCGTGTCACCGCTGTCGGCGAGCGCGTCCGCGGTGTGCGTCAACAGCGCGCGCACCACCTCGGCGGCGGGCCGGGGCCGCATGGTCGCCGGATCGAGCAGCTCCTGGTCCAGGCCGAAGCGGGCGGCCTGCCAGGAGGCCAGCCGGAGCATGCTCACACTATGGTCGAGCGGCGGCCGGCCGGCCCGCCAGTCGCGGGCGGCCGTCTCCACCAGGGCACGGGCCAGGGTGGCGACGAGGACCGTGGTGTCCGCCCGCAGGCACACGTCGGCCACCCGGATCTCCACCGTCGGGTAGTGCACGGCCAGCCGGGCGTCGAAGTACACCATCCCCGTGTCGAGGATGACCTCGCTGGCCACCATGTCCTCGACCCGGCGCCGGTATCCCTCCGCCGAGCCGAACAACTCGGTGGGCCCCGCCGAGGGGCCGCGCGCCCACAGCCGGCTGCGGAAACTGGCGTAGCCGGAGTCCCGGCCCTGCCAGAACGGGGAGTTGGCGCTCAGCGCGCGCAGCACCGGGAGCCACGGCCGCAGCCGGTCCAGGACAGCGACGCCCTCCTCGTCGGACTCCACCGACACGTGCACATGGCAGCCGCACACGAACTGGTCCAGCGTGGCGCTGCCGAACCGCCCGGCCATCCACCGGTACCGCTCGTGCGCGCTGAGCGCGGGCGTGACCGGCAGCGGACAGGTGGCCAGCGCCGCCACCGCACAGCCGATCTCCCCGGCGAGCCGGGCCGCCTCCTTGCGGCAGCGGGCGATCTCGGCGCCGAGGTCCGCCATGTGCCGCTGCGGACTGGTGGCCAGCTCCAGCATCTGCCCGAACAGTTCCTTCTGGAACACCGCCTGCCCGGGATCGTCCAACGCGGCACGGTCCAGGACGGCGGCCGACTGGGGCATCGGCTCCCCGCTGTCCGGGTGGACCAGCAGAAGTTCTTCCTCCACTCCGACGGTACGCAGCACCGAGGACCGCCCTCCGGCCGGGCCGCGACCGGGCGCGGCGGGGTCTTTCATCCCGAACTGCCCCGGCCCGACCGCCCGGACACGTGACGGCGTCCTCGGCGGGTTACGGGGCGACGGGCTCCAGCCACACCGTGCCGAGCGGCGGCAGCGTCAGCCGCACAGCGCCCTCGTCGGCCAGCAGCGGCCCCCGGCTGACGACGTCCCCGCCGCCGTACCGCGCGCTGTCGGTGTTGAGGATCTCCCGCCAGACGGCGGCGCTCCCGGGCACGTTCAGCCGGTAGTCGGGACGGACCACGGGGGAGAGGTTGGACACCGCCAGCAGCGGCCGGGCCTCGGCGTCGTACCTCAGGAAGGCGAAGACGTTGTCCTCGGCCGCGTCCCCCAGGACCCACTGGAAACCCGCCGGATCAGTGTCCCGCTGCCACAGGGCGGGGTGCGTGCGGTACACGGAATTGAGATCGCGGACCAGATCCCGGACACCCCGGTGATCGGCCTCGGCACCGTACTCCGGGTCGAGCAGCCACCAGTCCGGGCCGTGGGCCTCGGACCACTCGCCGCCCTGGGCGAACTCCTGCCCCATGAAGAGCAGCTGTTTGCCGGGATGGGCCCACATGAAGCCCAGATAGGCGCGGTGATTGGCGCGTTGCTGCCACCAGTCGCCGGGCATCTTCGACACCAGGGCCTGCTTCCCGTGCACGACTTCGTCATGCGAGATGGGCAGCACGTAGTTCTCGCTGTACGCGTACACCATCGAGAAGGTCATCTCGTCGTGGTGGTACTTGCGGTGGACCGGCTCGTGGGACATGTACTCCAGCGAGTCGTGCATCCAGCCCATGTTCCACTTCAGCCCGAACCCCAGCCCGCCGCTGTCGGTCGGCCGGGTCACCCCGTCCCACGCGGTGGACTCCTCGGCGATGGTCACCACGCCCGGCGCCCGCCGGTAGACCGTCGCGTTCATCTCCTGGAGGAACGCCACCGCGGCCAGGTCCTCACGCCCGCCGAACACGTTCGGGGTCCACTGGCCGGAGTCCCGCGAGTAGTCGAGGTAGAGCATCGAGGCGACCGCGTCCACCCGCAGCCCGTCGATGTGGAACTCCTCGCACCAGTACACCGCGTTGGCGACCAGGAAGTTGCGCACCTCGACCCGGCCCAGGTCGAACTCGTAGGTCCCCCAGTCCGGATGCTCGGCCCGCCGCTCATCCCCGGGTTCGTACAGCGGGTCCCCGTCGAAGCGGGCCAGCGCCCAGTCGTCCTTGGGGAAGTGGGCCGGCACCCAGTCCATGATCACGCCGATTCCGGCCCGGTGCAGGGCGTCGATCAGGTACTTGAAGTCGTCGGGGGTGCCGAGCCGCGAGGTCGGGGCGTAGAAGCCGGTGACCTGGTAGCCCCAGGAACCGCCGAAGGGGTGCTCGGCGACCGGCATGAACTCGACGTGCGTGAAGCCCAGGTCGTTGACGTACGCGGGGAGTTCCTCGGCCAGCTGCCGGTAGGTGGATCCCGGACGCCACGACGGCAGATGCACCTCGTACACCGAGAACGGGGCCTCGTGCACCGGCGTGTCGCCCCGGTGCGCCATCCACTCCGCGTCACTCCACTCGTGGCGGGAGACCGCCACGATCGACGCGGTCGCGGGCGGCACCTCGGTACGGCGGGCCATCGGATCGGCCTTGAGGAACCGTCCGCCGTACCGGGAGGTGATCTCGAACTTGTACCGGGCGCCCTCGCCGACGCCCGGCAGGAACAGCTCCCACACCCCGGCCGCGCCCAGCGAGCGCATCGGATACTGGGTGCCGTCCCAGCACGTGAAGTCCCCGGCCACCCGCACGCCCCGCGCGTTCGGCGCCCACACCGTGAACCGGGTACCGGTGACCCCCTCATGGGTCATCGGCTCGGCACCGAGCGCCTTCCACAGCTGTTCGTGACGCCCCTCACGGATCAGATGCAGGTCGAACTCACCGAGAGCGGGCGGGAAGCGGTACGGGTCGTCCACCTCCAGCTCGCCGCCGTCGCCGTCCTCGTACGTGACGAGCAGCGTGTACGAGGGGACCTCGGCGTACGGGAGCACGGCCGCGAAGAGCCCGTCGTCCTCCGGCGTCAGGGGGCTGCGCACCCCGTCGACGAGCACGCTCACCGCACGGGCGTGCGGGCGCAGGGCGCGGACGAGGGTGCCGCCGTCCACCGGGTGGGCGCCGAGCAGGGCGTGCGGATCGTGGTGGGCGCCCGCCAGCAGACGCCCGCGGTCGTCGGCGTCCAGCGGCGGGGCCGTGGGACGGGACGGGCCGGAGGGTTCGGGAAGCGAAGAGTCGCGCAGTGCCATGAGGTCAGCCTCCCCAGCGGGCGAGCCGCTCGATCGCGGCCATCGGAACCGGAAGCCAGGCCGGCCGGTGCCGGGCTTCGTACACCACTTCGTACACCGCGCGATCCGTCTCGTGGGCGCGCAGCAACGCGTGCTTCTTCCGCGGGTCCCAGCCGGCGCGGGCAGCGTAACCCGCGCAGTAGGCCTCCCGGCAGCGGCGGGCCCACTCGGGGCGCCAGGGGCGGCGCTGCCGGGCCGCGTAGTCGAAGGACCGCAGCATGCCGGCCACGTCCCGTACCGGGGACTGGGTGCTGCGCCGCTCCGCGAGCGGCCGGGAGGGCTCGCCCTCGAAGTCGATGACGAACCACTCGCGGTCCGCCCGCAGCACCTGCCCGAGATGCAGATCGCCGTGGATGCGCTGCGCGTGCGGTCCCGCGTCACAGGCGGCGAGCGTGTCGAAGGCGCCCCGCAGGCCCGGCACGTACGGCCGGAGCGCCGGCACCGCGTGCGCGGCCGCCTCCAGCCGCGCCGACATGGCCTCCGCGGTACGGCCGTGTTCGTCGTGGACGGCGGACGGGAAGGCGGCGGCGAGCGCGAGATGCACGTCCGCGGTGGCCCGGCCCAGCTCGTGTGCCTCGGTGGCGAAGTCGTCCCCGGCCGCGAGCGCGCGCAGGGCGAGGGTCCAGCCGTCGGCCGCGCCCGGCAGGAAGGGCTGCAGCACCCCGAGGGTCGCCGGGCTCGGTTCGGTGGTGCGGAACCAGGCCACCGGCGCGGGCACCCGCGCACAGCCCTGCGCGGCCAGTGCGCCGGGCACTTCCAGATCCGGGTTGATGCCGGGCTGGATCCTCCGGAACACCTTGAGAATGTAGGAGTCGCCGTACACCAGCGAGGAGTTGGACTGCTCCGCGGTCAGCAGGCGGGGCGTCAGTCCACCTGGTATTTGGGTCCCCGGGGCGGTCTCGAAGCGCAGCGGGCCGACCGTGCCGGGCATCCGCAGCCGTTCCAGCAGCAGTTCGGCGGCGCGCGGGTCCTGCAGGGCGTCGTACACGGCGAGTCCGGCCAGCGGGCCCTCCTCGGCGCGGCCGATGTACGCCCGCTCCAGCCGGGGTGTGCGGTGGTCGCGTACGCCGAGCAGGAGCTGGTAGCAGTCACCGGACGGGGCGCTGTCCCCGCCGGGGGAGTGGTCGGCGTGGACGAGCAGATGCAGACAGCCGGGGAAGAGCTCGGTCAGGGACAGTACGGAGAGATCCGTGACGGGCCGGTCCTTGCCCGCGAACCAGCGCTGCCGGGGCAGCCAGTCGCGCAGCAGCCCGCCGAGCGAGGCCAGCGGCCGGTCGAGGCCGGTGGTCGCCGTGCTCCGGGGGAGGTCAACGGTCTTCGTCATGGGGACGCGTCCTTTCCTCGGCTCCGCACGCTCAGCGCCGACGGCCGGTGCGGGAGGCGACTCGGGAGAGCCGGAACCAGTAGAAGCCGTGCCCCGCCAGGGTCAGCAGATACGGCAGCTCGCCGATGGCCGGGAACCGCACCCCGCCGATCAGCTCGACCGGATGCCGGCCGTCGTAGACCCGCAGATCGAGTTCGGTGGGCTGGGCGAACCGGGAGAAGTTGTGCACGCACAGGACCAGGTCGTCCTCGTACTCCCGCAGGAACGCGATCACCGCCGGGTTCGAGGACTGCAACTCCGTGAACGTGCCGAGCCCGAACGCGGGGTTCTGCTTGCGGATCTCGATCATCCGGCGCGTCCAGTGCAGCAGCGAGGACGGGGACGACATCGAGGCCTCGACGTTGGTGACCTGGTAGCCGTATACCGGGTCCATGATGGTCGGCAGGTAGAGCCGTCCCGGGTCGCAGGTCGAGAACCCGGCGTTGCGGTCGGGGGTCCACTGCATGGGGGTGCGGACCGCGTCCCGGTCGCCGAGCCAGATGTTGTCGCCCATGCCGATCTCGTCGCCGTAGTAGAGGATCGGCGAGCCGGGGAGGGAGAGCAGCAGGGCGGTGAAGAGCTCGATCTGGTTGCGGTCGTTGTCGAGCAGGGGGGCGAGCCGCCTGCGGATGCCGATGTTGGCGCGCATACGCGGGTCCTTCGCGTATTCGGCCCACATGTAGTCGCGTTCCTCGTCGGTGACCATCTCGAGGGTCAGCTCGTCGTGGTTGCGCAGGAAGATGCCCCACTGACAGCCGGACGGGATGGCCGGTGTCTTGGCGAGGATCTCGGAGACGGGGTAGCGGGATTCCCTGCGCACCGCCATGAAGATCCGCGGCATCACCGGGAAGTGGAACGCCATGTGGCATTCGTCGCCGCCCTTTTCGTAGTCGCCGAAGTAGTCGACCACGTCCTCCGGCCACTGGTTGGCCTCCGCCAGCAGCACGGTGTCCGGATACATCGCGTCGATCTCGCGCCTGATCCGCTTCAGGAACTCGTGGGAGGCCGGCAGGTTCTCGCAGTTGGTGCCCTCTTCCGCGTACAGATACGGCACCGCGTCGAGGCGGAAGCCGTCGATACCGAGGTCCAGCCAGAACTTCAGCGCGGCCAGGACCTCCTCCCGCACCGCCGGGTTCTCGTAGTTGAGGTCGGGCTGATGCGAGAAGAAGCGATGGAAGTAGTACTGGCCGCGCACCGGATCGAAGGTCCAGTTGGAGACCTCGGTGTCGACGAAGATGATCCGCGCGTCCTGGTACTGCTTGTCGTCGTCCGCCCACATGTAGAAGTCGCCGTACGGCCCGTCGGGGTCCTTGCGGGACTCCTGGAACCACGGGTGCTGGTCGCTGGTGTGGTTGACGACGAAGTCGATGATCACGCGCATGCCACGCTGGTGGGCGGCGTCGACGAACTCGACGAAGTCGGCGAGGTCGCCGAACTCGGGGAGTACCGCGGTGTAGTCGGAGACGTCGTAACCGCCGTCCCGCAGCGGGGACTTGAAGAACGGGGGGAGCCAGAGGCAGTCGACGCCCAGCCACTGCAGGTAGTCGAGTTTCGCGGTCAGGCCCTTGAGGTCGCCGATGCCGTCACCGTCGCTGTCCTGGAAGGACCGGACCAGGACCTCGTAGAAGACGGCGCGTTTGAACCACTCCGGGTCCCGGTCCTTGGCAGGCGTGTCCTCGAAGGTGTCCTGGACGGGATCGTTGACAGTCATGACGCGCTGGGCCCTCCGTTCGCTGGTGTCGGTCGCCCTACCTGGAACACATGCGCCGGCGCCATACCGGGTGTCAGGCGCACATAGTTGGTCCTGCCCCATGAGTAGGTCTCACCTGTCAGTTCGTCCCGCACGGACAGGGCGGAGTTGCTGTCCAGGCCGAGTTGCGGCATGTCCAACGAGACCGTGGCCTCCTGGGTGTGGTGCGGATCAAGGTTGACGACCACCAGGACCGTGTCCGCCCCGGCGCGCTTGCTGTACGCGATGACGGAGTCGTTGTCGGTGTGGTGGAAGCTCAGGTTGCGCAGCTGCTGGAGCGCGGGGTGCCGGCGTCGGACGGTGTTGAGGCGGGTGATGAGGGGGGCGATGCCCTCGGTGTCGGCGCGGGTCCAGTCGCGGGGTTTGAGCTGGTACTTCTCGGAGTCGAGGTACTCCTCGCCGCCTTCTTTGAGGGGGGTGTTCTCGCAGAGTTCGTAGCCGCTGTAGATGCCCCAGGTGGGGGAGAGGGTGGCGGCGAGGACGGCGCGGACCTCGAAGGCGGGGCGGCCGCCGTGCTGGAGGTAGGCGTGCAGGATGTCCGGGGTGTTGGCGAAGAAGTTGGGCCGCATCCAGGCGGCGGACTCGCCGGACAGCTCGGTCAGGTACTCGGTGAGTTCCTGTTTGGTGGTGCGCCAGGTGAAGTAGGTGTAGGACTGCTGGAAGCCGGTCTGGGCGAGGGTGCGCATCATCGCGGGGCGGGTGAAGGCCTCGGCCAGGAAGATC
>NZ_JBVHQG010000017.1:0-138075 GCF_055567535.1 Streptomyces sp. NPDC026538
GCGTTGACTTTTGGCACGCTGTTGAGTTCTCAAGGAACGGTCGCTTCCTTTGTACTCACCCTCTCGGGCTTTCCTCCGGGCTTCCCTTCGGTGTTCCAAACTCTATCAGTGTTTTTCCGGCCCTCTGACCACCTTCCCGCAGACATGCGGAAGATGATCCCGAGTTAGGATCTGACAAATTTGGGTGCCGCTGAGTGAGGACGCCTTTTAGCGCCGCTCGGCCTCAAGCAGGAGTACGACTGTACACGGAGCCTCGGAGCCCGTGCAAATCCATTAGGCTGGTGGTCTAGACCACTACCTGGTAGCTTCCATGCGGAACCGCCACTTCATATGACATACGCTGCTGCTCAGTGCCGTCCGGAACAGGCAGTGACGGCCCGTAAGCAGCTCCATCTCCGGGAGGCTTCCCATGACCACCGTGACGTCCCCTCTGGCAGGACGCGCTATTGGACTGGCCGCCGTGCCGGATCCGGTCTTCTCCGGGGCCATGGTCGGCCCGGGCACAGCTATCGACCCCGCGCGCGAGCCTTCCGAGGTCGTGGCGCCCGTTGACGGCGTCATCGTCTCCCTGCACCCGCACGCGTTCGTCGTCGTCGACGAGAGCGGCCACGGGGTGCTCACCCATCTCGGTATCGACACGGTGCAGCTCAACGGCCAGGGCTTCGAGCTTCTCGTCAACAAGGGCGACACCGTGACCCGCGGCCAGGGCGTCATCCGCTGGAACCCGGCCGAGGTCGAGGCCGCCGGCAAGTCTCCGGTGTGCCCTGTCGTGGCCCTGGAGGCCACGGCCGACTCCCTGTCCGAGGTCCGTGACGACGGTGACGTGAAGGCCGGGGACAGCCTCTTCGTCTGGAACTGACGACCCCGACGCCGTCCCGTCGTATGGCGGAGAGGACGGCGACCACGACAACCACCGCGGCGGCGGGACCCGCCGCACTATCGGAGACGGGTGAGATGGAGACAACGCTGCGAGGCGTCGGCGTGAGCCACGGTGTGGCGATCGGCGAGGTTCGGCACATGGGAACGGCGGTGCTGGAGCCGCCTGCCAAGCAGATCCCGGCGGAAGAGGCGGAGCGGGAGCCGGGGCGTGCCCGGCAGGCCGTGGAGGCCGTCGCCGCCGACCTGATGGCGCGGGGCAACCTGGCCGGCGGTGAGGCCCAGGCGGTGCTCGAGGCGCAGGCCATGATGGCCCAGGACCCGGAACTCATGGCCGACGTGGAGCGCCGGATCGCCGTCGGCAGCACCGCCGAGCGTGCCGTGTACGACGCGTTCGCCGCGTACCGCGAGCTGCTGGCCGGAGCCGGCGAGTACCTGGCCGGCCGCGTGGCCGACCTGGACGACGTGCGGAATCGTATCGTCGCCCGCCTGCTGGGGGTTCCGATGCCGGGTGTCCCGGACAGCGACGAGCCGTACGTGCTGGTCGCGCGGGATCTGGCGCCCGCGGACACCGCTCTTCTGGACCCGACCCTGGTGCTCGGTTTCGTGACCGAGGAGGGCGGGCCGACGAGTCACAGCGCGATCCTGGCGCGGGCGCTGGGGGTGCCGGCCGTGGTCGCGCTGCCGGGCGCCGGTGAGCTCGTCGAGGGCACAGTCATCGCCGTCGACGGCAGCACCGGCGACATCTTCGTGAACCCGAGCGCGGAGAAGAAGGCCGAGTTGGAGGCCGCGGCGGCCGAACGCAAGGCCGCGCTGACCGCCTCGACCGGTCCGGGTGTCACCGCGGACGGGCACAAGGTGCCGCTGCTGGCCAACGTGGGCGGACCGGCGGATGTCCCGGCGGCCGTGGCGGCCGGTGCCGAGGGTGTGGGTCTGTTCCGTACCGAGTTCCTGTTCCTCGACGACAGCAAGAACGCGCCGTCCGAGGAGAAGCAGGTCGAGGCCTACCGTCAGGTGCTCGAGGCGTTCCCGGAGGGCCGGGTCGTCGTGCGGGTGCTGGACGCGGGTGCGGACAAGCCTCTGGACTTCCTGACTCCGGCGGACGAGCCGAACCCGGCGCTGGGCGTGCGCGGTCTGCGGACGCTGCTCGACCACCCCGACGTGCTGCGCACCCAGCTGACCGCGCTGGCGAAGGCGGCCGAGGGACTGCCCGTCTACCTTGAGGTCATGGCGCCCATGGTGGCGGATCGTACCGACGCCAAGGCGTTCGCGGACGCCTGCCGTGCGGCGGGGCTGCGGGCCAAGTTCGGCGCCATGGTGGAGATTCCGTCGGCCGCGCTGCGGGCGCGTTCGATCCTCCAGGAGGTCGAGTTCCTGTCCCTGGGCACGAACGACCTGGCGCAGTACACGTTCGCCGCGGACCGTCAGGTCGGTGCGGTGTCCCGGCTGCAGGACCCGTGGCAGCCCGCGCTGCTCGACCTGGTCGCGCTGTCCGCCGAGGCGGCGACGGCCGAGGGCAAGAGCTGTGGTGTCTGCGGCGAGGCCGCCTCCGATCCGCTGCTGGCGTGTGTCCTGACCGGTCTGGGTGTCACCTCCCTCTCCATGGGTGCGGCGTCGATTCCCTACGTCCGGGCGACGCTGGCCAAGTACACACTGGCCCAGTGCGAGCGGGCCGCCTTGGCCGCGCGTGCCGCCGACAGCGCGGATGAGGCCCGCGCGGCGGCTCAGGCGGTGCTGTCCGGCGAGTAGCCGGGCGCGAGCCCTGATCGGCTGTCCTTCCGGGGGCGCCCCACCTGCGGGTGGGCCGCCCCCGCTGCGTCTCAGTGGTGGTGGCCCGGTGTCGTCTCCTGGTCGCCGAGGTCCGGTGGTGCGCAGTAGTCGACGTCGGATTCCGGGGAGATGAGGTCGCCGGATTCGACGTCGGTGCAGTAGGCGTCGAAGACCTCGGCCGCGGTGAGGGGTGCGAGGCGGTCGCCGCGCAGGCGCCAGCCGCATACGCGGTCGGCGGTGCCGGGGGCGCTGGTGCGCATGACGAGTCCGCCGGGGCTGCGGGTGGCGAGGCCGAGGGCGAGGACGCTGGTGAATTCGAGGGCTTCGGCTTCGTCGAGGCGGGTGGTGCCCTCGCTGTCCTGCTCGACGTGGAGGACGGTGACCAGCGTTTCGGGTGGTCCGGAGACGCTGCACACGAGGTGCCGGTCGCCCGGTGGGGCGGCGTCGAGGATGCGGGTGAGGAGGTGGGAGGCGCGGGCGAAGGCGGCGCGCCCGATGTCCTCGCCGCAGGTGGGGCAGGGGCCGAGGCGGGCCAGGAGGGTGCTGGCGTACTCCCAGGTGGCCTGGCGTACCGCTTCGTCGACGAGGGCGGGGACGAGGTCGGTGAGGGGTCGGCCGTCGTAGGGGACGGTGGCGCCGGTGGCCGCGAGTTCCGCGGTGAAGCGGGTGCGGGTCGCGGGGTTGTCGGGGTCGAGTCCGGTGTCCGTGCAGAACTCGGCGTATTCCTCGGGGTCGAAGAGGGCGAGCGTGGTGTGGGTGCCTTCGGCCGCGCGGGTCCTGAGGAGGGCTTCGATCTGGTTTAGGTAGGTGGGATGGTCGTGGAAGGGGAAGGTGCGGTAGCGCCGCATGGCGCGGAAGTCGTGTTCGTCGGTCAGCAGGCCGATGGTGCCTGCGATCTCGCGGCGCAGGACGCGTCGCATGGCCCGGTGGTCGGTGTGCGCCATGTTTCCCCCTGTGAGCAGGCGATCATTGCTCACTCACCGTAACCAACACCACTGACAATGCTGGTCGCGGAAGCCGGTCACGGACGAGGTAATGCTGAATTCCGCAGGTCAGGGCGATGGAGGCGCCGATGCTGTCCAGCCGAGCGGACCGGTGGCGATGGCGGCGGTGACGGCGAGTGGGCCGATGCTGTGCTGGGCGGCCTGCGCGAGCCCGTGGACTCCGAGGTGCGGATCTCGACCGCCGGGCTGGAGCCGGCCGACGCGGTGCGGCCGGCCTCGGACTTCGCCGCCGTGCTGGGCGAGTCCGAGGCCACCTACGGCGGGTGAGCACTCCCGCTGGGAGGATCAGGCGCGCTTGCGGGCCAGGTCCTCGTAGAAGCTCAGCAGGTCGAGGTTGTCGATGGAGCCGGGGTTGACGGCCTTATCCAGGGGCGCACCCTGGAGGAGGCGCTTGACCGGGACCTCGATGCGCTTGCCGGTGAGGGTGTGCGGGACGCCGGGGACCTCGATGATCTCGTCGGGGACGTGGCGCGGCGAGAGCTGTTCGCGGATGGCCTGCTTGACGCGGTTCAGGAGGGCTTCGTCGAGGACGGCGCCCGGGGCCAGGTGGACGAACAGGGGCATCCAGTAGCCGCCATCGGGCTGTTCGACGCCGATGACGAGGGATTCCCTGATCTCGGGCAGTCGCTCGACGACCTCGTAGATGTCGGCCGAGCCCATCCGTACGCCCTGGCGGTTGAGCGTGGAGTCGGAGCGGCCGTGGATGATCACCGAGCCACGGGAGGTGACGGTGATCCAGTCGCCGTGCCGCCAGACGCCGGGATACATGTCGAAGTAGCTGTCGTGGTAGCGGCTGCCGTCGGGGTCGTTCCAGAAGTGGATCGGCATCGAGGGCATGGGGTTGGTGACGACGAGCTCACCGACCTCGTCGATGACGGGGTTCCCGCTGGGGTCCCAGGCCTGGAGATCGGTTCCGAGGCCGGGTGCCTGGAGTTCGCCGGTATAAACCGGGAGGGTGGGGACGGCGCCGGCGAAGCAGGAGCACACGTCGGTGCCGCCGCTGACGGAGGCGATCCAGAGGTCGTCGCGGACCTCGTCGTGCAGCCAGCGGAAGCCGTCGGGGGGCAGTGGCGAGCCGGTGGTGGCGACGCACCCCACCTTGGAGAGGTCGAAGTCGCGGGCGGGGTGCACACCGGCCTTGCGGCAGGCCATCACATAGGCGGCGGAGGTGCCGTAGAGGGTGGCTCCGGTGCGTTCGGCGACCCGCCACTGGGCGCCGGTGTCGGGGAAGCCGGGGCTGCCGTCGTACAGGACGATCGTGGTGCCCGTGAGGAGGCCGGAGACGAGGAAGTTCCACATCATCCAGCCGGTCGAGGTGTACCAGAAGAAGCGGTCTTCGGGCCCCAGGTCGCAGTGCAGGCCGAGCTGCTTGAGGTGTTCGACCAGGATGCCGCCCTGGGACTGGACGATGGCCTTGGGCAGGCCGGTTGTGCCGGAGGAGTAGAGCACCCAGAGGGGGTGGCCGAACGGGACCTGTTCGAATGCGGGCTCGGTGTCGGCGGCGGTCAGGGCCGACCACTCCAGGGCGCCTTCGGGGGCGGCCGTACCGAGCAGTGGGATGTGGACGACGGCGCGCAGGGTGGGCAGTTCGCGCCGGAGTTCGGCGACGGTCTCGCGGCGGTCGTGTTCCTTGCCCCCGTAGCGGTAGCCGTCGACGGTGAACAGGACGACGGGTTCTACCTGCTGGAAGCGGTCCAGGACGCTGCGGGCGCCGAAGTCCGGGGCGCAGGAGGTCCAGACGGCGCCCACGGCGGCGGTGGCCAGAAGGGCGGCCACGGCCTGGGGGATGTTCGGGAGGTAGCCGCTGACGCGGTCTCCCGGGCGGACGCCGAGAGTGCGGAGCTCGGCGGCCAGGGAGCCCAACTGGCGGCGCAGTTCGGACCAGGTGACCGGAAGCGGTTCGTGGGTCTCGTCGACATACAGGAGCGCGGGTTCGTCCGCGCGGGTGGCGGCGGCGCGCAGGGCGTGCTCGGCGTAGTTCAGCGTCGCGCCGGGGAACCACTCGGCGCCGGGCATCGCGCGGTCGCCGAGCACGCGCGCGTAGGGCGTCGAGAACCGGACGTCGAACCACTCCGTGACGGCCTTCCAGAACGTGTCCAGACGGTCGACGGACCAGCGGTGCAGGGCCCGGTACCCGCCCTCGGCCGGGGCGCCGTGGTGTTCCGCCGCCCAGGACTGGAACCTGGTGATGTGCGCCTGGGCGATCCGTTGCGGATCGGGTTGCCAGAGCGGCTGGGGGTTCGCGGTCGGCATGGGGCGGCTCCCGGACTTCTGCGCTGGTGTGCGTCGTACGCGCACGAGCTGGGGTGTGCGCGTACGCGGCTGACAGGGACGATGCCATGTGATCGACTTCTACACCAGGGTGCGCTCCACATAGTCCGTGTCGTGAAGATGTGGTCCCGGCACGGGTGAACGGAAGTTGAACGGCACGCGGGTGTGGAGCGGCGAGTGGCAGGGTGAGCAGTATGGACGGTCGTGACCTGGTGCGTTCGGTGAGAGTGGTCGGTTCGAGGAAGGCGGCTCAGGGGTTGCGTACCGTACGGGCGGCATGGCGCAGGAGGCGGATCGACGCCGCCGGGCTGCCCGCGCGGGGGGCCGAGCGCGCCCGGGTGCCGGGGCCGGTGCAGGAGGCGGTGCCGGGGCCGGGCGGCGGGGTGATCCGCTTCAGCCGGTCCGAGCTGCGGATCACGGTCGCCGTGAACGGGGCGGTCTTCTGGGGCTGGGACGGGGCCGGTCCGGAGCCGTCGTACGCGCTCGCGGGGCGCTGTCCCGAGCCTGACCCGCGGGCGGTCCTCGAACCGGACACGGACGGCGGCTGGCGGGTCGTGGCGGAGCGGGTGAAGGTCAGCGTCTCGCGGCACGGCGCGGTGGAGGTGTGCACGCCAGGTGGCGTGATGCTGCGGCGGGATCTGCCGCCCCGTTGGTGGGAGCCGGTGGACGGCGGCCCGGCACGCTGGGTGCAGCGGTCCGAGGTCGCCGCGGACGCGCGGTTCTTCGGTCTGGGCGGGCGTGCCTCGGGGCCACGGCTGCGCGACGGCACGTACCGGCTGTGGAACACCGACCCCGGCCGTGCCTTCGGGCCCGGTACCGATCCGCTGTACGTCACCATGCCGGTGCAGCTGGTGGTGGCGGACGCGGCCGCGCACCTGGTGTTCCACGACACCTCCTGGGACGGCACGGTGACCCTCCGGGAGGGCGAGGAGGGTGCCGGATCCGGCCATGACAGGACCGGGCGGAGCGAGCTGCGGATGGACGGCGGTCCGCTGCGCTGCTGGGTGATGGCGGGCACGCCCGCGCGCGTGCTGCACACCTGGGCCTCGCTCACCGGCGCGCCCGCGCTGCCGCCGGCCTGGGCGCTGGGCCATCACCACGCGCGCTGGGGTTTCGGCAGCGAGCAGGAGGTCCGGCGGATCGTCGGCGGTTACCAGGAGCGGGGTCTGCCACTGGACGCCGTCCATCTGGACATCGACCACTACGACGCCCATCAGGTTTTCACCGTCAACCACGAGCACTTCCCGAAGCTGCCGACGCTGGCGGAGGAGCTGCGGCGGGACGGGATCCGGCTGGTGTCGATCATCGACCCGGCGGTGAAGGCCGCGTCGGGCAACGCGGTCCATGACAGCGGGACGGGGATCGACGCCTTTGTGCGGGATCCGTCGGGGCGGTTGGTGGAGGGCGTGGTGTGGCCCGGCGAGGCGGTCTATCCCGACTTCACGCACGCGCGCGTGCGCAAGTGGTGGGGCGGACTGTACGAGGAGCGGCTCGCGCAGGGCTTCGCCGGGTTCTGGCACGACATGAACGAGCCGACGTCCTTCAACGCCTTCGGGGAGTCCACGCTGCCACGCTCGTCACGCCACGCCCTGGAGGGACGCGGCGGCGACCACCGGGAGGCGCACAACGTCTATGCGCTCTGCATGGCGCGGGCGGCCTACGAGGGGTTGCGCGAACTGGCGCCCAAGGAGCGGCCGTTCCTGTTCTCCCGGGCCGGCTGGGCCGGCATGCAGCGTTACGGGGGCACCTGCTCCGGTGACGTCGCCACCGGCTGGCCTGGACTGCGCGCCTCCCTGTCGCTGGTCCTGGGGCTCGGGCTGTGCGGGGTGCCGTACTCCGGCCCGGACGTGGGCGGTTTCGACGGGAGCCCGTCGCCGGAGCTGTTTCTGCGCTGGTTCCAGCTGGGCGCCTACCTGCCGCTGTTCCGTACGCACGCGAGCATGCGGGCGGGGCGCAGGGAGCCGTGGGAGTTCGGGGCCGAGGTGCTGGAGCACGCGCGCGTGGCGCTCCTGGAACGGCGGCGCCTGCTGCCGTACTTCGTGACGCTGGCCCACCTGGCCCGGCGGACCGGCGCGCCCTATGTGCGGCCGCTGTGGTGGGGTGCGCCGGAGGACCGGGCGCTGCGTGACTGCGAGGACGCGTTCCTGCTGGGCGACGGTCTGCTGGTGGCTCCGGTGCTGGATCCGGGCGCCGACCGGCGGGCGGTGCAGCTGCCCCGGGGACGCTGGTACGACACGCTGACGGAGCAGGCGTACGAGGGGCCGGGGCAGGTGCTCGTGGACGCTCCGCTGTCGCGGATCCCGGTGCTCGCGCGCGCGGGTGCCGTCCTTCCCGTGCGGGACGAGGACGGCGGTGTGCGGCTGGAGGTGTGGGCGCCCGCCCGGGGACGGACCGGGGGCGGGCTGTTCGTGCCGGACGCGGGCGACGGCTGGGACGAGCCGGAGATCGAGCGTTACGTCGCCCGCTGGGAGGGCCGGCGGGTGGTGGTGAGACGGGAGGGGGACGACGGCGTGGGCGAACCGCCGTATCCGGTGCGCGTCCGGGGGCTGGGGTGAGCCGGAGGGCTCAGTAGCGGCCCTCGAACCACGCGCGTACGGCCACGCTGTGCAGCGGGAAGGCGAGTTCCTCGGGCCTGCGCAGCAGGTGCCATCCCTCCGTCTCGTCCGTCGCGCCGGACGTCGGGAGCCCTTCGGCCGGGCGTTCCGGGAGGAGTCCGAACAGCAGCAGGTGCCCGTCGGGTGAGCTCATGGCGTCGACGAGCCGTACGTCCCGCGCGGCCACGTCGATGCCGGTCTCCTCCTTGAGTTCACGCACGACGGCGTGCCGCCAGTCCTCGCGGTAGTCGACGTAGCCGCCGGGCAGCGCCGTGCCTCCGCGGGCGGGGGCGATCGTCCGGGTGATGACGACCAGGGCGGTGCCCTTCGTGTCGTACACGGGCTGGAGGGCGATCGCCACCGGCAGCGGGTTGCGGTAGGCGACGTGGCCGCAGGCCGGGCAGGTGCGCGGCCAGCCGGAGACTCCCGCTCCGTAGGACGCTCCGCAGCTCGAACAGTGCGAGCCCGGAGCGGAGTTGGCAATTGGGTGCTGATTTTCGGACACGCGCGGACTTTATCCGATCACGAGAGCGACGTCTTACGGTCAGAGGAACGCCTCGTTCCGGAAGTGCACCGACGTCGACGGCGGAGACCGGGCGATGGAATGCGACCCGGGGGTACGCCCTGCCCAATCGCGGCGACTCGTGACACACTTCTGACGTTCCGTCAGATCCCTTGCCCTGGAGGAGCTTTGTCGCGTACACGCACGCCTGCGGTCAAGGGCTGGTTCACGGGCGAGGGGGACGGGTTCCGGCTCCTGGGTACCCGTTGCGCGGCCTGCGCCTCGGTCTTCTTCCCGCGCGAGGACGCCCACTGCCGTAATCCCGGGTGCGCGGGCGGCGACCTGGCGGAGGTCGCGCTCTCCCGCCGCGGGCGGATCTGGTCGTACACCGACAGCCGGTACCGACCGCCGTCACCCTATGTGAGCGATCCGGAACTTCCGTGGGAACCGTACGCGTTGATCGCTGTGGAGCTGGAGTCCGAGCGGATCGTGGTGCTGGGACAGGCGGTTCCCGGGATCACCGTCACCGATCTGGCGGTGGGCATGGAGGTCGAGGTCGTCCCCGGAGTGCTGGGCGAGGACCCGGCGACGACATGGACGACCTGGCACTGGAGGCCGACGGGGGTGACGGCATGACGGCGGACGTGGCGGTGCTCGGCGTGGGCATGCACCCCTGGGGCAAGTGGGGGCGCGGCTTCGTCGAGTACGGGACGGCGGCGGCCCGCGCGGCCCTCGCGGACGCGGGACTCCGGTGGCGGGACATCGGCTCGGTCGTGGGCGCGGACACGGTGCGTGGCGGGTATCCCGGCTATGTCGCGGGCGCGACCTTCGCCAAGGCGCTGGGCTGGCAGGGGGCGCGTGTCGCGAGCGTGTACGCGGCGTGCGCGTCCGGGGCGCAGGCGGTCGCCGCGGCGCGGGCGCAGATCCTGGCGGGGCTCGCTGACGTGGTGCTCGTGGTGGGCGCGGACGCGGCGCCCAAGGGTTTCTTCCGGCCCGCCGGAGGAGACCGCCCCGACGATCCCGACTGGCTGCGCTTCCGACTGCTGGGCGCCACCAATCCCACGTACTTCGGGCTGTACGCTCGTCGGCGGATGGCGCTGTTCGGGGACACCCCGGAGGACTTCGCGCTGGTCAAGGTGAAGAACGCGGCCCTGGGCGCGCTCAATCCGTACGCCCGGTACCGCGATCGGGTCACCGCCGAGCAGGTCGCCGCCTCCCAGGTGGTCGCCGATCCGCTGCGGCTGCTGGACATCTGCGCGACCTCCGACGGCGGGGCCGCGCTGGTGCTGTCCAGCCTGGAGTTCGCGCACCGGCACGGTGCGGCCCGGCCGGTGCGGATCCGCGCGGTGTCCACGGTCACACCGCGCTATCCGAACACGGTGCTGGACCTCCCGGACATCGCCACCGACTCCGCGGCCGCGGTCGAGCCCCCGGTGGAGCCCTTCCGTGCGTCGATCGCGCGGGCCGCCTACGAGGAGGCGGGCATCGGCCCCGAGGAGCTCTCCCTGGCGGAGGTGTACGACCTGTCCACCGCACTGGAATTGCAGTGGTACGAGGATCTGGGCCTGTGCGCCGAGGGCGAAGCGGCCAAGCTGCTGCGCGAGGGGGCGACGGCCCTGGGCGGCCGGATACCCGTCAACGCCAGTGGCGGGCTCGCCTCCTTCGGGGAGGCGGTACCGGCCCAGGCGATCGCCCAGGTCTGTGAGCTGACCTGGCAGTTGAGGGGCGCTGCGGGCGACCGCCAGGTGGCGCACGCGCGCGTGGGGATCACGGCCAATCAGGGGCTGTTCGGACACGGCTCGTCCGTGATAGCGGTGCGCTGACGGGACAGATGTGACAGCAGGGGTCGCACACCGTGTGTGATCACCTCGAAATGGTGCGTGAACGTCTTATGAACTGCCCCTGGGCGTCGGCCGATGGCGTCATCATGCTCCCGTGCGCTCCTGGACGGATGCTCTCCGTTTCGCCTTCCAGCCGGTGGTCAATCTGACGACCGGCGGGATCACCGCACTGGAGATCCTCGCCCGCCCCGAGACCGGTGACATCCTCGCCGAAGCCCGCCGCAACCCCGAACTCGACGGCAGGCTGGCCGTGTTGGCCCTCCGTTCGGCGGCCCGCCAGGAGACGCTGCTGCCGCTGCACATCAACGTGTTCGCGGCCACGCTCGCCGACCTGGGCGGCATCGGCCCGCTGCCCGGGGCCATCCGCGAAGCCGGACGGATGCCCTGGGAGGTGACCCTGGACATCGTGCCGCCGTACACACACGTGCCGCACCGGGCCCTGCTGGAGTCCGTGGCGACGCTGCGCGGCCAGGGCTTCCGGATCAGCGCGGACGGCATCGGCGACGGGGACGTACCCCTGCGGCTGCTCACCGACCTCTCCCCCGACCTGGTCAAGCTGGACGCCTCACTGCTCGGCCGACCGGCCGCGGTGCGGGCGATGCGGACCCTGTGCGAGGAACTGGGCGCCCTGCTGGCCGTCGAAGGGGTGGAGACCGAACTCCAGTACACGGCCGCGCTGTCGGCCGGGGCCCAGCTGGCCCAGGGCGAGCTGTTCGCGCCGCCGGCCCGGATCCCGGTGGCGGACGTGTACGTTCCGCCGCGTTCGGCCGCCGCCGCGCCGCCGCCGCGCTCCGGGCCGTCGGTGCGGGAGTTCATCCGGCCCGCCGCCCTGCTGCCGGTCGCCGCGTCCGCGCTGCAGGTGCGAGCCCTGCTGACCGGCTCCCCGGACGTCTCCGGCGTCCTCCTGGTGGACCAGACGGGCGCCCCGGTCCGCTCGGTGCACCGCTCCCGCTTCCTGCTGTCGATGTCCGGCCGCTACGGACACGCCCTGTACGCCGACCGCCCGGCCTTCAAGCTCGGCGACGCACCGCGCACGGTCGGCGTCGACGCGACCGCCTGGGAGGTCCTGGACGTGGTCGCCGTCGGCGACCGGGACCGCACGTCGGACGACGTGGCGGTGGTCGACCGACTCGGGCGCTGCGTGGGCGTCGTACGCCTCGCCGACCTGGTACGCGCCCTCGCCGAGAACCGCGTCGAGGAGGCGGCCGGGCTCAATCCGCTGACCCGGCTGCCCGGTTCGGACGCGATCACGGGCGAGGCGGACCGGTGGATCGCGGAGGGCCGGGTCTTCGCCCTGAGCTGGCTGGACATCGACCACTTCAAACAGGTGAACGACGGCGCCGGGTTCGCCGCGGGGGACGAGCTGATCCGTGCGGTGGGACAGACACTGCAGCAGGCCGTGACCGGGCACGCGCGCGTGGGGCACATCGGCGGGGACGACTTCCTGGTGCTCGCCGACGAGGAAGGGCTGGACCGGCTGGTGACCGGCGTGCTCGACGCGCCCTGGTCCGCCGGCGGCCGTCCCGTCACGCTTTCCCTGGCCACCGTCGTGTGCGGGCCGGGCAGCGTGGCCGACCACCGGGAGGCGGCCGCGTGTCTCACGCCGCTCAAGAAGGCCGCCAAGGCGCTGCCCGGGGCGAGTTGGGTGCTGGGGCGGGCGGGACTGCCCGGGCACGAGATCCGGCGCGGCTCGGGCGCTTATCCGGCCCAGGCCGGCTACGCGACGGTGGAGCCGTGAAAGCCGGCTCCGGGCGAGTTGCCTGTCATCGTTGCCGTCGGCGACCTTGACGCTCCCTGAGTGCCGGTGAAAACTTCCGGTGTCGGTCGACATCGCCGTACATTCTCCGCGTAATCAGGCACCGCGCCATGGGGCGCTCCTGTCCTGAGGCCCGCTCCCCCATGGGCGATTCGGCTGTTACGGCACGCTCGTCACTGACGCCGGGCGGGGCGCGGGACCTTCCCTGCCTTCGGCTGACGTCGCCAAGGGAACCGTTCCTGCTCAATGCGCCGGGGTCGATCCTCCGGCCAGCGCCCTAGGAGCCGCCATGAGCAACGGAGACATATTCGTCGGCGAAGTCATCGGCACCGCCATCCTGATCCTGTTCGGCGCGGGCGTCTGCGCCGCCGTCACCCTCAGACACTCCAAGGCGAGAGCGGCGGGCTGGGTGGTGATCGCGTTCGGCTGGGGATTCGGCGTCCTGGCCGGCGCCTACACCGCCGCTCCCCTCTCCGGCGGCCAGCTCAACCCCGCCGTCACCATCGGCATCGCCGTGGACACCGGTGAGTGGGGCAAGGTCTGGGTCTATCTCCTCGGTCAGTTCGTCGGCGCGATCCTCGGCGCCGTACTGACGTACCTCGTCTACCTGGCCCAGTTCCAGGCCAACGTGGCCGACGAGGACACCGGGGAGGAGCCGACGCCGACGCTCGGCATCTTCTCCACCATCCCGGAGATCCGGAACCCGGTCGCCAACCTCATCACCGAGATCATCGCGACGGTCGCGCTGGTCCTGCCGATCCTCGCGTTCGGGCTGACCAAGGGGCTCGGCGAGTCCGGCACCACCGTGCTGATCGTCTCGCTGCTCGTCGTCGGCATCGGGCTGTCCCTGGGCGGGCCCACGGGCTATGCCATCAACCCGACGCGCGACCTCGGCCCCCGGATCGTCCACACCTTCCTGCCGATCCCCAACAAGGGCACCTCCGACTGGAGTTATGCCTGGATCCCGGTCGTCGGCCCCCTGGTGGGCGGGGCGCTCGCGGGCCTCATCTACAACGCGGCCTTCTGACACCCCGCCTCCTCAAACGCGGCCTTCCGATCCCACGCAGCCTTCCGACCCAGCGACCAAGGGGTAGCCATGACGGACACCGCCGATAGGTACGTCGCCGCAATCGACCAGGGCACCACGTCGAGCCGCTGCATCATCTTCGACCACGGTGGCGCGATCGTCTCCGTCGACCAGCGCGAGCACCGCCAGATCTTTCCCAAGCCGGGCTGGGTGGAGCACGACGCCACCGAGATCTGGTCCAAGGTGCAGGCCGTGGTCGCCGGGGCGCTCGCCAACGCGGGACTGCGCGCCGACCAGCTGAGCGCGCTCGGCATCACCAACCAGCGCGAGACGACGGTCCTGTGGGACCGCGCCACCGGCAAGCCCGTGCACAACGCGATCGTCTGGCAGGACACCCGCACCGCCGCCCTGTGCGGCGAACTCGGCGGCAGCGACGGCCAGGACCGGTTCCGCGACCAGACCGGACTGCCCCTGGCCAGCTACTTCTCCGGTCCCAAGGCGGCCTGGCTGCTGGACAACGTGCCCGGGCTCCGGGACCGGGCCGAGCGCGGGGAGATCGCCTTCGGGACCATCGACTCCTGGTTGATCTGGAACCTCACCGGCGGCATCGACGGCGGCCGGCACGTCACCGACGTGACCAACGCCGGGCGGACCATGCTGATGAACCTGGAGACCCTCCAGTGGGACGCCTCCATCCTGTCCGCGATGAACGTCCCCGACGGGGTCCTGCCCGAGATCAGGTCCTCCGCCGAGGTGTACGGCACCGCCGTCGGCCAGCTCGCCGGGGTGCCGGTGGCGTCCGCGCTGGGCGATCAGCAGGCGGCCGTCTTCGGGCAGGCCTGCTACGACGTCGGCACGGCGAAGAACACCTACGGGACGGGCAGCTTCCTGCTGCTCAACACCGGTGACCGGCCGGTGCCGTCCAAGAACGGGCTGCTGACGACCATGGGCTACAAGATCGGCGACGAGGCGCCGGTGTACTGCCTGGAGGGGTCGATCGCCATCACGGGGGCGCTCGTCCAGTGGTTCCGGGACCAGCTCGGCATCATCCGTACCGCCGACGAGATCGAGACCCTGGCCGCGAGCGTCGACGACAACGGCGGCGCCTACATCGTGCCCGCCTTCTCCGGCCTGTACGCGCCCTATTGGCGCTCGGACGCGCGCGGGGTCGTCACCGGCCTCACCCGGTACGTCACGAAGGCGCATCTCGCCCGCGCGGTCCTGGAGGCGACCAGCTGGCAGACGCGGGAGGTCGTGGACGCCATGTACCAGGACTCCGGGGTGCAGATCACGACCCTGAAGGTGGACGGCGGCATGACGAAGAACAACCTCCTGATGCAGCACCAGGCCGACGTCCTCGGGGTGCCGGTGATCCGGCCCCGGGTCTCCGAGACGACCTGCCTGGGCGCCGCCTACGCGGCCGGCCTCGCGACGGGCGTGTGGAACGACCTCGACGAGCTCAAGTCGCACTGGCAGAAGGACGTCGAGTGGACGCCGGCCATGGAGGCGCCGGTGCGCGACAGGGAGTACGCGAACTGGCGCAAGGCCGTGGAGAAGAGCTTCGGCTGGCTGGAGGACGGCGAGTAGCCGCCCGCCCCGGGACCACGGCCCGTACCCCGGTCGGCGGGGGTACGGGCCGTGCCGGCGCCTCAGGTGGTGACGGTCTGGCGTTGGGCCGCCGCGTACGCCATCGCGTGCTGGACCACGCCGATGAGCACCTGCTTGACCGACTCGCGGTCCCGGGCGTCGCACAGCAGGACCGGCACGTCCGCGTCGAGGTCGAGGGCCTTGCGGATGTCCTCGGCCGGGTAGCGGTCCGCGCCCTCGAAACAGTTGACGCCGACCAGGAACGGTATGGAGCGCCGCTCGAAGTAGTCGACGGCGGCGAAGCAGTCCTCCAGACGGCGCGTGTCGGCGAGCACGACAGCGCCCAGCGCGCCCTCGGACAGCTCGTCCCACATGAACCAGAACCGCTCCTGCCCGGGCGTGCCGAACAGGTACAGCACCAGGTCCTCGCGCAGGGTGATGCGGCCGAAGTCCATGGCGACGGTGGTGGTGTGCTTGCCCTCGACGCCGTTGGTGTCGTCCACCGGCCGCCCGGCCTCGGTGAGCACCTCCTCGGTGCGCAGCGGCCTGATCTCGCTCACCGCGCCGACCAGGGTCGTCTTGCCCACGCCGAAGCCGCCGGCCACGAGGATCTTGAGCGTGACGGGCTCGACCGGGGGCTTGCCGCGCTCAGATCGCCCGAAGATCATCGATCTCTTCTCCTGCTTGATGAGGGTCGCTTGATGGGGTCGGGTGACGGGCTTCCGTATCCGCCGCCACCCGGGGTTTCGATGACCAGTACGTCGTCCGCGCCGACGTCCGCGCTGTCACTGCCGCCGAGCTCGGTGACCGTGCCGTCGGCCCGCTCCACCCGGTTGGCGCCGAGCGCGCCGGGCGCGCCGCCCGCCATGCCGTACGGCGGGACGCGCCGGTGCTGGGACAGGGTGGAGACGGTCATGGGCTCGAGGAAGCGGATGCGGCGCACCGCGCCGTCCCCGCCTTGCCAGCGGCCCGCGCCGCCGCTACCCCGCCGTACGGCGAACTCGTCGAGGCGGACCGGCAGTCGCCACTCCAGGACTTCCGGGTCGGTGAGCCGGGAGTTGGTCATGTGGGTCTGTACGACGCTCGCGCCGGGGAAGCCGTCGCCGGCCCCGGATCCGGAGGCGACGGTCTCGTAGTACTGGTGGCGCTCGTTGCCGAAGGTGACGTTGTTCATCGTGCCGGAGCCCTCGGCCTGGACGCCGAGCGCCGCGTAGAGGGCGCCGGTGATGGCCTGGGAGGTCTCGACGTTGCCCGCGACCACGGCGGCCGGCGGCTCCGGGGCGAGCATCGATCCGGGCGGTACGACGATGTCCAGTGGGCGCAGGCAGCCGTCGTTGAGCGGGATGTCGTCGGCGACCAGGGTACGGAAGACGTACAGCACGGCCGCGTTGACGACGGCGAACGGGGCGTTGAAGTTGGTGTCCAGCTGCGCCGAGGTGCCGGTGAAGTCGACAGTCGCGCGCCGGTTGTCGCGGTCCACGCGCACGCGTACCCGGATCACGGCGCCGGAGTCGGTCTCGTAGGCGTACGCGCCGTCGTCCAGGGCGTCGATGACGCGGCGGACCGCTTCCTCCGCGTTGTCCTGGACGTGCCGCATATAGGCCTGGACGACGTCGAGGCCGAACTCCTCGATCATGCGGCCGACTTCGTCGACGCCCTTGCGGTTGGCGGCGATCTGGGCGCGCAGGTCGGCGAGGTTGGTGCGGATGTTGCGGGAGGGGTAGCGGGCCTCGGCGAGCAGCCGGCGGGTCTCGGCCTCGCGGAACCTGCCGTTCTCGGCGAGCAGCCAGTTGTCGAAGAGGACGCCCTCTTCGTCGATGGTGCGGCTGTCGGCGGGCATCGAGCCGGGGGCGATGCCGCCGATCTCGGCGTGGTGGCCGCGGGAGGCCACGTAGAAGAGGATCTCCGGGGCACTGCCGGGGTCACCCTCCGTGTCCGCCGTGCCGGAGTTAGCGCCGACGCCGAGGCCCTCGGTGCCGAAGACCGGGGTGATCACGGTGACGTCGGGGAGATGCGTTCCGCCGTGGTACGGGTCGTTGACGGCGTAGGTGTCGCCGGGACGCATCGAGGCGCCTCGGCGGCTGATGACCTCTTTCACGCTGGTCCCCATGGAGCCCAGGTGGACCGGGATGTGCGGGGCGTTGGCCACCAGGTTCCCGTCCGGGTCGAACAGGGCGCAGGAGAAGTCCAGGCGCTCCTTGATGTTGACGGACTGGGCCGTCGACTCCAGCCGGGCGCCCATCTGTTCGGCGATCGACATGAACAGGTTGTTGAAGACCTCGAGCAGCACCGGATCCGCTTCTGTGTCGAGATCGGAACTCTGCGTGACCGCCGCGCGTTCCATGACCAGATGCCCGTCGTCGGCCGCCGCGGCCCGCCAGCCGTCGTCGACGACGGTCGTGGCGCCGGCTTCGGTGATGATCGCCGGGCCGGTGACGGATTCGCCGGGGGGAAGGGCCTCACGGCGGTGGAGGGGTACGTCGCGCCAGGCGCCGCCGGTGTGGAGGCGGACGGTTTCCGGGGCGGCGGGACGGCCTTCGTACGGGGCGAGGACGGAGAGATCGGGGGGGCGGGTGATGCCGGTGGCTTCCACGGAGAGGGCTTCGATGACGACCGGGCGGTCGAGCGTGAAGGAGTACGTGGCGCGATGACGTTCTTCGAAGGCGTGTTTCATCGTGTCGGGCTCGGTGAGCTCGACGGTGAGGGTGGTGTCGGTGCCGTCGTAGCGGAGCTGGGCGCGGCGGGTGACTTCGATGCGGTCCTCCGGGACGTCCTCGGCGAGGAGTTCGGAGCGGGCCGTGGCCTCCAGGTCGTCGGCGGTCTTGAGGACGCCGGACATGGCGGCGGGCTCGAGGGGAGCCTCGACGGACTGTTCGCGCATGGCGGTGGTGTCGGCGAGGCCGATGCCGAGCGCGGACAGAAGACCCGCCATGGGCGGCACCAGGACGGTGCGGATGCCGAGCGAGTCGGCGACCATGCACGCGTGCTGGCCGCCGGCCCCGCCGAAGGTGGTGAGGGCGTAGCGGGTGACGTCGTGGCCCTTCTGGACGGAGATCCGCTTCACGGCGTTGGCGATGTTGGCCACGGCGATGCTCAGGTAGCCCTCGGCGACCTGTTCCGGGGTCCGGTCGTCGCCGGTCTGTTCGCGGATCTCGCGCGCGAGGCCGGTGAAGCGGTCGCGGACGAGGCCGGCGTCGAGGGGCTGGTCGCCGTCGGGTCCGAACACGAGGGGGAAGTGGGCGGGCTGGATCCGGCCGAGCATGACGTTGGCGTCGGTCACCGTGAGCGGGCCGCCGCCCCGGTAGCAGGCCGGACCGGGGTCGGCGCCGGCCGAGTCGGGGCCGACGCGGTAGCGGGAGCCGTCGAAGTGCAGCACCGAGCCGCCGCCCGCGGCGACGGTGTGGATGTCCAGCATGGGGGCGCGCAGCCGCACGCCCGCGATCTGGGTGGTGAAGACCCGCTCGTACTCGCCCGCGAAGTGCGAGACGTCGGTGGAGGTTCCCCCCATGTCGAAGCCGATGACCCGGTCGAAGCCGGCGAGCTGCGACATCCGGGCCATGCCGACGATCCCTCCGGCCGGCCCGGACAGGATGGCGTCCTTGCCGCGGAACTGCCCGGCCTCGGCGAGGCCGCCGTTGGACTGCATGAACATCAGCCGGACGCCTTCGAGGTCGTCGGCGACCCGGCGGACGTAACGGCGCAGTACGGGCGACAGGTAGGCGTCGACGACGGCGGTGTCGCCGCGCGGGACGAGCTTCATCAGCGGGCTGACCTCGCTGGACAGCGAGATCTGCGGGAAGCCGGTACGGGCGGCCAGCTCGCCGATCGCCTGCTCGTGGGCCGGGTGGAGATGGCTGTGCATGCAGACGACGGCGACGGCGCGGATCCCCTCGTCGTACGCCTCCTGGAGCGGGCCCGCCAGGGCGTCCAGGTCGGGTGTGCGCAGGACGGTGCCGTCGGCCGCGATGCGCTCGTCGGCCTCGACGACCCGTTCGTACAGCAGCTCGGGCAGGTCGATGCGGCGGGCGAAGATGAGCGGGCGGTTCTGGTAGGCGATGCGCAGGGCGTCGCGGAAGCCGCGCGTGATGACGAGCAGGGTGCGCTCGCCCTTGCGTTCCAGCAGCGCGTTGGTGGCGACCGTGGTGCCCATACGGACGGCGTCGACCTGGTCGCCGGAGCCTTCGAGCAGCTCGCGCACGCCTGCCACCGCGGCGTCGGCGTACCGCGCGGGGTTGTCGGAGAGCAGTTTGTGGGTGAGCAGCCGGCCGTCCGGGCGCCGCGCGACGACGTCGGTGAACGTACCGCCCCGGTCGACCCAGAACTGCCAGCCTGTCACGTCACTACTCCGCATCCGCGCCGGTCACAGCGCCCGGAGGCCGTTGATCACGTCGCGCAGAATACTCTCGTCCACCAGCTCGGCCGGTGGGACCGGGCGGTTGACATGGACGAGTTCACCGTCGACGAGGTCACCGACGAGGACCCGGACCACTCCGACGGGCAGATCGAGTCCGGAGGCCAGCTCGGCGACCGACTGCGGGGTGTCACGGCACAGCTCGACGATGTCCACGTGCTCCGGGGACAGCATCCGGTCGTCCTCCGGGTCGTCCGCGTGGGCCTCCGTGACGACCACCGCGATCAGATCGAGGCGGTGCTGGGCCGCACTGGTGGTGCGGCCCCGCGTCATGGCGTACGGACGGACGACCGGTCCGGCCTCGTCGTCGAACCAGCGACTTCTTCCCTGACCGTCTCCGCTCATGTCATCCCACTACCCGCCCGAGGGCAGATCGGTGCGCGGAACGGCCACCAGATGTGCACCGACCCGCTTGACCAGGAGTGTCATCTCGTAAGCGACCTGGCCGACGTCGGAGTCGGCGTCGGAGAGGACGGCCAGGCAGCTGCCGTCGCCGGCCGCCGTGACGAACAGGAAGGCGTCGTCGAGCTCGACGACGGTCTGCCGGACACTGCCCGCCTCGAAGTGGCGGCCCACGCCCTTGGCGAGGCTGTGGAAGCCGGAGGCCACCGCCGCCAGGTGCTCGCCGTCCTCTCTGGTGAGGTCCTTGGAGACACCGGTGGCCAGGCCGTCGCCGGAGAGCACGACGGCCTTACGGATGCTGGCGACCCGGTCGACCAGGTCGTCCAGGAGCCAGTTCAGCTCGCCCTTGTTCGTCGCCGTGTGGCCGGTCGCCTTCGGATCGGTCATCGACCGTCCCCCTTAGTCGTTCCTTGTGCTGTGCCGTGCTCGGACCCGTCGCCCGCGGTGTTCTCCGCCCGGCCGCGCTGCCAGCCGCGCTGGAGCGAGGCCATGCGGCTGCGGACCTCGTCGGCGTCACGCTCGACGGGTTCCGGCTCGTGCCCGGCGGGTCGGGCGGGTTCCTGTCGCAGCTGTGGGGCCAGGTTGGCCTGCCGTACCCGCCGGGGCAGCGGCCGGGTGCCGGGTGCGGCCTCCGGGGGTGTGCTGCCAAGGGGCGGGACGGAGTCGTCGGTGCCGCTGCCGGAGGTGATCGCGGAGCGGCGGGTTCGCCTGGGCAGCGCGGGGGGCCCGGAGGGTTCCGCCGGGCCGGCCGCCTCGGGCGCCGTGCGTGGCTCGTCGCGGTCGGCCGGGCCGCCGGTGCGCTGCGCAGGCGGCTCGGTGCGGCGGCGGGAGGGCAGCGGGGCGAGTCCGCCCGGTTCGGGCCGGCCCGCGTCCGCCGGGTCCCGGTCATCCGGTCCGGCGCGGCGGGAGCGCTGCTCGGTGACGGGCCTGCCGTGCGAGCTGACCAGCTTGGGCGTACTCCGTCGGGGCAGCGGCACCGGGCCGCCGGGCCGCTCGTCGCGGAAGCCGTCCGCGGTGTCCGGGGCGGGCTGATGCAGCTCGCTGACGACGGGCGCGGTGTCGTCGTCGGCGCGGGCGAGGGAGCGGCGGGGGCGGAACAGACCGCCGCGCTCACTGTCCTCCTCGTTGAGGGCGCCCGGGAAGTCGTCCAGCGCGTCCAGGTCGACGGGGGCCTCCAGCTCGACCGGTCCGCCCAGGAGCGCGGTCGGCAGCCCGGGGCGCTGCCCCGACACCTGGGTGAGGGTGGTGGCGTGGCTCTCCTCGGATCCGGTCTCCGAGGCGGTCCGGGGGCGGTCGAGGCGGAAGCCGACCCCGTTGGTGTCGGGGATGTCGTCGGTCAGCAGTACGTCGGGGATGAAGACGACGGCGGTGGTGCCTCCGTAGGGGGACGGCTGGAGGGAGACGCGGACGTTCTGACGCTGGGCGAGGCGGCTGACCACGAACAGGCCGAGCCGGTCGGTGTCGGAGAGCTCGAACTCGGGGGTCTCGGCGAGCCGCAGGTTGGCGTCGAGGAGCGCCTCGGCCGCCATGCCGAGACCTCGGTCGTGGATCTCCAGGGTGAAGCCGTTGGCGACCCGCTCGCCGAGGACCTGGACGGCGGTGTGCGGCGGCGAGAACACCGTGGAGTTCTCGAGGAGTTCGGCCACGAGGTGGGTGAGGTCGGCGACGGCGGGGCCGGTGACGGCGACCCGGGGCAGCCGGCGGACCTCGATGCGCTCGTAGTCCTCGACCTCGGCCACGGCGGCACGCACCACGTCCATCAGCTGGACGGGGCGGCGCCACTGCCGCGAGGGGGCGGCGCCGGAGAGGATCACCAGGCCCTCGGCGTGCCGGCGCATGCGGGTGGTGAGGTGGTCGAGGCGGAAGAGGTCGGCGAGTTCGTCGGTGTCCTCGGTCCTGCGCTCCATGGTGTCGAGCAGGGTGAGCTGCTTGTGCAGCAGTACCTGGCTGCGGCGGGCGAGGTTGACGAAGACCTCGGAGACGCCGGAGCGCAGTTCGGCCTGTTTGACTGCGGCTTCCACGGCGGCGCGCTGCAGGGTGTTGAGGGCCTGGCCCACGTCGCCGATCTCGTTCTTGTCGTACTCCAGGCGCGGGACCTCGGTCTCCACGTCGACCTGTTCGCCCGCGGACAGCCGGCGCATCACGCTGGGCAGCCGGACCCCGGAGGCCTCGTGCGCCTCCTGGCGCAGCAGCCGCAGGTCGCGGACGAGGCTTCGGCCGACCCGGACCGACACGACCAGCGAGAAGAGCACGGCGACCAGGCCGAGGACACCGACGACGGCCGCCTGGACGATCACGCTGACGGCGACCGGCCGGATGCGGTCCTGGTAGCGGTCACCGACCTGGTCGTCGAGGGTGCGCAGTTCGTCGAGCACATTGCCGGCGGCGGTGTCCCAGCTCCTGGCGCCGACGTCGTTCGGCACACCGGATCCGGCGTCGATCACGGACTGTTCCGCGGTCCGCAGCGGGGCGGTCGTGGCGTTCTTCCAGAAGCGGTCGAAGCGGTCGCGTTCCGACGACGGCAGCAGCGGCAGGCTGATGTCGTACAGGAGGGTGCGCTGGGCGACGAGGTCGGAGATCTCCCGGGTCTCGGCGCGGGAGATCTTCCCGACCACGAGGGCGGAGCCGAGCAGGGCGTCCTCGCGGGAGAGGAGTTCGCGGGCACGGGTGATGTTGACGAGCGCGCGGGCCTGCTTGTCCATCTCGACGTCGTCGATCCCGCCGAGGGAGGCGAGCAGCGTGTAACAGGGGTCGACCACACGGTTGTAGAGGTCGAGGGCCTGGGCGCGGCTGACGGTGCCCTGTTCGACGCTGTGCCGCAGGGCGTCGATGCCCTCGAACGCGTCGAGCACGGCGGTGAGGCGTTCGGCGTCGTCGGCGCTCATACCGTCGCGGGCGCTCTGCTTCCCGGCGTTCTTCCGCAGATCGGCGACGGCGCTGTCGGTGGCGGCGCGGGTGCGGTGCAGGGCGGCGAGCGCGTCGGCGGCGCGCGGGTCGGCGAGATAGACGAGGGTCTGCCGGCGTTCCTGCTGGAGGACCCGGGCGGTGTCCTCGGTGGGGTAGCCGATGTCCTCGACGATGCTCGACACCTGGAACAGCTGGGTGACCTCGCGCCCCGTGAGCACGGCCGCGAAGCCCCAGACGGCCGTCAGGGACACCAGCGGCACGAGAAGCAGCGCCACGATCTTCCGGCGGATCGACTTCCCGCGAAAGCGCATGGCCTCCCCCAGCTCGACCCCCGCCGGCCGGGGGTACACATGTACGTCAACAAACGGCGCGAGCCTACTACCGCCGCATGGATAACTCGAAGACGCGTCCGGACGACGAACTTCCGCCTCGGCGCCGGGACATGGGGAACGGACAGGGAGAGATGTCCGGGCATTGCGGGAGATTGCCACCGCGATCGCGCCGACTTCGCGCGTGTCAGGGCGGGAACGACACGAAGGATCAGTTGGCCGGAAATTTTCACTGGTTGGGAATCATCGGGCGAGTTCGTTCGTCCTCGTTGATGGGCGATGGGTGCGAAATCGGCCACAGGAGCTGTATCTCGCATCCGGGCAGCGTAAAACAGCGCAAGCCGGGCAGCCACAGGGGAGTCGGGGTCGTCGGACACCGGCGCGAGGGGGTCTGTCGGCGGTGGGGAGTGACACCTTGATGGGGACGGCTCAGCGGCGCTTGGCGCCCGAGGACGGCACGGCGGCACGCTCGGCGGTGCGTCCGGTGCCCGAGGCGCCGGACGGTGGCCTTTCGCCACGCGGCGGCGTCGAGGAGCGCTCCGCGGCGTGGTCGCGCACGCAACAGCAGGCACAGTACCGGCCGTTGTGGGTCGAGGAGCCGGCCAAGCGGTATCGGATGCCGGATCCGGTGCGTACGTCGGCGGTGCGGGCCCTGATCATCATCGCCGTCACGCTGATCCAGGCCATGGTGGCGTTCTTCTGCACGATGGCGGAGTCCTGGCTGGCGTTCCCGATGGTGATCAGCAGCGTGGCGAGCACGGTGGTGGCCACCTGGGGCGCGGTGGACGTCCTGGTGACCCGTCAGGTGTGGAACCAGCGCTACGGCGTGGTCTCGGAGCCGAGCAGCACGGCACGCTCGCTCCGCCGCGAGCGACGGGCGGCCCGGCGGCGCCAGCGGGCCGCCGAGCGCGAACAGGAGCGGACACGGCGGCGCGGCGGCAAAGCCGGGCAGCTGTCCCACCCCTGAGACCGGCACCGCCGTCAAAGGACGGGGCTTCAGGTTGACGGTCTCCTGAACGCTTCAGGCGGACGGCCTCTTGAACATGCGGGTCGCCGTGATCTCGCTGTGCCCGGCCTCTCCCGCCTGCGGCTGCTGCGGCAACCCGGGGCGCAGGTGCTCCTCCACGCTGATGTACTTCAGCCCGGCCCTGAGGTCGGCGTCGTTCCGCAACCGGATGACCAGCGGGAACTCGGCCAGCGCGGTGGTGTCGAACAGTCCGGTCGTATAGAGCAGCTGCACGCCCAACGCGTCCGAGACGGCCCGCTGCAGCTCCAGCAGATAGGTCGCGTTGGCCCGCCCGATGGGGTTGTCGAGGAACAGCGTGCCGGCGTGCCGGTGCTTGTCGCGCCCGCGGTCGTTGGACCTGAGCGCGGCCATGGTGCAGTACAGGGCGATGGCCGCGGTGAGCAGCTGCCCACCGGAGAACACGTCCCCCATCTGCCCCACCGGCACCCGCTCGGCGCGCAGCACGGCGTCCGGCTTGAGGATCTCGACGGCGACCCCCTTCGGCTGCAGGGCCGCCCCGACCCCCCTCAGCAGCAGGGACATTCCGTCCCGCCGCAGGTCGGAGTTCTTCTTCACGGCGGCGCGGGTCGCCTCGTCGACGACCTCGCCGAGCCGCTCGGTGAGCGTGGCCTGGTCGGGCTCCTCGAAGCGGATCCGGAGGAACTCCTGCCCGGACCACTCGCCGAGTCCCTCGGGCAGCCGGGACAGCCGCTGGGCGGACCGGAGGGTCGCGAGGGCCGACTCGACGAGCCCGCGCAGCCGGTCCACGATGGAATCGCGGTTGCGCTCCAGCTGGGCCAACTCGTCGGTCAGCACCCGCAGTCGGGGTGCGAAGGCGTCCGCCCACTTCTGGGCGTGCTCGGGCAGCGCGGAGGCGGGCAGTTCACGGATCTGCTGCCGTGCGGGCGTCCGGACCGCTTCGTACCGCGTGGAGTTGGCGTGCCGTACGAGCACATCGCTCGCCTCGCGCACGGCGGATTCGGCGGCGGAGAGATCGCCGGCGCAGCCGCGCAGCGACCGGCGGGCCTCGGCGGCGGACTGCCGGGCCTCCTCCAGGGTGCCGGGGTAGGGCTCGGGCTCCTCCTGCTCCTCGTCGGTGGGGTGTTCGCGCAGCAGGTCGCGGAGCATGGCGGCGATCTCGTCGATGCCGCCGGCCGCGTCCTCGGCCGCACGGTGGGCGTCCAGCAGTTCGGCGTGTGCCTCGCGGGCCTGGGTCAGGGCCTCGGTGCGGGTGGCGAGTTCGGCGGTCGCGGTACGCAGCAGGGCCTGTGCGTGCTCGGCGTCGCGCGGCTGGAGCTCCTCGGGCAGCTCGGTGTGCGCCTCACCGTCCTCGGGGGCGTGCCGTTCCGCCTCGCCGCGCAGCCGTCCGAGCTGCTCGCTCGCGGTGGACATCCGGGTCTCCAGGAGCTGCACCAGCTCCTCCGCGCGGGCGGCGGCGGCCTGCCGGGACGGCCCGTCGGAGCCGTCGGGCGACTGCAGCAGCTGCTCCGCGCGGGTGCGGACCTTGTTGGTCAGCCGTTCCAGCTCCGTGAGCGCGGCGCTCTCGTCGCTCTCCGAACGGGCCTGCTCGGCACGGAGGTCGGCGCCGACGCCGACCTTCTCGTACACCTGTGAGGCGGCCCGGTAGGCCTCCCGGAGGGCGGGCAGCGAGGACTTGGGCGCGTCCTCGTCGGCTTCCGGTACGTCGTCGGGGGCACCGGCGATCTCGGCCCGCTCCGCGCGCAGCGCGCGGGCGGTGCGGCGGGCGTCGTCGGCGGCGCGCTGAGCGCCGCGCCGGTCCTCGTCGGCGACGCGGGCGCGCTCCAGGCAGGACTGGGCGCGGGCCTCCGACTCGGTGGCCTCGTCGGCGAGTTCCCGCAGCTTGACCTGCCAGCCTGCCCGTTCGCGCAGCCGGAACGCGAGGCCGGCGAGGGCGTCGGCGGCGCGCCGGGCCTTCTGCGCGGCCTCCTGCCGTTCGTCGCGCACCTGGGCGGTCTCGACGGCCGCCTCCTCGGTCTCGGCCCGCACGGTCCGCGCCTCGGCCAGTTCGGCCTCGGACTCCTCGGCGAACGCGCGGGCCTCTCGCGCGGCCCGGGCCAGTTCCCCGAGCCGCCCGGCCGGGCAGCCGGTGCGCCAGGAGGCGAGCCGCGCGGCCAGCTCGCGGTCCTTGCCGAGCCGGGCGGCGAGGCCGCGGATCTCCTCGTCCCGCTCGGTGGCCCGGGCGCGCAGCGCCTGCCGCTCCTCGTCGGCGGCGTGTTCGTCGTGCATGGCCGGGTTCGGCGGTACGAGGAACACGTCGCCCGGGGTGGCGTCGGCGGCCGGGGCCGGCGCGAGCAGGGCGGCGGCTGTACCGACGGCGACGGCGGAGCGCGGCAGCAGGGCGGCCTCGCCGAGCGCCTCGCGGGCCCGCGCGTGGGTGTCCGGGTCGGTGATGATGACGCCGTCGACGAGTTCGGGGCGGGCGGCGAGCACGCGCGCGTGGTCCGTCGGGTCGACGGCCTGGGCGAGATAGCGCCAGCCGGGCAGCGCCGGGATGCCGTGCTCGCCGAGGTACTCGACGGTGGCCAGCACGTCGGGGCCGGGCGGCAGCAGCCCCCCGTCACCGAGGGCGCCGAGGATCCGGGAGTCGTCGGCGGCCGCGGTGCGCAGTTCGAAAAGGTGCCGTTCGGCGGAGCTGACGGCGTCGTCGAGCAGCTCGCGCAACTCGTCGGCGAACCGGTCGAGTTCCTCGGCGCCGAGGGCATCGTCGGCGCCGTCGCCCCGGGGCCGGGGAATGGTCGTACGGGAACCGGTGAGGCCCAGCAGCTCGGTGAGCCGTTCCTCCGCCGCCAGGGCCTCCGCCAGGCGTTTCTCGGCGTCGTAGGTCCGCTCGGCGGCGGTCGCGGCGTCTGCCGCGCGGGCGGCCGTGAGTTCGGCGCGGGACTCGGCGGAGGCCGCCTCTCGTGCGTGCTCGGATGCCTTGCGGGAGGCCTCGCGCGCGGTGTCCCAGGCGGCCACGGCGGTCTTCTCGGCGTCGCTGGCCGCGAGGGCGGCGCGGGCCGGGTCGGCGTCCGGGGCGCTGTCGTCGAGCCAGCCCGCGCGGACGGCCTCGGCGGTCTCCTGCTCGACCTCGCCGAGGCGCTGGCGCAGATGCCCGACCTCGCTGCGGGCGCGCTGCGCCTCGGTGGCGGCGGAGGTCGAGTCGCGGTAGGCGCAGTCGCTGACCTCCTGAAGGGCGGCGGACCGCTCCTCCTCCTCGTTGGCGAGCTGCTCCGCGCTCCCGGCGGCCGCGTGCAGGGCCCGGACGAGTTCGACGGCCGCCTTGGCGCGGGCGGCCAGTGCGGGGGCCGCGTCCCGCTCGGCCTCCTGGATGGCGGCGGACACGCGCGCGACGCGGTCGACGGCGGCGCGGTGGCGCAGCACGGCCTCGGCGGCCTGCCAGGCCGAGTGCAGGGTGCGGGCCTCGGCCAGCTCGCGCTTCTGCGCGGCGGCGGACTTCTCCCCGGCGGCCAGTGCCAGCGAGGCGTGCCGGTAGGCGAGTTCGGCGGCGATCAGCGCGCTGCGCTCGCGGGCGCCCTCGGAGTGCGTGACGGCGTACGCCGCGGCCGTGACGCCCTGGGCAAGGTCCGCGGCGCGCATCCGCTCCTGCGCGCCCCGCACGGACAACCGGCGCGCGAGCGTGCGGGTACGGCGCTCGGCGCCGGCGTGGATGTCACGCGCGCGTGCCCGCGCCTCGGCCGCTTCGACGATCCGCCCCAGCAGATCCACCGACCCGGCGGTGAAGTCCCGTTCGGCGATCAGCTCGGCGCGCCGGCCCAGCTTGTTGCCGAAGCCGCCGACCAGGTCGGCGAGCCCGTCGGTGTCCCGGGTGTCGGTCACGGCCCGCAGCAGCAGGTCGGTGAAGTCGGAGTCCTTCTTGACCGCGAAGAGGCCGGCGGCCTCGCCCTCGTCGGCGTTCATCTCCCGCTGGTAGCGGAAGAGTTCGGGGTCGAGGCCGAGGTCGCCGAGGTGCTCGATCCAGCGGTCGTGGATCTCCTCCCAGTGCACCTCCAGATGCGGGTACGCCTTGCCCGCCTCGGTGATGGCGTCCCTAAAGCCCTTCATGGTGCGCCGCCGCCCCTGGGCCCCGGAGGCGCCCTCCACGGGCGGCCGTACGGCGGTGGACTCGGCGACCGGCAGATTGTCCAGGGAGAGCCCGGGCCCGGGCCGGAACGAGTACCAGGCCTCGGCGAACTTCCGCGGGTCGTTGGAGACCTGCCGTCCTCGCCATTCGCTCACCTTGCCCACGACCACGCACTCACCGGTGAGCGTGTGCTGCCACTCCAGGGCGACGTGCCCGCAGTCGTCGGCGAGCAGGAACTTGCGCAGCACGCCCGAGCTGGCGCCGCCGAGGGTGTTGCGGTGGCCCGGCAGCATCACCGAGAAGATCAGCTTGAGCAGCACCGACTTGCCGCCGCCGTTCTCCAGGAAGAGGACGCCGGCGGGCGCCGGGCGGCGCGGCGGGCCGACCGGCTCCTCCTCGAAGAACTCCGCCTGGGTGGGGGCCGGGTCGGGTACGGGCCGGCCGACGCCCCGCAGGTCCAGCACGGTGTCGGCGTAGCGCGCACCGGCGGGCCCGATGGAGTAGAGGCGGATCCGGGACAGCTCGTACATGGCGGACTCTCGTAAGTCTGGGGAAAGGTGCGGTGGTTCTGGACGGTCAGGAGTGGAACGGCAGCCCGGCGTCGGCGACCAGGTCGTCACTGTCGTCGGCGGGCAGCAGGCTGGCCGTGCCGTCGGTGACCGGGACGACGCCGAGTTCCAGCAGTTCGGCCATGGCGGCGCTGCCGGCCATGTCCCGTACCTGGAGCTGGTAGCGGGCCGTCGTGCGGTAGGTGCCGCCCTGGTCGTCGCCGGTGCGCTGGAGGAACCCCGAGTCGGTGAGGAAGACGACCGCCTTGCCGATGATGCCGGTGGTGGAACCGGCCAGCCGGCGGGCGTCCTTGGTGGCGCCGGTCGCACTGCGTCTGGCCCAGATCCGCCAGGCGGCCTCCAGGCCTGGCGCGTCGGTGGCGGGGTCGGTGTTCTCCCCCAGCTCGTCGGCGCGCTCCTCCAGGCGGCGGCAGGCCTGCCGGACGAAGGCGTCGACGCCGTTGACCGTGATCCGCCCGATGTAGCCGTCGTCGGCCAGGTCCTCGGGGCGCGGGAACGCCAGCGCGGCGACGGCGAGATGCGCGAGCCCGTGCAGGAACCGGTCGCTGCCGTCCGCGGACGTACGACGCGCGTAGTCGCCCATGCGCACGGCGAACACCGAGTCCTCGGCGGCGGTCACGGCCATCCCGGCGCGGGGCGACACCTCCAGCACCACCAGCCCGAGCCCCGCTGCCACCGCGTCCGCGAGCCGCGCGAACGGCGGGTCCTCCCGGTAGCGCCGCAGCAGCTCGGTGTACTCCTGATCACGCGCGGGCTGCAGCTTGGGCTGCAGCCCGAAGGCGACGAGCCGAGCCGCGTCCGCGGCGTCGGCCGGGGTGACGGCAGCGTGCGCCGACCCGGCAGACACCTCGGCCTCGACGTACTCGCTCACGACGACAACTCCTCGAGCTTGAAAACAGGGGTCGCCGCAACCGCCCCGTCAGGGGCGCCGGGCTGTGTCGAATGTGCGGCTGCCGCCGCGTGAGCGCGACCGGCCGCGGACAAACTGCACCTGTCGTACGACATCACGCGGCCTCGGTCCGATCCGCAGCCATCCCCACCGCGTCCAGCAGGGCGGTCCCGACGATCAGATCGGCGCCGCCGAACTCGGGATCGTCCAGCTCCGTCCCGTCGTCCACGGCGAACAGCAGCTTCTCCTCACCCTGCCGATACGCCGTACCGACAGCCGGACTGGCGGCGTGCACCGCCAGCAGAGCGACCAGGTAGGGCAGCTCGGCGTCCAGCTCGCGCGCCTCAGCCAGCAACCCCGACAACCGCCGAGGCGCGTCGGCCGGAAGGTCCAGCAACCGCATGGCGTCCGCCAGTTGCTCCTCGCTGAACCGGCTGTCGTCAGGCGTGGCGATCAGGTCCGGCTCCGGCATCTCCGCCCCCAGGTGCTCCCGCTCCACGGGCGGCGTCAGCAGTATGTCGACAAGGTCGCCCACCCGTACCGACACCGGTGTCCGCAGGCCGGTCCCGCGTGCGAAGAACGCCCCGGTGACCCGGCTCGCCTGCTCCAGCGGCAATGGCAGCAGCGGCGCGAGCAGGTGCCCGTACAGGTCGGTTCCGGACGTCGTCATCGGCGTCGCGAACGCCTGGCGGTCCTGCTCCGCGCGGAACAGCGGCCCGGCCTCCAGCAGACGGGACTGCAACTGCGTGTGGCGTCGGATGCAGTCCTTGACGATGTCGACGAGTTCGGCGGCGCGCCGCTTGTTCTCCGGGTCCTCGGTCTCGTCGCGGGCCTTGCGGATGTTGGTGAGGATCGCGTTCTCGTGCCGGTAGCGGTCGGCGACGTGGTCCAGGGCCTCGGCGATCATGTCGGGGACGGCGTTGAGCCAGTCCACGGCGCGGACATTGCGCCGGGTGGCGTCCAGGGCGCGGCGCAGGGTCTCCGAGTACTGCACGGTCCGGTAGCGGGCCTGCTCGGCGGCGAGCTGGGCGTCGGCGAGGCGGCCGCGGTTGATCAGCACCTCCAGCTTGACCTCGGCGGCGATCTGGGCGCTGGTGACGTCCGTGTCGAGGGCGCCGACCAGCACGTTGACCGCCTCGTCGGTCGTGCGGAGGTACACCGTGCCGCCGGGGCCCGGCACCTCCTCGATCAGCTTGAAGTCGTAGTCCCGGCGGACATACGACCCGTCGGGCGCGAAGGTGCCGTACACCGCGCGGAAGCCGCGGTCGACGCTGCCGACGTTGATCAGGTTCTCCAGGACCCAGCGGGCCACGCGCTCGTGCTCGGCGACGGGACGCCGCGGGGTCTGCGCGGAGATGCGCGGGATCAGCCGGGCGACGATCTGCTCGTGGTCGGCGCCGGTGTCGAAGTCCATGTTCAGGGTGACCAGGTCGATGGCGGCGAGGGCGACCTCGGCCATGCCGTACACCGAGTACTCGCCCGCCAGGTTCGCCTTGCGCGTGTCCAGGTCGTGCAGCGGCGCGGTGCAGGCGAGCGCGCGCAGCCGCCGCGCCAGCCCCTCGTCGGCGGCCGGCCCTGGCGCGGGGCGCGGCCCCGCGCTGAGCTGGGGCGGAACGCTGTCCGTGGTCGCAGGCGAAGTCACGGTGCACAGACTAGGTCCTTGGTCTGACAACGACCCAAACGACGCGGGTGGCTCCGCCGGTGGGGCCGGATGTCCTGAGGCCGGTTCTCCGGGGGCCGGTCCGTGAGGGTTGATCGCGCAGTTCCCGCGCCCCTGTGGGGGCGCTGCCCTCTACGGAGTGGAGTCCTCACCGACCCTGCGGCGGTAGACCTCCACCACTCGCTCCAGTGAATCAGTGAGGTACGTCTCCAGCAGCCGCTCCGCACCGCGCCTGTCGCCTGTCTCCAGGGCCTGGAGGATCTCTCGGTTCCGGGCCAGGTACGGCTCGTGCAGGGCGTGCGGGTCGTCGACGATGTGGAACGCGAGGCGGAGTTCGGCGAAGACGCTGCGCATCAGTTCGTCGGTGCGTTCGCTGCCGGCCAGGGCGACCAGTTCCCGGTGGAAGTGGATATTGGCCGTACCCACTGCTTTCCAGTCATTTCCGGCCGCCGCCTGCCGGCCCTCCGTGACCGCCGCCGAGAGCGCGTCCAGGGCGTACGGAGGCTCGCCGAGGCCGCGTACGACGGCGCACTCGACCAGGGACCGGGTGCGGTAGATGTCCTCGACGTCCTCGACGGTCAGGACCCGGACGAAGACGCCCCGGTTGAGTTCGTGGACCAGCAGGCGTTCATGGGTGAGCAGCCGGAACGCCTCGCGCAGGGTGTTGCGGGAGACACCCAGCGCACCACCGATGCCGTCCTCCGACAGGCGGGTGCCCGGTGGGAAGAAACCGTCCGCGATACGGCTCCTGAGGATGTCGGAGACCCGTTCGGCGGTGCTGGTACGCCCGAGGAGGGCGCGGTCGTCGGCCAGTCCCGTCAGCTGCTCTGCCATGCCCGGAATTCAACCGCAGACACAGGAACGAAACAACGCGGGTATTGAAGGATCGTTGAACGATCCTCTACGGTGCTCAGCACGCTCACCTTGGCACGGCACCGCACGGCTCAGTCCCCGCACCCTTCGTCCCCTCTTCAGCGAGGTGCCCATGAGCACGACTCCTCCACCGCAGGCCCTGACCTCCGACGCGCAGCCGGGCAAGGGCGAACGCACCGCCGAGGACGGCGCGTTCGGCTGGCTGCACGCCCTCGGTCCGCGAGGCCGGCAGGCATTCGCCGGTGCTTTCGGCGGATATGCCCTGGATTCGTACGACTACTTCACCCTGCCGCTGAGCATGGTCGCGCTCGCGGCGTACTTCGGCCTGGACAGCGGCCAGACCGGCCTGTTCACCACCGTCACCCTGGTGGTCTCCGCGGTCGGCGGCGCCGCGGCGGGCGTGGTCGCGGACCGGGTCGGCCGGGTCCGCGCCCTGATGATCACGGTCATCACCTACGCCGTCTTCACGGTGGCCTGCGGCTTCGCGCCCAACTACGAGACGCTGCTGGTGTTCCGGGCCCTCCAGGGGCTCGGCTTCGGCGGCGAGTGGGCGGTCGGCGCGATCCTGGTCGCCGAGTACGCGAGCGCCCGGCACCGCGGCCGCACGCTCGGCGCGATCCAGAGCTCGTGGGCCGTCGGCTGGGCTCTCGCCGTGATCGTCTACACGCTGGTCTTCTCGTTCGTCGGCGACGACATGGCCTGGCGAGTCATGTTCTGGACCGGCGCGCTGCCCGCGCTGCTCGTGGTGTGGCTGCGCCGCCGCGTGCACGACGCCCCGCAGGCGGTCGCCATCCGTGAACAGAGCCCCAAGCGCGGCTCGTTCGCCGCGATCTTCCGTCCGGGCACCGCCGAGACACCGGGTCTGCTGCGCACCACCGTCTTCGCGGGCCTGCTCTCCACGGGTGTCCAAGGTGGGTACTACACGCTGGCGACCTGGGTCCCGACGTATCTCAAGACCGAGCGCGGTCTGTCGGTCGTCGGTACCGGCGGGTATCTGACCTTCCTGATCTCGGGAGCCTTCCTCGGCTATCTGACCGGCGGTTACCTCACCGACCGGCTGGGCCGGCGCCGCAACATCTGGCTGTTCGCACTGCTGTCGGCGGTGTGTGTGCTGGCGTACGCGAACATCCCGGACAGCGCCAACACCACGCTCCTGGTGCTCGGTTTCCCGCTCGGCTTCTGTATGTCGGCGATCTTCAGCGGCTTCGGTTCCTACCTGAGCGAGCTGTACCCCACGGCGGTGCGCGGCACCGGGCAGGGCTTCACGTACAACGCGGGCCGCGCGGTGGGCGCGGTCTTCCCGACCCTGGTGGGCTTCCTGGCCGACAGCTGGGGCGTGGGCGGCGCGCTGGTCTTCGGCGCGGCCGGGTACGGGCTCGCCGCCCTGGCCCTGTTCGGACTGCCGGAGACGCGCGGGAAGGAACTCACGTGAACCGTACGGAAGACCGTCCTGTCACCCTCGTCGGGGAAGACCGTCCGGTCACGCTCGTCGACGAGCACGCGCGCGCGTGGAGCCCGCGAAACGCCCGGGCCCGCTTCCGGGAGGGCCTCACGGGCGCCACGGCCGGGGTCGCGGCCGGGCACACCCAGGCCAACCTGATCTCGGTGCCCGCCGACTGGGCGTACGAGATGCTGCTGTTCTGCCAGCGCAACCCCAAGCCCTGCCCGGTGCTCGACGTCACCGACGCCGGCGCCACGGCCACCGTGCTCGCGGACGGCGCGGACCTGCGCACCGACCTGCCGCGCTACCGGGTGTGGCGGGACGGCGAGTTGGTGGACGAGCCGACGGACGCGAGAGCCTACTGGCGGGACGATCTGGTGTCGTTCCTGATCGGATGCAGTTTCACCTTCGAGTGGGCGCTGGCCGAGGCGGGCGTGCCGATCCGCCATGTCGAGCAGGGCCGGAACGTGCCGATGTACGTGACCAGCCGTCCGTGCCGGCCGGCGGGGCGGCTGAGCGGGCCGATGGTGGTGTCGATGCGCCCGGTCCCGCCGGAGCGTCTGTCGGCGGCGATCCGGGAGAGCAGTCGGCTCCCGGCGGTGCACGGCGGCCCCGTGCACTGCGGCGATCCCTCGGCGCTCGGCATCCACGATCTCGGCCGGCCCGACTTCGGCGACCCGGTGGACGCCGACCCCGACGACATCCCGGTGTTCTGGGCCTGCGGGGTGACCCCGCAGGCGGCGGTGATGGCCTCCCGGCCGCCGTTCGCCATCACACACGCACCGGGCCAGATGTTCATCAGCGACGCCCGCGACGAGCAGTACCGCGTCGCCTGACACGAGAGACGGCTCATCCATGACCTCGATCGACCTGAACGCCGACCTCGGCGAGGGCTTCGGCCGCTGGCGGCTCACCGACGACGAGCAGTTGCTGTCCGTCGTCACCAGCGCCAACGTGGCCTGCGGCTTCCACGCGGGGGACGCGGCCACCATGCGGCGGGTGTGCGAGTTGGCGGCCGCGCGCGGGGTGACGATCGGCGCCCAGGTGTCCTACCGGGACCTGGCGGGGTTCGGGCGGCGCGCGATGGACGTGCCGCCCGCCGAGCTGGCGGCCGAGGTGGCCTATCAGATCGGTGCGCTCGAGGTCTTCGCACGCGCGGCCGGCGCGCGGGTGGCGTACATGAAGCCGCACGGCGCGCTCTACAACCGGGTCGTGCACGACGGGGAGCAGGCCGCCGCGGTGGTGGACGGCGTGCTCCTCGCGAGCGCTTCACTGCCCGTCCTCGGGCTGCCCGGTTCACGGCTGCTGGAGCTGGCCGGGAAGGCGGGACTGCCCACCGTCACCGAGGCGTTCGCGGACCGCGCGTACACCGACGAGGGGACGCTCGTCCCGCGCGGGCGCGAGGGTGCGGTGGTGAGCGACGCGGAGGCCGTCGTGGAGCGCTCGGTGGAGCTGGCGCGCTCCGGCTCGGTCACCGCGCACTCCGGCGCGCGCATCGCCGTGCGCGCCCGCTCACTCTGCCTGCATGGCGACACCCCGGGCGCCGTGGAGCTGGCGCGCAGGGTGCGCACGCGGCTCACGGAGGCGGGCGTGACCGTAACGGCCTTCGCATGAGCATGAACACGGACAGGAACACGGACATGAACCCCGACAGGAACGCGGGCATGGATCCCGGCAGAAACACGGCCATGGATCCCGGCAGGAACGCGGGCCCGGGCCTCGTCCCGAGCCCGAATTCCGAGGCCGCCACGCCCATGACAACCCACCTCGTCGGTGACGACGCCCTCCTGGTCGAGGTCGGCTCCGGCGTGGAGGCCCAAGCGCTGCACGCCGAGCTCTCGCGCCGGCGTGCGGAGGGCTCGCTGAGGGTCCGCGAGATCGTGCCGGCCGCCCGCACGGTCCTGCTCGACGGCCTCGACGACCCGGCGCGCTGGGCCGCCGAACTGGCCGCCACCGAGATCCCGTCCGCTCCGCCACCCGCGCGTGCGGCCGTCGAAGTGCCCGTGCGCTACGACGGCCCGGACCTGGCCGAGGTCGCCGCCCACTGGCGGGTGCCCGTACGGGAGGTGGCCCGCATCCACGCGGGAACCGAGTTCACGGTCGCCTTCTGCGGCTTCGCGCCCGGCTTCGGCTACCTCACCGGACTCCCCGTGCGCTACGACGTGCCGCGCCGTGCCACCCCGCGCACGGCGGTGCCCGCGGGAGCGGTGGCACTGGCCGGGCCGTACACGGGCGTGTACCCGCGCGCATCACCGGGCGGCTGGCAGTTGATCGGAACGGCGGAGGCGGTGCTGTGGGACCACGCGCGTGTGCCGGCCGCGCTGCTGGCTCCGGGTACGCGGGTGCGGTTCGTGCCGGTGGGGGGCGCATGACCGACCGTGCGCTCGTCGTCGTACGGGCCGGGGCGCTGACCACCGTGCAGGACCGCGGACGCCCTGGGTACGCGCATCTCGGGGTGCCGCGCTCGGGGGCTCTGGACGCGCCCGCCGCGGCGCTCGTCAACCGGCTGGTCGGCAACTCCCCGGATGCGGCCGTTCTGGAGACGACCCTCAACGGGTGTGCCGTACGACCGCGTTCGACGGTGGTGGTCGCGGTCGGGGGTGCGCCGGGTCCGGTCACGGTGGGCGGGCGCCCGGCCGCGTGGGGCGCGCCCGTGGTGGTTCCGGCCGGGGAACTGCTGGAGGTGGGAACGGCCCGGTCCGGCGTACGGAGTTATGTGGCCGTCTCCGGTGGCATCGCGGTCGAGCCGGTGCTGGGCAGCCGGGCCACGGATCTGCTCTCCGGGCTCGGGCCGGCTCCGCTGGCGGACGGCACGGTGCTCCCGCTGGGCCCTCCGGCATTTCCGCACGCGCGCGTGGACGTCGTACCGCAGCCGTCCCCGCCCACGGAGCTCGTGCTGCGGGTGACGCTCGGTCCGCGCGCCGGCTGGTTCACGCCCACGGCCGTCCGGGCGTTCACCTCGCGCGCGTACCGCGTGTCGTCGGCGAGCAACCGCATCGGGCTGCGCACGGAAGGGCCCGCCCTGGAGCGGGCCCGTCCCGGTGAACTCCCCAGCGAGGGCATGGTCCTCGGCGCCGTCCAGGTGCCGCCGGACGGCTGTCCGGTGGTGTTCCTGGCCGACCATCCGACCACCGGCGGCTATCCGGTGATCGCGGTGGTCCGCGCCGCCGACCTCCCGGCCGCGGCCCAGGCGGTCCCGGGCATCCCGGTCCGCTTCGTGGCGGTACGCCGTCGCTGAGCCGCCGTGGCGGTCTCATCCGGCACCGCGGCGCCACTTCCGGCACCGCCCGCCACGCCCCACCTCCGGCACCGTCGCCCACGCACCGCATCCGACACCGCGCCCACACGCCCCACGCACCCCACGCACCGCATCCGGCACCGTCCTCCACGCGTCGCGCCCAGCGTCGTGCGCCACACGCCACGCGCCACGCGCCACGCGCCACGCGCCGCGTCCGGCGTCGTGCGGCACGCGCCGCGTCCGGCGCGCTCGGCCGCGTGCGACGTCATCGTCCTCACGCGGCGTCGGCGGGCCGCTCCGGCGGCTGGAGGGCGGCCAGTGCGGCGGACACGGCTGCCGACGCGCTCAGGTCCAGGCGTGCGCTGGTGCCCTTGCGGCGGTGCCGCATCTCATCGAGAGCCAGCCGCAGCAGCTGGGGCAGCAGGTCGCGGCAGCGCCTGATCACCCAGGCGGTGCCGGCCGTGGCCAGCCAGAACAGGCTCGCCTTCTTGGTCGGCGCCGGGAACTCGGGCTCGGGGGACGGCGCCGTCCCCGTCGCCTTGCCCATCGGGGCGAGCAGGGCGTGGAAGCGGGCGGCGAGCTGCCGGTGCCCGCGCTCGCACGGGTGCAGCCGGTCCGCGCTCCACATCGCGCGGTCAGTCAGCCAGGCGCCCTCCGCCGCGTGCAGATGGACGGCCCCGTACCGCTCGGACAACGCGTGCACCACCGTGTTGACCGCACGCTGCCGACGGGCCAGCGGGCGGGCCAGGGCGCCCGGGAGCCCGAGCATCGAGCCGGGGTCGGGCAGACATGCCGTGAGCAGCGTCGCGCCCGATGCGGTGAAGGCCGCGTAGACCTTGTCGAGCCGGGCGGCCACCGCGTGGATGTCGAAGGTGCAGCGCAGGGTGTCGTTGACGCCGATGACGACGGCGACGATGTCGGGGCGCAGGTCCAGTGCGGCCGGGGTCTGACGTTCCAGCACGTCCCGGGTCTGCGCCCCGCTGACCGCGAGGTTGGTGAAGTCCACGTCCTTCGCGGCGAGTCCGCCGGACAGCAGCGCGGCCCAGCCGCGCCACCCGTCGCCGGCGGGGTCGCCCACGCCCTCGGTCAGCGAGTCCCCGAGCGCCACGAACCGAACCGTTCTCATGCCACGCCCTCCGGCACGACACGACGGACCGGTGCCGTCGTTCCGTTCTCGTCGCGACGGCAGAGCACCGGTGCGTCGTGCGCGGCGAGGAAGGCCTCCACGGCCGTTCCCCAGCCGAAGCACTCCGCTCGCGCGCGTGCCACTTCCCGGCGCTCGGGGCCGGGCCGCTCCAGGAGCGTCTCCACCGCGTCGGCGAAGGCGTCACCGCGGTCGGCCGCGGTCGCCCCCGCGGACCCGATCACCTCGGGCAGCGCGGAGGAGGCGCTGGCCACCACGGGCGTCCCGCAAGCCATGGCCTCCAGGGCGGCGAGCCCGAAGGTCTCGGCCGGGCCGGGCGCCATGGCCACGTCGGCGGACGCCTGCAGCGCGCCCAGGGTGTCCCGGTCGGAGACGTGCCCGAGGAAGGTCACCGGCAGCCTGCGCTCCCGCGCGCGCTGTTCCAGACGCGCCCGCAGCGGCCCGTCGCCGGCGACGACCAGGACGACCCGGCGGCCGCGCCGGACCAGCGCCTCCACGGCGTCCAGGGCGGTGCCGGGCCGCTTCTCCACGGACAGCCGTGAGCACATGACGAGCAGTGCCTCGTCCTGACTCGCGTACCGCGCCCGCAGGTCGAGGTCGCGCATCGAGGGGTGGCGGCCCGTCAGGTCGACACCCAGGGGGGCGCGTACGACGTTGCGCGCGCCGATGCGGATGAACTCGCGCTCGGCGAACTCGGTGGTGCACACCACGCGCGCGTACGTGTGCGCCGTGCGGATGTTGAGGGCGTCGGCGGTTCGCCGGGACATGTTCTCGGACAGGCCCCAGGTGCGCAGGACGCCGTCGGCGGTCTCGTGGGACACCATCACGGCGGGGATCCGGGCGCGCCTGGCCCAGCGGCCGGTCCAGCGCAGGGTGGTGCGGTCGGACACCTCCAGGCGGTCCGGGGCGAGGTGCTCCAGGAGGGTCTGCACGCGGGTCTTGTCGACGAGGACGCGGTAGCCGCCGGTACCGGGCAGCACCGGGCCGGGCAGGGTGATGACCCGGCCCTGCTCCTCGACCCGGTCCGAGTAGCGCTCGCCGGGGACGATCAGGACCGATTCGTGACCGGCGGCCACGAAGCCCTTCCCGAGTTCGCGCAGGGCGGTGCGCAGGCCGCCGGAAGACGGGGCGACGAAGTTGGCCAGCCGGACGATGCGCAGGGGTGCCGACGACGAGACGCTCATGCCGCCACCACCGGTCGGCGTGCCGCGAGCACGTCCTCGTAGTGCTGGATCAGCTGGTCGCCGACCGCGGCCCAGGTGCGGCCCTCGACGGTCGCGCGGGCGGCGGCGCCGAAGCCGGCCCGCATCGCGGGGTCGGCCACCAGGGCGGCCACGGCCTCGCGGACGGCCCCCGCGTCGCGCGGCGGGACCAGGAAGCCGGTGCGGCCGTGGTCGACCAGGTCGATCGGGCCGCCGGCGGCGGGCGCGACGACCGGGACACCGCTGGCCATGGCCTCCTGGACGGTCTGGCAGAACGTCTCGAAGGGGCCGGTGTGCGCGAAGACGTCGAACGAGGCGAAGATCCGCGCGAGGTCGTGGCCGGTGCGGCGGCCGAGGAAGACCGCGCCGGGCAGCGCCTCGGTGAGGTGGGCCTGGCTGGGCCCGTCGCCCACGATCACGACCTTGACGCCTTCCAGTCCGCAGACCCCGGCGAGGAGTTCCACCTGCTTCTCGGGGGCGAGGCGGCCGACGTAGCCGACGATGACCTCGCCGTTCGGGGCGATCTCGCGGCGCAGCGCCTCGTCGCGGAACTCGGGGCGGAAGCGGACGGTGTCCACGCCGCGCTGCCACAGCTGGATCCGGGGAACCCCGTGCGACTCCAGGTCGCCGATCGAGGCGGTGGACGGAGCGAGGGTGCGGTCGGCGGCGCCGTGGACGGACCGTATCCGCCGCCAGGCGGCCGCCTCGCCGGCGCCCACATAGGTCCGGGCGTATCCGGCCAGGTCGGTCTGGTAGACGGCGACGGCGGGAATGCCGAGCCGGGCGGCGGCGGCCATGCCGCGGACGCCGAGGATGAAGGGGCTGGCCAGGTGGACGACGTCCGTGCGGTGCTCGATCAGCGCCGCGGCGAGCTTGCGGCTGGGGAGAGCCACGCGGACCTGGGGATAGCCCGGGAGCGGAAGGGAGGGGACGTGGACGACAGGGCACGGCGCGGCGGCCGCGGCGAGCCTGTTTCCGGGGGCGGGAGCCGGAGCGACGACGAGGGGAGCGTGACCGCGATCGACGAGGTGTCGGGCGGTCTGAAGCGCGCAGTGGGCCACGCCGTTCACATCGGGGGGAAAGGATTCGGTCACGATGACGACACGCATACCGGTGTTGTCGCCGCGCTGGACGTGGCCGCGTCAAAGTGGATCTTTCCGATGGTTAAACGTCCCATGAGCGTTGCCCTGCACGCCCGAGCGGGCCAGACCGCGTCCACATCCGACTGGTCCGCCGGTCACCGGTCGTTCACTTGGCGGGCAGTCTGCCGCGAATGGAACGTATGCGGGATCCCCCGTGGTTCCCGAGTTGAAGCCGTGGTCCCCCGTGGCGATGTCTCACACGGCGGGCGTGTCCGGTCCGATACGGCTGCGGACGGCCGTCTGGACCTCGTCCTCCTCGGCGGGGTCGGCGGCGAGCCGGCGGAGTTGTTCGACGACCCGGGCGTCACCGGTCTCGGCGTGCCGGGCGGCGATCTCGCGGGTGGTCTCCTCGCAGTCCCAGAGGCATTCGACGGCGAAGCCGGCGGCGAAGGAGGGATCGGTGGCGGCCAGGGCGCGGGCGGCGCGGCCGCGGAGATGGGACGAGGCGGTCTCGCGGTAGATGTGGCGCAGGACGGGCGCGGCGCAGGCGATGCCGAGGCGTCCGGTGCCGTCGACGAGGGTCCACAGGGTCGGCGCGTCCGGGCCTTCGCCGCGGACGGCTTCCCGCAGGGCCGCGAGGACCAGTTCGCTGTCCTGGGCGCCGCCCCGGCAGGCGAGCATCCGCCCGGCGGCGGCGCCGAGGGCGTCGGGCCGGCGGGCCCAGCCGCGGGCGCGGTCGACGGCGGCGATACTGCGCATGCGTTCGAAGGCGTCGACGGCGGCCTCCACGACGGCGGCGGTGCCGTCGATCACCGCGGCCTCGATCAGGCCCAGGGCGTCGGAGTCGTTGCTGTCGGCGAGGTAGCGCAACGCGGTGCAGCGGGCGCCGTCGGTGCCGTCCTTGGCGGCCTGGAGGATCTCCGGCCGGTCCTCGGGACCGGCCACGGCGACCAGGCAGCGGGCGGCCGGCACATGGAGGGCCGCACCCCGCTCGACGCCCTGCTGGGCCCATTCGAAGACCGCGCGCACGCTCCACCCCGGACGGGGCCCGGTAGGTCGCATCTGGCGCTGCCAGCGGTCGAAACAGCCGGTTTCCTGTGCGGCACGCACACGCGTGGCGATCGATTCGCGGGGATCGTCGGCCCACAGCCGCCAGGGCCGTGGCTCGAAGGCGTCCCGCACGGCGGCGGCCAGCTCGGCCTCGCCCTCGGCGTCCGTGGTGAAGCGCGCGAGCACCGGCGCGGCCAGGGCACACAGGCCCGCGTCGTCGTCGCGCAGCGCCAGCTCGTCCAGGGCCCAGGCCCAGTTGGTGCCGGTGGCGGCGTACCTGCGCAGCAGTGCGAGCGCGTCCCGCCTGCCGTAGGAGGCGAGGTGCCCGAGCACGGCCAGCGCGAGGCCGGTGCGGGACTCCTCGGTGTCGAGGACGTCGTCGGGGTCGAAGAGATGCGCCTCGATGGCGTCCAGCTCGCCGTTCAGGTCGAGATAGAGGCGGGCGTAGTAAAGGGAGCGGTTCTCCACCTGCCAGTCGTGGCGGGGGTCGCGGAGCACGCAGTGGTTCAGGGCCGCGAGCGCTTCGGCGCGCGGGGCGGTGAGCGCGTGCAGCGTGCCGTCGCCACGGCCCCGCTGGAGCAGGCCGAGCAGCGTACCGCTGGGCGCTATGACCGGATCGAACATGGGAAACAGCCTCACATCAAGCGTCGACGCAACCGGAGAACACGCACTACCTGGCCGCGTGACACAACGTCGGAGCGCCCGCCGTCTCTTGCTTGCTGTAGACCATCTCTCTCTGCCTCTCGTCAGTGGCCCATGCGGGCCGCATCACGGCCCGCGCGGTGCGGCAACACCTGCCCAGCCATCGCGTCCGTAAATCACGACGTCATGATGACTCGGCACTTCGACCTGCCGCGACCGAAATTTCGGCGGCCCTGTACCGCCTCCCCCGTTTTGTGTGTTTTCGCTGGTCGGAAGGGTGGTTCAGTGGATGCCGAACAATTCGAGAAGTTCTGCCTTGCCGAACATCCGCGCGGTGTCGACGGCTGACGGAGTGCCCGCCGCGGGGTCCGCGCCGGCCTCCATGAGCGCCTTGATGACCTCTGTCTCGCCTTTGAAGACCGCTCCGGCGAGCGGGGTCTGACCTCTGTCGTTGATCCGGTCCGCCTCGGCGCCGCGGGCGAGCAGCTCGCGCACCGCGTCGGCGTGCCCGTGGTAGGCGGCGAGCATCACGAGGGAGTCGCCGCGGTCGTTGGTGAGGTTGGCCGGAACGCCCGCGTCGAGGTACGCCACGAGCGCCTCGGTCCGCCCCTGCCGGGCCAGATCGAAGATCTTGGTCGCCAGCTCCACGACCTCGGGGTCGGGGGCTTCGCTCATCGAACGGACCGCCTCTCCTGTGTGCTGCGGGGACTTCCGTGGACGGGTGGAGCGTACGGCAACGGGCGGGCCGCGCGGCCGTACGAGTGAATCGTCAGCGTACTGGCTTCAGGGTGCACATGACCGGAACCGCCCAAGGTAAAGATCACCGCAGTTCCGCCGGACGATCACCCGGACCCCACCCGGAAGGCGTCCGACCTGCCCGGCTCGGGCCAGGAATGATCCGCCGACCGAGTGAAATCTACCGGAATTCACTCATTTGCACCTTTAATCGTATGGATACCTGCTGTGATCCTGGAAGAACTCATGGTGACTGTCCCCCTTCGACACCAGGAGATCTCAAATGATCCTCTCCATCTCAGGCGTCATCGTGCTCGGCATCGTCGTCTTCCTCTTCTTCCGCAAGGACGGACTGAAGCCGTCGCACGCCACGGTCTCGGCGCTCTTCGGGTTCTACCTCGCCAGCACGGCCATCGCACCGAGCATCAAGGCAGGCGGCGAGAGCCTTGCGAGCCTGCTCGGCGGCATCAAGTTCTGACGACGCCCCTCCCGTCCCTACGCACCTTCAGGAGACAGCAGTGGCCCGGCGCCCTCTCCCCCGCATTCTGAGCAACGGCACCGCGCAGCTCGCCCGGAGCAGGGAGCTGGCCCGGACGGCCGCCGACAACGCCACCGACGTCCTCCATCCGCTCATCACCGTCACGCGCGGACTGGGCCGGCTGGCCTCGGCCGGACGGCACAGGTGGGCGGAGACACCCAAGGACAAGCGCGGCCCGCTGCTGTTCCTGGTGGCCTCGGTCGTCCTGGTCGTGGCCCTGGTGCCGTACGGACCCCTGCTCGCCGTCATCACCCTGATGGCGGCGAGCGCCTGGCACGGCCGCGACCGCACCCCACCCCCGCCGGAGGGCCCCGACGAGTCGCAGACCCAGCGGCTCCAGTCCCTGTACGAGGCCCTGGTGCCGTACTTCTCGGCCGCCGAGGACCCGGCGCCGCTGTACGCGCACGGCGGGGAGTGGGAGAAGGCCTTCCTCTCCCACGAGTTCGACGACGCCGACCGGATCGGCCAGCTGCTGATCCGCTACCCCGCGTACTTCCCGGACGGCGAGCCCGACGCCCGGGCCCGGATCGAGTACCTGCTCACCGCGAAGTCCGGGCGCGGCCGTGAGTACCACTTCGCGTGGGACGAGGAGGGCAACCGGCTCACGGTGACCGCCCTGGCCCCGCTGCCCACCGACATCGCGGCCCAGCGGTTCGTCACCGCGCCGGGCGAGACGGTCCTGGGCTTCACCGACCCCAGCGAGGTACAGCGCACGCTCCCGCTCACCTACGGCGAGGAGCAGCGGGACGTCCCGCCGGTCGTCTGGCGCACCGGCGCCCGCTCCACCGAACCCCATCTGCTGGTCATGGGCCGCCCCGGCAGCGGCACCTCGACCCTGCTGCGCTCCGTCGCCCTGCAGGCACTCCAGTACGGCGACGTCCTGATCATCGAGGGCGGCGGCACCGGCGAGTACGCGTGCCTCTCCGGCCGGGACGGGGTCCTCGCCGTGGAGTGCGGTCTCGCCGGGGCGCTGGCCAGCCTCGAATGGGCCGCCCACGAGACGGAACGGCGCCTGATCGCCCTCAACAGCGCACGGCAGGCCGGCCATCCGCCGCCGGACGACTGCCGGCGCCCGCTGTGGATCCTGCTGGACCGCCCCGGCTCCTTCGTCCACCTGGCCTCGGCGAACGGCCACCAGGACCCGCAGGCCCTGCTCCAGACCCCCCTGCGGCACGGCCGCGCGGCGAACGTCACCGTGGTGGTCGCCGAGCACCTCGACAGCACGGATGCGGTGAGCGAGGCGCTACGACAGCACACGCGCGCACGTGTCGTGCTCGGGCCGGCGCTGCCGGACGAGCTGGAGGCGGCGCTGGGGGCACCGCCGCACACGACACCGTTGGCCCACATGCCGCCGGGCCGGGGCTATGCCCGGCTGGGCCACGGTCCGGTACTGCGGCTCCAGGTGCCGGCCACGCCGGACCCGTACGACGATGCGACGAGCGACGCGGACCGGCAGGCGGTGCTGGACCTGTTGCCGCCGCGGAGTGAGCCGACGGAGGTGCCGGTACCGATGGAGGCGGCGGTCGCCGAGGGCTGAGGCAGGGGGTGGGCCGGCGCTTGCCGGGTCCCCCGCAAGGGGCGCGGGCTGTATTGGATGTACGGCTACCGCCGCATGGGCGCGACCAGCCCCCACCCACCCGCTGCCGAACTACCGCCTACGCCTACGCCTACGCCTACCCCTACGCCACAAACGTCCTCGGCGCCTCGCCCCCGCCGGAGGCACCGGCCTCCACCAACCGCGCCGCCGCGGCCAGTCGGGCCGCCGCCTCCTCCGCCACCGCTCCGCCCACGGTGAACGGAAGCCGCACATAGCCCTCGAAGGCACCGTCGACCCCGAACCGCGGCCCGGACGGCACCCGCACCCCGACCCGCTCCCCCGCCTCCGCCAGCCGCGAGCCGGACAGCCCGCCCGCCCGGACCCACAACGTCAGCCCGCCCCGCGGGACCTCGAACTCCCAGTTCGGCAGCTCCCGCCGTACCGCGGTCAGCAGGTCGTCCCGGTTCTGGCGGGCCTGGACCCGGCGCAGCTCGACCGCATGCTCCCAGCCCCCCGTGCCGAACAGCCAGTTCACCGCCAGCTGCTCCAGCACCGGCGTCCCCAGGTCGGCGTAGGCCCGCGCGGCGACCAGGCTGCGGATGACGTCCGGAGCCGCCCGCACCCATCCGATGCGCATGCCCGCCCAGAACGCCTTGCTGGCGGATCCCACGGTGACCACGGTCGAACCGGCCGGGTCGAAGCCGCAGACCGGGCGGGGCATCTCGACCCCCTCGTCCAGCCACAGCTCGCTCATCGTCTCGTCGGCGACCAGCACCGTGCCCGCCGAGCGGGCCGCGTCGACCAGCCGGCGGCGCTGGTCCTCGTCGGCGAGCGCCCCGGTGGGGTTGTGGAAGTCGGCGACGACATACGCGATCCGGGGCGCCGCCTCCCGCAGGACCTGGCGCCAGCGGTCCATGTCCCAGCCCGTGAGGCCCTCCGCCATCGCCACGGGGACCAGCCGGGCGCCGGCCTCCCGCATCAGCTGGAGGATGTTGGCGTACGAGGGCGACTCGACGGCGATGCGCTCGCCGCGGCCGCCGAAGAGATGGCAGATCGCGTCGATCGCGCCCATCGCACCGGTGGTGACCATGATCTGCTCGGGCATCGTGGGGATCCCGCGCGCGGTGTAGCGCTCCGCGATCATCGCGCGGAGGACCGGGAGCCCGGCCGGGTAGTCGCCGTGCGTATGGGCGTACGGCGGGAGTTCCTCCAGAGCGCCCTGGACCGCGCGGGTCAGCCAGGGTTCCGGTGCCGGCAGGGCGGCGCAGCCCAGGTCGATCAGCGAGCCGAGCGCCTCGGGCGGCAGTGGTTCGAGCCCGCGGGCGGGCAGCGGGTTGCCCGCCGGAACGGCGGTCCAGCTGCCGGCGCCCCGCCGGGACTCCAGGAATCCCTCCGCGCGCAGCGCCTCGTACGCCGCCGCCACGGTCGTACGGCTGACGGACAGGGCGAGGGCCAGTTCGCGTTCGGCGGGCAGCCGGGCGGCGACCGGGACGCGTCCTTCGAGGACCAGCAGGCGGATGCCGTCGGCGAGCGCGCGGTAGGCGGGCGGGCGCCGGGTGCCGGGGCCGGCCGGGCGGTCCTGCTGCGAGTTGAGCAGCCGGCCGAGCTGTGCGGCGCCCACCGCCGAGGTCCACTGCGCCATGAGAATCAGTCCACCTTCCCCGAATTGGCCATGGATGGCTTTTGCTCCCAAGCCACAGAGTGACATGAACCAGTCCACCATCACCAGCAGGGGGTACCTCTTGTCCACGCGAGGCCGGCTCGGGCGACGGCTGATCCAGCTCTATGCGGGGCTCACCCTGTACGGCGTGAGTTCCGGGCTTCTCGTCGAGGCGGGCCTCGGACTCGAGCCCTGGGGCGTGCTCCACCAGGGGCTCGCCGAGCACATCGGGCTGAGCATCGGCACGGTGTCGATCATCGTGGGCGCGGCCGTGCTGCTCCTGTGGATCCCCCTGCGCCAGCGCCCGGGCCTCGGCACGGTCTCCAACGTGTTCGTCATCGGCCTCGCCATGAACGCCACGCTCGCCGTCGTCCCCGGCGCGCACGCGTTCACCGTGCGGATTCCGCTGATGGCGGCGGGGATCGTACTCAATGGCGCGGCGACCGGGCTGTACATCGCGGCGAGCTTCGGGCCGGGTCCCCGGGACGGTCTGATGACGGGGCTGCACCGCCGTACCGGACGTTCGATCCGGCTGATCCGGACGGCGATCGAGGTCGCGGTGGTCGTCACGGGTTTCGTGCTCGGCGGGACCATCGGCGTCGGGACCCTGCTCTACGCCGTGTGCATCGGGCCCCTCGCCCAGCTGTTCCTGAAGGTGTTCGCCGTTCCGGTGGCATCCGCAGGCAGCACGGTCGTTGCCAAGGGGTCATCGGAGCAGGCCATACTTCGCCCGTGAGCACGCTGATACGCCACCCGTACCTGGACCACCCAGGCCCCATCGCCTTCGCCCACCGTGGCGGGGCCGCGGACGGCCTGGAGAACACCGTGGCGCAGTTCCGGCGCGCCGTGGAGCTCGGCTACCGGTACATCGAGACCGATGTGCACGCCACGGCGGACGGCAGGCTCGTCGCCTTCCACGACGACACCCTGGACCGGGTCACCGACGGGGCGGGCCGGATCGGCGACCTGCCGTGGGAGGACGTACGGCACGCGCGCGTGGCGGGCCGCGAGCCGCTCCCCCTCTTCGAGGAACTCCTCGAGGAATTCCCCGGCGTCCGCTGGAACGTGGACGCCAAGGCGGAGCCGGCGCTGCGTCCGCTGCTGGACCTGATCGACCGGACGGACTCCTACGACCGGGTGTGCGTCGGCTCGTTCTCGGAGGCGCGGGTGCTGCGGGCGCAGCGCATCGCCGGGCCGCGGCTGGCCACCTCGTTCGGCACCCGCGGTGTGGTCGGGCTGCGGCTGCGCTCCTGGGGGCTGCCCGCCTCGGTGCGCCGGTCGGCGGTCGCCGCGCAGGTACCCGAGTCGCAGTCGGGTGTGCCGGTCGTCGACCGCCGCTTCGTCCGCGCCGCCCACGCGCGCGGATTGCACGTCCACGTGTGGACCATCAACGAACCCGAGCGGATGCACCGGCTCCTGGACCTGGGAGTCGATGGCATCATGACCGATCACATCGACACGTTGCGTGAGGTCATGCAGGACCGCGGCGTCTGGGTCTGAGACGCGCGACGGCACTGCTGCGGGAAAGGCGAGGGCACGGGTGGGCACCGAAACCGTGCGGACGGGGGCCTCGGACGAGGTCGCCGGGCTGCGGCGCGAACAGCGCGGCTGGTACTTCTACGACTGGGCGTGTTCGGTCTACTCGACGAGCGTGCTCACCGTGTTCCTCGGCCCGTACCTCACGTCGGTCGCCGACCACGCGGCCGACGCGGACGGCTATGTGCACCCGCTCGGCATCCCGGTCCGCTCGGGCTCCTTCTTCGCCTACTCGGTCTCCCTGTCGGTGATCCTGGCGGTCGTCCTGATGCCCCTGGTGGGCAGCGTGGCCGACCGCACGGGCCGCAAGAAGCGGCTGCTCGGCGCGGCCGCGTACACCGGGGCCGTGGCGACCACGGGCATGTTCTTCCTCGACGGCGACCGCTATCTGCTCGGCGGGCTGCTGCTGATCGTGGCGAACGCGGCCCAGTCCGTCGCCCTGATGCTCTACAACTCCTATCTCCCGCAGATCGCCCCGCCCGAGGAACGCGACACGATCTCCTCCCGGGGCTGGGCCTTCGGCTACGCGGCCGGTTCCCTGGTGCTGATAGCCAACCTGGTCCTGTACTCCGCGCACGACTCCTTCGGTCTCTCGGAGACGGAGGCGGTCCGCATCTGCCTGGCCGCGGCGGGTCTGTGGTGGGGCGTCTTCACCCTCGTACCGCTACGGCGGCTGCGCGACCGGGCCGGCCGGGCGGCCGAGGCGACGGCGCCCGGGCTGCGTCAACTCAGGGCGACCGTCCGGGACATGCGCCGCCATCCGCTGACGCTCTCCTTCCTGCTGGCGTACCTCGTCTACAACGACGGCATCCAGACCGTGATCTCCCAGGCGTCCGTCTACGGCTCCGAGGAGCTCGGGCTCGGCCAGTCGACGCTCATCGGGGCCGTCCTGCTGGTCCAGGTGCTGGCGGTGGCCGGCGCCCTGACGATGGGGCGGCTCGCGAGGCGGTACGGGGCCAAGCGCACGATCCTCGGCTCGCTCGTGGCGTGGACGGTGACGCTGGCGGCCGGGTACTTCCTGCCGGCCGGGGCGCCGGTGTGGTTCTTCGTCCTCGCGGCCGGCATAGGTCTCGTCCTCGGCGGCAGCCAGGCCCTGTCCCGCTCCCTGTTCTCGCATCTCGTGCCGCCCGGCAAAGAAGCCGAGTACTTCGCGGCGTACGAGATGAGCGATCGGGGGATGAGCTGGCTGGGACCTCTGTTGTTCGGGATCACCTTCCAGCTCACCGGAAGCTACCGCTCGGCGATCATCTCGCTGGTGGTCTTCTTCGTCATCGGGTTCGCGCTGCTCGCGCGGGTTCCGGTGCGGCAGGCGATCGGTGAGGCCGGCAACCCGGTTCCGCAGAAGGTCTAGCGGAAGATCCAGCAGGAAGATTTAGCGTTCAACGCGGAAGAGCGGTAGTGTACGCGTTTGGCCTGCCAGGCGTACCGTTACTGCGCGTCAAAGATGCAGAAACGCTGGGTGACATCTGTTAGCAGATGTGACAAACCGGGCGCTGGTGGGTACAACAAGGGGCGGCTACGACGGCGACGCATGACCCGGAACGGGAATCTTTACCGCCGACCGGACGTTGACCGGATGACGACGACAGCGACACCTGTCCTGTGGGCGACAAGCCCGGGAGGCACGATTCATGAGTGAGCGAGCTCTTCGCGGTACGCGCCTCGTAGTGACCAGCTACGAGACGGACCGCGGTATCGACCTGGCCCCGCGCCAGGCCGTGGAGTACGCATGCGAGAAGGGGCACCGGTTCGAGATGCCCTTCTCGGTCGAGGCGGAGATCCCGCCGGAGTGGGAGTGCAAGGTCTGCGGGGCCCAGGCACTCCTCGTGGACGGCGACGGCCCTGAAGAGAAGAAGGCCAAGCCCGCGCGTACCCACTGGGACATGCTGATGGAGCGACGCACCCGTGAGGAACTCGAAGAGGTCCTCGAGGAGCGTCTGGCGGTTCTGCGCTCCGGCGCGATGAACATCGCGATTCATCCGAGGGACAGCCGTAAGTCTGCATAGCGACACAACAGACCGAGGGCGCCGCACGTTCACCGAACGTGCGGCGCCCTCGGTTTTGGCTCCGCGGTCTCGGCCGGGACGACCGGCGCCTCGACCGCGTGAGCGCGTCAGCGTCAGCGCGTCACCGCGTCACCGCGTCAGCGGCGGCCGCTCCCCCGTCGGCTCGTCGCCCGGCCCCGGACCGTCGTTCCGGACGATCACCTCGCCCTGGACCACCTTGCCGTCGGGACGGCGGATGCGGGCCTGCTGGAAGGCGTCACCCAGGGTGCCGGGAGCGGACGCGCGGAGCTTTCGGTCGAGGGTGCGTTCGGTGAGGCGGGAGACCGCCTTCTGGACCGGCGGCAGCAGGAGCAGCAGGCCGAGGGCGTCGGAGACCAGGCCGGGGATCATGAGGAGCAGGCCGCCCAGCATCATCAGGCCGTTGCCACCGCCGCGCTCGGGTGAGCCGCCGCGCCGGATCGCCTCGTTGAGGTTCTGGAAGGCACGGCGCCCGGCTCGCTTGATGACCACGGCGCCGGCGACGAAGCCCGCCACCAGCAGCAGGAACACGGTCACACCGCCCGCCGCGCCCGCGACCACCGTCAGCAGCCAGATCTCCAGCACCAGCCACGCGGCGAGACCCAGCGGCAGATATCTGCCGAGCCGGGAACGCCGGGGCCGGGTGGTCTGCGGAGGGATCTGCGCGCCAGTCGTCATGCTCCCAGTGTGCCTGGGCCCGGCTCAGTGCGGGATAAGGGGATGATCAACCGGAACCGTGCGGTTTCCGGGCCCCCGCCGTGGCAGCGACGCCCGCTGTACCGGCTAGGACCGCCTGCCCTTACCGGTGATCTTGCCCAGCCGCTCGGTGACACCCCACGACGTGACCCGCCACAGGGCCTCCACCATGATGTCGCGGCTCATCTTGGAGTCGCCCAACTCCCGCTCGACGAAGGTGATGGGCACCTCGACGACATGGAAGCCGGCTTTGATCGCCCGGCGGGCCAGGTCGACCTGGAAGCAGTAGCCCTGCGACGCGACCTGGTCGAGCCCCAGGCCCTCCAGGGTCTCGCGGCGGAAGGCGCGATAGCCGCCGGTGATGTCCCGCAGCGGGAGGTCGAGCGCGAGGCGGGAGTAGAGAGAACCGCCCCGGGAGATGAACTCCCGGGACTTGGGCCAGTTCACCACCCGGCCGCCGGGCACCCAGCGGGAGCCGAGCACCAGGTCGGCGCTCTTCAGCGCGGTCAGCAGGCGGGGCAGCTCCTCCGGCTGGTGGGAACCGTCGGCGTCCATCTCGATGAGCACGCCGTAGCCGTGGTCCATGCCCCAGCGGAAGCCCGCGAGATAGGCGGCCCCCAGGCCTTCCTTGCCCTTGCGGTGCAGCACCTGGACATGGGCGTCCTCGGCGGCCAGTTCGTCGGCGAGCTTGCCGGTGCCGTCGGGGCTGTTGTCGTCCGCCACCAGGACGTGCGCCTCGGGGACGGCCTGGCGTACCCGGCCGACGATGGACTTGATGTTCTCCGCCTCGTTGTACGTGGGGATGATCACCAAGGCCGTGCCGAGCGGGCCGAACCGCCTCTCCTGGGCCTGTGCCGCGAGGGTCCCGTCGCCGTCGTTCACTGCTGCCCCTTCATGTCGTACGCAGAGGACCACCATAGTGGCCACGGCCTGCACTGACGTGACAGCTCGTTCGTGTGGTGGTGTCGATTCCGAAAGAACGGGGTAAGGATGCCCGTTTCGGGCGCCATTCATCCGTGATTTCGCCAGCCCGTTCGACTACGGATGGGGGCCCGGCGCCCTTCGGGCCGACCTGGGACCCGCTGGCTGCGGGTCGACCGAAAGCCGTTGTCTACTGAGCGTCCGGGCCCCACCCGGGTCACACCTCCCGACCGGCCGGAACGAACGTTCCTCGTCGGCGCGGGCGCTGAGCCTGGCTCCCAGTGACGCTGCCCCGGTGCGGGGCCCCGTCCCTGACCCAGCGGCGCTGCGACGAGTGCGCGAACTGCTCCCCGGTCGGGCGTCCGGTGGTGGACTCGGCCGAACCTACCGGCCCGCTGCCGCTGGCTGTCAACAGCCGTTTGACCTGCGCAAACGGCATCAAACCCCTGGTCAGCGCGGAGGATGCGCAGGTCGCGCGACGGAGCGGCGGCCGTCGATCACGGCCGCGCCACCCCGGGAGATCACTCGCCCGGCCGTACGAATGCGGCCGGGTCACTCGCCCGGTCGTACGAACACCGTCCGGCCGCCCACCACGGTGCGCAGACAGACCGGCAGCGCGCGGCCGGGGGTCAGGTCGGGCAGGCCGGGGGTGCCGGAGCGCGGGTCGGTGGACCACCGGGCGACCCGGTCGTCCGGGGCCTGCACCACCAGTTCCTCGGTGCGCCAGACCGCGTAGTCGGCGGGCGCGCCCGGCACCAGGACGCCCGCGTCGTCCCGGCCGATCGCCCGCCAGCCGCCCCGCGTGTGCGCGGTGAACGCGGCGCGTACGGAGACCCGGTGCTCCGGCGTGTGATGGAAGGCGGCGGCTCGGACGGTCCCCCAGGGGTCGAGCGGGGTGACCGGGCTGTCGGACCCGAACGCGAGCGGGACCCCGGCCTTGAGGAGCGCCGCGTAGGGGTTGAGGGTGCGGGCCCGCTCGGCGCCGAGCCGCTGGGCGTACATGCCGTCGGCGCCGCCCCAGAGCGCGTCGAAGGCGGGTTGCACGGAGGCGATCAGACCGAACTCGGCGAAGGCGGCGATGTGCTCGGCGGTGAGCATCTCGGCGTGCTCGACGCGGTGCCGGGCGGCGCGGACGCGGGCCGGGCCGACCTTCTCGGCGGCGGCGCGCACGCCCTCCACCACGGCGCTCACGGCGGCGTCCCCGATGGCGTGGAAGCCCGCCTGGAGACCCGCCTCGGTGCAGGCGGTGACATGGGCGGCGACGGCGGCCGCGTCCAGGTAGGCGGCTCCGCTGGTGTGGCCTGCGTCGCTGTAGGGCTCGTGCAGGCAGGCGGTGTGCGAGCCGAGGGCCCCGTCGACGAAGAGGTCTCCGGCGGCACCGAGCGCGCCCAGTTCGCGTGCCTTGTCGACATCCTCCTCGGCCCAGTAGCCGACGACCCGGGGTCCGGGTGCCTCGGCGGCGAGTCGCAGGAGGCCGGTGAAGTCGTCCTCGGAGGAGATCTTCGGCCCGCCGCACTCGTGGAGGGTGCCGATGCCGAGGGAGGCCGCGTGCGCGAGGGCGGTGCGCTGGGCCTCGGCACGCTGTGCGGGCGTCACGGCCGCGAACGCGGCGGCGCGTACGGCGTGGTGGGCGTCGCTGACGAGCGGGGCGTCCTCGCGGGAGACCGCACCGGGGACCAGGTCCAGCAGGGCCGTGCTGACGACCGCCGAGTGGACGTCGATCCGGGACAGGTAGAGCGGGCGTCCACCGGTGGCCGCGTCCAGCTCGGCGCGGGTCGGCGGGCGGCCGTCGGACCAGCGGGAGGCGTCCCAGCCGTGCCCGAGCAGGACCCGGTCGTCCGGGCGGCCGGCGGCGAAGTCCCGTACCAGCGCGAGCGCCGCGTCCAGGGAACCGGCCCCGGACAGGTCGAGCCCGGTCAGGGCGAGACCCGTCGAGGTGGTGTGGACATGGGCGTCGGTGAAGGCGGGGGTGACCAGAGCCCCGTCCAGGTCCACGACCTCGTCGACCCCGTCCGCGAAGGCGTCGGCGGCCCCTTCGGACCCGACCCAGGCGACCTGTCCACGCTCCACGACCATCGCGGTCGCGAACGGATCGGCGGGACTGTGCACCTCGCCTCGGCGCAGGAGGACGGTCTTGGGCTCGGGGGCGTGCTCATTCATGGGGACCAGTCTCCCGCCTCACCGCGATCACTTTGAACGAGGGGCGCCCCAAGACGTCCAAAGGGGCGCGGGGCGGTATCCGATGTGCGGCTCCGCCGCGTGGGCGGGGCGGAGCCGCAAATAACCCGCAGCCGACACAGCACCGACAGCCCCCACGGCGCACCGTCCGCTGCGCTCAGATCCGCGGCGGCCGCGCCTCGTACGGCGTGGACAGCACCACCGTCGTCCGCGTCGACACCCCCGCCAGGCCGCGCAGCCTGGCCAGCAGCTCCTCCAGCTCGTGCGGGGTCGCCACCCGCACCTTGAGGATGTAGTTCTCGTCCCCGGCCACGCTGTGGCACGCCTCGATCTCGGGGACGCCGGCCAGCCGGTCCGCGATGTCGTCGGGGGCACTGGGATCGAACGGTTTCACCGAGATGAACGCCGTCATGGGCAGCCCGATGGCCTCCGGGTCGACGACCGCGGCATAGCCGCGGATGACGCCGCGCTGTTCCAGCCGGCGCACCCGCTGGTGCACGGCCGACGTGGAAAGGCCCGTGGCCTTGCCCAGGTCGGTGTAGCTCATCCGCCCGTCCTTGACGAGCAGCTGCACGATTTGACGGTCCAGCTCCTCCATGGCGCAAAAACTACAGTGCGCCTGATCTCCCGGGATACCTCGGCGCCCCAGGTCATGGCCGGTTCGTGATGTCACGGAGAGCAGGTTGTGAGCCTGCTGAGGGACAAATCCACCGCACCGGGCACCTGCGGGCGGCATGTGACGAACACCACAGCTCCCGAACAGGCCTCGTGAAGTTCTCGTGATTACGGCCAAGACCGGACGGGAAGTGCTTGCTGTGGTCGAGGCCGCAGCGCCGTCACGGCCCAGCCCGAGGGGGAGTTACCCATGCAGAGTCTCAAGCGCCCTGGTCGTACCACGTCCAAGCGCCCGCAACTGGTCGTCGAGCCCGAGCCGGAGGGCGTCGAACCCGACCTCTACGAGGCCGAGGAACTGGACGCGTACGACACCTTCGAGATGTACCGGGTGGTCTGCCCGGACTGTGCGCAGCCGATCGCCCTGCTGGCGGACGAGGAGTTCCTGCCGGAGCACGCGCTGTGCGCCTCGCCGTGGAACCCGTTCGGTCTCACGGTCTGTGCCGGCACGGGCCGTGCGGCGGCCGAGGCCCCGTCCGCGGACGAGTCGGTCGAGCCGCAGGAGCAGGACACCGCCCTCCTGCTCACCCTCCCGCAGGGTCTGGACTGGCGGACGCAGCCCTTCTCGCACGTCGGCGGCCCGGGCTCGCGCCCGATGCGCGTACCGGCGATGCGCCTCGGCGGCAGTGCCCTCGGCCGTCAGGCCGCCTGAGTCACCGCACCGCATCCCAGTAGCTGCCCTGCACCATGGCGCGCAGACTGCCGTGGTGCAGGATCAGTGTGTCCGGATCCGCCGGGACGGCGACCTCACCGAAGTACACCTGCCGATAGGCGATGCGCAGCATGACGATCGCGTGCCGCAGGGCGGCGTACCGGGTGTAGAAGTCCATGTCGCGCGGGGTGTGGCCGGTCAGCCGGGCGTAGCGGGCCTCGACGTGGTCGCGGCGCAGGAACCCGGGCAGTCCCGGCTGTCCGGAGGCGGCCGTGAGGTCCTGGAAGAAGCGGTGCAGATAGACGGTCCAGCCGAGGTCCACCTCGCGCGGGGCCGGTGCCGCCATCTCCCAGTCCAGGACTGCGACGGGGTCGAAGCCGTCGTAGACGACGTTCCCGATACGCGCGTCGCCCCAGTTGAGGACCGGTGTCCCGGGCTCGTCCGACCACAGGTCCGCAAGCCGGTCGAACGCGGCCTCGATCAGGGGTGAACGGGCGAGTCCGTCCACCACCCAGTCGTAGTAGGCGCGTTGGGAATCGACATGCCGGTGCAGGGCGTCGCCGTTCCCGGGGAGGGCGAGGAACTCCGCCTCGTTGAGGGGTACCTGGTCGTGCAGTCGGGCCAACAGCCCCACGGACGCCGCTTCGAGTCGTTCGCGATCGGTATCGCTCGCCGAGTGCAGCCAATTCCCCTCGTACGTATAGGGCATGACGTCGGGTGGGACACGGCCCTCGGCCCGTTCCATGACGAAGAAGGGCGCGCCCAGCGGTCCGGGGTCCTCCTCCAGCCACAGGACGCGGGGCACCGGCACATCCGTGTGTTCGGCGACCAGCCGCATGGTGCGGTACTGGCGGGTGAGGTCGTACGAGGGGAAGACCGCGTATGCCGCGGGGTCGGCCGCCAGTCTCAACGCGCAGCCGCGCAGCGGCGGGTGCGGGTGCTCGATCTCGAACAGCAGGGTCTCGCTGGACATGCCATTGGAGGCGGGGACGGTGACGCCGACGGCCTTGGCGCCGGGGAGCCGGGCGTCCAGCCAGGCGGTCAACCGGCGGGTGAGGTACTGGGGGATGGGGGTCCCCCCGCGCGAGCGAAGCCGAGCGTGGGGGGAGTGTCGTGGTGCGCGGGCGCGGTTTCGTCGTCATCCCGGACTCCTCCTTCAGGGCGCCACCGAGTCGGAGCCGGTGAAGCCGCTCGGATCGTGTCTGCCGAGCGAGCCGTGCTCGAAGATGCCGTGGCCGACCCGGCCGTCCAGCCGGAAGCGGGCGGAGTGGTCGGTGACGCCGTAGGCCGCGCGGGGGTGCGGTGCGGTCATGTCGTAGGTACGGCGGTCCGTCCAGCCGCGGCCCTGCCAGGTGCCGTGCTGCCAGTCGTCCGCCGGCGGGTAGCCGGCGCCGATCGCGAGCGGCGAGGAGGCGAGGATCTCCACCTCCAGTTCCTGGGGTCCCCGCGCGTCGCCGAGGTGGACGACGGCGTGCTCCGGGTGGCGGGTGCCGGAGCGGTAGCCGATCTCGGCCCGTGGCCAGCCGAGTTGGCGGTCGCGGTGGCCGGCCGGACCAGCGTGGCGTCGTTCAGGGTGCGGTAGCCGTCGGCGTCCTCCTGGATGATGACCATCAGGAAGCGGTCCTCGAAGCGGACCGGGCACCAGATCCAGTGGAAGCCTTCGGTCGGGTTCTCCTGGGCGAGCCGCCCGCCCTCCTCCCCCGGCATCGGGCGGACGCCCCAGCTGCGGTCCCGGGTGCCGGTCCAGCCGGCCGGGTCGACGCGGAACTCCTCCCCGGGGGCTGGAGACGGTCCGGCTGACGGTACGTCAGAAAACAGGCGGAGGCCAGATCCGGGAGTGGACGTCCACGAACTCACGCACGATTCGGGGTATCGGTGACCAGGACGGCCGCCCCCGCGTTGGCCGGGCATGACGACCACCTACACCGCCCTCGGCCGTCAGCGCCGTATCTTCGTGCCCCCGCCCGCGGCATCGGCTCCGCCTCCCGCGCCGCAGGATCCGCCCATCTACCGCGATCTGATGCGGACCTGGGCCGACCGGGGCCGCACCCTGCCGGGCCGCCATGACCCGGAGTGGGTCAGGCTGGCGGCCCCGACGGTCTCCCGCGGGCAGTTCAGCGACTTTCCGGTCCCGCCACGTGACGGGCGATGACCATCCGCTGGATCTGGTTGGTGCCCTCGACGATCTGCAGGACCTTGGCCTCGCGCATATAGCGCTCGACCGGGAAGTCGGCGGTGTAGCCGTAGCCGCCGAGGATCTGGACGGCGTCGGTGGTCACCTTCATCGCGGTGTCGGTGCAGTGCAGCTTCGCCATCGCGGCCTGCTTGGCGAACGGCCGGCCCGCGTCCCGCAGCCGGGCCGCCGCCAGGTACAGAGCGCGGCCGGCCTCGATCTGGGTGGCCATGTCGGCGATCATGAACCGCAGGCCCTGGAAGTCGGAGATGGGGTGCCCGAACTGCCGCCGCCCGGTGGCGTAGGCGACCGCCTCGTCCAGGGCCGCCTGGGCGAGGCCGATGGCACAGGCGGCGATGCCGAGCCGGCCGGAGTCCAGTGCGGACAGCGCGATGGCGAAGCCCTGGCCCTCCTCGCCGAGCCGCCGCTCGTCCGGGACCCGGACGTCGTCGAAGTGGACCTGGGCGGTGGGCGAGCCCTTCATGCCCATCTTCTTCTCCGGAACGGCGCCGCTCAGGCCCTCGGCGTCACCGGGGACCAGGAAGGCGGTGATCCCGTGCGAGCCCTCCCCGCCGGTGCGGGCCATGACCGTGTAGAAGTCGGCGATGCCGCCGTGCGTGATCCAGGCCTTGGTGCCGTTGATCACCCAGTCGTCGCCGTCTTTGACCGCCTTCGTGCGCAGGGAGGCGGCGTCGGAGCCGGAGGCCGGCTCGGACAGGCAGTAGGCGCCGAGCAGGCCGCCGCCGAGTATCGCTGACAGGTGCTCGACCTGCTGCTGCTTGGTGCCGTAGGCGGCGAGCGCATAGCTCGCGAGGGTGTGCACGCTGACGCCGAGGCCGACGGTGAGACGGGCCCTGGCCAGCTCCTCCAGGACCTGGAGGTACACCTCGTAGGGCTGGTCGCCGCCGCCGTACTCGACGTCGTAGGGCAGGCCGAGCAGGCCTGACTCGGAGAGCAGCGTGAAGACCTCGCGCGGGAAGCGTCCGGCGTCCTCCTCCTCGGCCGCCCGGGGCGCGATCTCACGCTGTGCGATCTCCCGGACGAGCGAGATCAGGTCCCTCGCTTCTTCCGTGGGCAGCTGACGCTCCACCGGCTGCGGGTCGCGGTCGGACATGGCGTCGGTCTCCTCCCTGTCGGGCACCAGCGGTCACGGCCCGTCGGGTAGGGGCGGCTCCGCCTGTCGTTCAAGTGCGGCCGCGGTCGGCGTTCCGGGTCACGGAAGCTGCTGACCAGCGGCTGCGCAGTGAGTATGCCCGATCGGGGACCTTCCGTCACCAGTTAACGACCGCTTACTTCTCGAATTCCAGGACAACATTCGGCCGCCCCGAAATTGGTCCGAACCATTGACCCGACTGGTCTAGTCCTCCTAAGGTTCATGACCAACGCTTTACCGCGTTCATGCCAATCGGCGCGCGTTCCCCTCTCCCCCAGGAGGAGACACCCGATGCACACCCCTCACCGCTCCCGGTTCCGGGCGCTGCTCTCCGCGGTCTGTTGTGCCGTCCTCGGCGCCGGGCTGCTGGCCGGCGCGGGCACCGCGTCCGCGGCCGCCCCGTCCGCTCCCCAGGTGCAGGCCGGTTCGAAGGTCGTCGGCTACTTCACGGAATGGGGCATCTACGACCGCAAGTACCTGGTCAAGAACGTCGAGACCTCGGGCTCCGCCGCGAAGCTCACCCACATCAACTACGCCTTCGGCAACGTCACCGGCGGCAAGTGCGCGATGGGCGACTCGTACGCCGCGACCGACCGCGCCTACACCGCCGCCGAGTCGGTGGACGGGGTCGCGGACACCTGGGACCAGCCACTGCGCGGCAACTTCAATCAGCTGCTGAAGCTGAAGAAGAAGCACCCGAACCTGAAGATCCTCTGGTCCTTCGGCGGCTGGACCTGGTCGAGCGGCTTCGGCGAGGCCGCAAGGAACCCGGCCGCCTTCGCCCAGTCCTGCTACGACCTGGTGAAGAACTCCAAGTGGGCGGGTGTCTTCGACGGCATCGACATCGACTGGGAGTACCCGAACGCCTGCGGCAACACCTGTGACACCAGCGGCCGGGACGCGTTCAAGAACCTGATGGCGGCGCTGCGCTCGAAGTTCGGGAGCAGCGCCCTGGTCACCGCCGCGATCACCGCAGACGCGACCAGCGGCGGCAAGATCGACGCGGCGAACTACGCCGGCGCGGCGCAGTACGTCGACTGGTACAACCCGATGACGTACGACTACTTCGGCGCCTGGGACGCGACCGGGCCGACGGCCCCGCACTCGCCGCTGAACTCCTACTCCGGCATCCCGAAGGCGGACTTCTCCACCTCGGCGACGATCGCCAAGCTGAAGGGCCTCGGCATCCCGGCGTCCAAGCTGCTGCTCGGCATCGGCTTCTACGGCCGCGGCTGGACCGGGGTGACCCAGGCGGCGCCCGGCGGCACGGCGAGCGGCCCGGCGGCGGGGACCTACGAGCAGGGCATCGAGGACTACAAGGTGCTCAGGACCAAGTGCCCGGCGACCGGCACGGTGGGCGGCACGGCGTACGCCAAGTGCGGCAGCAACTGGTGGAGTTACGACACCCCGGCGACCATCGGGACCAAGATGACGTACAAGAACCAGCAGGGCCTGGGCGGCACCTTCCTCTGGGAGCTGAGCGGCGACACCGCAGGCGGTGAGCTGATCAAGGCCGTCAACTGACCCCCGTCACGGGGGGCTTGGGGCGGGGGTTCCACGAGACCTCCGCCCCTTGTACGTGTCAGGCGTCCCGGCGGGCCGGGGCCGGTGCGGGGTAGGCGGGGTCCAGTTCCTCGATGGCGCGCATGGTGCCGCCGAGCGTCTTGACCAGCAGTTCGCACATGGTGTCGCGGGAGAGTTCGGGGTGCTCGATCCAGCTGAGGGTCGCGCCCTCCACGCTGCACAGCCAGGAGAGCAGGCCCATCCTGGCGAGCGGGGCGATGTCGCTTCGGCCGTAGGCGCCTTCGGCGATGGTCCCGACCATCGCCTCGCGCACCCCGTCGCGGATGGAGTGCACCTCGGCGTCGAATCCGACGCCGCCGCTGACGATCGTGCGGTACGCGGCCTGGTGGTATTCGGCATAGCGCAGATAGCTGTCGATGGTGCGGTGGACGCGGTCCACCTGGGGCAGCTCCACGCCGCTCCCGGCATAGGTGACCAGGTCGGCGACCGAGTCCTGGATGATCGCCAGGTAGTAGCCCCGCTTGGACTGGAAGTAGTAGTAGATCAGCCCTTTGGCGACATGCGCCTGCCTGGCGATGTCGTCCATGGAGAGCGCGTCGTACGAGGTGTCGGCGAACAACTTCCGCCCGATGGCGATGAGTTCGGCACGACGGGCCACGGAGCGCTCGGTGCCGCGCGCCCGGGGACGGGCGGTGGCACGCTGTTGACTAATATTCAATTTAGACCCTGGTCTCAGCAGGCTGCGGGACATCCGCAGTATGCCAGGTCGGGTTGTGGGTCAGGTCACAGCAGCCCGAGTTGGGTCACCAACATGGCGATGACCACGACAAGGGTCCAGCCCATGACGTGTTCCAGGACCTTCGGGCCGTCGTCCTTGGGGCCGCCGGTACGGGCACGGGCGGCGGTGGTGGAGTGCGTGGTCATGCCGTCCACCATGCCACCGATTGCGGCTTTTGCGGCGGAGAGCTTGGTCACAGGAAAGCGGCCCCCGTCCGTCCGGGGGCCGCCGTCGTGCCTGGTCAGCGCACGCCCACCGCCGCGAGCGCCTTGAGCTGGCTCGGGGTCGGGCAGGCCGGGAAGTACAGGTAGCAGACGCCCCCGGTGCCGGAGGCGACCTTGCCGGAGGCGTTGTACCGCTTGGTCCGCAGCCAGATATTTTCGAACTCCCGCCGCAGATAGACCCGGCGGACCGCGTCGTCGTCGGCCGAGCACGGGTCGTTGGCGATCACGTCGCCGTCCGCGGTGAAGCCGATCACCGTCATGAGGTGCCCCGAGGTGCCGTAACCGGCGCCCGTCAGCTCGCTCGCCAGGAACGACTGGGACGTTATGGCCGGGATGCCGGCCGCGATCAGCGTCTCCAGGTCGGTGAGCGAGCCGAGTCGCGTTATCACGCCCTGCAGGTCCTTGTAGGTGGACGCGTAGGCGGCGTTGAACGGCCAGTTGCCGCAGCCCGCGTACTGGTAGTCGTAGGTGTAGCGGGCCGCGTGGCAGACCTGGGGGTCGGCGTACGCCGGGTCGACCCAGGCCAGTTGCTCGGGCGTGAGCCGGCCGCCCCAGTACTCGACGATCATCTGCGAGGAGGTGGGGCTGCACCAGGCCTCGCCGCCGTTGTCGTACTCGGGGTACTGGCCCTTGTGGATCTCCTGCGAGTAGCGCGGGACCTTCAGCTCCTGGGCCAGCCCCGGGACGGAGGCCGGGACGGTGAAGCGGTCCGGGATGTCGGAGCCCATGGCGCCGAGCCGCCAGACGGTCGGGGTGAGCTTGGTGCCGGGCCTGCGGTAGAGGGTCAGGCGCAGCTGGTACGAGGTCAGACGCAGGCCGGTGGTGGCGTCGTCGATGGCGAAGGTGTCCGTCCAGATGGTGCTCCTGCCGTCCGTCTGGCCGTCCACCGAGGTCCGCCTGATGTCCTGGTCGCCGGCCGCCCAGCGGCCCATCACGTACCAGGGGGTCGCGGTGCCGTCGGAGTAGGTGCCGTGCAGTTCGACCTGGATCCAGGTGCCGGCCGGGGTGTCCGCGTTCCAGGAGGCGATGGTCTCGGTGGCGGGCACGGTGAGCCGGCGCACCGGGCCGGTCCAGGTGCCGTACTCCCAGCCGGCGGTGGTGCCGGTGTGCGGGTCGGTGTAGGAGGTGGTGCCGGCGGGGGTGCCGATCACCACGCCGGGACGGCGCCCGGAGACGGCCCGGACGCCCTTGGCGGTGCCGGTCCGCCAGTCGCTGTAGGTGGTCCACGAGTGGTAGTCGACCGGGCGGGTCCGGGCCCGGCCGGTGTCCTCGGTGTCGGTGTCCGACGCCGCGGCCGCGGGGACCGCCGGGACCACTCCCTGGGCGACGGCGGCCGCCGCGACGGAGGCCGCGGCGGCCAGAACTGTTCTGCGGGAGGGCTGTTCGGCTCTGCTCATGGGTGGAAGACCCCCAGGTGTGCGCGACGCGGCTGGTCCGGTGCGCCAACTATGGAGCAGGGGGCATGCCCCTGCCAGCACTTCAGCCCATGCCACGCCCACCAATATTGGTCTCGTCCGCTGAAAGGGCCCCGGCGCCCAGCGCCGGTGCCCCTCCACCGGGGCCTCCCGCACCGCCGTCAGATGAGGTCCATCGCGGCGACCTCGTCCGGGCGGCCGTAGCTGACCGGACCCTGGAAGCGGCGGCGGGCGGTGGCGAACCACCAGGCGGTGGCCACGACCAGGACGACGGCCAGGGCGATCGGCGCGTAGTTGAAGGTGTCGACGGTGATCGGCGAGGCCTGCGGCAGCATGAACAGGACGCTGCTCAGCAGGATCCAGGTGACCGCCAGCCAGCCCACCGGCCTGCTCCAGCGGCCCAGGTTCCACGGCCCCGGCTGGAACTCGTCGCCCAGGCGCAGCCGCAGGAACACTGGCACGGCGTAGGCGAGGAACAGCCCGACGACGTTGACGCTGACGATCGCGGTGAACGCCGTGTGCGACCACCAACCCGGCACGATCAGGGCGAGGGAGCAGGCCACCGCGAGCCATACGGCCTTGACGGGGGTACGGGTGCGGGGCGAGACCGAGTGCCACAGGTGGGAGCCGGGCATGGCGCCGTCCCGGGAGAAGGCGAAGATCTGCCGGGTGTTGCTGGTGAGGTTGGCGAGACCGCAGAAGAGCATGGCGCCGATGACGACGAGCAGCATCGCCTTCGCCCAGCCCATGCCCAGTCCGTCGATGAGAATCTGGACGGGCGGCGCGGAAGAGCTCGCCACCTTGTCGTAGTCGCCGATGCTGTACACCAGCGCGAGCATCAGGACGAGACCCGTGATCGCCGAATAGCCGATCGAGCGGATGATCCCCCTGGGGGCGTTCACGGTCGCCCGGACCGTTTCCTCGGACATGTGGAAGCTGCCGTCGAAGCCGGTGAAGGTCCAGCTGGTGACCAGCAGGCCGAGCATGCCGCCGTAAAGACCGTTGGTGAAGCCGGTGTTGTTCACGAAATGCGTCACGAAGGATGCCGACTGATGCTGGGCCGGCATCACGATCAGTGTGCTCACGATCACCACGAGTCCGATCAGCAGCCACCACACGGAAATGCGGTTCAGTACGGCGACGAGCTGGACGGTGTACGTGTTGGCGAGCCCCTGGACCACGATGACCAGGGCCGTGATCAGGACCGTCTGGTGGGCGGTCGGGGTGTACGAGGACCACTGCAGGGCGATGAAGGCCTGGATGAAGGTGGCGGCCGCGTATCCGGTGGCCGCGGTACCGCCGATCTGGCCCACGAAGTTCAGCCAGCCCGTGTACCAGGACCAGGCGCCCTTGTGGCGTTTGGCGAGTTTACCGGCCGAGAAATACAGCGCGCCGCTCGTCGGATAGGCAGAGGCGACTTCCGCCATGGCTGCACCGATGCACAGCACCATCACGCAGACGCCGATCCAGCCGAACACGAGAATGCGGGGGCCGCCCGCGTTCATACCGAATCCGAAGGACGAGAAGATCCCGGAGAGAATATTGATGATGGTGAAGGAGATAGCGAAATTGTCGAACGCCTGGAATCGGCGGGTGAGTTTCCGCGGATAACCCATCGCGTGCAGGGTCGCATCGTCGTCGAGGGCGACGGGGTCCGCTGTGCGTTCTGACACGTACCGGCCTTTCTCTCTGTGAAGGTCTCTCTGTGAGGTCTGCGAGGTCTGCGAGGGTCTCTCTGCGAGGTCTGTGGAGGTCTCTCTATGAGGGGGTGGGCAGGCCGCAGGCTCGGCGGGCCCGGGAGAGCTGCTCGGCGGGCTCTCCGAAGACGCTCCAGGGCATCCGTGAGGCGTACCGCCCCATGGCCGTGAAGACCGCCCGGGCCTCGAACTCACACTGGGCCATGACCAGGGCGTGCGCGAGGTAGGCCAGGTCGAGCACCGGGGTGAAGCGGTAACCGGCGGCCGCGGGCTGCCAGTTGTGGTAGATCGACAGTGCGGTGGCGCGCCACTGCGGCTGTTCCCAGACCCGCTCGGCGAGCAGTTGGGTGGGGTTGTGGCTCTCCACCAGCGCGACCAGGGGCAGCAGCCGTATCGCCGAGTCGGCGGGGGCCCGCTGGGCGAGGAAGGCGGCGACGTCCCAGGCGGCGTTGACCGAACCGCCGTAGCGGGTGAAGAAGAAGGACAGGAAGCGGTGGTGGGCCTCGCGGTGCCAGGGGTCGAGGGCGAGCGTGTGCGCGAACAGCCGCCAGGGGCCGGGCGGCGAGGTCAGCAGGCCGCTCGGGGCGGGGTCGTGCGGGCGGTGCAGCCGGGCCATGGCCAGCTTGGCGGCCCAGGGTGTGGGATCGGCGGGGTTCATGGCGGAGGCCCGGTCGCAGGCGGCGAGGGCGATCCGCTCCAGCGCCTCGGCGCGCTCGTCGCCGGCGTCGGCCGCCCGGATCGCCCGCTGCACGGCCACCCGGGCCCACATCAGCGCGGACTCGGGGCTCGGCTCCTCGGCCAGCCAGCGCTCGACCAGGTCGGTGCCGGCCGCCTCGGAGGCCAGGACCAGGGATCGGTGGGCGCGCAGGGCGAAGTCGGCACGGGTCTCGGCCAGGGCCTCGCGGGCGCTGCGATATCTCCCGGCGCGCACATCCACGCAAACACCCGCGAGCAAGCGGTCATCGGCCGCCGGATGCCATACGTACTGCCCCTCGAATAACTCCGCGGCCATCTTCCCCTGTCCGTCCCCGTTCGACGCTTCGCAGTCGCGCAGAAGGCACCCTACTCAGCGGCGGACGCACCGGGAACGTCCGATTTCGACATATCGGTCAGCGGGTCGGAAATATTAACGGGGACGCCGGAGAACGGCTCGAAATTAGTTCAAGCCGCTACTTTCCGGAGGCCGTAAACGCCCGCTATGCGCCGCACTACTAGAATGTTTCCGGAAAACACCCCACACCGCGCGACACCACACCACACAGCACCTCAGCACACCCCGGGAATCGTCATCCACCGCCTCGCCATCGCGCTCCAGAGCCTGCCGCCCTCCTGCGGCCCGGTCCGTCTCGTCGCCGTCGACGGGCACGCCGGCTCCGGGAAGACCACCTTCGCCGGGCGGCTGGCCACCGCGCTGGGCGGGGCGCCGGTGCTCCATCTCGACGACATCGCCAGCCACGAGGAGCTGTTCGCCTGGACCGGACGGCTGCTGACCCAGGTGATCGAGCCGCTCGGCCGCGGCGACACCGCCCACTACAGGCCCTACGACTGGCGCGCCCGCGCCTTCGGGCCGCCCCGGCCGCTGCCGCCGGCCCCGGTGATCCTCGTCGAGGGTGTCGGCGCCGGGCGTCGGGCGCTGCGCCCGTTCCTGGCACGGCTGCTGTGGATGGAGATGCCGTCGGAGGAGTCCTGGACCCGGGGCAGGCTGCGGGACGGGACGGAACAGCGGGACTTCTGGGTCGAATGGGTCAGGGCGGAACACGCGCACTTCGCCGAGGACCCCTCCAGGCCCTACGCCGACCTCTTGGTAACACAGTCACAGAAGGGGTACGAGGTACTTCCGGGACAGGAGAACACCGTTGGACCGGACCAGTCGGTCACCCACCGTGATGGGCCGTCGGCGGTGTGCTGAACTTGTGAAGACGCGCCCGTAAGAAGTTGCCTCAGTACCTCAACTCGGCTTGACCCAAGGGCCGTACAGGACTTACGTTCTGAATGAGCGGCCCTAGGGAGCCGCCCCACAGACGCGAGGCCCCCGGTTGTTCCCCCGTGATCGGGGGCTTCGTTCTGTCCTTTACCCCTTTTGTGTGCGCCGCGTGCGCTTTCTCGCTCACCCTCGGTCACCGAGCGACGTGCGCCCGGTCTGCTCCCAGCTCGCCAAACGGCCTGTGCGGCACCCTTCGGGGGCGGTGGAACCGCAGGTACGATGCCCTCGGTGCGACCTTCGAACGGCTGCTTCGCGCATCTGCAACTCCGGTCCGCGGCACAGCGGTTCGACCAACGGCGGCCATCGGGGGGAGCCCGGGGGCCAACCACGGGGGCACGGTTTGTGGGGGACGTGATGGAATTCGGCACGCAGGGCCTCGAGGCCCCGGCCGACCTCGCCTGGGTGCGAGGCGTGGACGCCTACACGATGGGCGCCTATCCGCAGGCGGAGGAGGAGTTCCGGGCCGCGGTACGGATGGATCCCGGGATGGCCGACGCCTGGCTCGGACTGCACGCGCTGCGCGTCGACACGACGACCGCGCTGCTCAGAATGTTCCGCCACCGGGACCGCTTCGGCGATCAGCGCGCCCGGCACCGCCGTGCGCTCAACTCCTGGTACTGGCTGGGCTGGTGGGTGCAGCCGGTCCTGGAGAACCCACGCGATCTGCTGCTTGCCCATGCTTCCCACTGGCTGGACGGCCGGCACGTCCCGGAACTCGACCGGGCCCTCGCCGGGCTGCCGCCCGTGGACGCCGACCCCCAGGTCCGCTTCCTGCACGCCTGCCGGGCCTATCTGGTCAAGGACTGGGAGCAGTTGGTACGGCACACCGACCCGCTCCTCGACGATCCCATGCTGGGCATCGAGGCGGGCCTCTTCGGCGGCATGGCCCGGGTCCGCCTCGAAATGTACGGCCAGGCCGAACCGTTGCTGTCGGCGGCGCTGATGCGCTGCCGCAGCGAGCAGCCGCAGCGCAAGGAACTGCGCTACTGGCTGGCGCGGGCGCACGAGGGCACCGGGCGCAGCGCCGCCGCGCTCCCCCTCTACCGGGCCGTGCACCGGGTCGACCCCGCGTTCATGGACACCTCGGCGCGGCTGGCCGCGATCGCCGAGGGCGACGGGTACGACGACAGCGCCGACCTCGCTGCGATCACGCTCACCGGCGCCGGTCAGGACGTCGTGGACGGGCCGGACATGCTCGACCCGCTCTTCGGCGCGGAAGGTCGCGATCTGCGGTTCGGGGAGGCGGAGCCGCCGGCCGGGGCGATGCCGTCGGTGGTCGATCCGGCGGTGCGCGAGAAGGTCGCGCCCTCGCCTCCGCTGCCGGCCGGGCCGACCGACCCCGCGTTACTCGAGGAGGCGCTCGCCGAGCTGGAGCGCATGGTCGGGCTTGAGCCCGTGAAGCGGCAGGTCAAGGCGCTGTCGGCACAGTTGAACATGGCCCGGCTGCGGGCCGGTCAGGGGCTGCCGGTGCAGCCGCCGAAGCGGCACTTCGTCTTCTCCGGGCCGTCGGGCACCGGGAAGACCACCGTCGCCCGGATCCTCGGGCGGGTGTTCTACGCGCTGGGGCTGCTGGGCGGCGACCACCTGGTGGAGGCGCAGCGGGCCGATCTGGTGGGCGAGTACCTCGGCCAGACCGCCGTGAAGGCGAACGAGCTGATCGACTCCGCGATCGGCGGGGTGCTGTTCGTGGACGAGGCGTACTCGCTGTCCAACTCCGGCTACGGCAAGGGGGACGCGTACGGCGACGAGGCCCTGCAGGTGCTGCTGAAGCGGGCCGAGGACAACCGCGACCACCTGGTGGTGATCCTGGCCGGCTATCCGGAGGGCATGGACCGGCTGCTGGCCGCCAACCCCGGTCTCTCCTCCCGTTTCACGACCCGCGTGGACTTTCCCTCCTACCGGCCCCTGGAGCTGACCTCGATCGGCGAGGTGCTGGCCACGGAGAACGGTGACGCGTGGGACGAGGAGGCGCTGGAGGAGCTGCGGTCGATCGCCGGGCACGTGGTCGACCAGGGGTGGATCGACGAGCTGGGCAACGGGCGGTTCCTGCGGACGCTGTACGAGAAGAGCTGTGCGTATCGGGATCTGCGGTTGTCGGTGTATCCGGGGGTGCTGTCGCGGGACGACCTGGCGACGTTGCGGCTGCCGGACCTGATGCAGGCCTACGGGGAAGTGCTGTCGGGGCGGGGGCCGCAGGATCCGGCCGGTATGTAGGTGCGCGTCTCCTGCGCTACCGCTCAGGCACCGCCCGGTCGGCGTGCCCTGCCAGGTGGCGGGAGACGTACCGGGTCGAGGGGGATGCCGTGGTGGGCGAAGAAGGACCGATGCCGCAGGCCGGTCTGTTCGAGCTGGAGACCGTCGTGGTGGGGCAGCCGAAGCGGTCATGGTGGCGCAGATACACGGGGCCAGGCCTGGTCCTGTCCACCGCGACGGGGACCCCGCTCGGCCACGTCACGTACACCGACGACGCGCACTCCGTCCTCACCGGGACGTCCGGCGAGTTCATCGTCCGTATCGAGCAGTTCGGACCGGCGCGGTTCCGCTTCGTCGATGCCGCGGACCGGGAGGTCGGCACCGTCGATGCCCATGGACTCGTCAAGTCCCGCCGACTGGGCCTCCGGACGGAGGGGGGACGCCGGCTCCTCCTCGCGCGGCCTGGCCTCCTGTACGCCGAGTGGCATCTCACGGAGACCGATCCGGAAGCAGGCCCGGCGCCGGAGATCCTCGGCCGGGTCACGGTGAGCACCATCGACTCGTGGATCGGGTTGCAGCAGTACGTGGTCGAGGTGGACGCCCGCCTGGACGCCTCCGATCGGCGGACCGTCGTCGCCTCGGTCGTCTGTCTGCACCTGCTCCGCCGGCCTCCGGGTGACACGGCCACGCCGGTGTGAGCCGCGCCCCGCCGCCGCGGCATGCCTGACCGGGAGGGCCGGGATCGCCGGGATCCCGGCCGCTCTCGGCAGCCGGCGCCCGCCCCGGTCAGGCGGCGAGGGTCTCCGCCAGAGCGGCCAGGCCGTCCCGGTAGATGCCCTCGAAGAGCGCGGTCGCCTCGGCGTCGGTGACACCGTCCGCGGTGAACGTGCCCGACCACTCCACCCGGCATCCGTCGCCGCCGCGGTCGACGACCTGCAGCGTGGAACGGTAATCCGTGACGGGGAAGGGGGCCTGCTCGATCGAGTAGGTGTAACTGCGGGCTGTCTCGTCGAAGGCTTGGAGGCGTTCGACGATGACGGCGCCCTCGGCGTTCGTCAGCGTGCGCAGCCGGCCGCCCTCGCTCGACCGGCTCCGCGTGATGTACGGCAGCCAGTCGGGCAGGGCGTGGAAGCCGCCGATGAGCCGCCAGACCCGGTCGGCGGACTGCCGCACGTCGAGGGTGGCGCGGGCGGCGGTCACGAGGCGTCCTTCAGGGGTACCGGCGCGTCGTGCGCGATGATCTTCTGCTCGCGCAGGGCCTTCCAGAAGCCGTACGGGACGGGCTCGACGAGCGCGGCGAGGTCCTCGGCGATACGGCTGGGCCGGGTCGCGCCGGGAATGGCCGCGGCGACGGCGGGGTGGGCCAGCACGAACTGGAGCGCGGCGGACTTGATGCCGATGCCGTGCTGCTGCGCGAGCACCTTGATCCGGCCGACCTTGTCCACGATGTGCGCGGGCGCCTCGGCGTACTCGAAGTGGCTGCCGCCGGCGAGGATGCCGGAGCTGTAGGGGCCGCCGACCACGATGTCGACGTTCTGCCCGGCCGCGGCCGGCAGCAGGCGCTGGAGGGCGCGCGAGTGGTCGAGCAGCGTGTAGCGGCCGGCCAGCAGGAACGCGTCGGGCTGCGGCTCGTCCAGGTCCAGCGTCATCTCCAGCGGCTCGACCTTGTTGACGCCGAGGCCCCAGGCCTTGATGACGCCTTCGTCGCGCAGGCGGGTCAGGGCGCGGAAAGCGCCGGTGCGGGCGCTCTCGTACACGCCGACCCAGTCGTCGCCGTAGAAGTCCTGGGCGACGTCGTGCACCCAGACGATGTCGAGGCGGTCCGTCCTGAGGCGCTTCAGGCTGTCCTCGACGGAGCGCAGCGTCGCGTCCGCGCTGTAGTCGTTGACCATCTTGTTGGGACGGCCGTGCTCGAACAGAGCGCCCTTCTCGCCGAGTTCACGGCTCGCGGGGTCCTCGACCTCGTCGAGGACGACCCGGCCGACCTTGGTGGACAGGACGTACTCGTCGCGCGGCTTGTCGGCGAGGACCTCGCCGAGCCGGATCTCCGCCAGTCCCGCGCCGTACAGGGGCGCGGTGTCGAAGTAGCGGATGCCCTGGTCCCAGGCGGCCTGCACGGTGGCGGCGGCCTCGTCGTCGGGAATGGCGCGGAACATGTTGCCGAGCGGTGCGGTGCCGAAGCCGATACGGCCCGGCAGGAGGGAGCGGATGCTCATGGTGGTGCCTCAATCTGCGTTGCCGCGTGGGGGGTACGAAGCGGGGGCGTCGTTGGTGGTGGGGTGTCGGCCCGGGTGCCGGCTAGTTGAGGGTGTCGGGGTCCGGGCCCGTGCGCAGGCCGCGGTCGAGTGCGGTGAGCGCGTCGATCTCCTGCGGGCCGAGCTCGAAGTCGAACACGTCGAAGTTCTCGCGGATACGGGTCTCCGTGACCGACTTCGGGATGACCACGTTGCCGATCTGCAGGTGCCAGCGCAGCACGACCTGGGCCGGGCTCTTGCCGTGCGCGGCGGCGATCGCGGTGACCGCCTCGTCATCGAGGACGGCGCCCTGGGCGAGCGGGCTCCACGCCTCGGTGACGATGCCGTGCCGGGCGTGGAACTCGCGCAGCTCGGCCTGCTGGAGGCCCGGATGGAGCTCGATCTGGTTCACGGCCGGGACGACGGCGGCGGCACCGAGCAGGCGCTCCAGGTGCGAGGGCTGGAAGTTGGAGACTCCGATGGCACGGGTGCGCCCGTCGGCGTACAGCTTCTCCAGCGCACGCCACGTGTCGAGGTACAGGTCGCGGGCCGGGGTCGGCCAGTGGATGAGGTACAGGTCGACGTGGTCCAGGCCGAGCTTGTCCAGGGAGGCGTCGAAGGCCGCGAGCGTGGTGTCGTAGCCCTGATCGGTGTTCCACAGCTTGGTGGTGACGAACAGCTCGTCGCGGGCGATGCCGGAGTCGGCGAGCGCCTGACCCACGCCGCGCTCGTTGCCGTAGATCGCGGCCGTGTCGATGCTGCGGTAGCCGGCCCGCAGGGCGCCGGCGACGGCGGCGGTGGTCTCCTCGTCGGGGACCTGGAAGACACCGAAGCCGAGCTGCGGCATGGTGACGCCGTTGTTGAGGGTGACGGCGGGGATGGAGGTCACGAAGTTCTCCCTGTCCTTGTCGATCACACGGGTCGCCAAAGGCGCCGGGGGCGATCGTCCGTGGGTACGTAGTCGATGGTCCGTGTTGTTCGTCGTCGGCGCGCGGCCAGTGGTGCGCGGCGACGGGCGGCCGCCCGTGGCCGGAGCGCGGACTGCGCGGCGGCGGCGCGGGGTGCGGCCCAAGCCTGCGGCGACGTCGGGCAGCAGGCCTTCCTTGACGAATTCGGGGGTGCCGAAGACACGACCACAATAATTGCAGACGCCGGTTAATTGCAAACGCGGCATACCTGCGTGCGCCCAAGGAGGGGGTGGGTGGCTGTTCGGGCTCGCGCATGCCCTGACGGCAGCGCTCATGGGCGGCCCGACGTCGGTACCTCCACCACGTCGAGGCGCGGTGCCCCTGGTGGGACGCGGGGAGCCGCGTGACCGGCCGTCGCCGGGACGCGGCTCCCCGTGATGCTCAGCCCACCGCGACTTCCTCCGGCTCGCCGCTGGCCCGGGGCTCGGGCGGCCTGGTCGGCCGTTCCTCCCGGTGTGCCGGGTCCGTCACCTCGCCCACCAGCAGTTCCAGCACGTCCTCCAGCGCCGCCAGCCCCAGGACCCTGCCGTGGCCGTCGGCCACCTGCGCCAGGTGCGTCGCGGCACGGCGCATCACCGTGAGCGCGTCGTCGAGGGGCAGCTCGGCCCGCAGGGTCGTCATCGGGCGCCACAGCTGCTGCGGCACCGCCCGGTCCGAGTCCTCCAGGTCGAGTACGTCCTTCACGTGCACGTAGCCCATGAACGCACCGGACTCGGCGGAGACCGGGAAGCGGGAGTAACCGGTGCGGGCGGTGAGCTCGACGATCTGCCCCGGGGTGACGGACGGAGGGACCGTGATCAGGGACTCGCGGCGCAGGAGTACGTCCGTCACCGGGCGGGAGCCCAGTTCCAGCGCGTCCTCCAGCCGCTCCTGCTCCTCCGGATCGAGAAGGCCCGCCTGGCCGGAGTCCTCGAGCAGCCGGTTGAGCTGCTCGCTGGTGACGACGGCCTCGACCTCGTCCTTCGGCTCTACCCGGAACAGCTTCAGGATGCCCTGGGCACAGGCGCCCAGGGCGACCGTGATCGGCCGGCACACACGGGCGAACGCCACCAGGCCGGGGCTCAGCCACAGCGCCGCCTTCTCGGGCGCCGCCATCGCCAGGTTCTTCGGCACCATCTCGCCGATGACGAGGTGGAAGAAGACGACTCCGGCCAGCGCGATCACATAGCCCAGCGGGTGGATCACGCCCTCGGGCAGGTGCACGGCCTCGAACACCGGCTCCAGCAGGTGCGCCACGGTCGGCTCGGCCACCGCGCCCAGCGTCAGCGAGCAGACGGTGATGCCGAACTGGGCCGCGGCCATCATCTGCGGGAGGCGTTCCAGGCCGTAGAGGACCTGGCGTGCCCTGGCCGTGCCCAGCGGTTCGATCTGGCTGCGGCGGACCGAGACCAGGGCGAACTCCGCGCCCACGAAGAAGCCGTTGGTGAGCACCAGCAGGGCGGCGAAGACCAGTTGGAGGACGCTCATCGGACGGCCTCCGCGACGGCGGGGGCGGTGCGGACCAGGCGGACCCGCTCGGCGCGGTAGTGGCCGACCCGGCGGACCGACAGCCGCCAGCCGGGCAGCTCGGCCCGGTCGCCGGGCGCCGGGATCCGGCCGAGCAGGTCGGCGACCAGGCCGGCGACCGTCTCGTACGGGCCCTCGGGCACGTCGAGGCCTATCCGCTGGAGGATGTCGACGCGGACACTGCCGTCGACGTCCCAGGCGGGCTTGCCGTCCTGCGGCGGGGCGGCCGCGAGTTCCGGCGCGTCCGGGCTGTCGTGCTCGTCGCGGACCTCGCCGACGAGTTCCTCGACGATGTCCTCCAGGGTGACCACCCCGGCCGTACCGCCGTACTCGTCGACGACGACCGCGATGGGCTGCTCGGAGCGGAGCCGGGCGAGCAACGGCTGGACCGGCAGGGTCTCGGGGACGAGCAGCGCCTTGCGGGCGATGCGCCCGACGGGAGTGCGGAGCCGGTCGTGGACCGAGACCGCCAGGGCGTCCTTGAGGTGGGCCATGCCGACGATCTCGTCGATCTTCTCCCGGTAGACCGGGAAGCGGGACAGGCCGGTGGCCCGGGTGAGGTTGACCACGTCCTCGGCGGTCGCCGAGTCCTGGAGCGCGCTGACCTTCACTCGGGGGGTCATGACGTGCTGCGCGGTCAGCTCCCCCAAGGACAGGGTGCGGACGAACAGGTCCGCCGTGTCCTGCTCCAGCGCGCCGGCCTGCGCGGAGTGCCGGGCCAGCGAGACCAGCTCGCCCGGGGTGCGGGCGGAGGCCAGTTCCTCGGCGGGTTCGACGCCGAGGGCGCGGACGAGCCGGTTGGCGACCGTGTTCAGCGCGGCGATGACCGGGCGGAACAGGCGCGAGAAGCGGGCCTGCGGGCCGGCGACGAAGCGCGCGACCTGGAGCGGCTTGGAGACCGCCCAGTTCTTGGGCACGAGTTCGCCGATCACCATCTGGATCGCCGAGGCCAGCAGCATGCCGATGACGACCGAGACACCGGAGACGGCGCCCTCGGGGAGTCCGATCGCGGTGAACGGGCCGCGCAGCAGCTCGGCCAGTGCCGGTTCGGCGAGCATGCCGACGACCAGGGAGGTGATGGTGATGCCGAGCTGGGTGCCGGAGAGCTGGAAGGACAGTTCCCTCAGCGACTCGACGACCGTACCGGCGCGCTTGTCGCCGTCGGCGGCGGCCTTCTCGGCCTCGGGTCGCTCCACGGTCACCAGGCCGAACTCGGCGGCCACGAAGAAGCCGTTGGCGAGGATGAGCAGGAACGCGGCTGCCAGGAGCAGCAGGGGGGTGGTCATGATGCCGCCGCCTCCGCATCGTCGCGGACCTCGAATGGGGGGTCCGCGGTATGTCGGGAGGGGGCGGCGCAGGTACTACAGGACGATCCGTCCATCGCCGGAGAGGGTCACTCCTCGGGTAGCAGGAACCCCTGTGCGCAGGGCGCGCGACAGGGGTGGAGGCGGGACGTGAAAAGCCTCCGCCAACAGATTAATCAAGACAGGGCCCACAACGGCAGTGTGGACGACCCCGAGGTGGCCCCGAAGTTGCGTGATTTCAGCCCTGGTGCTGCTCGGGGTCGTGGATCGCGTGGGCCTCGGCGAGGGCCCGCAGGGCCTTGGCGTCGGCGATGGCGCGCTGCTTGGCGATGCCCGGCTGGATGCCGAGCGCGGGCAGGCTGGTGCCGTCGCTGAGGTTCAGGAACACCCACGGGTCACCCGGGCGGAGGTTCACCTGGACGATCTCCGCCCACTCCAGCCGCCGCTTGCTGGCGATGTTGACGACGGTGACCCCGGACTCGTCGGCGACCACCTTCACCCGGGCCAGCTGGGCCAGCGCCCAGAAGATCAGCGCGCCGGTGAGGACGAAGCTGAGCTGCTCCCCCGGGCCGAGCTGTTCGAGGAGCAGCGCGACCCCGGAGATGGTGGCGAACATGGCGGCGCCCGCGGTGAGCAGGATCACGCGGGTGTGGCCCGGCCGGAAGGTGACGGGAAGGGAAGGAAGCTCGGACATCTCTCGCGGGCGTTTCAGAGGCGGCAGGCGTGGATGGCCGTGGTCAGGATGGCGCGGGCGCCGATGTCGTACAGGTCGTCCATGATCCGCTGCGCGTCCTTGGTGGGAACCATGGCACGGACGGCGACCCAGCCCTCGTTGTGCAGCGGGGAGACGGTCGGGGACTCCAGGCCCGGGGTGAGGGCGACGGCCTTCTCCAGCTGCTCGACCCGGCAGTCGTAGTCCATCATCACGTACGTCCGCGCGACCAGGACGCCCTGGAGGCGCCGCAGGAACTGCTGGACCTTTGGTTCCTCGATGTCGGCGCCGGCCCGGCGGATGACGATCGCCTCGGAGGTCATGATCGGCTCGCCGAAGACCTCCAGACCCGCGTTGCGCAGCGAGGTGCCGGTCTCGACGACGTCGGCGATGACCTCGGCGACACCCAGTTCGATGGCGGTCTCGACGGCGCCGTCCAGGTGGACGACGGAGGCTTCGACACCGCTGTCGGCGAGGTGCTTGGCGACGATGCCCTCGTAGGAGGTGGCGACCGTCTTGCCCTTCAGGTCCGCCAGGCCGTCGGCCGCGCCCGGCTTGGAGGCGAAACGGAAGGTGGAGCGGGCGAAGCCGAGCGGCAGGATCTCCTCGGCGTGGGCGCCGGAGTCGATGAGCAGGTCACGGCCGGTGATGCCGATGTCGAGGCGGCCGGAGGAGACGTAGATCGCGATGTCCCGGGGACGCAGGTAGAAGAACTCGACGTCGTTGACCGGGTCGACGATGCGGAGTTCCTTGGACTCCCTGCGCTGCCGGTAGCCGGCCTCATGCAGCATGTCCCCCGCAGGGCCTGAGAGGGAACCCTTGTTGGGGACGGCGATGCGCAGCATGAGGTCGGCTTCCTTTGCTCGAAAAGGGGGATTTGTCGGAAAGGTTCTACAGGTGGGCGTAGACGTCGTCCAGCGAGATTCCGCGGGCGACCATCATCACCTGGACGTGGTACAGCAGCTGCGAGATCTCCTCGGCGGCTGCTTCCTTGCCCTCGTACTCGGCGGCCATCCAGACCTCGGCGGCCTCTTCGACGACCTTCTTGCCGATGGCATGGACCCCCTTCCCGACCAGCTCGGCGGTGCGGGACGTGGCGGGGTCGCCGTGGGCGGCCTTGTGCTGGAGCTCGGTGAAGAGCTCCTCGAAAGTCTTGTTGGACATGGTGAGCGCCAGACTACGCCAAACGCGGCGTCGCTCAGTGCCAGGGTTCAGATACTGAGCGGAGGGTGGCCGCCGTCGCGACCGCCGCCGTCACCGCCTCGTGGCCCTTGTCCTCGTTGGAGCCCTCCAGGCCGGCCCGGTCCAGGGCCTGCTCCTCGTTGTCGCAGGTGAGCAGGCCGAAGCCGACCGGGACACCGGTCTCGACGGAGACCTGGGTGAGGCCCTGGGTGACGCCCTGGCACACGTACTCGAAGTGGGGGGTGCCGCCGCGGATGACGACGCCGAGGGCGACCACCGCGTCGTAGCCGCGGCCCGCGAGGACCTTGGCGGCGACCGGGAGCTCCCAGCTGCCGGGGACCCGCAGCAGGGTCGGCTCGTCGATCCCCAGGTCGCGCAGGGCGCGCAGGGCGCCGTCCACCAGACCGTCCATCACCTTTTCGTGCCACTGGGCCGCGATGACGGCGACCCGCAGGTCGCTGACATTGCGTACGGACAACTCCGGTGCACCCTTGCCGCTCACGTCTCTCCTCAGTGCTGTTTCTTTACTGGTTGCCGCAGCCGGACACGGCGGGGGTGTCCAGCCAGGGCAGGTCGTGGCCCATCCGGTCCCGCTTGGTGCGCAGGTAGCGGAGGTTGTGCTCGCCCGCCTGTACGGGCATCGGCTCCCGGCCGATGATCTTGAGGCCGTGGCTGAGCAGCGCGTCGCTCTTGTCGGGGTTGTTGGTCATCAGGCGCACGCTGTGCACGCCGAGGTCGGCCAGGATCTGGGCGCCGGCGCCGTAGTCCCGGGCGTCTGCGGGCAGGCCGAGTTCGAGGTTGGCGTCGAGGGTGTCGCGGCCGCGCTCCTGGAGTTCGTAGGCGCGCAGCTTGGACAGCAGCCCGATGCCGCGTCCCTCGTGTCCGCGCAGGTAGACGACGACACCCCGGCCCTCGTCCTGGATGCGGTCCAGGGCTGCGTCGAGCTGGGGGCCGCAGTCGCAGCGGGCGGAGCCGAAGACGTCTCCGGTGAGGCACTCGGAGTGCACCCGGACCAGGACGTCCTCGCCGTCGCCGATCTCGCCGTGGACGAGGGCGACATGCTCGACGCCGTCGGTGGTGGAGCGGTAGCCGTACGCCGTGAAGGTCCCGTGCTTGGTGGGCAGGTTGACCTCGGCCTCGCGGCGGACGGTGGGCTCGGCGGAGCGGCGGTAGGTGATCAGGTCGGCGATGGAGATGATCGTCAGGCCGTGCTTGCGGGCGAACGGGATCAGCTCGGGGAGCCGGAGCATACGGCCGTCCTCACCGGCGATCTCGACGATGGCACCGGCCGGGCGCAGGCCCGCGAGCCGGGCCAGGTCGACCGCGGCCTCGGTGTGGCCGTCGCGGGTGAGGACGCCGCCGGGCCGGGCGCGCAGCGGGAAGACGTGGCCGGGGCGGACGAAGTCCGTCGGCTCGGCGCCGCCGCTCGCCAGCAGCTGGAGCGTGGTGGCGCGGTCAGCGGCGGAGATGCCGGTGGTGACACCGTGCGCGGCGGAGGCGTCCACGGAGACGGTGAACGCGGTCTTCATGGACTCGGTGTTGTCGTCGACCATCTGCGGCAGCTGGAGCCGGTCGAGTTCGGCGCCCTCCATGGGGGCGCAGATCAGGCCGCGGCACTCGCTCATCATGAACGCGATGATCTCGGGGGTGGCCTTCTCGGCGGCGATGACGAGGTCGCCCTCGTTCTCGCGGTCCTCGTCGTCGACGACCACGATCGGGCGGCCGGCCGCGATGTCGGCGATGGCCTGCTCGACCGGGTCGAGGGTGAGGTCCTCGACGCCGTCGGTGCGGTAGAGAATCGGTGGGACAAGAGGGACGGCGCGAAGCGTCTCGTGTGGGGTGGTGGCGGGCGACGGGTGGGCGGTCATGCGGGTGCCCCTTCCAGAGCGGGCCGCGAGCCCTGGCGGGAGCGCAGCCACCAGTCGCGCATGCCCCACAGGACGAGCGCGCCGTAGATGACGTAGACGAAGCCGGAGAAGGCATAGCCGTTGGCGAAGTTGAGGGGGACGCCGACCAGGTCGACCAGGAGCCAGGCGATCCAGAACTCGACCATGCCGCGGGCCTGGGCGTACATGGCGACGACGGTGCCGACGAAGATGTAGGCGTCCGGCCAGGGGTCCCAGGACAGGGACGGGTAGGCCTTGAAGAGCAGGGCGACGGCGACGGTGCCGACGGCCGCGGCGGCGACCATCGCGCCGCGTTCGCGCCAGGTGGCGAACCGGGGGGCGATGTGGCCGTCACCGCCGTCTTCGGCCCGGCCCTTGTTGCGGTTCCACTGCCACCAGCCGTACAACGCGACGACCATGACGACGGCCTGCTTGCCGGCGCTGCCGGTGAGGTGGCCGTAGAAGGCGCCGAAGAGGATGAGGCCGGAGGCGAACTGGACCGGCCAGCTCCACAGGTTGCGGCGCCAGCCGAGGGCGAGGGCGACCAGGCCGAGGATGTTGCCGATCATGTCCGACCAGAGGATGTGCTGGCCGAACAGGACGAAGGCCTCGGAGTTCAGCCAGTTCACCGGCCTGCTCCCCGCGTGTTCGCGAGCAGGCGCTCCACGTACTTGGCGACGATGTCGACCTCGAGGTTGACCGGGTCGCCGGGCTGCTTGCGGCCGAGCGTGGTCAGGTCCAAGGTGGTCGGGATGAGGCTGACGGTGAAGTAGTCGGGGCCGGCCTCGACGACGGTGAGGCTGATGCCGTCGACGGTGATGGAGCCCTTCTCGACGACGTACCGCGCGAGGTCGGCCGGGAGCGAGACCTTGACGATCTCCCAGTTCTCGGAGGGCGTGCGCGCCAGCACCTGACCGGTGCCGTCGACGTGGCCCTGCACGATGTGGCCGCCGAGCCGGGAGCCGACGGCGGTGGGGCGCTCCAGGTTGACGCGGGAGCCGACGTCCAGCGCGCCGAGGGAGGAGCGCTTGAGGGTCTCCTGCATGACGTCGGCGGTGAACTCGTCGCCGTCGTGCTCCACGACGGTCAGACAGACCCCGTTCACGGCGATGGAGTCGCCGTGCTGTGCGCCCTCGGTCACTACGGGGCCACGGAGCCGGAAACGGGAGGCGTCGCCGAGGTTCTCGACGGCGGTGATCTCACCCAGCTCTTCGACGATTCCGGTGAACACTTCCCGGGTCCTCCTGCCTCAACGGGGCACGGACTCCGGGGCCTGTCGACGAACGACAGAAAGGACGGAAGAGCACACCGGGAGCGACGCCGACAAGGTCCCGTCCGTCACGGACGAGACCAGATACGGCGGCGCGCACAGATACATGCTCGCCCGCCGCGCACTGCCTCCCATCCGGACTTTAACCGTCGGTCCAGGAATTTCACCTGGTCAACCGGCCGCTGGAAGCGGACGGGTCGCGGACTATAACCGCCGGTTCGGAGTTTCACCGACCCCGGAGTGCGCTGCTTCTGGTACACGGCCAGTCTGCCACGCCCGGGAGTGGTCCATGCAGGGGAACCGTGTGGGCTGCCTCACAGACTGGGTCACTGGACTTGCCTGACGGGACGTCATATGCGCGAGCGGCGCCCAACGGGCCCTCGGACCAGGCATCTTGACTCGATCCGCAGCTATTGACCCTACTGGTCTAGTCCATTTATCGTTCGAGCGAGCCCGGCGGCGGTGACGACGGCCCTTGCCCGTCGCCGGGTCACCCACCAGGCCGGTCAGGTCAGCGGTTTTGCGGCGCGAACAGTTCGTCCTGCGCGCGCTCCCGGGCCGTCAGAAGCGCTCCGCGCAGCACGGCCCCGCCGCCGAGGGCACTCGCGCGCACCTCGGTGGCCAGCGGGGACATCCGGCGCAGCCGCTCCTCGACGCGGGCGGCGAGCGCGGCGCCGCCGGCCGAGCCGATCTCGCCGCCGAGGACCACGCAGCCCGGGTCCAGGACGGCTACGACGGCTGCCACGCCTACGGTGATGCGGTCGGCGAGGGCGTCGAGGAAGCGGGCGGAGTCTGCCGGGTGGGGTTGGCGGGCGTCCGCGGGTCCGATGTGGCTGGTCGCGCAGTTCCCCGCGCCCCTTCGGGACGCTGCCGAGCCGCTGTCAGCTTCACGGCGCCCTCGGGTCATCTCATCGTCCGCGTCCGTGCGCCGCGCCGCCTCCCCCACCAGCCACGCCGCCGCGGGCTCGGGACCCGTCAACCCGGCCGGGTCCAAGCCGTGTTCCTCGGCCAGTTCGGTGATCGCGGTCGCGCCCACCAGGGAGTGGTAGCCGCCCGCGCAGTCCGTCGCCGACGGCAGTGCGCGGGTGCCCGGCACCGGCAGGAAGCCGATCTCGCCCGTGCCGCCGGAGGCGCCCCGGCGCAGGCAGCCGTCCAGGACGACGGCGGCGCCGCAGCTGTGTCCCAGCCAGAGCAGCACGAAGGTGTCGCGGTCGCGGGCGGCGCCCTCCCGCTGTTCGGCGAGGGCGGCCAGATTGGTCTCGTTCTCGACGCTGACCCGGGCCTGCGGGAACCGCTCCTGCACGGCGGCGACCAGCCGGCGGTGCCAGGCCGGCAGGCCCGCCGAGTCGCGGAGTTCGCCGCTCGCCGGATCGATGAGCCCCGGCGCCCCGATGCCGACGGTGTGCAACCGCCCGCCGCCGGCGGCCCCCGCCTCCTTGATCGCCCGTTCGACCAGTTCCACCGCCTGCTCGACGGCCGCCGCCTCCCCCGCGGCCGCCTTTCCCGCCTCCGGCCCGACCGGCACCGTCCCTTCGGCCAGCACCCGCCCCACCAGGTCGGACACCAGCACCGAGACGCTTTCGGTGCGCACGTCGAGGGCGGCCAGACAGACCCGGTCGGCGACGATGCCGTACAGCCGGGCGTTCGGTCCCCGGCGCTGTTCGCCGGACTCGCCGACCACCGCGATCAGGCCGGACTCGGCGAGCCGCTCGACGAGGTCGGCGACGGTGGGCCGGGACAGCCCGGTCAGCTGTTTCAACTGCCCTGCCGTCAGCGGGCCTTCCTGCTGGAGCAGGGTCAGCGCGAGCCGGTCGTTGATGGCCCGGGCGGTGCTCGGTGATGCGGGCATGACGGGCATCCTCCCAGATCGACGCGGCCCAGGACGGCCACATCGCTCCCTATCTATCAGGCAGGGTCCCTGATAGTTTACGGCGCGGCAGCGGGGCGGCACCCACCCGGGGAGGGGCAGGACCATGAAAGACGTGGACCACGAGCAGCACGAGGTGAAGCGGGCGCGGTACGCCGTGGCGGCCGTGTTCACCGTGCACGGTGCCGTCACCGGCTCGTTCGCGACCCGGGTGCCCTGGATCCAGGACCATGCCGGCCTGAGCGCGGGCCAGCTCGGCTTCGCGCTCGCCTTCACCGCGTTCGGCGCCTCCTGCTCGATGCCGCTGGCGGGCCGGATCAGCCATCGTTTCGGCAGCCGTACGGCGCTGCGCGGGCTGATCGCGATGTGGACGCTGTCGCTGGTCCTGCCATCCCTCGCGCCGAACCTGTACACGCTCTGCCTGGCGATGTTCGCGTACGGCGCCAGCGCGGGCATGGCCGACGTCGCGATGAACGCGCTCGGCGTGGAGGTGGAGCGACTGCTCGGGAAGTCGATCATGTCGGGGCTGCACGGCATGTGGAGCGCGGGGGCCCTGATCGGCTCGGCGGCGGGCACCCTCGCCGCACATCTCGGCTCGGACGCCCGGCTGCACTTCGCGCTGGCCGCCGCCACCCTCACCGCGCTGGGTGTCCTGGCGGCCGGCTGGGTGCTGGACGTACAGCCCGCCGAGGACGAGGAGCCGCCGCCGCGGTTCGCGCTGCCGCCCCGGTCGGCGCTGTTGATCGGCGCGGTCGGCTTCTGCGCGGTGTTCGCGGAGGGGGCGAGCCTGGACTGGTCGGCGGTGTTCCTGCGGGACCGGATGGACAGTTCGGCGGGGCTCGCGGCGGCCACCACCACGGGGTTCATGCTGACCATGGCGATCGCCCGGATCAGCGGGGACGCGGTGGTGAACCGCTTCGGCACGGTGCGTACCGTGCGCGCCGGGGGTGTGCTGGCCGCGCTCGGCGGGCTGCTGATCGTCCTCGCCGGGCATCCGGCGGTGGCCATGACCGGGTTCGCGCTGATGGGCCTCGGCATCGCCGTCGTCGTACCGCTGTGCTTCGCGGCGGCCGGGCACGCCGGGCCCAACCCGAGTCAGGCCATCGCGGGCGTCGCGACCATCACCTACACGTCGGGGCTGGTCGCACCCAGTCTGATCGGCGGGGTCGCCCAGGCCACCAGCCTGGTGGTGTCGTTCGGTGTGGTCACGGCGCTGACCTGCGGTCTGGTGGTGTTCGCGGGCGTGCTGCGGGCAGGGGAACGCGGGGTGCGGGCGGAGGTCAGCCCGCCGGCCGCAGCAGTTCCCGACCCGCGGCCCTGAAGCGCTCGCTCCAGGGGGCGGGGCGCAGGGTGGCCGCGTCCAGCCGGACCAGGACCCGGGTGCCGTGCGCGTAGGTGGTCGCGCCGTCCACCGAGCAGAACCGGAAGCCGTAGGTCAGGCCGGTGTTGCCGAGCCGTTCCAGCCAGAGGTGGACGGCGTAGGCGCCTGGCCGGGTGACCGGCGCCTCGTAGCCGATCCGGAGCTCCTTGACCGCGTTGCAGGCGTCCTCGGCCGCGGCCCAGTCGCCCTCGAAGGCGAAGCCGTGTCCCTGCCAGAGCTCGGCCCAGGCCCGCTCGACCATCACCGGGTAGCGGGCGTTGTGGAGCAGCCCGAGCGCGTCGAGGTCGTCGAAGTGGACGGTGACGGGGATCAGCCGGCCGTAGGAGAGGGCGGGGGCGGTCGGGGCTTCGGCGGTCACGGGTGGGGCTCCTGGGCGTTTGCTGACATTGCGCTGACCTTCAGCTGACGCCAGTCTAAGCGAGCGCTCAGGAGCCCCGTCGGCGGCCTCAGCCCGCGATCGAGTCGAGCTGCTCGGCGGCCGGCCGCAGCGCCCAGAGGTCGCCGCCGGGCGGGGCCTCCAGCAGTCGTACCGCCCGCTGGGCCGCCTTGTCGCCGGCGTCGGCCGCCGCGTGGACGACGTCGGACGCCGCGTAGCGGTAGAACTCCAGCTCGGGATGGGGCCACGCAGTGGCCCCGGTCGCGGCGGGCAGCAGATAGTCCACGGCCTTGAACAGGCTCTGTCCGTCCGGCCCCCGGTAGGTCCAGAGGTTCACCCCGACATGCCGGCCGATGGCCGCGAGCCGGGTGTAGGCGACCAGGTCGAAGGTCGAGTAGTGCCAGCTCCTGGTCCGGGCCAGCTCCTGCGGCTGACTCCCGTCGGCCGCGATCTGCGGGGCGATCCGCCTGGCCCGGGCGTCCAGCACGGTCTTCTTCGCCAGTGCCCTGTCGCCGGTCGCGTAGGCGAGGGCGGCGAGCTGCATGTCGTAGAAGGTGCCGTGGTTGTTGGCGGCGGCGCCCTCCTCCTTGCCGAAGGCGCTGTTCTCCAGCCAGTCCCGGAAGTCCGTGTTCCAACTGCGCATCCCGGCACGGTCCCCGGCGCTCCAGCCGGGTGCGCCGGTGGCGAGGATGGCGAGGGCGTCGACCACGCTCGTGTACGACTGGGAGAAGTCGATGATGCCGATGGCGCGGCCGTCGTACTTGCACGGGATGAACTGGGCGTGGTCGAGGTTCGGGTTCATCCGGGTCGCCGGGTCGAGGAACCAGGTGCGCAGGACCTGTCCGGCCTTCTCCGCGTACTGCCGCTTGCCCGTGTAGTACCAGGCCAGGGAGAGGTCGTAGGTCGAGTCGAAGACCTTCTCGACGTCCTGGCGGTCAGTGCCGGTGTCGACCTCGGGATTGCGCTGACCGTCGCGCTGGACGTAGGGGCAGCCCCAGGGGTTGTCGGCGGTGGGTGTGGTGGTGGGCCACCAGTAGGGGGCCTGACTCAGGTAGTCGTGGACGTCTCCGCCGGGCGCGGGCTTCGGTTTGTCGACGACCGTCCAGGGGCCCTGGCCCAGCCAGGCGTCGGCGCGGGCCGTCAAGTCCTCGACGGCGCGTCGGAGTCGGGGGTCGCCGTGGTCGAGATCAGCCTTGGTCCGCTGGAGGCGAGCGCCGTCGAGCACGGCGGTGTCGGGCGCCTTCGGTGCCCTCGCGGTCGCATGGGCGGAGGGGACGAGGACGGCCCCGATGGCCGCCAGAGCCGTCAGGACGAAGGCCGCGCGGGATCTTCCACTCATCGAGCACTCCGATCAGACAGGAAGCAGCCGAAAATCAGATACGTGAACGTGGTTCACGAGTGGGACCGTGCGAGCGTAGGACCGCCAGGTAGCCATGACAATGGTTCGGACCGTCTTCACGTACGAAGCCGTCCTCACAGCACTTCGAAGAAAGCGAACCCCCACCATGGATCTCGGCGTGCGCTGGAAACTGCACGGCGACGGGCGCACGCCCGCGCCCGGAGCGGTGGTACGCCCCGACGAACGGCTCTCCTGGCCCCGTACGATCGGGCTCGGCGCCCAGCACGTGGTGGCCATGTTCGGCGCGTCCTTCGTCGCCCCGGTGCTGATGGGCCTGGACCCCAACCTCGCCATCATGATGTCCGGCGTCGCGACCGTGATCTTCCTGCTCGCGACCCGTGGCCGGGTCCCCAGCTACCTGGGCTGTTCCCTGTCCTTCGTCGGGGTCGCGGCCGTCATCCGCGCCCAGGGCGGCACCAGCGCCACCGTGACCGGCGCGGTCTTCGTGGTCGGCGCCGTGCTCTTCCTGGTCGGACTGGCCGTCCAGCGCTTCGGCGCCCGGATCATCCATGCCGCGATGCCGCCGATCGTCACCGGCGCCGTCGTGATGCTGATCGGCTTCAACCTGGCCCCGGTGACCGCCTCCACCTACTGGCCGCAGGACCAGTGGACCGCGCTGCTGGTGATGGCCTTCACCGGTCTGGCCGTCGTCTGTCTGCGTGGTTTCTGGTCACGTGTCGCGATCTTCCTGGGCCTGGTCTTCGGATACGTCCTGTCCTGGGCCCTCGACCGGATCTTCGGCAGGATCCACTCCACGGGCCCGGGCGGCAAGGTCACCGACCACTGGCGGCTGGACCTCTCCGGTGTCGGGAAGGCGGACTGGATCGGGCTGCCGTCCTTCCACGGACCGTCCTTCCAGTGGTCGGCGATCCTCGTCGCCCTCCCGGTGGTGATCGCCCTCGTCGCGGAGAACGCCGGACACGTCAAGGCCGTCGGCGAGATGACCGGCGACCCCCTCGACGACCGGCTCGGCACGGCGATCTCGGCGGACGGGGTCGCCTCCATGCTCTCCACCGCCGTGGGCGGGCCGCCCAACACCACCTACTCCGAGAACATCGGCGTGATGGCCGCGACCCGGGTCTACTCCACCGCCGCCTACTGGGCCGCCGCCGGCTTCGCGCTGCTCTTCGGCGTCTGCCCCAAGTTCGGCGCGGTGGTGGCCGCGGTCCCGGGCGGGGTGCTCGGCGGCATCACCGTCATCCTGTACGGCATGATCGGACTGCTCGGCGCCCAGATCTGGCTGCACGCCAAGGTCGATCTGCGCAACCCGCTGAACCTGGTCCCGGCCGCCGCGGGCATCATCATCGGCGTCGGCAACGTCAGCATGAAGTTCACCGACAGCTTCTCCCTCAGCGGCATCGCCCTCGGCACACTGGTCGTCATCGTCGGCTACCACGTCCTGCGCGCCCTCGCCCCCGCCCACCTCAAGGGGCCGGAACCGCTGCTCGACGAGGGCACCAGCTCCTACGACGACGCCAAGTCGTAGGCGTACGACGGCGTGAAGGTCCCGGCGGCACCCTTGCAGCCGTCGGACTCCCCCGGCAGCTTCACCCACAGATAGGCGTCGATCCGCGCCTGACCGGTGTGGAGCGTGGGCGCCTGCCCGATCCGCCGCCCCGCCGGGTCGCACCAGGCACCGTTCGCCGGGGGGCCGTTGCCGTTGCGGCTGGTGTCGATCACCGCGCCGAGCGAGGCCGGGCCGCCGAGGGCGCCGAGCACCTCACGGTCGTAGGCGATCTCGGCGGCGGTGGTACGGAAGTTGGAGACGTTGCTGAAGATGCCGTCGCCCGACCTGGCTCCGGCCTGCCGCAGCAGGGCCGCCTGCCGGGCGGGCGGGTTCCAGCCGGAGTGCCCGGCGTCGTAGTAGACCTGGGTCCTCGGACCGGCCGCCTTGAGCACCCGGCCGGCGCGCGCCAGCGCGGCGAACCGGGCGGCACGGCGGGCGGCGGAGAGGCACCCGGCCTGGGCGACGGAGTCCGGCTCCAGGATCACGATCACCTCGCCGGAGCCGAGCCCGCGCGCGAAGGCGTCGATCCAGCGGTCGTACGCACGCAGATCCGGCGCCCCGCCCTGCGAGGCCCCGCCGCAGTCCCGGTCCGGGATCGCGTACGGCACCAGCACCGGGACGCGGCCCTGGGCGGAGGCCGCCGAGGTGACGGCGCGGACGCGCGAGGCGACGGTCGCCGGGGCGAAGTCGGCGAACCACACGGCGGCCGGCCGGCCGGCGATGCGGTTCGCGATGACGGCGGCGCGCGGATCGTCCGGGTGGGCGCGGACCCAGTCGGCGACCTGCGAGTCGGGGTGGCGGTACAGGCGGGGCGCCTGCTGCCCGCGCACCGCGGGAGCGGCCGGCGTCGCCGTGGTCCGCCGGGAAGTCGGTGCGGGCTTCGGGGCGGACGGCGTACGCGACGGTGCCGTCTCCGGTGACACCGAGTCCCGGGGCACCGAACCCGTCGTACGCACCGCCGTCGTACTCTCCCCTGTCGTACGCACCACCGCCGGCCCGGCCTGACCGGCTCTCCCGCCGCCGTCCTCGCCGAGCGCCGAGAGCATCCCGGTCGCGGTGCCGACGGCGGCCACGACCGAGGCGACGGCGAGCACGACCGCCCGCCTGCCCTCACCGCCGGGCCGGGCATGTGAGCCAGGCACGCTGCGCTCCCCCTCCCGCGCGACGGGTCCGTCCCCCGTTCCGGGGACGCGCCGGGCCCGTCGGCACGCTCGGCAGCCTAGGGCTGGGACCCTTCCCCCATGGCCCAGACGGAACACCTCACCGCCCCGGTCGGCACCGTCGTCTCCCGGATGCGCGCGCTGGACGCGGCCCTGCCCGGGCGGGACGGGGTCGCGGTCTTCAACCGCGTCTACCTCTCCGTCACGGAGGAGGTCGAACGGCGCCTGGAAGCGGGCCGGTTCGGGGACCCGAGAGCCGCGGCGACGCTGGACGTGCGGTTCGCCGAGCGGTACCTGGCGGCCGTGGACGCGGCCGCGGGCGACCGCCGTCCGCCGGCCTGCTGGCGGCCGCTGTTCCAGCTCCGCCGGCATCCCGGTGTACGGCCGCTGCAGTTCGCGCTCGCGGGCATCAACGCGCACATCGGGCACGACCTGGCGCTGGCCGTGGTGGACAGCTGTCGTACGCTCGGCTGCGAACCGGCCGACCTGGAGGACGAGTTCGACCGCGTGGGCGAACTCCTCGTCTCGCTGGAGGAGCGCATCCGCGAGGATCTGATGCCGGGTCCCGACCTGCTCCAGATCGCCGATCCGCTGACCCATCTGCTCGGTTCCTGGAGCCTGGAGCGGGCCCGGGACGCGACCTGGTCGGCGGCGCGGGCGCTGTGGGCGCTGCGCCGGTTCGGTGATCTGGCCGAGGAGTTCACCGAGCGGCTGGACGCGGCCGTGGGGCTGGCGGGCCGGATGCTGCTCACCCCGCTGCGCGGCTGAGGTGGCCTGATCCGATCCATGTGCGAGCCGCCTCGGGGTCCCCTTGTGATCGCCTTACATCGACGGCACGCACCCGAATGCGAAGGAGCACCGGTATGACGACTCGGCTGGGCCTCAGCCTCCCCCAGATGCGGCAGTATTCCCTCGGCACGGACGTTCCCGACGTGGCCCGTACCGCCGAGGAGATCGGCTACGACAGCCTGTGGGTCTTCGAGCGGGCCCTCTTCCCGGAGCCCGCCACCCAGGGCCTGTACGGCATCGAGGGCCTCGCCTGGCCGGACGCGTACCGGGACGTGGCCGAGCCCCTGGTCACGCTCGCCCTCGCCGCCGCGGCCACCGAGCGGGCCCGGCTGGGCAGCAGTGTGCTGGTGGCGCCGCTGCATGTTCCCTTCCAGCTGGCCAAGTCGCTGGCCTCGCTGGACGCGGCGAGCGGCGGCCGGGTGATCGCGGGCCTGGGCACCGGCTGGTCGCTCGACGAGTACGCGGCCGCCGGAATCCGGCCGTTCGAGGAGCGCGGCAGTGTGCTCGACGAACTGATCGAGGTGTGCCGGGCGGTGTGGGGCCCGGACCCGGTGCAGTACGACGGCCGGCTGACGAAGATCGCCTCCGCCGTGGTCGGCCCCAAGCCCGCCCGGCCGATCCCGATCCTGCTGGCCGCGGGCAACAAGAAGGCCCGGCGGCGGCTGGTGGACCACGCCGACGGCTGGCTGCCGGTGGGCATGGGCGCCGAGCAGCTGGCGTCCCAGTGGCGGGAGTTGCAGGAACTGGCGGCCGAACGCGGCCGCACGGAACCAATCCAGACGGTCGTGCGGGTCAACGCCGTGTACACGGGCAAGCCCTACGACGGCCCGGACCGCCAGCCCTTCCAGGGCAGCGCCGACCAGATCGTGGAGGACCTGGTGGCGCACGCGGCGGTCGGCCTGGAGGAGATCCTTCTCGACCTCCAGACCACTCCGCGGGACGCCCGGGAACTCAAGGAAGTCGCCGCGGAGGTGTACGAGAAGGCCCGGGCTGCCGGGGTCTAGTCCTCGGGGAGTTCGACCGGCGCGATCTCGTCGTAGACGTCACCGGGGCCCGGGTTGGCCGGGTCGGTCTCGCCTCCGAAGTGGTGCATGACGCCCCAGACCGCGTTCAGCGCGGTCTGGACGGCGCCCTCGGCCCACCCCGCCGTCCAGGAGATGTCGTCGCCGGCGAGGAAGATGCCCCGCTTGTCCGCGGGCAGCCGGTCCTGCACGAAGTGCGTGAACAGGCGCCGCTGGTAGCGGTAGTGGCCGGGCAGGTTGGCCTTGAACGCGCCCATGAAGTAGGGCTCGTTCTCCCAGGAGACGGTCACCGGGTTGCCGATGACGTGCTTCCTGATGTCGACCTTGGGATAGATCTCGCCGAGCGACTTCAGCATCACCTCCATCCGCTCGTTCGCGGACAGCGGCAGCCACTTCAGGCTGTCGTCGCACCAGGTGTAGGAGAGGCAGATGACGGCCGGCCTGTCCGGGCCGTCGTCGAGGAGGTAGGTGCCGCGGGTCATCCGGTCGGTGAGCGTCATCGACATGACGTCCCGGCCGGTCTCCTCGTCCTTGTCCAGCCAGAAGGGCCGGTCGACGGGGACGAACAGCTTCGAGGACTCCATGTAGTGGGTGCGCTCGATCGCGGTCCAGTGGTCGATCGGGAAGAGCGAGTCGTCGCAGGCGATCTTGGAGAGCAGCATCCAGGACTGGGCGGTGAAGATCGCCGCCTGGTAGGTGCGGATGTCGCCGTTCGCGTCCGTCACGGTGATCCGGTTGCCGGTGGTGCGGTGCAGCCGGGTCACGGCGGGGCGGGGTGCGCCGTTCGCGTGCAGCTTCGCGAGCGAGGTGCCGTACGCCCAGTGCACGATCTTCTCCGGCTCGCGCTCCCAGAGCCTGACCGGGAGCTGCTGGCTGCCCCCGACGATCCCGCGGTGGTGGTCGTCGGCCTCGGTGTAGACGACCCGCAGGATCTCCAGGATCGAGTTCGGGAAGTCCGTGTCCCAGCCGCCCGTCCCGAAACCGACCTGGCCGAAGATCTCCCGGTGCCGGAAGGACTTGAAGGCCTCGGAGTCGCAGAGGAAGCCGTAGAAGGTCTGGTTGTCGAGCTTGTCGACGAGCCGGGACCAGATCTCGCGGATGCGCGGCACGTCCCGCTCGCGCATGGCGCGGTTCATGTCGGAGAAGTCGGCGCCCTCTTCGAGGCACTTGTTCCAGGCGTCGGCGACGTCACGGTAGACCTGCGGCAGGTCGGCGGCCGTCTCGGCGTAGTGCGACTCGCCCTTGAGGTCGACGACGGTCGAAGGGGTCGCCTCCGCGAGAGGGTTGGGGAAGGGCCGGGTCTCCAGGCCCACCAGGTCGATGTAGTGCTGGAGGGCGGTGGAGGACGGCGGGAAGCGCATCGCGCCCATCTCGGCGCTCAGCGAGGGGTCGCAGCCCTCGAAGCCGACGGTCCGCAGCCGTCCGCCGATCTGGTCGGCCTCGTACACGACCGGCTTCAGGCCCATCTTCATCAGCTCGTACGCGGCCACGATGCCGGACAGCCCGCCGCCGATGACCGCGACCTCGGTGCCGTGCTCGGCCGCGGGTATCTGGCCGAGGCCCGCCGGGTGGGCGAGGAAGTCGTCGTACGCGTACGGGAAGTCCGGCCCGAACATGGTGATCGGCGGCTGCTGCTCGTCTGCGTGCTCGACGGCGTTGGGCACGGTGGACGTCATGGGGTACGGGCTCCTTGCGAAAAGCTGAAAGAGGAAGAGAAGAGCGGGGGGCGGAGGTCAGCTCAGGGACCCGTAGAGGCCGGGGCGGCGGTCCTTCAGATACGGGTTCGCCGCGCGGGAGGCGGCGAGGAGGGCGGGGTCGAGGTCGGCGAGGACGAGTTCCTCGCCGCGGCCGGCGCGGGTGCGGGCGACCCCGTCGGGTCCGGCCAGCGTGGAGAGCCCGAAGAACTCGAACTCCCCTTCGTGACCGACCCGGTTGGCATAGGCCACGTACATCTGGTTCTCCCAGGCCCGCACCGGGATCAGGGACTCGGCGACGAGCTGGAACGGGTGCATGTTCGCCGTGGGGACGAGGAGCAGGTCGGTGCCGGCCAGGGCGTGGGCGCGGACCAGCTCCGGGAACTCCACGTCGTAGCAGATCATGATCCCGACGGTGAGGCCGTTCAGCTCGGCCTGGACGACCGCCTGCTCGCCGGGCGTGAAGTGGTCGCGTTCGAACCCGCCGAAGAGGTGGGTCTTGCGGTAGTTCGCCAGCCGGGTGCCGTCGGCTGAGATCAGCTGGGCGGAGTTGTGGACGGCGTCGCCTGCGCGCTCCGGGTAGCCGTAGGCGATCGCCAGGCCGTGCCGGTGGGCCAGCTCGGCGATCGCGTCCGCGCAGTCGCCGTCGGCGGGCTCGGCGAGGCGGGCGATGTCGTCGCCGATCGCGTAGCCGGTCAGGAACATCTCGGGTGCGACGAGCAGCGCGGCGCCCGCGGCGGCGGCCCGGCCGGCGGCCTCGTCGAGCGCCTTGAGGTTCTCGACGGTCGAGCCGGGGCGGCCGGAGCTCTGGAGCAGGGCGGTGCGCATACGGGTCCTCACCGGGTGCGGAGGGGGTCTCTGGGGCCCTTTAGACGGTAAGTCGGCGGACCGGGCCGGACAAGGAGGAGCCGTTGCGCGTGGCCGAGCGGTTCGTTGCGTCATACAGGTGTCCGGCGGCGATTCGTTGCGCCGGACGCACCGCTAGAGCTCCCTCAGCCGCTCGACGATCTCCTTCAGCAGCGCGGGGTCGGCTCCCGGGCCGGCCGGTGCCACGCGGCGCGGCCGGTCGATGCGGACCAGGCCGGCCTCGGCGAGGTCGCCGAGCAGGACGCGTACGACGGTGAGCGGCAGGTCGGCGTCCGCGGCGAGCTCGACGACCGGGCGGGCGCCGCGCCGCACCAGGGCGAGCAGGGCGGTCCTGGCATGGTCGACGTCCGGCTCGGCCGGGTCCGCGTCCACCGCCGTGACCTGGGACATCAGGTCGATGGTGTGCCGTCCGGAGGGCTCGGTACGGCCCCGGGTCACGGTGTAGGGGCGGACCAGCGAGCCGGTCTCGTCCTCGTACCAGTGCTCGTCGCTCACCGGAGGGTCAGGGGGTCGAGCGTGCGGCCGCGTCCAGGTGGCGGCCGAGGCGGCGGACGAGCAGGGCCATCTCGTGGGCCAGCTGGCCGACGTCGGTGCGGACGTCGCTGAGGACGGCGAGCCGGCTGCCGTGCCCGGCCGGGGTCACGAAGAGGTAGGCGTCGTCCAGCATCACCATGGTCTGCCGTACCTCACCGGCGCCGAACCGGTCCCCCGCCGAGCGGGCCAGGCTGTGGAAGCCGGAGCAGACGGCCGCGAGATGCTCGATGTCCCGCCGTCGCATGCCCTCGGAGTGGCTGAGCGGAAGCCCGTCCGCGGTGAGCAGCACGGCCTGCCGGACGTGGTCGGTCCGGGCGACGAGGTCGTCGAGAAGCCAGCCGAGGTCACTGCCGGGCTGGGCGCCGGGCCCTGAGCCGACAGCAGCCGGCGGGCCGACGGCGGGCCGGGAAACGGAGGCCGCACCACCGGGGTCGGCGACCGAGCCGGAACCGGCGGCCGAACCGGGACCGGCAGCCGAGTCGGGGGGCGGGGGCTGGGTGTCACTGGTCATGGTCGGGGCGCGTCCTCTCCTCGATGTGGTCCGGCTCCTCGGGTCCGGTCGGCAACCCCCTGCGCCCTCGGTCCAGGCCGCGCTGGAAGGCTCCGAAGACCGCCCGCATCTCGTCGGCGTCCAGATCGCGCCCGGCGGCCGGGGCCGGGGCCGGCGGGCCCGCGGCGCGCAGTTCGGGGGCGAGGGAGGCCTGGCGGGTGCGGGTGGGCAGGGCCGGGGGCACGTCGGGGGCGGGATCCTCGGTCCGGCTCGGCCGGGGCTCCGTGTCGTGGCCCGCTCCGGCCCCGCCGGCCGGCACCGACGCGGCCGCTCCGCCGAGCGCCGGGGCCTCCCCCGCGACCGCCGTGCCGCCGTGGGGCGGCAGGACGCCGATGGCCGACGCGGGTCGGCCCTCCGCACGCGTGGGCCGGCTGCCGTGGTCCTCCGCGGACGCCCGCCGCCCTCGCTCGCCGCCCCGCCGGCCGCTCTCCGGCTCCACCTCCGCCAGCACCGCCGCCGGCAGCAGCACCACCGCGGTGGTACCCCCGTACGGCGACTCCCGCAGGGTCACCTCGATGCCGTGCCGGGCGGCCAGGCGGCCCACGACATAGAGGCCGAGGCGGTCGTGGCGGGTCGGGTCGAAGGCCTCGGGGTCGGTGAGGGTGCGGTGGGCCTCGGCGAGCTGGTCGGCGTCCAGGCCGAGGCCCCGGTCGTCCATCTCCAGGGTGAAGCCGTGGCCGACCCGGCCGGTGCGCAGGGTGACCTGGGTGTGCGGCGGCGAGAACACCGTGGCGTTCTCCAGCAGCTCGGCGACCAGGTGCACGACGTCGGCGACCGCGTCCGCGGCGACCCCGACCTCGGGCATCGGCGGCACCACGACCCGTGGGTAGTCCTCGATCTCGCCCACCGCCGAGGACACCACGTCGGCGACGGGCACGGGCCGTCGCCAGCGCCGCCCGGGAGTCGCGCCGGAGAGGATGATCAGGCTCTCCGCGTGCCGGCGCATCCGGGTGGTCAGATGGTCGATGCGGAACAGCTCGCCCAGGACGGCCGGGTCGTCGGTGCGCCGCTCCAGGGTGTCGACGAGTTTCAGCTGGCGGTGGACGAGTGCCTGGTTGCGGCGCGCGATGTTGAGGAGGACCGCGAACAGGCCCCTGCGCAGCGTGGCCTGCTTCACCGCCGCCTCGACGGCGGCCAGCCGCGCCCTGTTGAACGACCGGCCGACGTCCCCGATCTCGTCGCGACCGGCCTCCCCGGCGGCCAGCGGCGGCGCCTCGGTGACCGCGTCCACGTCCTCACCGGCGCTCAAGCGGCTCATCAAAGTGGGAAGTTGGTGTGCGGTGAGCAGGTCGGCCGCGTCCCGCAGCATCTCCAGACGGCGTGAGATGCGGCGCGCCCCGCGTACCGCGAACCACAGCGAGAGCCCCACCGCCGCCAGCCCGACCACACCGACGACGGCCGCCTTGGTCAGCTCCCGGTAGGCGAAGGCCCGTCCGCGCGCGGCGGAGTTCCGCGCCGAGTCGGTGCACAGCAGCATGTACTGCTTGACGGCCCGGTCGGTGGTCGACCGCCAGGTGTCCGCGGCGACGGCCGCACCGGCCCGGTCCGCACCGGCCCGCAGCAGCGCGTCCTCGCCGCGCACCAGCGAGCCGTACAGCCCGCCGCGCTGGAACCGCTCGAACAGCGCCCTCGAGTCGGAGGGCAGGTCGGGGACGTAGGTCCGCTGGAAGACACGGCGGTCCTCGATGGTCGCGGTGAGGCTGCCGTACTGGCTTTCGGTGAGCTGTCCGGCGGCCCGGGCCCCCGCGACCAGCGCGTCCTCGCGCGAGACGAACTCCCGTACCCGCACCAGCTCGACGACGACCTGCGACTCCCGGGCCAGCTGTCCGGCCTGGAGGGCGGTGAGGGTGGACTCGACGTCGAAGCCGGGTTCCACCAGGGCGCTGTAGCCGGTGACGGCGCCGTCCCAGGTGATCTTCCGGGACAGCACCCGCTCGCGCAGTCCCTCCAGCCTGCCGGTGGCGGTCACCATCGCGTCGAGGGCCGCGCGCTGCCGGTCGGTGAGCCGGCCGCGGTCACCGCCGCGGACCGCGTCCCGCATGGCGTCCACCGCCCGGTCGGTGCGCCGCTGCTGGGCCAGCAGGTCGGCGGCGGTCGCCGTGTCGAGCCGGGCGCCCAGGTAGGCCGCCGACAGCCGCCGTTCGATCTGGATCTGCCCGACGGCGGTGTCGACGGGGGTGCCGTAGTCGTCGTACACCCCTTGGAGCCGGATCAGCGCGCGGAGTTCGGCGGTGACGGAGACCATGGCGAAGCTCCACAGTGCCGTCAGCGCGACGGCCGGGGCGAGGGCGAGCGCCACGATCCGCGCGCGCACGGTGGTGGGTCGGCGCGCGAAGCGGAATCGGGGTCCCTCCGGCCGGAGGGTGGCGGAGGGCCAGCGCATGGGTTGCCTACCGGTGTTACCAGCGAGTAAGGAGCCCGGCACAACCTACGGGATGCCCCCGATGACCGCAATGGTTGCCCCCGGTAACCCCGATTCAGGGCCCCACGGCGAAGGTGCTGACGACGGCCGCGTGGTCGGACGGCCAGTCGTTGCCCGCCACCTCGGGCCAGGGCACGGGGACGCCGCTGACGTAGGTCCGGGAGTCGAGTACGCGCAGCCCCCTGTGCAGCACGTAGTCGATCCGGTCCTGCGGCTCGGGCCGCCCGCTGCCGTCCTCCCGCACGGGGTGGATCGGCGACCAGGTGTGTCCCGGCGCGGTCACCGGATCCGGATGGACCTCCCGGTAGGAGTCACGGAACCCGGCCTGCTCGGCGGCCCTGGTCACCGGCCACTCGACGTCCGTCCAGTCCAGGTGGGACGGGCAGTTGAAGTCCCCCACGAGCACCACCGGCACGGCACCGTCCCCGATCCGCCGCAGCGCCTCGCGCAGCTGCCCGAGCCGCACCTCCTCGTGGGCGATCAGCTCGGCCGGCCCGAGCCCGTCGAAGTGGAACTCGTAGGGCCCGTACGGGGTGTAGTGCAGATGCGCGGTCCAGATGTCGACCTCGAGTCCGGGGCGCAGGGCGATCCGCACCCCGGCGGCTCCGTAGAAACCGACCTCCGGGTCGCCGAGGCGGGCGGTGATGGGGTACCGGCTGATGATCCCGAGGTTCTCGCCGGCCGTGTGGTGGTGCCAGCCGAGGGCCTCGGCGAGTTCCCGCGCCGAGGTGCCGGCGGTCTCCTGGAGTCCGACGACGTCCGCGCCGGCGTCCAGGACGGCCTTGACCTGCTTGGCCCGGTGGTCGTCGATCCGGCCGCCGCCGAGCCACAGGTTCCAGGACATGACCCGCAGTTCGGGTACCGCCATGTCGCTCAGCTGCTTCGGCGTGACGCCGACGAGGGTGTCCCGGACGGTCCGGCCGGGTGCGCCGCCGATCGGCGCGAGCGAGGGCACGGCGAGCACCGCACAGCCGGCCGCCTCTGCGGAGGCCACCCCGGTCTCGGTGTCCTCGACGGCGACACAGGCCGCCGGGTCGACGCCGAGGGCCCGGCAGGCGGCGAGGTACGGGTCGGGGGCGGGCTTGGTGCGGCCGGTGTCGTCGGCGGTGACGGAGGCGGCGAACCGGCCGCCGCCGAGCGCGGCGAGCACGAGGTCGGCGACCGCGCGTGGGGACGCGGTGACCAGGGCGGTGGGAACGCCGGCCGCGGCGAGCGCGTCCAGCAGATCGAGGGCGCCGGGGCGGGGCACGATGCCGGTGCGGACGCGGTCCGCGAACTCACGGTGCAGCTCGGCCGCGAGGTCGGCGCCGGACCTGCCGGTGCCGCCGGCCAGCCACTGGGCGGTGTACTCGACCGGACGGCCGAGCACATCGGGTTCGTCGGCCTCGCCGAGCGTCCGCCCGGCAACGCGTTCCACCGCCTCCCACCACAGTCGCTCGGTGTCGACGAGCGTTCCGTCCATGTCGAACAGGACGGCCTGGAGCGGGAGTCGGGGGTGGGGGGTCACGTTGTCGTCATTCCTTACTTCTGGGCTTCTGGACGCTTCCGGACTTCCGGAAGCGTTACTTCTGGGTACGGTCCGCCACGAGCACCGGCCGTTCGGGCAGCGACACGCTCACCGCGGCTCCGGCGCCCAGACCCGCGGCCTCGTGGGCGGGCAGATCGGCCTTGGCCTCGGTGCCGTCGGCGAGCCGTACGGTGACCCGGACGACCGCGCCCAGGAAGGCGGTGGCGACGACGGTGGCCGTACCGGTGCCGTCCGCGCGCACCTGGACCGCCTCGGGCCGTACGAGCACGTCGACCTCGCTCGCGTCCGGCGCCTGTCCGTCGACCGGCAGCCGCTGACCGAGCACCTCGACCCGGTCGTCCTTGACCGTGCCCGGGATCCGGCTCATCGTGCCGACGAACTCGGCGACGAAGGCGGTGGCCGGACGGCCGTACAGCTCGGCGGGCTCGGCGCACTGTTCGAGCCGCCCGGCGCGCATCACGGCGACCCGGTCGGCGACGGACAGCGCCTCCTCCTGATCGTGCGTCACGAACAGGGTGGTGATGCCGAGTTCCTGCTGGAGGCGGCGGATCTCCTCGCGGAGGCTCAGCCGGACCTTGGCGTCGAGGGCCGACAGCGGCTCGTCGAGGAGGAGCACGCGGGGGCGCAGGGCCAGGGCGCGGGCGAGCGCGATGCGCTGCTGCTGGCCGCCGGAGAGCTGGTGCGGGAACCGCTCCCCCTTGTCGCCGAGCCCGACAAGGTCCAGCAACTCAGAGGCGCGGGTGCGCCGTTCACTCGTGCGCACCTTGCGCATGCGCAGCCCGAACGCCACGTTGTCGACGGCGTTCAGATGCGGGAAGAGGCTGTACGACTGGAAGACCATCCCGGCGTCACGGCGATGGGCCGGGACCGAGGTGACGTCCTCGCCGTCCACCAGCACCGCGCCGGAGTCGGGGTGTTCGAACCCGGCGAGCATGCGCAGCGCGGTGGTCTTGCCGCAGCCGGACGGGCCGAGCAGGGCCAGGAACTCCCCGGGGCGGACGGTCAGGTCGAGTCCGTCGAGGGCGACGGTGGCGCCGAACTCCCGTCGCAGTGAGCGGAATTCGACGGTGGCGGCGGTGGTGGCCTTCTCAGGCGTGCTGACACTCATGGTTCATCCCCGGGAGGAAGCGGTACGGTCACGGCCGCCGGCACCGGCGAGCGCGAGGAGCAGGGCCCAGGTCACCAGGAGACTGAGCACGGACACGGCGACGGACATCTGGGCCTGCGAGCCGCCGACGTTGTAGATCCACACGGCGAAGGGCTGGAAGCCGAGCAGCCGCGCGACGGTGAACTCGCCGAGCACCAGCGCCAGGGTGAGGAAGGCCGCGTTGAGCAGTGCCCCGCGCAGGTTGGGCAGCACGGCCCGGACCAGGGCCTGCGGCCAGTTGGCACCGCAGCTGCGGGCGGCCTCGACGAGGGTGCGCACGTCGATCGCGCGCAGTCCGGCGTCGAGCGCCCGGTAGACGAAGGGCAGCGCCATCACGACGTACGCGAGGACCAGGGCGACCGGGAAGTCCGGGTTCTGGATGGCGACGAACGTCTCGAACAGCGGGGTCCGGGACAGATGGTCCGGCCCCCACTTGAGCACGCTGGCGATGCCGGCGACGAACGCGATCGGCGGCACCACCAGCGGCAGCGAGCAGACGATCTCGACCACGGGGCGCAGCTTCGGCGCGCTCAGCCGCAGGGCGACCACGGCGGGCACCATCAGCAGCAGCACGACGACGATGGTGGCGAGGGCCAGCTCCAGCGAGAGCAGCAGGCTGGAGAGGAAGCCGTCGGCGGACAGGATCTGGGTGTAGGCGTCGAAGGTGACGCCCTGGCCGGGCACGTCGACGGTGAAGACGACGGAGGCGCCCAGCGGGACCAGGAAGTACAGGGCGGCGAGGCCTAGGACGGCCCAGCGCCAGGGGGTCAGGCGTCGAGCCATCGGGCACTCCGTCGTTGCAGGGGCAGGTACACGGCCATCACCACGCCCGCCACCAGCACCATGTCGAGGCTCAGGGCGAGGGCCACGTTCTCCTGGCCGACCAGGACGTTGCCGGAGAGGGCGTCGGCGATCTGCAGGGTGACCAGCGGGACCGCGCTGCCGACCATCGCGGCGGCGGTGGCGTAGGCGGCGAAGGCGCTGCCGAAGAGCAGCACGAGCCCGCCGAGCAGCGAGGGCGCGAGCACGGGCAGCGCCACGAACCGCCAGTACTGCACACCGGTGGCGCCGTTGTTGAGCGCGGCCTCCCGCCACTGCGTCCGCAGTCCGTCCAGGGCCGGGGTGATGGTGAGGACCATCAGCGGGATCAGGAAGTAGAGGTAGACGAGGACCAGGCCCCAGAAGCTGTAGAGGTTCCAGCCGTGGTCCGTGAGGTGCAGGTGCGTGGTCAGCACGCCGGCGTTGCCGAGGGTCGCCACGAACGCGAAGGCCAGCGGCACGCCGCCGAAGTTGGCGAGCACACCTGAGGCGGTGAGCACGGCCTCGCGCAGTGCCCGGGAGCGCGAGCTGACCACGGCCTGCGCGAGCGGCAGTCCGAGGAGGGCGGCGATCAGGGCGGAGAGCGCGGACAGCTTGACGCTGCCGACGAGGGCGGTGAGGTACGGCCCCTGGAGCGAGTCCGTGAGGTTCCGCCCGGTGTACGAGGACACCCCGCTCGCCGGGTCCTTGACCGTGAAGGCCCCGTTCAGCATGGCCACGGCCGGCAGCCCGAAGGCGACGGCCGTGAAGACGAGCAGCGGGACGACGGCCAGCCAGCCGGGGGCGCGGCGCCGCCGCTTCTGGGAAGCGGCGGACGCCACGTCGGCCCGCGTGAGCGTGGCCGTCATCCGGAGACGGCCTTCGACCAGCCCGTCGCGAGGACCGTCTTGGCCTTGTCCTGCTGGGCCTCGGTCGGGAAGGACGGCGTGCCGGTGACCGCGGGCAGCTTGGCGGCGGCGGTCTTGTCCAGCGAACCGGCCGACTCCATGGAGGTCATCAGGACCGGGCGGGCGTAGCCCTTGAGCCACAGGTTCTGGCCCTCGGTGCTGTACAGGTACTCCTGCCACAGGCGGGCGGCCGCCGGGTGCGGGGCGTCCTTGTTGATGGCCTGGGAGTAGTACTGGGCGTACTGGCCGTCGGTCGGGATGGTGACCTTCCAGTCCACGCCCTTGGACTTGAACTCGTCGGCGTACCCGGCGTTCAGGTAGTCCCAGTCGATCGAGATGGGCGTCTCGCCCTTCTCGACGGTGGCCGGGGTGGACTCGACGGGCGTGTAGTTGCCGTTCTTCTTCAGCTTGGCGAAGAAGTCGAGGCCGGGCTGGATGTCGTCGAAGGAGCCCTTGTTGGCGAGCGCGGCCGCGTACACGCCGCCGAAGGCGGAGCCGGACTTGGTCGGGTTGCCGTTGAGGGCGACCTGCCCCTTGTACTGCGGCTTGAGAAGGTCGGCGAAGGTGGTCGGGCAGGTCTTGACGCGCTTGGCGTCGCAGCCGATGGAGATGTAGCCGCCGTAGTCGTTGTACCAGCGGGCCTGCGGGTCCTTCTGACCGGTGGGGATGTCGGCGTACGAGGTGACCTTGTACGGCGCGAGCAGCCCCTGCTGGGCCGCGCTGAGCGCGAAGGAGGAACCGAGGTCGAGGACGTCCGGGGCGCGGTCCTGGCCCTTGCGCGAGGTCACGGCGGTGATCTCGTCCTGGCTGGAGCCGTCGGGGCTCTCGTCCTCGATCTTGATGCCGTACTTCTTCTTGAAGCCGTCGATGATGGCGCCGTAGTTGGCCCAGTCGCGGGGCACGGCGATGATGTGCAGCGTGCCCTCCTTCTTCGCCGCGGCGACCAGCTTGTCCATGCCGCCGAGGTCGGCGGCGGAGGTGGCGGTGGCGGCGTTCTTGCCGTCGGAGGTGGTGGACGACGCGTTGTCGGGGGCGGCGCCGCAGGCGCTCAGGGCGAGCGCGGCAACGACGGCGAGGGAGCCGCCAAGGACGGCGGTTCTCGGCAGGGACACGGTCACGGTCTCTCCAGGGAGTACGCACGAGGGTGGGTGGCGCGGTGGGCGGCGCGGTGACCGGCGCCGACCGAACTTGTCTGAACAAGTCGGCCCCAGTACGCCCGGCGTGAGTGACCTGTTCATGAACACAGCACAAACACCGACCCCTGATTCCCTGCACATTCACGGCTGACACGAATCACCCAAGAACGTCGATTAGGCTGGTCACGCTGTGCACAACAGCCTGATCAGAGGGGAAGCATGACGGCGCGACACGAGGAGATCGCCGACGAGTTGCGGCGCGCCATCGACCGTGAGGAGTACACCGTCGGCAGCCGGCTGCCCTCGGAGACGGAGCTGGCGGCGCAGTACGGCGTGTCCCGCGGTACCGTCCGCCAGGCCGTCGCCGCGCTCACCTCCGAGGGGTTGATCGGCTCCCGCCAGGGCGCCCGCCGGGTGGTGCTGGCCAGCCGCCGCAGCCAGAGCTTCGCGGAGCTGCGCAGCTTCGCGCAGTGGGCGCGGTCGATGGGCCGCGAGGCGACCGGACACGTGGTGTCCCAGGAGTACCGCCCCGCCACCCAGGAGGACGTGGTACGCCTCCAACTCCCCCTCGGCACACCGGTGTTGCACGTACTCCGGGTACGTGGCCTGGACGGCGAACCGGTGTTGCTGGAGCGGACGGTGTACGCGGACTGGATCTCGCCGGCGGTGGCGGCGATAGAGCCGGAGTGCCCGTCGGTGACTCAACGCCTGTACGAGGACACGGGGTTGGTCTTCGCGTACGGCGAGCACGTCATCGACGCGGTCGCCTGCGGCGCACGGGACGCCGAACTGCTGGGGGTCCGCCGGTCGAGCCCGCTGCTGCGGGTGCGGCGGGTGACGACGACACGGGAAGGGCGCCCGGTGGAGTGGTCGGACGACCGATACCGGTCGGACGCGGTCAGCTTCAGCGTGCACAACTCCATCGACAGCAACGCGTTGGCGCGGATGACCGCGGGATAGGGGGCCGGGGGGGGTGCGGTCGTGTGCCGGGTGCGGGTGGGTGGGGGTTGCTCGCGCAGTTCCCCGCGCCCCTGAAAGCAACTCAACTGGTCCCACCTTCAGGGGCGCGGGGAACTGCGCGATCAGCCACGATCTACCCGCACCCGGCACGCGACCGCGCCCCCCGAGCCCTCCCCGCCCCTCACCCCGGCGCGCCTGAGGAGAACCTCCTCAGCAGCGGCGACAGCACCAGTACCGACTTGGTGCGTTCCACGAACGGCTCCCCCGCGATCCGCTCCAGCACCCTCTCGAAGTGCCGCATGTCCGACGCGAAGACCTGCACGACCGCATCGGCCTCACCGGTGACCGTGGACGCGGCCACCACCTCCTGGTACCGCTCCAGCCCCCGCTGGATCGTCTCCGGTGAGGTGTTGCGCCGGCAGTAGATCTCGACGAACCCCTCCGTCTCCCAGCCGAGGGCCGCAGGATCGACCCGCACGGTGAAACCCGTGATCGCTCCGGTGGCGCGCAGCCGGTCCACGCGCCGTTTGACGGCAGGCGCGGACAGGCCGACCAGTTGCCCGATGTCCGCGAAGGAGCGGCGGGCGTCCTCGGCGAGGGCGTGCACGATGCGTTCGTCGAGATCGTTCAGCAAGGGGTCGTTCAGCTTTCAGGTGTTGCAAGACGGGACCGGCGATAGCCGTATACGAAGTAGAACACGAGCCCGACCGCCATCCAGACTCCGAAGACCACCCAGGTGACGGCCGAGAGGCTGCCCATCATCCAGACGCAGAATCCGAAGCCCAGCGCGGGCAGCAGCGGGGACAGCGGGACGCGGAAGGTGCGGGGCATCGCGGGACGCGTCCGGCGCAGCACCACCACCGCGATGTTCACCAGGCCGAAGGCGAACAACGTGCCGATGCTGGTGGCGTCGGCCAACTGCCCCAGCGGGATCGCGGCGGCCAGGACCCCGCAGAAGACGGAGACGATCACCGTGTTGGCCCGGGGCGCGCCGGTCTTCGGGTGGACCTTGGCGAACACCTTGGGCACCAGGCCGTCCCGGGACATCGCGAAGAGGATGCGGGTCTGGCCGTAGAGCACGGTCAGGACGACGCTGGCGATGGCGACGACCGCGCAGGCGGCCAGCAGGGTGCCCCAGAAGCTCTGGCCGGTCACGTCCCGCATGATCTGGGCGAGGGCGGCCTCGGAGTCGTTGAACTGCCGCCACGGCTTCGCGCCGACGGCGACGGCCGCGACGAGGACGTACAGCGCCGTCACGATGACCAGCGACAGCATGATGGCCCGGGGCAGGTCGCGCTGCGCGTTCTTCGCCTCCTCGCCTGCGGTGGAGGCGGCGTCGAACCCGATGTACGAGAAGAACAGCGTCGCCCCGGCCGCGCTCACGCCGGCCATGCCCAGCGGCATGAAGTGCGCGTAGTTGCCGGACCTGAAGCCCATGAAGCCGATGGCGCAGAACAGCACCAGCGCGGCGATCTTCACACACACCATGATCGTGTTGGCGCGCGCCGACTCCTTGGCACCGCCGAGCAGGAACACCATCGCGAGGAGCACGACGATCAGGGCCGGCAGGTTGAAGAGACCGCCGTCGACGCCGGGCGGCGCGGACAGGGCCTTCGGGAGGGTGACGCCGATGGTCCCGGCGAGCAGCTCGTTGAGGTACTCGCCCCAGCCGACCGCGACCGCGGCGACCGAGACACCGTACTCCAGGAGCAGACACCAGCCGCAGACCCAGGCGATCAGCTCGCCCATCGTTGCGTACGCGTACGAGTACGAGGAGCCGGCGACCGGGATGGTGCCCGCCAGCTCCGCGTAGGAGAGCGCCGAGAAGAGCGCGGTCAGCCCGGCGATCACGAAGGAGAGGGTGACGGCCGGGCCGGCCTTGGGGACGGCCTCGCCGAGGACCACGAAGATGCCGGTGCCGAGGGTGGCGCCGATGCTGATCATCGTCAGCTGCCAGAGCCCGAGGGAACGCCGGAGCGTGCCCCCCTCGCCCTGCCCGCCTTCGGCCACCAGCCGCTCGACGGGCTTCCGCCGCATCAGTCGGGCACCGACGGAGGGGGAAACGTCGGTTCGTGGGGGTGCGCCTTGGTCAAGCACGCGCGGCTCCTTCGTCGCTGCGGGTCTGGGCGGCCGGGACCGGCGGCGCCCATCCCGCCGGGCCCCACCGAGCGGGGTCCCGGCCACGCCACGTACAGCGCATGACCCTATGAGCCAGCCCTTCACGGGCGTAATGCAGCAACCTTGCTCGTACACGCAAGATCGTTGCGTGTGTGGTCGCAGGGTGCACATTCATTGCACCCCGGGTGCGACGCGCCCCTGCAAGGGGCGTGGGGCCGTATCGACATGCGGCTGCGCCGCGTGGGCGCGAGCAACCACAACGGCCCCGCACCCGAAAACGGCGAGGCACCCTCTTTGGGTCAGCTCCAGCTCGCGTGCAGCGGCTTGCCCTCCGCATAGCCCGCCGCGCTCTGGATCCCCACGATTGCCTTCTCGGCGAACTCCTCCAGGGACCCCGCACCGGCGTAGGTGCACGAGGACCGCACGCCCGCGATGATCGAGTCGATCAGGTCCTCCACGCCCGGCCGGCCCGGGTCGAGGAACATCCGGGACGTCGAGATGCCCTCCTCGAAGAGCGCCTTGCGGGCCCGGTCGTAGGCCGACTCGTCGGATGTCCGGTTGCGCACCGCCCGCGCGGACGCCATGCCGAAGGACTCCTTGTACAGCCGCCCGTCGGCGGCCTGCTGGAGGTCGCCCGGCGACTCGTAGGTGCCGGCGAACCAGGAGCCGACCATCACGTTGGAGGCGCCCGCGGCCAGTGCCATGGCGACGTCCCGCGGGTGCCGGACACCCCCGTCGGCCCACACGTGCTTGCCGTACTTCTTCGCCTCCGCGGCGCACTCCAGCACCGCCGAGAACTGCGGCCGGCCGACGCCGGTCATCATGCGGGTGGTGCACATGGCGCCCGGGCCCACACCCACCTTGATGATGTCCGCGCCCGCGTCGACGAGATCCTTGACGCCCTCGGCGGAGACGATGTTGCCGGCCGCGATCGGGACCTGCGGGTCGAGGCCGCGGACCAGCTTGATCGCGCTGATCATCGACTCCTGGTGGCCGTGCGCGGTGTCGATGACGAGCGTGTCGACGCCCGCGTCGAGCAGTTGCTTGGCCTTGTCGGCGAAGTCCCCGTTGATGCCGACGGCGGCGGCGATCCGCAGCCTGCCCTGCGCGTCGGTGGCCGGGGTGTACAGGGTGGCGCGCAGGGCGCCCTTGCGGGTGAGGATGCCGGCCAGCTTGCCGTCCCGGTCGACGGCGGGCGCGTAGCGGCGGTTGGCCGCGTCCAGCTTGTTGAACGCCTCGCGCGGGTCGATGTCCGCGTCGAGCAGCAGCAGGTCACGGGACATGACCTCGGCCAGCTGGGTGAAGCGGTCGACGCCGCTGAGGTCCCGGTCGGTGACGACGCCGACGGGGCGGCCGTCCTCGTCGACGACGACACCCGCGTTGTGCGCCCGCTTGGGCAGCAGGGCCAGCGCGTCGGCGACGGTCTGGTGCGGGGCCAGCACGATCGGGGTGTCCAGCACCAGGTGGCGGCTCTTCACCCAGGTGATGACGTCGGTGACCACGTCGATCGGGATGTCCTGCGGGATCACGACGAGTCCGCCGCGCCGGGCCACCGTCTCGGCCATCCGCCGACCCGCGATCGCGGTCATGTTGGCGACGACCAGCGGGATGGTGGTGCCCGTGCCGTCCGGCGAGTCGAGGTCCACGCCCTGACGCGAGCCGACCGCGGAGCGGCTCGGCACCATGAAGACGTCGTCGTACGTCAGGTCGTACGCGGGCTGGATGTCATTGAGGAAACGCACGTGCCGCACATCCCGGTCGATCAGAGGTGACCCCCGGACCGGCCGGCCAGGGGGAAAAGCACGTACTTGATTGTCCCATGGCGACCGGTATGCGGTGCCCAGGACGAACGTCCAGGCAGGTCAGCGGCGGTTAGGAGGAACCTCCAAGGGCGGTGCGCACGGCTTCCCGCCTCAGCCGAGGGCGAGCGCCACCGTGAGTCTCGGTTCGCCGTCCGAGGCCTGGGCGAACACGTCCTGGGCCGTCTTCCACTCGTCCGGCCGGGTCCCCGCGTAGCCCTGCCAGCCGGTCACGACCAGGAGGAGTCCGCGGTCGACCGCCTCCGGCGGCCAGACCGAGGGGTCGCGCAGGCTGTCGGCCAGGGCGTCCCAGTTGCGGCCGAACCAGTCGGGCAGGCTCAGGGCGGAGACGGCGCGGTCCATGAGACCGGCCTTGTCCTGGACCCCGGCGAGGTCGAGCACGACCAGATGCGGACTCGTCGTCATCTCAGCACCGCCCGGGAGGAGTTGTAGGGATCACGGTGTAGTAGATCCCACCGGTGCGCCGCGTGACAATGCGCACCGGCGTCATGCCTTCCCGGGAGCCGGGGGCAGGTCGTCGAGGAAGTCGCCGGACGGCACCTGGAAGAGCGTGCCGGTGACCGCCGTGGAGAAGTCGAGGATCCGGTCGTGGGTGGCGTCCCGCGTGCCGAGGAACATGTTGCGCAGCATGCGTTCGATGACGTCCGGGGTACGGGCGTACCCGATGAAGTAGGTGCCGAACTCGCCCCGGCCGGGGCTGCCGAAGGGCATGTTGTCGCGCAGGATGTCCTGCTCCTCGCCGTCCGGTCCGGTGACGGTGTTCAGGTCGACGTGCGAGCCCGGCTCCTCCAGCTCGATGTTGGTGGCCTTGGTACGGCCGATGATCCGCTCCTGCGTCTCGGCCGGCAGTGCGTTCCAGGCGTCCAGGTCGTGCAGGTACTTCTGCACGATCACATAGCTGCCGCCGGCGTGCGCGGGATCCTCCGCGCCGATCAGGACGGCCCCGCGGGCGGCGGCGCCGACCGGGTTCTCGGTGCCGTCGACGAAGCCCAGCAGGTCGCGGGCGTCGTGGTACTTGAAGCCCTGCACCTCGTCCTCGACGGTCACCGCGTCCCGCAGCCGGTGCATGATCTCGGCGGCCAGCCCGAAGCAGAGGTCGAAGCGGCCGGCCCGGATGTGGAAGAGGACGTCGCCGGGGGTGGCGACCGCGGTGTGCCGGGAGCCTTCCAACGGCTGGAAGGGACGCAGTCCGGCCGGGCGCGGATGGTCGAACAGCCGGTCCCATGCCTCGGAGCCGATCCCCGCGACACAGCTCAGGGCGGCTTCCGGGGCGCCGAAGCCGAAACTGCGCCGCAGCGAGCTCAGATCGCCCAGCACCTCCCGTACCCGCTCCTCGTACCCGGGGCGCACGGTGACCACCAGGAAGATCGCGGCGGTGGTCAACGGTCCTAGCACCGGCTGTGGTTCGGCTTCCCGTGCGGGCTGGGGTTCAGTGCTCACCGCGTCCTCCCGATGCGATCGGCGCTCGGCCCGTCGTACACATGAGCCGCGCACGTAGGTCGTACACGTATGTCGTACACATAATCGGGGCCGGCGGCGCCCGGTCGGCGCAGACGCTCCACGCGACAGCGTCGAGATCGGCTCGCGGAGTGCACTGCGCGGAGTGCGCTACGGAGTCCGGAGGAGGTCCGCGATGCGGGAGCCGTCCTTCCGGATCCGCGGGGCCGAGCGATCCGGCGGTGCCGGCACTTTTTTTCGCGCCGCCGGAATAGACAGACCTGTCTATGAGGTTGACCAGCACATGTAGACAGACCGGTCTACTCACTCACCATCTGTCAACCGACGGTATCCGGCCCCGGCCCCGCGAAGGATCTCCCCGATGAACCACCTCGCACCGCACGAGCGAACCAAGCCGGCGAGCAAGCCGATCCCGCCGCGCGCGGCGTTCTACGTGCTCGCCTCCGTCGTCGTCTCCTTCCTCGCCGCCTCCAGCGCGCCCACCCCGCTCTACGCCTCCTACCAAGCCGAATGGGGCTTCAGTCCGATCACCACCACCGTGGTCTTCGGTATCTACGCCATCGCCGTGCTCACCGGCCTGCTGGTCCTCGGCAAGCTGTCCGACCACGTCGGCCGCCGCCCCGTCCTGATCACCGCGATCGCCGCGCAGGCCGTCGCGATGGTGCTGTTCTCCACCGCCGGAGGCGTGGGCGAACTGCTCGCCGCCCGGGTCGTGCAGGGCCTGTCCACCGGCGCCGCGCTCGGCGCGGTCGGCGCCGCGATGATGGACATCAACCGCTCCCGGGGCACCGTGGCGAACGCCTTCGCCCCCGGCCTGGGCACCGCGACAGGCGCCCTGGTCAGCGGATTCGTCGTGCAGTACCTGCCCGCCCCGACCCACACGATCTACCTGGGCCTGCTGGGTGTGTTCGTGGCCCAGGCCGTGGCCATCGCCCTGGTCGACGAGACCGTCACCCGTGAGCCCGGCGCCCTGGCGAGCCTGGTGCCCGAGATCAAGCTTCCGCGCACGGTCCGCGGTGCCGCCCTCGCGGCCGCCCCGGTCATCTTCGCCGTCTGGGCCCTCGCCGGCTTCTACGGCTCCCTCGGCCCCGCCCTGGTCCGCACCCTGGTCGGCTCCGACTCCGCCGTCTACGGCGGCCTCGGCCTCTTCGTCCTCGCGTTCGTGGCGGCCGCCTCCGTCCTCGTGCTGCGCACTGCCACGGCGACGACCGTGATGTACACCGGCATCGGAGCGCTGGTCGTCGGCGTCGCCGTCACCCTGCTGGCCGTCGGCCAGAGCGCACCAGTGCTGTTCTTCGTCGGTACGGCCGTCGCCGGCTTCGGCTTCGGCAGCGGCTTCCAGGGCGGCATCCGCACCGTGCTGCCGCTGACCAGGCCGCACGAGAGCTCGGGCGTGCTGTCCCTGCTGTTCGTCGTCGCCTACCTCGGCATGGGCGTCCCCTCCGTCGTCGCCGGAACGCTGGTGGTGCACGGCGGCGGGCTGGTCCCGACCTCCGAGGAGTACGGCGCGGTGGTCATCGCCCTGGCGCTGCTGGCCCTCGCCGCTCTGCTGCTGCGCCGCGGCCCGCAGAGCGCGCCCGGGGTCCTGGTGGCCGCCGGAGGCTCGCCCGCTGTCGACGCCCGGGAGTCCGAGCGTGCCGACACGGCGTCCCGGTGACTGAGTAGACCGGTCTGGTCAGTCGTAGAGTGGAAGTGTCGAGAAGGTGGGTGGCATGACGAAGACGTCGACTGCCAAGGCTCCCACGGCCCGGGAGCGACTGCTGTCGGCCGCGAACGAGTTGTTCTACGCGGAGGGCGTGCAGACGGTCGGCATCGACCGGATCATCGAGCGCGCCGGGGTCGCCAAGGCCTCGCTGTACAACACCTTCGGCGGCAAGGAACAGCTCGTCCGCGCCTATCTCGACTCGCGGTACGCCCGGATGTCCGCCCGCCTGCTGCGGGCCATCCACGGCACCGACGATCCGCGGGAGCGGCTGCTGGCCGTCTTCGACGCGCAGGCCGCGCTCTTCGCCGAGCAGAGCTACCACGGGTGCGCCTTCGTGGCGGCCAGCGCGGAGGCCAAGCACGGCAGCGCCATCGAAGAGGTCTCCGACACCTACCGCGCCTGGGTCCGGGCGTTGTTCACCGACCTCGCCCGGGAGGCCGGCGCCCCGGATCCCGAGATCCTCGCCCGCCAGCTCCACCTGCTGTACGACGGGGGCGGCCTGTCCGCACGGATGGACCGCGACCCGTCGGCGGGCGCGGTCGCCCGGCAGGCCGCCGCCGTCCTGATCGACGCGGCGCTGTCCGCCGGTCCCGCGGAGCCCGTTTCCTGAGAAGGCCTTTCGTGAGGCCGCCGGCCAACCCTGAGAAGGCCTTCGTGAGGCCGCAGGCCGACGCCTGAGCCATGGCCGTCGTGACGGGCGGTCTGAAGGCCGGCGGTGAACTGCTAGTGGTGGGCATCGGCGCGGCCCCCGTGCAGCAGCCCTCGCCCCAGCTCGTCACCAACTCCCGTACCGCGCACGGTCGTCCGAGCGGAGACGCCATGGGCGTCGGGGACACCCCCGCCTCGCCGCGCGGCACGGGGTGCGGGCCTGGGTAGAGGAGGCCCCGCCGGCGGAGGCGGCCGCCGCGCACGACCGCATGATGCGCGACGAGGCCCGTTTCCGGATGATGCTCACGACCGGCGTCTGACACGGAGCGGGGCAGCGGGGAGCACCGCGGCAGCGTTGTCGGCGATGCCACCGCGGCGATCCCCGTCAGGAACCGTCGGGGTCGGAACGGTTCAGCGTCGGCTTGGGCGTCGGCCCCGCCGTCATCAGGTAGTCGGCGGCCGAGGTGTCGGTGACGAGGCTGGTGACCAGCCCCGACCTCAGCACCGCGTCGATCGCGGCCGCCTTGCGCTGCCCGCCCGCGATCGCGACGACCTCGGGGATACGGCGCAGCTGGTCGGCCTTGACCGTGATGCATCGTTCCCCCAGGTCGCGTCCGACCCGGCGGCCCTCGGCGTCGAAGAGGTGCGCGGCCATCTCGGCGGCGACGCCGAGCGTGGCGTAGTGCGCACGCTCCTCGTCGCTGAGCATGTCGTGCACCGTCGAGATGCCGCGCTCCCAGGAGCCGATGGAGACGCAGGCGACCGTGACCTTGTCGAAGTACTCGAAGGCCCGGGCGATGCCGGTCTGGTTGCGCAGCGCGGCAGCGGTCGCCGCGTCCGGCAGCAGCATCGGCGCGTAGATGGGGTGGGCGTCGCCGCCGGACACCTGGGCGGCGCGCCGGACGGCCTCGACCGAACCGCGCTCGGAGGTCCCGGCGTCGTACACGCCCGTCAGCTGCACCACCGTGCACGGAGGCAGCCGGTCGAGCGCCGCCGCCATGTGGATGGTGGATCGGCCCCAGGCGAGGCCGAGCACATCGCCCTCGTTGACCAGCTCGCCGAGCAGGTCGGCGGCCACTTCTCCGAGGTTCTCGGGGTCGGGGGTCTCCTCCGCCTCGGCCGGGGACTCGACCACCACGGCGTGCCGCAGGCCGTAGCGGGCGCGGAGCGCGTCGGAGCGCTCGGCGTCCAGTTCGGCCGGCACACGGATCTCGATGCGTACGAGATCCCTTTCGAGGGCAGTCTCCAGTACCCGGGCCACTTTGAAGCGGCTGACGCCGAACTCCTCAGCGATCTGGATCTTGGACTTGCCCTCAAGGTAGAAGCGGCGGGCCATGGCCGCCGCCTGCACCAGCTCAGCGGGTCCCATCCGCATGGCTGACCGGCCCGCCGACATACCCGACACGGCCATCTCCTCACTGCTGTTCACACTCTGGATACGCCGTTCATCCTTGCAGATCCGGCGCAGTCGATCAGCCCTGATCGGAGCCGTTCACGTTCCCGTACCTCAGTGGTCGCACGCCCAGGACGCGGCAGCCGTGGCCGTCTCGGCCTGGGTGCGTAGTGCACGTACCGCCTCTGCCGGGTCGTTTGCCCCGTACACCGCGGAACCTGCCACGAAAACGTCGGCTCCGGCGTCCGCGCACCGCTCGATCGTCGACGCCGAAACTCCACCGTCGACCTGCAGCCACAGCTCCAGCCCGTGCTTGCTGATCAACTCCCGGCTGCGGCGGATCTTCGGCAGCATGATGTCGAGGAACGCCTGGCCGCCGAAGCCCGGCTCCACCGTCATGATGAGCAGCATGTCCAACTCGGGGAGCAGGTCCTCGTACGGCTCGATGGGCGTCGCGGGCTTGAGCGCCATGGAGGCGCGGGCGCCCTTCGCACGGATCTCGCGCGCGAGCCGCACCGGGGCCGCCGCCGCCTCCACGTGGAAGGTGACGGACGAGGCACCCGCTTCGACGTACTGCGGTGCCCAGCGATCGGGGGCCTCGATCATCAGATGGCAGTCCAGCGGGGTGTCCGTGGCCCGGGCCAAGGACTCTACGACCGGCACGCCGAGCGTGAGGTTCGGGACGAAGTGGTTGTCCATGACGTCGACGTGGAGCCAGTCGGCGCCTTCGACCGCCTTGGCCTCGTCCGCGAGGCGGGCGAAGTCGGCGGACAGGATGCTGGGGTTGATCTGCGCGGCCATGCGTCAAGCGTGCCATGCCCTGGCGGGGAGGGCCGATCCAGGTTCGGGATGGGGACCGTTGTTCGGACAGCGCAGGCGATTCGTGCCTGATCGCGCGGTTTCCCGCGCCCCTGACGGGGTGCTGCACCAGGCGCGTCCTTCCAGGACCCCCAGCCGTGGCAGCGGGCGGCACCCTGCACGCGCCGGTAAGCGGAACCCCGCCTCAGCCGGTCCTCCGGATCAGCGCCAGGTACATCGCGTCCGTGCCGTGCAGATGCGGCCACAGCTGGACGTCCGGGCCCTCCCCCAGGGCGGCCACGCCCGGCAGCAGGGGACGCGCGTCCAGCAGCTCCGTCTCCGGCCGCTGCTTGAGCACGTCCTGCACCACCGCCCGCGTCTCCGCCAGATGCGGCGAGCACGTGGCGTACCCGACGACCCCGCCCACCCGCACCGAGTCGATCGCCGTCCGCAGCAGCGCACGCTGCAGCGGAGCGAAGCTGTCGAGGTCCTCGGGCCGACGGCGCCAGCGCGCCTCCGGGCGCCGGCGGAGGGCGCCGAGACCGGTGCAGGGGACGTCCATCAGCACCCGGTCGAAGGTGCCGGGCCGCCACGGCGGCCGTGTGCCGTCGGCGGTGATCACCTGGTACGGACCCGGATTGCCGGACAGCGCCTTCTCGACCAGACCGGCCCGGTGCGGCTGCTTCTCGGCAGCGAGGAGCACGGCCCCGCGCTCCGCGGCGAGCGCGGCGAGCAGCGCGGCCTTGCCGCCGGGCCCGGCGCAGCCGTCGAGCCAGGTCGCGTCAGGGCCGTCGAGCGGGGCGTTGGCGAGCGCGAGGGCCACCAGCTGGCTGCCCTCGTCCTGCACGCCGGCGCGCCCCTCCTGCACGGCCTCGATGGCGCCGGGCTCCCCGCCCTCGCTGAGCCGCACCGCGTACGGCGACCAGCGCCCCGGTACGGCCGCCTCCTCGCCGAGCAGTTCCTCGGGGGTGGCCCGCCCGGGCCGGGCGACCAGCGTCACCTCGGGCCGTTCGTTGTCGGCGGCCAGCAGTTCCTCGATCCCCGCGCGGCCCCCGCCCAACGAGTCCCAGAGCGCGGAGACGACCCACCGCGGGTGCGAGTGCACGACGGCGAGATGGTCCTCGGGGTCCCGGTCGTAGGGCGGTGCGACCCGCGCGAGCCAGCCGTCGAGATCGTCCTGCGCGACCTTGCGCAGCACGGCGTTGACGAACTTGGCACGCCCGTCGCCCAGTACCACCCGGGCCAGCTCGACGGAGGCGGAGACGGCGGCGTGGGACGGGATCCGCGTGCCGAGCAGCTGGTGCGCGCCGAGGCTCAGCACGTCCAGCACCGGCGGGTCGACCTCGCGCAGCGGCCGGTCCACGCACTCGGCGATGATCGCGTCGTACGTCCCCTGCCGGCGCAGCGTCCCGTAGACCAGCTCGGTCGCGAGGGCCGCGTCCCTCCCGTCGAAGTCGCCTTTCTCCCGCGCCTTGCGCAGCAACGGTGGCAGCACGAGGTTGGCGTACGCGTCCCGCTCGTCCACGGCGCGCAGCGCCTCGAAGGCGAGGAGACGGACGGGGTCCTTCTGGGGACGGCGGTAGGGCTTGGCGGGCCGACGCGGCCCCCTGGACTGCTGGCTCACGAAAAAGGTGCTCCGGGTATGAGAATGATGCGACTCCCAGCGTACGCCGCGCACACCGGAAGGCCGCTGCCGAGAAGGGGCGGCTCAGTCGCCGAGGGTCTCTCCGGCGCCGATGCGCACACCGCGCGCCCAGTCGGCCGCCCGCATCGGCTTCTTGCCCTGGGCCTGCACCCAGAGCAGTTCCACGGCGTACGACCCCGTCCCCACGTGCGCGCTGTTCTTCCCGACGGCGATCTCGGCCGGGGCGAGATCGGTCCGCTCGGGCACCGGCGCGACATGGATCAGCTTGAGCCGCTCACCCCGGAAGGTGGTCCAGGCACCGGGGGCGGGAGTGCAGCCGCGCACCAACCGGTCGACCCGCAGCGCGGGCGCCGACCAGTCGACCCTGGCGTCCTCGACGGTGATCTTCGGAGCGAGGGTGATGCCCTCGGTTGGCTGCGGTACCGCCTTGAGCGTGCCGTCCTCGATGCCGTCCATGGTCGCGGCGAGCAGCCCGGACCCGGCGAACGCGAGCCGCGTCAGCAGGTCGCCGCTGGTGTCGGTGGGCCGGATCTCCTCGGTGACGGTCCCGTAGACGGGCCCGGAGTCGAGGCCCTCCTCGATCAGGAAGGTGGACGCGCCGGTGATCTCGTCGCCCGCCATGAGGGAGTGCTGGACGGGCGCCGCCCCACGCCACGCCGGAAGCAGCGAGAAGTGCAGGTTGACCCACCCGTGGGCCGGCACGTCGAGCGCGACCCGCGGCAGCAGTGCTCCGTACGCCACCACCGGGCAGCAGTCCGGCGCGATGGCCTTCAGCCGCTCCAGGAACTCCGGATCGCGCGGCTTCAGCGGCCTCAGCACCTCGATGCCGGCCTCCATCGCCCGCTCGGCCACCGGCGAAGCGATCAGCCTGCGGCCCCGCCCGGCCGGCGCGTCGGGCCGCGTGACCACGGCGGCCACCTCATGCCGCCCGGAGGCGATGAGAGCGTCCAGAGCGGGAACGGCGACTTCGGGGGTACCGGCGAAGACAAGCTTCATGGGCGACTGAGGGCCTCTCGGAGACGACGAACGCGGCAACACACAAGTCTATGCCGCGAACCGCGAGCCGCCGACGGCGATCACCCCCATGGGTCACTCGGCCTCTCCGCGACCGAACGGGCGGTGCGCGGGCGGGAGAACACGGCGTACGCATATGCCCATACGCCCCCACACCGTGACCAGCGGCGCGCCCACGCGTTGGTCAAGGAAGAGTTGACCACAACGGGCCGCATACGCGGCCCATTCCTTTCAACGCCGGTTCGAGAGGCTTGTTCATGGCCGACCACGCAACCCACGACGCCCAGGCCCGGGCCAGCCTGCACTTGTTGGTGCGGGACATCGAGCGGGTCCGCCGGCAGGTGGACGCACTGCGCACGCTCACCGCCCAGTTGGGCAACGTCTACCGCCCGCGCCGCTCCGGCCCCTCCACGGGCTTCGTCGTCTACGGACGCGCCCCCGCCCCGACGGTCCGCCTCGCCCAGGAGCTCCGGGACAGTGTCGAAACCCTGGTCACGGCCGCCGTGGACTTCGACCGCTCACTCGGCTTCTCGTGGGACGCGGTGGGCTCCGCGCTCGGGGTGACCAAGCAGGCGGTGCACCGCCGTTACGGCGCCCGCCGCGCCACGGCCCAGTCGGCACCGGCCGCCGAGACCGAACGGCCGACCGAGCCGTCCGGCGCTCGCGCCCTCAACATGGGCGTCGGCCTGCCCTCGGTGCCCACGGTCCCGGCCGCCCGTTCCATGCCGACCCAGCCGACCGCGGGCAGTCCCACCCTCCGCGACGAGGCGAGGCCAACCGCCTTCCCCGGCCCGCGCAACGGCTGACTCGGACACACCAGGCTCGGACACACCAGGCTCGGACAACGGCTGCCCCAGCACAACGGCTGCCCGCAAGGCGCTGACCCGCCCTCTGCCCTCCCGGCGAACACCCGGGAGGGCAGCCGTCTACCCAGCCACCGCACCCGCCCCTCCCCCACCTCGCCCCCTCCACATGGCTCGCTTTCCCGCTAGCCGATGTCCGGCGGATCGACCCGCACCCGTACGGCCTCCCCGTTCCCCCGCGCCATCCGCGCGGCCTGAGCCGTCTTCAGCGCGGCCGCCAGCGCTGCACCGCTCCCGGGCGGCACCCGTACCAGCACCCGCTCCCAGTGTTCCCCGGGCGGCGGCGCCCCCGGCCGCCGAGGTGCCCCGGCCCGCACCTCGGGCACCGGAACCGGCCCCAACACCTCCGCGTCCGAGGGTAGTTCGGCCGACGCGAGAAACTCCGCGAGCGCCTCCGCCGGACCCGACACCGCCGCCATCCGCGACACCGGCGGAAAACCCAACTCGGCCCGCTCGGCGAGCTCCCGTACCGCGTGCCCGACGGGGTCCCAGCGCACCAGCGCCTGCACGGGCCGCAGCGTCGGCTCCGCGACGACGACCACGGTGCCGCCCTCCTCCTGCGGCCGCACCAGCGCCCCGGCCGCGATCCAGCGCCGCAGCGCGTCCTCGCCGGCCCGCAGATCGGGCCGTCCGAGCATCGCCCAGCCGTCCAGCAGCAGGGCGGCCGCATAGCCGCCCTCGGCGACCGGCTCGGCGCCCGGTGTGCTCACGACCAGCGCGGGCGTCCCCGGCACGGTGTCCAGTACCTGCTCGCGCCCCGAGGTCCGTACGGGCACGGCGGGAAACGCCCGCCCCAGCTCCTCGGCGGTCCGCCGGGCGCCGACCACCTGGGCCCGCATCCGGAAACCACCGCACTCGGGGCAGTGCCAGTCGCTCTCCGCACGCCCGCACCACCCGCACCCCAGCACCCCGGCGTCCCGCGCCTCCAGCGGACCGGCGCAGTGCCGGCAGCGCGCCGGAGCCCGGCACCGGTCGCAGGCCATCCGCGGCACATACCCCCGCCGGGGCACCTGCACCAGCACCGGCCCGTGCCGCAGTCCGTCCCGCACGGCCTGCCAGGCGAGCGTCGGCAGCCGCGCGGCGCGCGCGGCCTCGTCCCGCGCCAGGTCCCCGTCCCCGACCGTCCTGACCAGCGGCGCGGCCCGCCGCACCTGTTCCCTTCCGGCCACCAGGGGCCGCGCCCAGCCGTTCTCCACGAGCTGCGCGGCCTCCACGGTGCAGCTCCAACCCCCCAGCAGAAAGCCGCACTTGTCCAGGGCGGCGCGCAGCAGCAGCACATCCCTGGCATGCGGCTGCGGGGCGTGCTGCTCGCTGTGGCTGTCGTCCCCGTCGTCCCAGATCGCGACGAGCCCGAGGTCCCGTACCGGCGCGAACATGGCGGCCCGTGTCCCCACCACCGCCCGCACCGCACCCCGGCTGACGGCGAGCCACTGCGCGTACCGCTTCTCGGGCCCGGCGTCGGCCGTGAGCAGCGCATGCCGCCCTTCGCCCAGCACTCCGGTCAGCGCGGCATCGACCCGCGCGGCGGCCCGCCCGTCCGGTACGACGACGAGCGCGCCGCGTCCCGAGGCGAGCGTGGCGGCGACGGCCCGGGCGATCTCCTCGCTCCACGCGGGCCCCGGCAGGGCGTTCCACACCGCACGCGGCGCGCCGCCGGAGGCCAGCGACTCGACGAAGGCGGTCCCGTGCTCGTACCGCGTCCAGGATCCGGCCTCGGGCACCGGCGGGGGCGGCAACGGCTCGGGGGACGGCCGCTTCTCGGCCCGTGCGCTGCGCGGCGGCACGGCCAGCTGCAACACGTCCGCGAGGCTCCCCGCGTACCGGTCGGCGACGGCCCGGGCGAGCCGCAGCAGTTCCTCGCTCAGCACCGGCTCGGGCGACACCACCTGGGCCAGCGCGGCCAGCGGCCCCGCGTAGTCGGACTCGTCGAGCCGCTCCACGAGGAACCCGTCGATGAGCCCTCCGCCCTCCCGGCGCCCGTCCCGCACCCGGTGCCGGCCGGCCCCGAACCGCACCCGCACCCGCACCCCTGGCTGTGCGTCGGCGTCCAGCTCGGCCGGGACGGCGTAGTCGAAGTACCGGTCGAGATGGAGCACGCCCTTGTCCACGAGCACCCGGGCGACCGGCAGCCGCTCGGCCAGCGCGGCCCCGCGCCAGGTCCGCGGCTTGGCCCGGGGCACCTTGGCCCCCCGCACACTCTCCCGAATGAGCGCGAGCTGCTCCGGCGGCGCCCCTTCGGCGCCCCCGCCCCCCTGCCCGTTGTCGCTGCTCACGCTTGCATTCTTACCAAACGCCACTGACAAGCGACGCCGCCCGAGATCATTCCGGCCTCGGACCGCCGTACGGCGGTCTTCTGCCTTGGGCCACTCGGCCATACCGGTCCAGAACCGGCAGCAGGATTCGAACCTGCGGGGGATCACCCGGAAGGAAGTATCCGAGACCTGCACACCGGGCGGCGCCGGTGTCCCGAGATCAGCCCGGGCAGCGGTCGGAACACACCAGCTTCACCGCGCGCCCAGAGGCACACTCCACGGAAGTAACCGCAGCCCTCGCACCGGGACGGCACCACCGTACTGATCACCCCGTCACTGCGGCCAGCCGATTTCCGCGCCCCGGGGACGCGACGAAGGCCCGGCTCCCGAAGGGGAGCCGGGCCTTCGTCGAGGTGACTTAGGGGCTACAGGCCCGCGGCCTTGCGCAGGGCGTCCACGCGGTCCGTCTTCTCCCAGGTGAACTCGGGGAGCTCGCGGCCGAAGTGGCCGTACGCCGCGGTCTGGGCGTAGATCGGGCGGAGCAGGTCGAGGTCGCGGATGATCGCGGCCGGACGCAGGTCGAAGACCTCGTCGATCGCCTTCTCGATCTTCTCGGCGTCGATCTTGGCGGTCCCGAAGGTCTCCACGAACAGACCGACCGGCTCGGCCTTGCCGATCGCGTAGGCCACCTGGACCTCGCAGCGGGAGGCCAGGCCGGCCGCGACGACGTTCTTGGCGACCCAGCGCATGGCGTAGGCGGCGGAACGGTCGACCTTGGACGGGTCCTTGCCGGAGAAGGCACCGCCACCGTGGCGGGCCATACCGCCGTAGGTGTCGATGATGATCTTGCGGCCGGTCAGGCCGGCGTCACCCATCGGGCCGCCGATCTCGAAGCGGCCGGTCGGGTTGACCAGGAGGCGGTAGCCCTCGGTGTCGAGCTTGATGCCCTCGTCCAGCAGGGCCTTCAGCTCCGGCTCCACGACGAACTCGCGGATGTCGGGAGCGAGCAGCGACTCCAGGTCGATGTCCGAGGCGTGCTGGCTGGAGACGACGACCGTGTCGAGGCGGACGGCCTTGTCACCGTCGTACTCGATGGTGACCTGCGTCTTGCCGTCCGGGCGCAGGTAGGGGATGGTGCCGTTCTTGCGGACCTCGGAGAGGCGCTTGGACAGGCGGTGCGCCAGGAAGATCGGCAGCGGCATCAGGGTCGGCGTCTCGTCCGTCGCGTAACCGAACATCAGGCCCTGGTCGCCGGCACCCTGCTTGTCGAGCTCGTCGTCGTCGCCCTCGACCCGGTTCTCGTACGCCGTGTCCACGCCCTGCGCGATGTCCGGGGACTGCGCGCCGATCGACACGGACACGCCACAGGAGGCGCCGTCGAAGCCCTTCTTGGACGAGTCGTAGCCGATGTCGAGGATCTTGTTGCGGACCAGCGTCGCGATGTCCGCGTACGTCTTGGTCGTGACCTCGCCGGCCACGTGCACCAGGCCGGTGGTGATCAGCGTCTCGACGGCGACCCGGGAGGTCGGGTCCTCGCGCAGGAGCGCGTCGAGAATGGTGTCGCTGATCTGGTCAGCGATCTTGTCGGGGTGACCCTCGGTAACGGACTCCGAGGTGAACAGGCGACGGGACACAACGCTCCCTGGGGTTGCAGCGGCTGCTGGCTGATCATTGGCGGACGACACGGGGAGCTGCGCCCGGCATCGTCCGAGAACAGTTTATCGGTCGTACTCCGCCGCCGGCCCACCTGTCTCGACACTCGGAAGTGCTGTGACCTGCGGCACGGGCATTCTGCCCAATGAGCGGCGGCGTTGAACAGGGCCCCCACACCCTAATGTGGCGTCGGGGAGAGTTGACAAATGACCGGAAAACGTTAACCCAATCGGGCCGCGGCCAGGTCCCAGACGATGTCGGCGAGGGCCTCCTTGGGCCCGTGCGGCACGGGCGTCTCACTGCCGTCGGCGCCCAGCACCACGGCCTCGTTCTCCTCGGAGCCGAAGGTCTTGCGCTCCCCCACCTCGTTCACCACCAGCAGGTCGCAGCCCTTGCGCGCCAGTTTGGTGCGCCCGTTGGCGAGGACGTCGTCGGTCTCTGCGGCGAAGCCCACGATCACCTGTCCGGGCCGCGCCCGGTCGGCGGAGATCTCCGCGAGGATGTCCGGATTCCGCACCAGGACGATCGGCTCGGGATCCTGGCCGTCCTTCTTCTTGATCTTCCCGGCCGCGTAGACCGCGGGGCGGAAGTCGGCGACTGCGGCGGCCATGACCACGGCGTCGGCGTCGGCGGCCGCCTTCAGCACGGCCTCCCGCAGCTGTACCGCCGTACCGACCGGGACGACGTCCACGCCTGCCGGGTCGGGCAGGCCGGTGGTGTTGGCCGCGACCAGCGTCACCCGGGCGCCCCGCGCGGCGGCGGTGCGGGCGAGGGCGTAACCCTGCTTGCCTGAGGAGCGGTTGCCGAGGAAGCGGACCGGGTCGAGGGGCTCCCGGGTACCGCCGGCGGAGACGACGACGTGGCGGCCGGCCAGGTCGGGCTCCCGCACGCCCCGCGCGAGGACGCGGCGGCAGGCCTCGAAGATCTCTGTCGGGTCGGGCAGCCGGCCCTTGCCGGTGTCGACGCCGGTGAGACGGCCGACCGCCGGTTCGATGACAACGGCGCCGCGACGGCGCAGCGTGGCCACGTTCTCCTGGGTGGCCGGGTGCTCCCACATCTCGGTGTGCATCGCGGGGGCGAAGACGACCGGGCAGCGGGCCGTGAGAAGGGTGTTGGTGAGCAGGTCGTCGGCGAGGCCGTGGGCCGCCTTGGCGAGCATGTCGGCGGTGGCGGGGGCGACCACGACCAGGTCGGCGTGCTGGCCGATCCGGACGTGCGGGACCTCTTCGACGTGGTCCCAGACCTCGGTGGAGACGGGGTTGCCGGACAGGGCGGACCAGGTGGCGGCGCCGACGAAGTGCAGCGCGGAGGCGGTGGGCACGACCCGGACGTCATGGCCCGACTCGGTGAACCTTCTCAGCAGCTCGCAGGCCTTGTAGGCGGCGATGCCACCACTGACCCCCAGCACGACCTTCGGCTTGTCCACCGTCTCTCCCCGCACTCGGCTCCCGTGCACCGGCTCCGGCGCACGACTCCATCACACACCACAGGCCCGACAGTCGGCTGCCGGGCCTGTGGATAAGTCACCTGCAATACGAAAGTACTACTGCAGCACTACTGTGCCGGGCCTTCGACGGCCTCGGAGGTCAGCAGGCCGGCGTTGATCTCGCGCAGGGCGATGGAGAGCGGCTTCTCGTGGACGTGGGTGTCGACGAGCGGACCGACGTACTCCAGGAGACCCTCGCCGAGCTGCGAGTAGTACGCGTTGATCTGGCGGGCACGCTTGGCCGCGTAGATCACGAGGCTGTACTTCGAGTCGGTGGCCTCGAGGAGCTCGTCGATCGGAGGGTTGATGATGCCCTCGGGCGCGGTGATGGAAGAGGACACGCTCTGCCTTCCGATGGATGGGAAAGATTCAGTCTGAATGATCAGAGACGATCACACAACGTCCATCAAGGCTAGCAGCTCGCGCGCCACGTCCTCGACGGAGGTGTTGACCAGCGTCTCGTCGAACTCCGGCTCCGCCGCCAGTTCGATCTTGGCAGCCTCCAGACGGCGCTCGATCACCTCGGGCGGCTCGGTGCCCCGTCCGGTGAGCCTGCGCACCAGCTCCTCCCAGGAAGGAGGCGCCAGGAACACCAGCCGGCCTTCCGGCATGGACTCGCGGACCTGCCGGGCGCCCTGGAGGTCGATCTCCAGCAGCACCGGCACACCGGACTCCAGGTGCTCCAGCACCGCCTGCCGCGGGGTGCCGTAGCGGTTGCCCGCGAATTCGGCCCACTCCAGCAGCTCGCCGTTGGCGATGAGCTTGTCCATCTCCTCGTCGGAGACGAAGAAGTACTGCACTCCGTGCTTCTCGCCCGGGCGGGGCTTGCGGGTGGTCGCCGACACCGAGAGCCAGACCTCGGGGTGCACCTTGCGCATATGGGCGACGACCGTGCTCTTGCCGACCCCGGAGGGGCCGGAGAGCACGGTCAGCCGCGGACGTACGTCCGGGGGCTCGGGGGTCGTCCCCCGGAATGTTGCAGCCATGCAGCGATTATTCCAGCAATCGCAGGTTGCCCGGGACGTGCGTCCCGGACGGCCCGGTGATCAGGAGCCGGTGCTGCCGAACTCGCGCTCCAGGGAGGCGATCTGGTTGGACCCGAGGCCACGCACCCGGCGACTCTCGGAGATCCCGAGTCGCTCCATGATCTGCTTGGCGCGGACCTTGCCCACGCCCGGCAGGGACTCGAGCAGGGCGGAGACCTTCATCTTGCCGATGACGTCGTTTTCCTGACCCTGCTTGATGACCTCGTGGAGAGAGGCGCCGGAGTGCTTGAGTCGATTCTTGACCTCGGCCCGCTCCCGGCGAGCCGCGGCGGCCTTTTCGAGCGCGGCTGCGCGCTGTTCAGGGGTAAGGGGCGGAAGAGCCACGCCTACGTCACCTCGGATGTCGAACTGTCGGATACGGACCGGTGAGGAACCTAGTCGGCCCACACCTGGGGAGCTACGAGCAACACGCTTGCCCGTTGACTCTGCTCGGAGACTAGCGGGCAAGTCCGCCGGAGTCAGCGAGAACAGCGGAAAAGTCCTGGTCAGCCTCCGTCAGGCCAGACATTTCAGACATACTGCCCCGGATTTGAGGATGTATTCACGCTCCGGCCCTCGTCGAAGTGCTCACCGGAGCACTCCTCGGAGTCCTCACCGACCTGCGAGGACATCCCGGATCTCGCCCGCGAACCGCTCCGCGGCCGCCCTCAGGGCCCCGACATCGGGACCGTGACGCAAAACACCTCGGCTCACGTTTGGAACCACGTTGCGCACCGCCGTCCCGAAGACCGTGGGAAGGTCGGCGGCCGTCGCCCCCTGCGCCCCGACACCCGGCGCGAGCAGCGGGCCGTTGATGTCGAGCTCGTACGACGACAGGTCGCCGACCGTGGCACCGACGACGGCGCCGAAGGAGCCCAGCGGCTCCTCCCCGGCGTTCTCGGCGGCCAGGTGGGCCAGCATGGTCGCGCCGACCGTCCGGCCGTCGCCGCGCACCGCGTGCTGTACCTCCGGGCCCTCCGGGTTCGAGGTCAGCGCCAGTACGAAGAGGCCGGCCCCGCTCTCCCGGGCCAGCGCCACGGCCGGGCTGAGCGAGCCGTAGCCGAGGTACGGCGAGACGGTGAGGGCGTCCGAGAACAGCGGCGCGTCCTTGCTCAGGAAGGCCTCCGCGTACCCGGCCATGGTGGAGCCGATGTCGCCGCGCTTGGCGTCCATGACGACCAGCGTCCCGGCGTCCCGTGCCTCCTGCACCACCCGCTCGAGGACGGCCACCCCGCGCGAGCCGAACCGCTCGAAGAACGCGCTCTGCGGCTTCATGACCGCGACCCGGTCGGCCACCGCCTCCACGACGGTACGGCTGAACCGTTCAAGCCCCGCCACGTCGTCGTTCAGGCCCCACTCGGCGAGCAGCGAGGCGTGCGGGTCGATGCCGACGCACAGCGGACCGCGCTCGTCCATCGCACGGCGCAGCCGCGCGCCGAAGGGTTCCAACGGGCTCATACGGTCTTCCTCACATCGGCGCCGACCGCGTCGGCGAGGGTGGCGTACGGGCTGGTGCGCAGGCGGGCCGCGAGCCCCTTGTGGAGGTCGCGAGCGTAGAACGGCCCCTCGTAGATGAAGGCGCTGTAGCCCTGGACCAGCGTGGCACCGGCCAGGATGCGCTGCCAGGCGTCCTCGGCGGTCTCGACGCCGCCGACACCGACCAGGGTGATCTGGTCGCCCACGCGCGCGTACAGGCGCCGCAGGACCTCCAGGGACCGCGCCTTCAGCGGCGCCCCCGAGAGCCCTCCGGTCTCCTTCACCAGCTCGGCGTCGGAGCGCAGCCCGAGGCCCTCCCGCGCGATGGTGGTGTTGGTCGCGATGATCCCGTCGAGCCCCAGCTCGACGGCCAGGTCGGCGACCGCGTCGACGTCCTCGTCGGCGAGGTCCGGCGCGATCTTCACCAGCAGCGGCACCCGGCGGTTCGCCGCCACACGGTCGGCGGCCTCGCGCACGGCCGTCAGGAGCGGACGCAGATGGTCGACGGCCTGGAGGTTGCGCAGGCCCGGCGTGTTGGGCGACGACACGTTCACGACCAGGTAGTCGGCGTACGGCGCGAGCCGCTCGGCGGACTTCACGTAGTCGCGGACCGCCTCGGCCTCGGGTACGGCCTTGGTCTTGCCGATGTTGACGCCCACGACGGTCCTGAAGACGGGCTCACGGGTCGCCAGCCGCGCGGCGACGGTCAGCGATCCGTCGTTGTTGAACCCCATCCGGTTGATCAGCGCCCGGTCGGCGACGAGCCGGAACAGCCGCTTCCTGGGATTCCCGGGCTGCGCCTCACCGGTCACGGTCCCGATCTCGACGTGATCGAACCCGAGCATCGACATCCCGTCGATCGCGACGGCGTTCTTGTCGAATCCCGCGGCCAGCCCGAAGGGCCCGTGCATCCGCAGCCCGAAGACCTCGGTGCGCAGTTCCTTGTAGCGCGGCGCGAGCGCGGCGGCGACGAAGGCACGCAGCACGGGAACGCGAGCGGCGAGCCGGATCCACCGGAAGGCGAGGTGATGGGCCTGCTCCGGGTCCATCCGCTTGAAAAAGAGGTTGAAGAAGATCTTGTACATGGAGTCCTCATGCGGAGGGGGACACCGATGTACGGTGCCCCCCATGTCGACAGCTGGGCAACGCGCCCCCGAAGGGGCACGGGGCGGTGCTCAATATGCGGCTCCGCCGCGTGGGCGCGGCCGGCCCCCACCGGCCCGCAGCTTCACTACGGCCTCTCAGACCCTCGCGGCCGTCAACCTCTCCGCATGCTCCTGGAGCGACCGCACCCCCACGTCGCCGTGGTTCAGCGCATCGATCCCCTGCACAGCCGCCGCCAGCGCCTGCACTGTCGTCAGACACGGCACCGACCGGGCCACCGCGGCCGTCCGGATCTCGTACCCGTCCAGGCGACCCCCGGTGCCGTACGGGGTGTTGACGATGAGGTCGACCTCGCCGTCGTGGATGAGCTGGACGATCGTCCGCTCGCCGTTCGGCCCGATGCCGTCCGACTGCTTGCGCACGACGGTCGCGTTGATGCCGTTGCGCTTGAGCACCTCGGCCGTGCCGGACGTGGCGAGCAGTTCGAAGCCGTGGGCGACCAGCTCACGCGCCGGGAAGATCATCGAGCGCTTGTCGCGGTTGGCGACCGAGATGAACGCACGGCCCTTGGTGGGCAGCGGCCCGTACGCCCCCGCCTGGGACTTGGCGTAGGCCGTACCGAAGACCGAGTCGATGCCCATGACCTCGCCGGTGGAGCGCATCTCCGGGCCGAGCACGGTGTCGACGCCGCGGCCCTGGATGTCGCGGAACCGCGACCACGGCATGACCGCCTCCTTGACGGAGATCGGCGCGTCGAACGGCAGCTCACCGCCGTCGCCGCGGGCCGGCAGCAGGCCCTCGGCGCGCAGCTCCGCGACGGTCGCGCCCAGCGAGATCCGGGCGGCGGCCTTCGCCAGCGGCACCGCGGTCGCCTTCGAGGTGAAGGGGACCGTACGGGACGCGCGCGGGTTGGCTTCGAGGACGTAGAGGATGTCCCCGGCCATCGCGAACTGGATGTTGATCAGACCGCGCACGCCGACGCCCTTCGCGATGGCCTCCGTCGAGGCCCGCAGGCGCTTGATGTCGAAGCCGCCCAGCGTGATCGGCGGCAGGGCGCACGCCGAGTCGCCGGAGTGGATACCGGCCTCCTCGATGTGCTCCATGACGCCGCCGAGGTACAGCTCCTGGCCGTCGTACAGCGCGTCGACGTCGATCTCGATGGCGTCGTCCAGGAACCGGTCGACGAGCACCGGCCGGGAGGGGCTGATCTCGGTCGACTCGGCGATGTAGGCGGCGAGGCGGGTCTCGTCGTAGACGATCTCCATGCCACGCCCGCCGAGGACGTACGACGGGCGGACGAGCACCGGGTAGCCGATCTCGTCGGCGATGGCCTTCGCCTCGGCGAACTTGGTGGCGGTGCCGTGCTTGGGAGCCGGCAGCCCCGCCTCCGCGAGGACCCGGCCGAAGGCGCCCCGGTCCTCGGCCGCGTGGATGGCCTCGGGGGACGTGCCGACGATCGGCACCCCGTTGTCCTTCAGCGCCTGCGCCAGACCCAGCGGGGTCTGGCCGCCCAGCTGCACCACCACGCCGGCGACCGGACCGGCCTGCTGCTCGGCGTGGACGATCTCCAGCACGTCCTCCAGGGTGAGCGGCTCGAAGTACAGCCGGTCGGAGGTGTCGTAGTCGGTGGAGACGGTCTCCGGGTTGCAGTTGACCATCACGGTCTCGTACCCGGCGTCCGACAGCGCGAAGGACGCGTGTACGCAGGAGTAGTCGAACTCGATGCCCTGGCCGATGCGGTTGGGACCGGAGCCCAGGATGATGACGGCCGGCTTCTCGCGCCGGGCGACCTCGGTCTCCTCGTCGTAGGAGGAGTAGAAGTACGGCGTCTTCGCGGCGAACTCGGCCGCGCAGGTGTCGACCGTCTTGTAGACCGGGCGGACCCCGAGCGCGTGCCGGACCTCGCGGACGACGTCCTCGCGCAGCCCGCGGATCTCGCCGATCTGCTGGTCGGAGAAGCCGTGCCGCTTGGCCTCGGCGAGCAGGTCGGGGGTGAGTTCGGCGGCGGCCGCCAGCTCGTCCGCGATCTCCTTGATCAGGAACAGCTGGTCCACGAACCACGGGTCGATCTTCGTGTACGCGAAGACCTCCTCGGGCGTGGCGCCCGCGCGGATGGCCTGCATGACGGTGTTGATCCGGCCGTCGGTGGGCCGTACCGCCTCGTGCAGCAGCGCTTCCTTGTCGCCGGGCTCGCCGACGAAGGTGAACTGGCTGCCCTTCTTCTCCAGCGAGCGCAGCGCCTTCTGGAAGGCCTCGGGGAAGTTGCGTCCGATGGCCATCGCCTCGCCGACCGACTTCATGGTCGTGGTCAGCGTGGAGTCGGCCTGCGGGAACTTCTCGAACGCGAAGCGGGGGGCCTTGACGACCACATAGTCGAGCGTGGGCTCGAAGGAGGCAGGGGTCTCCCGCGTGATGTCGTTGGGGATCTCGTCGAGCGTGTAGCCGACGGCCAGCTTGGCGGCGATCTTCGCGATCGGGAAGCCGGTGGCCTTGGAGGCGAGCGCCGAGGACCGCGACACGCGCGGGTTCATCTCGATGACGATGACCCGGCCGTCCTCGGGGTTCACCGCGAACTGGATGTTGCAGCCGCCCGTGTCGACACCGACCTCGCGGATCACGGCGATGCCGATGTCCCGCAGGATCTGGTACTCGCGGTCGGTCAGCGTCATCGACGGGGCGACGGTGATCGAGTCACCGGTGTGCACGCCCATGGGGTCGAAGTTCTCGATGGAGCAGACGACCACGACGTTGTCGTGCTTGTCGCGCATCAGCTCCAGCTCGTACTCCTTCCAGCCGAGGATGGACTCCTCCAGGAGCACCTCGGTGGTGGGCGAGAGGGTCAGGCCCTGGCCGGCGATCCGGCGCAGTTCCTCCTCGTCGTGGGCGAAGCCGGAGCCGGCGCCGCCCATGGTGAAGGAGGGACGGACCACGACCGGGTAGCCGCCGAGTTCGTCGACCCCGGCGAGCACCTCGTCCATGGTGTGGCAGATGACCGACCGCGCGGACTCGCCGTACCCGATCTTGCGGCGGACCTCCGCGACCACGTCCTTGAACTGGTCGCGGTCCTCGCCCTTGTGGATCGCCGCCACATTGGCGCCGATCAGCTCGACGCCGTACTTGGCGAGGACGCCGTTCTCGTCCAGCGAGATGGCGGTGTTGAGCGCGGTCTGGCCGCCCAGGGTGGGCAGCAGGGCGTCGGGGCGCTCCTTGGCGATGATCTTCTCGACGAACTCCGGGGTGATCGGCTCGACATAGGTCGCGTCGGCGATCTCCGGGTCGGTCATGATCGTCGCCGGGTTGGAGTTGACCAGGATGACCCTGAGGCCCTCGGCGCGCAGCACGCGGCAGGCCTGGGTGCCGGAGTAGTCGAACTCCGCGGCCTGGCCGATGACGATCGGGCCGGAGCCGATGACCAGGACGGACTGGATATCGGTGCGCTTAGGCACGCTGGCCCTCCATCAGAGAGACGAAGCGGTCGAACAGGTAGGCGGCGTCATGCGGGCCGGCTGCCGCTTCGGGGTGGTACTGGACAGAGAAGGCCGGCTGGTCGAGCAGCTGCAGCCCCTCCACGACGTCGTCGTTCAGGCAGACGTGGGACACCTCGGCGCGACCGAACTTCGTGTCGCTGACCTTGTCGAGCGGCGCGTCCACGGCGAAGCCGTGGTTGTGCGCGGTGACCTCGACCTTGCCGGTCGTACGGTCCTGGACCGGCTGGTTGATGCCCCGGTGGCCGTACTTCAGCTTGTAGGTGCCGAAGCCGAGCGCGCGGCCGAGGATCTGGTTGCCGAAGCAGATGCCGAAGAGCGGGGTCTTCCGTGCCAGGACTGCGGTCATCAGGGCCACCGGGCCGTCGGCCGTGGCCGGGTCACCGGGGCCGTTGGAGAAGAAGACGCCGTCGGGGCCGACGGCGTACACGTCCTCCTCGGTCGCGGTCGCGGGCAGCACGTGCACCTCGATGCCGCGCTCGGCCATCCGCTGCGGGGTCATGCCCTTGATGCCGAGGTCGATGGCGGCGACGGTGAATCGCTTCTCCCCGACCGCGGGGACGACGTACGTCTCCTTGGTCGCGACCTCCTCGTAGAGGCTCGCGCCCTTCATGTGCGGCTGGGCCTGCACGCGCGCGAGGAGCTCGGAGTCGGTGGCGATCGCCTCGCCCGAGAAGATGCCGGAGCGCATCGAGCCGCGCTCACGGAGGTGGCGGGTGAGGGCGCGGGTGTCGATCCCGGAGATGCCGACCACGCCCTGCGCGACCAGCTCGTCGTCCAGGGAGCGCCGGGCACGCCAGTTGGAGGGCACCCGCGAGGGGTCGCGCACGACGTAGCCCGAGACCCAGATGCGGCTGGACTCGTCGTCCTCGTCGTTCCACCCCGTGTTGCCGATCTGCGGGGCGGTGGCGACGACGATCTGGCGGTCGTAGGACGGGTCGGTGAGGGTCTCCTGGTAGCCGGTCATGCCGGTGGAGAACACGGCCTCGCCGAAGGTCTCCCCCACGGCCCCGTAGGCGCGGCCGCGGAAGATCCGGCCGTCCTCCAGGACGAGTACGGCGGGAGTCTTGGCGGCTCCCCTTGTGGAGGTCGTCATCGTTCGGCGCCTTCCGTGCTGGGTGTCTTGATCATGGAGTTGAGGGCGTCGACCCACTCGGTGTGCTCGGCCGCGTGGTCGGAGCGGAATCCGGAGTCGATCAGCCGGTCGCCGTGCTGCCAGGTCACCACGAGCAGTCCGCCCTCGGTGAGGACCTTGCCCGCGATGCCCTTGCCGAGCAGGGCTTCGCGGAGCGCTGCGGCGGGGATGAAGAAGTCGGTCGCCCCGGGGCGTACGACGTCCAGGCCCGCGTCGGTCAGGGTGAGCTCGACCCGGCTGCGGGAGCCGAGGCCGCGGGCCACGATGCGGTCCAGCCACTGCCCGGCGGTGGTGGAGCCGTGGTAGCGGCCGCTCATCGTCAGTCTGGCCGCGCCGGGGTCGTCCGGCGCGCTGGGCAGCTCGGGCAGGTCACCCTGGAGGGTGCCGCGCCATTTCCAGCCCTCGCGCATCAGCCAGTAGACGAGCGCCACGAAGAGGGCGAGCCCGACGAGCCAGCCGATGCGCGCGGACCAGTCGGTGACCGCGGCCGACTTCTTCTCGTCGGCCAGCAGGATCAGAGGTGTCACGTCAGCTTCCCGTCCACGAGCGTCGCCTTGCCCCGCAGCCACGTGTGGGTGACACGGCCCGGCAGCTCGCGTCCCTCGTAGGGGGTGTTGCGGCTGCGCGAGGCGAAGCCCGCGGGGTCCACCTCGCCACGGTATTCCGTGTCGACGAGCGTGAGGTTGGCGGGCTCACCTGCCGAGACGGGCCGGCCGTGACCGGCGGCCCGTCCGATCCGCGCGGGCTTGACGGACATCCGGTCGGCGACGCCGGCCCAGGTCAGCAGTCCGGTGGCCACCATGGTCTCCTGCACCACCGACAACGCGGTCTCCAGCCCCACCATCCCCATGGCGGCGGCGGCCCACTCGCAGTCCTTGTCCTCGTGCGGGTGCGGGGCATGGTCGGTGGCGACGATGTCGATGGTGCCGTCGGCGAGCGCCTCGCGCAGGGCCAGGACATCGCGCTCGGTGCGCAGCGGCGGGTTGACCTTGTAGACCGGGTTGTAGGACCGCACCAGCTCGTCGGTGAGGAGCAGGTGGTGCGGGGTGACCTCGGCGGTGACGTCGATGCCCCGGGACTTGGCCCAGCGCACGATCTCGACGGATCCGGCGGTCGAGAGGTGGCAGATGTGGACGCGGGAGCCGACGTGCTCGGCGAGCAGGACATCCCGGGCGATGATCGATTCCTCGGCCACCGCCGGCCAGCCGCCGAGGCCCAGCTCGGCGGAGACGACACCCTCGTTCATCTGGGCGCCCTCGGTCAGCCGCGGCTCCTGCGCGTGTTGGGCGACGACCCCGCCGAAGGCCTTCACGTACTCCAGCGCGCGTCGCATGATCACGGCGTCGTCGACGCACTTGCCGTCGTCGGAGAAGACGGTGACCCCGGCGGCCGACTCGTGCATGGCCCCCAGTTCGGCGAGCTTCTTGCCCTCCAGGCCGACGGTGACGGCGCCGATGGGCTGGACGTCGCAGTAACCGTGCTCCTGGCCGAGCCGGTAGACCTGCTCGACCACACCGGCGGTGTCGGCGACCGGGAAGGTGTTGGCCATGGCGAACACGGCCGTGTAGCCGCCGGAGGCAGCCGCGCGGGTGCCGGTCAGCACGGTCTCGGAGTCCTCGCGGCCGGGCTCGCGCAGATGGGTGTGCAGGTCGACCAGGCCCGGCAGCAGCACCTTGCCGGCGGCCTCCACGACCTCGGCGCCCTCGGCGGACAGCCCGCTGCCCACCGCCTCGATGAGCGCACCGTCGATCAGGACGTCCTGCGGCTCACCGCCGAGCACCTTCGCACCACGGATCAGGATCTTGCTCATGGGTCTTACTTCTCCTCGATGGTGCGGGCGTGGCTGACGGCGGGTTCGTTGCCGCCGAGCAGGAGGTAGAGAACGGCCATCCGGATGGAGACTCCGTTTGCGACCTGCTCGACCACGGTGCAGCGGTCGGAGTCGGCGACCTCGGCGGTGATCTCCATGCCGCGGACCATCGGGCCGGGGTGCATCACGATGGCGTGCTCGGGCATCCGCGCCATGCGGTCGCCGTCGAGGCCGTACCGCCGTGAGTACTCGCGCTCGGTCGGGAAGAACGCGGCGTTCATGCGCTCGCGCTGGACGCGCAGCATCATCACCGCGTCGGACTTGGGGAGGACGGCGTCGAGGTCGTACGACACCTCGCAGGGCCAGTTCCCGACGCCGACCGGCACCAGGGTGGGCGGGGCGACCAGGGTGACCTCGGCGCCGAGGGTGTGCAGCAGGTCGACGTTGGAGCGGGCGACCCGGCTGTGCAGGACGTCGCCGACGATCGTGATGCGCTTGCCGGCCAGGTCCTGCCCTATCCCGGCGTCCCGGCCGACGAGCCGGCGGCGCATGGTGAAGGCGTCCAGGAGGGCCTGGGTGGGGTGCTGGTGGGTGCCGTCGCCGGCGTTGATCACGGCGGCGTCGATCCAGCCGGAGGTGGCGAGGCGGTAGGGGGCACCGGAGGCGCCGTGCCGGATGACGACGGCGTCGACACCCATCGCCTCCAGGGTCTGGGCGGTGTCCTTCAGGGACTCGCCCTTGGAGACGCTGGACCCCTTGGCGGAGAAGTTGATGACGTCCGCCGACAGCCGCTTCTCCGCGGCCTCGAAGGAGATCCGGGTCCGGGTCGAGTCCTCGAAGAAGAGGTTGACCACGGTGCGGCCGCGCAGGGTCGGCAGCTTCTTGATCGGCCGGTCGGCGACCCTGGCCATCTCCTCGGCGGTGTCGAGGATCAGGACGGCGTCGTCGCGGGTGAGGTCGGCGGCCGAGATGAGATGACGCTGCATCTGTCAGGCTCCGTAAGGCAGTTCACATATCGGGAGGTTACGGGCAAGCGTGGGCGCACCGGTGCGGTGCGGGCCCCTGGGCTTGCTACGGGGTCGGCTTCACACCGAGCAGCACGGTGTCGCGACCGTCCTCCTCGGTGAGCAGGACCTTGACCGTCTCCCGCAGCGACGTGGGGAGGTTCTTGCCGACGTAGTCGGCGCGGATGGGCAGTTCGCGGTGGCCGCGGTCGACGAGGACCGCGAGCTGGACCGCGCGCGGGCGCCCGATGTCGTTCAGGGCGTCGAGGGCGGCTCGGATGGTGCGGCCGGAGAACAGCACGTCGTCGACGAGGACGACCAGTCTGCCGTCGATGCCGTCACCGGGGATCTCGGTGCGGGCCAGCGCACGCGGCGGGTGCATGCGCAGGTCGTCGCGGTACATCGTGATGTCGAGCGAACCGACGGGCATCTTGCGGTCGGTGATCTCCTCCAGCTTTGCGGCGAGCCGCCGGGCGAGGAAGACACCGCGGGTCGGAATGCCGAGGAGCACCACGTCGTCGGCGCCCTTGGCGCGCTCGACGATCTCGTGGGCGATGCGGGTCAGTACCCGCGCGATGTCGGGCCCTTCGAGCACGGGCCGGGCATCGGATGCCGGAAGGTCGGGCTTTACCTGCTTGTCCATACGAAACGGACCCCCTTCTCCGCCTCACGGGACGGACCTTAAAGGACGTCGGATTTGCGCCATCCACGCTATCAGGTGCCGGAGAGGCTCCCGATCACCCCCTTGGCGTAATCGGCCATCGCCACCGCGGAAGAGTCGGTGCGGACCATTCGGCTTGACGCGAGAGAGTAACGCTGCGTAACCTCACAGTGAGTTACCAGCCGCGCGGCGGGAACCAAAGGCCGGCCGCGTCGACACAGTGTCCGGGGAGCTATATGTCCAGCGAATACGCCAAACAGCTCGGGGCCAAGCTCCGGGCCATCCGCACCCAGCAGGGCCTTTCCCTCCACGGTGTCGAGGAGAAGTCCCAGGGTCGCTGGAAGGCCGTGGTGGTCGGTTCGTACGAGCGCGGCGACCGTGCCGTGACCGTGCAGCGGCTTGCCGAGTTGGCGGATTTCTACGGGGTTCCGGTGCAGGAGCTGCTGCCGGGCACCACCCCTGGCGGCGCCGCCGAGCCCCCGCCGAAGCTGGTTCTGGACCTGGAGCGGCTGGCCACCGTGCCGGCCGAGAAGGCGGGCCCGCTGCAGCGCTACGCGGCGACGATCCAGTCCCAGCGCGGTGACTACAACGGCAAGGTGCTGTCGATCCGCCAGGACGACCTGCGCACACTGGCCGTCATCTACGACCAGTCCCCCTCGGTCCTCACCGAGCAGCTGATCAGCTGGGGCGTCCTGGACGCGGACGCGCGCCGCGCGGTCGCCACTCACGAGGACGCCTGACCCCCACAACGCCTTAGCAGAAACGTGCCGCCGGACTGGCCGGAACCCGATGGTTCCGGTCGGCTCGGCGGCACTCTTCGCATCACGGGGCCGAGGTTTCGACCTGGAGAGCTGCCTACAGACCCAGCAGGGCGGGGAACTGCGCGACAGGCCCCACACGGCCCGCAGCCGCCCTACCAGCGCACCACCCACCCCATTGGGCACACGGACGCCGGAGGGCCCGCAGCAGGCGCACGCTGCAGGCCCTCCGGCGTTTTTCGGCTCACGCCTCCCGGCGCAGCGACGGCTTCAGCTCCTTCAGCCGCCCCAGCAGTCCGTTGACGAACGACGGCGACTCGTCCGTCGAGAACTCCTTCGCCAGCTGCACCATCTCGTCGAGGACGACCGCGTCCGGCGTCTCGTCGACCCAGATCAGCTCGTACGCCCCGAGGCGCAGGATGTTGCGGTCGACGACCGGCATCCGGTCGAGCGTCCAGCCGACCGCGTACTGGGCGATCAGCTCGTCGATCCGCCGCTCGTGCTCGGCGTAGCCCTCGACCAGCTGCATCGTGTATTCGCTCACCGGCGGCTGCCGGGTGTCGTCCCGGGAGAGCCTGATCCAGTCCGCGAGAACGGTCAGGACGTCGGCCCCGCGCTGGTCGCCCTCGAAGAGGATCTGGAAGGCGCGCTTGCGGGCCGTGTTGCGGGCAGCCACGGTTAGCTGTTCACCCGGCCGAGGTAGTCGCCCGTGCGGGTGTCGACCTTGATCTTCTCACCGGAGGTGATGAAGAGCGGGACCTGGATCTCGTAGCCGGTCTCCAGCTTGGCGGGCTTGGTGCCGCCGGTGGAGCGGTCGCCCTGGACGCCCGGCTCGGTCTCGGCGATGGTCAGCTCGACGGCGGCCGGCAGCTCGACGTAGAGCACCTGGCCCTCGTTCTGCGCGACCATGGCCTCGAAGCCCTCGATCAGGAAGTTCGCGACGTCACCGACGGTCTTGCGGTCGATGTGCAGCTGGTCGTACGTGTCCATGTCCATGAAGACGAAGTAGTCGCCGTCCATGTACGAGAACTGCATGTCGCGCTTGTCGACGTTGGCCGTCTCGACCTTGACGCCGGCGTTGAAGGTCTTGTCGACCACCTTGCCGGACAGCACGTTCTTCAGCTTGGTGCGCACGAAGGCCGGGCCCTTGCCGGGCTTGACGTGCTGGAACTCGACGACGGACCAGAGCTGGCCGCCTTCGAGCTTGAGCACCAGGCCGTTCTTGAGGTCGTTCGTGGAAGCCACGGTTGCGGAATCTCCTGGACTGACGTACGACCCCGGGTCACGCGCTACAGCGCGAGCAGCTCCTTGGTCGTGATGGTGAGTAGCTCGGGTCCGCCGTCCGCCTCAGGGCGTACGACGAGCGTGTCATCGATCCGGACACCGCCCCGGCCCGGGAGGTGAACCCCCGGTTCGACGGTGACCGGCACGCAAGCGTCCAGTTTACCCATGGACGACGGGGCGAGCTGCGGGTCCTCGTCGATTTCGAGTCCGACGCCGTGCCCCGTGAGGGGCTGCAGCCCTTCGGCGTAGCCCGCGGAGTCCAGCACCTGGCGTGCGGCGCGGTCCACGTCGCGGTAGGCGGCTCCCGGTACGAGACCCTCCCGGCCGGCCCGCTGAGCGGCGAAGACGAGGTCGTAGAGCTCGATCTGCCAGTCGGCGGGCGAGGTGCCGATGACGAAGGTCCGGCCGATCTCGCAGCGGTAGCCGCGGTAGGTGGCGCCGAGGCAGACGGAGAGGAAGTCACCCTCCTCGACCCGCCGGTCGGTGGGGCGGTGACCGCGGCGGCCCGAGTTCGGTCCGGTCGCCACGGAGGTGGGGAAGGCCGGGCCGTCGGCGCCGTGGTCGACCAGGCGGCGCTCCAGCTCCAGCGCGAGGTGCCGTTCGGTGCGGCCGACGAGGATCGACTCCAGCAGCTCGCCGAGGGCCTGGTCGGCGATCTCGGCGCCGATCCGGAGGTACGAGATCTCCTCCTCGTCCTTCACGACCCGGAGCTGCTCGACGGCGCTGCCGAGGTCGCTGAGGCGCAGGCTCGGGGCGACCGAGGAGAGGGCGCGGTGCCGGGTCACCGTGAGGTGGTGCTCCTCGACGGCGAGGGCGTCGGCGTCCTGGGCGGCGGCGAAGTCGGCGGCGGCCACGGCGGGGTCACCGCCGGGTCCTTCGAGGAGGTGCTGCCTAAGGGCGTCGTCGGGGCGGGCCTCGGTGGGGCGGTCGTCCTGCGGGCCGGGGCTGACGAGGAGGTCCTCGCGTCGGCCGAGCAGCAGGACGGAGCCGGCGGGGGCGGCGCCGGCGAGGTATCTGACGTTGGCCGGGCGCGAGACGAGGGCGGACTGGCAGCCGGCCGCGTTGCATCGTTCCCTCAGCCTGGTTCGGCGGGTCGCGTACACGTCTGACATGAGTCGAGCGTAGGAGTCGCGGGCGGTTTGTGCCGGTTGAGGGGGCCGAGTGGGGTGGCGGGGCGCCGTTGCGGGGTGCGGGTCCGTGGACTTTTTTACGCAGTTCCCCGCGCCCCTGAAGTGACCGGTCGTCCGCCGGCTGCGGACCGGTGGGGTGCCCGCGTGCACCCGGTGGAGCCGCGGCTCCATGCGGCGCCGCGCCCTTGGGGACGTGGCAGCCCCGCCTGCTACCAGCTCGGCGGGCTCGCTATCGCCCTCGCCAGGACCTCGTCCAGCACGCGGGCCGTGCTGGGCACGTCCAGCTGGGAGTTGTCGATGATCGGGAGGCCCGAGCCGTACCAGCCCGCCATGCGGCCGTGGATGCGGGCCACCTCCTCGTCGGTGAGGCGGCGGTTGCCGGTGCGTTCGGCGTTGCGCTCCAGGACGATGTCGAGGCCGGGGAGGAGGACGACCGGGAGGAGGCCGGGGCCGACATGCCGCTTCCAGCCGCCGAGGCCGACGACCGGGCGGTCCGGGAAGACCGCGTCGTCGAGGATGCACGAGATGCCGTTGGCCAGGAAGTTGCGCGCGGCGAAGCCGCAGGTGCGGCGGGCCAGGCGGTACTGGGCCTCGGAGTTGTCGTTCCAGCCGGACTGGGGGTCGGCGAAGCCGGAGCGGACCCATTCGCGGACGTCGTCGAGGCTGATGTGGGCCGTGGGGACCCTGCGGTGGTCGGCCCAGTACTTGGCCACGCTGGTCTTGCCCGCACCCGCCGGGCCGATGAGCAGGACGGCCAGGGTGGTGGTGGTCGGGTCGGGCGCGGTGGTCGCGGCCGGGGGTGCGGTGGGGATCCCCACCGGAGCGCCCGGCGGCAGCGGGACATGGCCCGTGGCGTCGGGGGGCGGCGGGGCCGAGGGCAGGGCCGGCGGCGGAACCGACGGCTGCGGGGGCGCGGCCGGTGGCGGCGGCACGGGCGCGGGGCCCTGCGGCGCTCCCGGATGGTGTGCGGCCGGCGGCCAGCCGGTCGGTCCCTGCCCCGGCTGATGGGGCGGCGGCAGCGGAGATCCCACTGCGTGCTGCATCCGGTGCCACTCCGTCTCGTCATGTGCGGCTGCGCTCGTTACCGAACGGTACCGCCCCCGGTCGTCGTTTGGTGAAACGGCCGGGGGCGGTACGAAGTGCCCGAGCCACGAGGCGAATCGGGCGGAAGGGTCAGCTGCGGACTTACTGCCCGACCTCGCCGTAGGCGGCGAGCAGCACGGCCGGATCCGGGCCCTCCAGGACGGTGGGCTTGGCGAGGCCGTCGAGGACGATGAAACGCAGCAGGTCGCCGCGGGACTTCTTGTCGACCTTCATCGTCTCGACCAGCTTGGGCCACTGGTCGTAGCGGTAGTGCAGCGGCAGGCCCACCGATTCGAGGATCGCGCGGTGGCGGTCGGCTGTGGCGTCGTCCAGGCGTCCGGCCAGCCGGCCGAGTTCGGCGGCGAAGTGCATGCCGACGGCGACCGCGGCTCCGTGCCGCCACTTGTAGCGCTCGTTCTTCTCGATGGCGTGGCCGAGCGTGTGGCCGTAGTTGAGGATCTCCCGCAGGCCCGACTCCCTGAGGTCGGAGGAGACGACCTCGGCCTTGACCCGGATGGAGCGCTCGATCAGCTCGGCCGTGTGCGGGCCGGCCGGGGTGCGCGCGGCCTCGGGGTCGGACTCGATGAGCTCCAGGATCGCCGGGTCGGCGATGAAGCCGGCCTTGATGACCTCGGCGAGCCCGGAGACGTAGTCGTTGACCGGGAGGGAGTCCAGCGCGGCCAGGTCGCACAGCACACCGGCGGGCGGGTGGAAGGCGCCGACCAGGTTCTTGCCCTCGGCGGTGTTGATGCCGGTCTTGCCGCCGACGGCCGCGTCGACCATGGCGAGGACGGTGGTCGGGACGGCGATCCAGCGGACTCCGCGCAGCCAGGTGGCGGCCACGAAACCGGCCAGGTCCGTCGTCGCCCCGCCGCCCACGCCGACGATGACGTCGGAGCGGGTGAACCCCGACTGGCCGAGCGCCTTCCAGCAGTAGGCGGCGACCTCGGCGGTCTTGGCCTCCTCCGCGTTGGGCACCTGGATGGCGACGGCCTCGTAGCCCTGGCCGGCCAGGTCGGCGCGGAGCGCGTCACCGGTCTCGGCGAGCGCCTCGGGGTGGATCACCGCGACCCGCTTGACCCTCTCACCGATCAACCCGCCCAGCTCACCGAGCAGTTGACGGCCCACCAGGACCTCGTACGGCTCGGTGCCCGCCGTGCCGCCGACCTGGATCCGGGTGACTGCCTCGCTCATGCTTCCTTCAACTCCAGTGCGTCCAGCGCTGCTTGGGTGACCTCTTCGGGCGTACGCCCGTCGGTCGCGACGACGGCCGAGGCGACCTCCTCGTACAGGTGCCGACGCGCCTCCATCAGCTCCCGCCACTGCTTGCGGGGGTTGATGGCGAGCAGCGGCCGGGCCGCGTTCAGGCCGGTGCGCTTCACGGCCTCCTCGACGTCCATCGAGAGGTAGACCACCCGCCGGCCGGCCAGCAGCGCACGCGTGTCCGCGTCGAGGATCGCGCCCCCGCCGAGCGCGAGGACGCCCTCGTGCTCGGTCAGCGCCACCCGCACCGCACGCTTCTCCATCTCACGGAAGACCGCCTCGCCCTCGGCCACGAAGATGTCGGCGATGGCACGGCCCTCGGCGGTGACGATGTCCTCGTCGGTGTCGCGGTAGCCGACGCCGAGCCGCCCGGCGAGCAGTTCCCCGACCGTGGACTTGCCCACGCCCATCGGGCCGACCAGCACCACCAGCGGTGCGCCGCTCACCGGATCG
>NZ_JBVHQG010000018.1:0-113396 GCF_055567535.1 Streptomyces sp. NPDC026538
ACTCCGAGAAGTACCAGCTCAAACCCCGCGACTGGACCCGCGCCGACACCGAGGGCATCGCCCCCCTCATCACCCGCCTCAACACCGTCCGACGCGGCAGTCCGGCCCTGCAACAGCTGCGTGATCTCCACTTCCACCATGCCGACCAGGAATCGGTGCTCGTCTACAGCAAGCGGAGCGGATCGAACACGGTTCTGGTGGTCGCCAACCTCGACCCCCACCACACCCAGGAGGCCACGGTCTCGTTGGACATGCCGCAACTCGGCCTGAACTGGCACGAGTCGGTACCGGTGCGCGACGAGCTCACCGGTGAAACCTTCAACTGGGGCAGGGCCAACTATGTGCGCCTGGAACCGGGTCGACGACCCGCGCATATCTTCACGGTTCTGCGACCGTCCCCGCAGATCGGAGGGTCACCCACAAAATGATCGTCAACGAACCCGTCCCGGACACCTTCGAGGACACTCCCGCAAAGGACCGGGACCCGGACTGGTTCAAACGCGCCGTCTTCTACGAGGTCCTGGTCCGGTCCTTCCAGGACAGCAACGGTGACGGCATCGGCGACCTCAAGGGCCTGACCGCGAAACTCGACTACCTGCAGTGGCTCGGTGTCGACTGCCTCTGGCTGCCGCCCTTCTTCAAGTCCCCTTTGCGGGACGGCGGTTACGACGTCTCCGACTACACCGCGGTACTCCCCGAGTTCGGCGACCTCGCCGACTTCGTGGACTTCGTCGACGCCGCCCACCAGCGTGGCATGCGCGTGATCATCGACTTCGTCATGAACCACACCAGCGACCAGCACCCGTGGTTCCAGGAGTCCCGCAAGGACCCCGACGGGCCGTACGGCGACTACTACGTCTGGGCGGACGACGACAAGCAGTACCAGGACGCGCGGATCATCTTCGTCGACACCGAGGCGTCCAACTGGACCTACGACCCGGTCCGCAAGCAGTACTTCTGGCACCGCTTCTTCTCCCACCAGCCGGACCTCAACTACGAGAACCCGGCGGTCCAGGAGGAGATCCTCTCCGCGCTGAAGTTCTGGCTGGACCTGGGCATCGACGGCTTCCGGCTGGACGCGGTGCCGTATCTCTACCAGCGCGAGGGCACCAACTGCGAGAACCTGCCCGCCACCCACGACTTCCTGAAGCGGGTGCGCAAGGAGATCGACAGCCAGTACCCGGACACCGTGCTGCTGGCGGAGGCCAACCAGTGGCCGGAGGACGTGGTCGACTACTTCGGCGACTACCGCAGCGGTGGCGACGAGTGCCACATGGCGTTCCACTTCCCGGTGATGCCGCGGATCTTCATGGCGGTGCGCAGGGAATCCCGCTACCCCGTCTCCGAGATCCTCGCCAAGACACCGGCCATCCCGTCCGGCTGCCAGTGGGGCATCTTCCTGCGCAACCACGACGAGCTGACCCTCGAGATGGTCACCGACGAGGAACGCGACTACATGTGGGCCGAATACGCGAAGGACCCGCGTATGCGCGCCAACATCGGCATCCGCAGGCGGCTCGCCACGCTCCTCGACAACGACCGCAACCAGATCGAGCTCTTCACCGCCCTGCTGCTCTCCCTCCCCGGCTCGCCGATCCTCTACTACGGCGACGAGATCGGCATGGGCGACAACATCTGGCTCGGCGACCGGGACGCGGTCCGCACCCCCATGCAGTGGACGCCGGACCGCAACGCCGGCTTCTCCTCCTGCGACCCGGGGCGCCTGTATCTGCCGACCATCATGGACCCGGTCTACGGCTACCAGGTCACCAACGTCGAGGCCTCGATGTCCTCGCCGTCCTCGCTGCTGCACTGGACGCGCCGGATGATCGAGATCCGCAAGCAGAATCCTGCCTTCGGACTGGGGTCCTATACCGAACTCCAGTCGTCGAACCCGGCGGTGATCGCGTTCCTGCGGGAGTACGAGGACGATCTCGTCCTCTGTGTGCACAACTTCTCCCGGTTCGCGCAGCCCACCGAGCTGGACCTGCGGCGCTTCAACGGCCGGCATCCGGTGGAGCTGTTCGGCGGGGTGCGCTTCCCGGCCATCGGCGAGCTGCCGTACCTGCTGACCCTGGCGGGACACGGCTTCTACTGGTTCCGGCTGCGCGCGGACGGGTAACCGGAACACGGCATAGTCCACCCCGGGCGGCGGCGGTTTCCTCCGGCCCGCCCGGGGCACGCATCACTAACGCCCCCGACGACCGGGGAAAGGACGTACCCGCCATGGCGGAAACGGTCACCCCCTCCACGCCCCCACTCCTCGCCTCGCTCGATCCCCTCCTGCGCGAATGGCTGCCCCGGCAGCGCTGGTTCGCGGGCAAGGGCAGTCCGGTCACCGGCTTCGCCACGGTGGCGGAGACCGAACTCCTGCCGTCGGACAGCAGGCTGGGCCTGCACCATCTGCTGGTCCGCGCCGAACAGCCGCCCGCCCCCGCCGAGGCCGGCGACTGCTACCAGCTGCTCATAGGCACGCGCGAGGCGCTGCCGCCCCGGCTGGCGCCCGCACTGATCGGCCATCTCACCGACGGCCCGCTGGCCGGACGCACGGTGTACGACGCCCTGTACGACCCCCGGCCCGCCGAACTGCTCCTGGAGGCGCTGCGCACCCGGGCCCGTATCGGCGGGCTGTTCTTCGAACGCGATCCCGGCACCGAGATACGCGACGGGCTGGTGGCCCGGCTCCTGACCGCCGAGCAGTCCAACTCCTCGGTCGTCTACGGAGATACGTTCATCCTGAAGCTCCTGCGGCGCGTCGTGCCCGGCGTCAACCCCGACCTGGAGATACCCCTGGCCCTGGCCCGCGAGGGCTGCGACCGGGTGCCCGCCCCGACGGCCTGGCTGCGGGCGGAACTGGCCGGGGAGTCGTACGTCCTCGCCGTCCTCCAGCCCTTCGTACGCGGCGCGACCGACGGCTGGGAGCTGGCGCTGCGCGAGCTGGCCAAGGGCGAGGACTTCGCGGCGGACGCGCGGGCGCTGGGACGGGCCACGGCCGAGGTGCACACCGCGCTGGCCCGGGCGCTGCCGACCGTCACCCTCGGGCACAGCCGGCTGGAGTCGATGATCGCCGGCATGACCGAGCGGCTGACGGCGGCCGCCCAGGCGGTCCCGGCGCTGCGACCGTACGAGGACGGGCTGCGCTCGGCCTACGAGGCGCTGGCCGGGCTGGCCGCCGAGGGCCGCACCTGGACCGCTCAGCGGGTGCACGGCGACCTGCACCTGGGGCAGTGCCTGCGCTCGCCGTCCGGGGAGTGGTCCCTGATCGACTTCGAGGGCGAGCCGGCCCGCCCGCTGGCCGAACGCCGGATGCCGCAGCCGCCGGTGCGGGACATCGCCGGCATGCTGCGCTCCTTCGACTACGCGGCCCACTCGGTGACCCCGCCGGCCCGTGCCTGGGCGCAGCTGTGCCGGGCGGCCTACTGCTCCGGATACGCCGAGATCACCGGCGTCGACCCGCGCACCGACCCCGTGCTGCTGCGGGCCTACGAGACCGACAAGGCCGTCTACGAGGTCGTCTACGAGGCCCGGCACCGCCCGGACTGGCTTCCCGTGCCCCTGTCGGCCGTCCACCGCCTCGCCACCTCCGACTGACTCGACCTGATCCCGGGAGAACCGTCCGTGACCTCCATGAAGTCCGTTTCCGTAGCCGCCGAGGACCGCGATCGGCTGCTGCTCGGCACGCACCACGACCCGCATTCGGGACTGGGCGCCCATCCGGTGCCGGGCGGCGGGATAGCCGTGCGGGTGTTCCGCCCGTACGCCCGCGCGGTGACGGTGGTCGCCGGCCACGATCTGCGGACCGGCCTGCACGACGACGGCGACGGCTTCTTCTCCGTCCTGCTCCCCCTCTCCGACGTGCCGGTCTACCGGCTGCTGGTGGAGTACGAGGGGACGGTCCAGGAGTCCGAGGACGCGTACCGCTTCCTGCCCACCCTGGGCGAGCTTGACCTGCACCTGCTCGGCGAGGGCCGGCACGAGCGGCTGTGGGAGGCGCTGGGCGCGCACCCCATGACCCACCAGGGCGTGTCCGGCACCCGTTTCTCGGTGTGGGCGCCGAACGCGCAGGGCGTCCGGCTGGCCGGCGGTTTCAACTTCTGGGACGGCACCGCGTACCCGATGCGCTCGCTCGGCTCCTCCGGGATCTGGGAGCTGTTCGTGCCGGGCATCGGGGCGGGCGAGCTGTACAAGTTCGACATCACCCGCCCGGACGGCTCGCACACCCTGCGCGCCGACCCGCTGGCCCGGCGTACCGAGGCTCCGCCCAGCACGTCGTCGATCGTCCACACGTCCCACCACGAGTGGACCGACGAGGAGTGGATGAGGCACCGGGCCGACACGCCCGTGCACGAGGCCCCCTTCTCGGTCTACGAGGTGCACCTGCCGTCCTGGCGCCCCGGCCTGACCTACCGCGAACTGGCCGAGCAACTGCCGCGCTACGTCGGCGACCTGGGCTTCACGCACGTCGAGCTGATGCCGGTCGCCGAGCACCCCTTCGGCGGTTCCTGGGGCTACCAGGTCACCGGCTTCTACGCCCCCACGGCCCGCCTCGGCACCCCCGACGACTTCAAGTACCTGGTCGACGCCCTGCACCGGGCCGGCATCGGGGTGCTGATGGACTGGGTGCCGGCCCACTTCCCGCGGGACGACTGGGCGCTGGCGGAGTTCGACGGGCGGCCGCTGTACGAGCACTCGGATCCGCTCCGGGCCGCCCACCCCGACTGGGGCACCCTGGAGTTCGACTTCGGGCGCCGGGAGGTGCGCAACTTCCTGGTGGCCAACGCGGTGTACTGGTGCGAGGAGTTCCACATCGACGGGCTGCGGGTGGACGCGGTCGCCTCGATGCTCTACCTGGACTACTCGCGCGAGCCGGGCCAGTGGACGCCGAACGAGCACGGCGGCCGGGAGAACCTGGACGCGGTGGCGTTCCTCCAGGAGATGAACGCGACGGTCTACCGGCGGGCGCCGGGCGTGGTGACGATCGCCGAGGAGTCGACGGCCTGGGAGGGCGTGACCCGCCCCACCGACGCCGGGGGTCTCGGCTTCGGACTGAAGTGGAACATGGGCTGGATGCACGACTCGCTGGAGTACATGTCCCACGAGCCGGTCCACCGCAAGTACCACCACCACGAGATGACCTTCTCGATGGTGTACGCGTACAGCGAGAACTACGTGCTGCCCATCTCCCACGACGAAGTCGTGCACGGCAAACGCTCGCTGGTCTCCAAGATGCCCGGCGACTGGTGGCAGCAGCGCGCCAACCTCCGCGCCTACCTGGCCTTCATGTGGGCCCACCCCGGCAAGCAGCTGCTCTTCATGGGCCAGGAGTTCGCCCAGGGTGCGGAGTGGTCGGAGGCGCACGGCCCGGACTGGTGGCTGCTGGACCCGGCCTACGGCGCCGAGGCCGACCACCGGGGCGTCCGCGACCTGGTCCGCGACCTCAACACCGGCTACCGCGCCACCCCGGCCCTCTGGCAGCGGGACACCTCCGTCGCCGGCTTCCAGTGGATCGCCGGCGACGCGGCCGAGGACAACGTCTTCGCGTTCCTGAGGTACGACGCCGAGGGCACCCCGCTGCTCGCGGTCTCCCACCTCGCCCCGGTGGTCCGCGCCGACTACCGCCTGGGCGTCCCGGACGAGATCCCCGCCTGGCACGAGATGGTCAACACGGACGCGGCCGGGTACGGCGGCAGCGGCATCACCAACCCCGATCCGGTGAAGCCGGAGCACCAGCCGTCCCACGGCCGCCCCACGAGCATCCGCCTGACCCTGCCGCCGCTGGCTACGGTGTGGCTGCGGCCTGCCTGAGCCCGTCCGGCAGCGGGCCGGTGTGCAGTACGCCCAGTCGCTGGGTGGCCCGGGTCAGCGCCACGTACAGGTCGCTGGTGCCGTAGCGGCCCGGTTCGACCACCAGGACCGAGTCGAACTCCAGGCCCTTGGCCTGCCGCGGGTCCAGGAGTACGACCGCCTGGGTCAGGTCGGGTTCGGTGCCGGGCGTGACGCCGGCCAGGCGGCCGGCGAGGGTGCAGTGCAGGTCGCGTGGGGCGATCACCGCCAGGCGGCCCTCGGCGGGGGTGAGTTCGGCCACCGCCTTCTCCACGGCGCCGGGGAGGTCGTCGTGGGCCTGCCGGATCCACGGGCTCACGCCCGTCGAGCGGACCGAGCTCGGGGGCTCGAAGTCCGGGTTCTCGGCGCGGACCACGGCCGCGGCGAGGTCCATGATCTCGGACGGGGTGCGGTAGTTGACGCCGAGGCGGGTGTGGTCCCAGCGGTCCTCGACATACGGTTCGAGGATCTTCGACCAGGAGCCCACGCCCGCCGCCTCCGCGGTCTGGGCGGGGTCGCCGACCAGGGTCATGGAGCGGGTCGGGCTGCGCCGCATCAGAAGCCGCCAGGCCATCGGCGACAGCTCCTGCGCCTCGTCGACGATGATGTGCCCGAAGGCCCAGGTGCGGTCGGCCGCCGCGCGTTCGGCCGCGCTGCGGAAGTCCTCCTCCTCATGGCGTTCGGCGAAGCGCTCGGCGTCGATGATGTCGTGCGCGGACAGGACCTCCGAGGCGTCGGGATCGCTGTCCTCCTTGTCGTCGAACTCGTAGGTCCGGGAGGCGTAGGAGACGTCGAGGACGCCCTGCGCATAGGCGATCTGGGTCTCGCGCTCGCGTTCGGCCCGGGCCCGGGCGACCCGTTCGTCGACACCCAGCAGCTCGGCCGCCTCGTCGAGCAGGGGGACGTCCGAGACCGTCCAGGACCGGGTGACCGGGCGGCGGATCGCGGCCGCGTCCTCGGCGCCGACGTAGCCCTCGGGCCCGGCGAGGAAGTCGGCGACCAGGCGCTGCGGGGTCAGCCGCGGCCACAGCTGGTCGACGGCGGACCAGACCTCGGGGTTCTCGGCGAGTTCGTCGCGGATCTGGGTGATGTCGGAGGCGTCCAGCAGGCTGCTGCCGTCGAAGGGGTCGGTGCCGACCCGCTCGGCGTACAGCTCGGTGAGGGTGTTGAGGATGTGGCCCTCGAAGTACTCACGGGCCACGTTGTGCGGGAGATCGGCGGCGCGGGTGCGCTCGCGGGCCATGTTCACCAGGCCGTCGTCGAGCATCAGCACCTCGCGGTCGTGCTCGACGGTGATGACCGGGTCGGGCAGCGCCTGCCGGTCGCGTACGACGGCGGCGAGCACGTCGGCCATGTCCGCGCGGCCCTTCACCGCGGCCGCCTCGGGGGTGTCGGCGGCCGTGGCCTTCACCCCGGGGTACAGCTCGCCGACGGTCGCCAGCAGCACGCCGGTCTCGCCGAGCGAGGGCAGTACCTCGCCGATGTAGCCGAGGAAGGCGGGGTTGGGGCCGACGATGAGCACGGCCCGCTTGGCGAGCAGTTCGCGGTGTTCGTAGAGGAGATAGGCGGCCCGGTGCAGGGCGACCGCGGTCTTGCCGGTGCCCGGGCCGCCCTCAACGACCAGGATCCCGCGGTGCGGCGCCCGGATGATCTCGTCCTGCTCGGCCTGGATGGTCTGCACGATGTCGCCCATCCGGCCGGTACGGGCCGAGTTGAGGGCGGCGAGCAGCACCGCGTCGCCGGACGGGTCCTCGTGGCCGGTGCGCTCCTGGTCGCCGAGGTCGAGGATCTCGTCGTGCAGGGAGGCGACCTTGCGGCCGTCGGTGGCGATGTGCCGGCGGCGGCGCAGACCCATCGGGGTGTGGCCGGTGGCCAGGTAGAAGGGGCGGGCGACCGCGGCGCGCCAGTCGATGAGGAGCGGGGTGCGCTCGGCGTCGTCCCGGCGCAGCCCGATCCGGCCGATGTGGTGCTTGGTCCCGGAGGTCAGGTCGATCCGGCCGAAGCAGAGCGAGCCGTCCACGGCGTTCAGCGCGGCGAGCAGCCCGGACCGCTCGACGACCAGGATGTCCCGCTCCAGTCGGGCCTGCATCGGCTTGTCGCCGAGGGAGAGGGCGTCCGCGACGGAGTCCTCGGTGTCGCCGCGCAGCGCGTCCACCCGTGCGTACAGTCCGTCGATGAATTCCTGCTCGTGCCGCAATTCATCGTCCGGAAATTCGGTGTTTGACAATTCCGCTCCCGCCCGGATATACTGTGCCCACTGAACTTCTTCGCGACCGAACCGATTTCACATCGGCCTGAAGTCACGAACTCTTGAATATACGCAAAGAAATCCCCCGAGCGCAATTGCTCGGGGGATTCTTCGTGTCGCCGGTCGGTTCAGAGCAGCACGTCGGACAGCTCCTCCAGGAGCCGCCGCTTGGGCCGGGCGCCCACCATCGACTTCACCGGCTCGCCGTTCCGGAACACCATGAACGTCGGCATCGACAGCACCTTGTAGGCGTTCGTCGTCTCCGGATTGAGGTCCACGTCCAGCTGGACCACCTTCAGCCGCTCACCCTCCTCCGCCGCCAGGGCCGTGAGCACCGGCGCCATCTGCCGGCACGGCGGGCACCAGTTCGCGGTGAACTCCACCAGCACCGGCCCGTCCGCCCCGATCACCTCCGCCGCGAAGTCCGCGTCCGTCACCTCGGCCACACCCGCCGCCTTGGTCATCCGCCATCCCCTCCCAGCTCGCACACCGGTTCCGGACCACCCGGAACCTCCGCCTCGGCAGCCAGCTCGTCCCGTGCCCGTTCGGCCCGCTCCAGCTGGGCGCCGACCTCGGCCCGCACGGCCTGCAACTCGCCGATGAGCGAGTCCAGCTCCGCCAGCTTGCGCCGGTAGACCGCGAGCGACGCCGGACAGGTGTCGCCCTCCGGGTGCCCGGCCCGCAGGCACTCCACGAACGGCCGGGTCTCCTCCAGCTCGAACCCGAAGTCCTGGAGCGTCCGGATCTGCGTGAGCAGCTTCAGATCGCTCTCGTCGTAGGTCCGGTGGCCGTTGCCGGAACGCCGCGCGGGCAGCAGCCCGCGCGCCTCGTAGTACCGCAGGGTGCGCGTGGTGGTACCGGCCCGTGCGGCCAGCTCGCCGATTCGCATGTCCACGACGGTACGACTTGACGCCGACGTCAAGGCAAGCTCGGCTGCACCCCCGCGGACTCCTCGACCTCCAGCAGGGAGGCGCTGTGCCGCTCCTCCTCGAAGGCCCGGCGCCCGCCGCGCAGCCCGAACAGCCGCTTGGCGAGGGCGATGTAGAGCACCGCGAGAATGTTCAGCACCAGGGTGGCGATCTTCAGGTAGCTGACCTTCTCGGTGAGTTCGTAGATCTCCAGCGGCAGAAAGGCGGCCGTGGCGACCACCGTCAGGTACTCCGCCCACCGCTTGGCGTACCAGAGGCCGACCGCCTCGACGAGTTCGATCAGCGCGTACGCCAGCAGCAGCACGGCCACCAGCAGCAGCGTGGAGTGCTTGTAGCCGAAGGCCTTCTGTATGGAGCCGACGACCGGTGAGTGGTCGAGGTCGTAGTGGAAGTGCCTGAAGACCGGCCGGAAGGTGTCCAGGTACTCGTTGAAGAGCCGGCGCACCGCGTCCTGGCTGTTGCTGAACTTCCACACCGCGACCGCGACCAGCACGATGAACACCCCGCGCACGGCCCGCTCGATCGCCAGGAAGCGCAGGATGAACAGGTCCCGCAGCACCTTCCCGCGCGGCACCAGCGGGGCGTCCGCCGCCGGCCCCGAGCCGTGCGGCTCACCGAGCGCGAAGTCTCCGCAGCGCAGACAGCGCCAGGCCACCCCGACCGCGGTCTGGGCGTGCAGCCGCACCCGCAGCCGCGGGTCGTCGGGGGCATAGGTCACATGCCCCTTGCGCGCGCAGTGCCGACGGTCCCAGTCGATCTTCATCCCCCGTGCCTCCATGCAGCCATGCCGATGTGCCGTTCCGGTCGAAGTCCCGGTCGACGCTTCGGTCGAAGTTCCGGTCGAACAGGAACGGCACGTTAGTGGATACGGCTGACAAGTGGCGGCCAGGGGTCAGCGCGCCCCGCTGTCCACCAGCTTCCGCTCCTCGGCCGGAGCCTCCGCTTCGGCCTTCCCCCGCCCCGGCAGCAGCACCGCCACCAGCACGGTCCCGATGCCCAGGATCACCGCGCCGACCAGGCTGGTGTGGGCCACCGCGTCGGCGAAGGAGGAGCCGACGGCGTCCGCCATCTGCCGGGCGCCCCCGGCCAGTTGCTGCGCCTGCGCCTTCAACTGCGCGGCCTGCTGCGGGTCGGTGGCCCGCGCGGCCTGGGCGGCCGTCCGCCGGGCCTGCTCGCCGATGCCCTGGGCGACCGCGTATCCGGCGCCGACCGAGTCCTGGGCGGTGGCGAGGGCGCTCGCGGACAGCTTGCTGCCGCTGGTGGCGTCGGTGAGGTGGCTGCCGTAGGAGGTGGCGAGCAGCGAGCCGAGGATGGCGATGCCGAGGGAGCCGCCGAGCTCCAGCGAGGTGTCGTTGACGGCGCCGCCGACGCCCAGTTCGGACTCCGGGAAGGCCCCCATGATCGCGTCGGTGCACGGCGAGAGCGCGAGGCCGATGGCCAGCCCGAGGATGATCAGGGGCGCCACGAAGTCCCCGTACCCCGAGGCGGCGTCCACCCGGGTGAGCAGGGCGAGTGCCGTGGTCCCGCCGACCATCCCCGCCGTGACCGTCCACTTCATGCCGACGCGCGGGGTGAGCCAGCCGGTCAGGGCCGAGCCGGCGAAGACCGCACCGGCCAGCGGGAGCATGCGGACGCCGGTGCCGAGGGCGTCGTAGCCGAGGACGAACTGGAGGTGCTGCGTGAGGTAGTAGAAGGCGCCGAAGACGGCCAGGAAGAACAGGGCGACGGCGAGGTTGGAGCCGGCGAAGCGGCGGTGGGCGAAGCGGCGGACGTCCAGGACCGGGTGCGGGTGGCGCAGCTCCCACAGGACGAAGGCGACGAGGCCGGTGCCCGCGACCACGGCCGCGGTGACCGCCTTGACGCCCCAGCCGAAGTGCGGCCCCTCGATGATCATGTAGACCAGCGAGCCGATCCAGAGCACGGAGAGCAGCCCGCCGACGTAGTCGATGCGGTCGTGGTGACCGGCCCTGGACGGCGGTACGAGGACGAGGGCGCCGACGATCGCGACGGCCGCGATCGGCACGTTGATGAGGAAGGTCGAGGACCAGCCGTGGTCGCGCAGCAGGGCGCCGGCGACCACCGGTCCGGCGGCGATGGCGAGCCCGGCGGTGGCGGTCCACAGGGTGATGGCCTTCGCCCGCTCGTGGCGCGGGAAGGTGGCGGCGAGCAGCGAGAGGGTGGCCGGCATGATCAGCGCGGCGCCGGTGCCCATCACGGCACGGGCCGCGATCACGGTCGCGGCGCTGTCGGCGAGGTACCCGAAGACGGCCCCGCCCCCGAACACGACCAGGCCCAGGATCAGCGCCCCGCGGCGGCTGTACTTGTCGCCGATCGCCCCGAGCAGCAGCATCAGGGCGGCGTACGGCACGGTGTAGCCGTCGATGACCCACTGCAGGTCGGCACTGCTGAGCCCGAGGTCGGTGGTCATGTCGGGCGCGGCCACCGTGAGGGCGGTGTTGGCCATCACGATGATCAGCAGGCTCAGGCAGAGCACCAGCAGCGCCCACCAGCGGCGCGGATACGGCCGCTCCGTGGTCTCGACCGGTTCCTTCATGACGAGTCGCATGGCAGGGATCGCCTTCCTCACGCGTCGGATTCCGTCTGATGCGTACGGCTGAACTTGCACAGCAGCGTGCAATTGCACAACCATGTGCAATGTAGAGGACCTGCACACCACTGTGCAAATAGAGGAGGTGAAGCCCTTGCGGAGAGACGGTGCGCCCCGCTGCGGGGCAGGCAGAATGACAGTCATGACCACGGGTAACCCCTCCCGCGCCGACCTGAACCGGCGCCGCATCCTCGACGTCGCCCTCGCCGAGCTGCTGCTTGACCCCGACGCCTCGATGGACCAGATCGCGCGCGCGGCAGGGGTCGTACGACGGACCGTGTACGGCCATTTCCCGAGCCGTGAGGCGCTCATCGGCACGCTGGTCGACGGCGCGGTGGAGGCGCTGATGGCAGCCGACGCGGGGGCCCGCCGGGAGACGGCGAACCCGGCGGAGGCGGTGGCCCGCTCGGTGCTCGCCATCTGGGAGATCGCCGACCGCTACCGGCTGCTGGTCGGCCTCGCCCAGCGCACGGTCACCATGCGGGGCATCCGCGACCGTCTGGCCCCCCTGCGCGAGAACAAGGTGGAGCTGCTGCAACGCGGCCTCGACGAGGGCGACTTCAGCTCACCGCTGCCGGCGCCGGCGCTGGCGTACGTCCATGAGCAGCTGCTGTTCGCGGTGATGGAAGCGGTCAACGACGGCCTCCTCGACGCGAAGGAGGCGGGCCGCTCCGCCGCGGTCAGCGCACTGACGGCAGCGGGCGTGCCCGCCTCCAGGGCCACGGAGCTGGTGGCCGAGTTGAGCGACTAGCCCGGGTACGGCTCCGGACGGCTGAGCGGGGGGGTGTCAGCCGCCCGGAGGTTTGGGCCGGACGCCCGGCCCCGGTTCAGGCGGGGCCGGACGTCCGACGGTTCTGGAGCGCCCCAAAGGGGCGCGGGCCGTATCGATGTGCGGCTCCGCCGCGTGGGCGCGACCAGCCACACGCGACCGGCAGCCGCGCATGCACAGCGGCCAGGCAGACGCTCAGGCCTTCGCCAACTCCTCCCGCTGCTCAGGAAGCTCGGGCGTGCCCGGCTCCCCGTCATCCAGCAGCGTCTTCTCGTCGAACGGCAGCTCACCCGCGAGCACCTGCCGCACGCGGCCCTTGTCGATCTCCTTCGTCCACGTGCCGATGAGCACCGTCGCGACCGCGTTGCCGGCGAAGTTCGTCAGCGCGCGGGCCTCACTCATGAACCGGTCGATGCCGACGATCAGACCGACACCGTCCACCAGCGCGGGCTTGTGCGACTGCAGACCACCGGCCAGCGTGGCCAGACCGGCGCCGCTGACACCCGCCGCGCCCTTCGAGGCCAGCAGCAGGAAGAGCAGCAGCGGGATCTGCTCACCGATCGACATCGGCGTACCGAGGGCGTCGGCGATGTATAGCGACGCCATCGTCATGTAGATCATCGTGCCGTCGAGGTTGAAGGAGTACCCCGTCGGAACGGTGATACCGACGACCGGCTTGCTGACGCCCAGGTGCTCCATCTTCGCGATGAGCCGCGGCAGCGCGGACTCGGAGGAGGAGGTGGACAGGATCAGCAGGAACTCGCGGGCGAGGTACTTGAACAGGGTGAAGATGTTCAGCCCGGCGATGGCCCGGAGCATCGCGCCCAGCACCACGAAGACGAACAGCACACAGGTGATGTAGAAGCCGAGCATCAGCACGGCGAGGCTCTTGAGGGCGTCGAGCCCGGCGGACCCGACGACGGCCGCGATGGCACCGAACGCACCGATCGGCGCGGCCCACATGATCATGCCCAGGATGCGGAAGACGAGCCGCTGGATGTGCTCGACGCCCCGCAGCACCGGCTGCCCGGCCGAACCCATGGCCTGCAACGCGAACCCGGCGAGCAGCGCGATCAGCAGCGTCTGCAGGACCTGGCCCTCGGTGAAGGCGGAGACGAACGTGGTCGGAATGATCGACAGCACGAAGTCGACGCCGCCGAGCGCCTCGGAGTCCACCTGGGCGTGTCCGGAGGCCTTGAGGGCGTTGGTGATGTGCAGCCCGTCACCGGGGTGCAGGATGTTGCCGACGACCAGGCCGATGGTGAGCGCGACCAGCGACATCACCAGGAAGTAGCCGAGCGCGATACCGCCCACGGCGCCGACCTTGGCGGCCTTCCGCACGGACCCGATCCCGAGCACGATCGTGCAGAAGATGATCGGCGAGATCATCATCTTGATCAGGTTGACGAAACCGGTGCCGAGGGGCTTGAGCTCGACGCCGGCGTCGGGCCAGATGAGCCCTACGGCGATGCCCAGCGCGACCGCGACGATCACGGCGATGTACAGGTAATGGGTACGGTCCCGCTTCACAGCGGGTGCGGCAGGTGCCGTACTGGGGGTGCTTGCGGCGGCCACGGCTGCCCTCCTTGACGTCTTCGTCGGCATCACCGGCGTGCGGCTCACGTCCGGGGGATATGGGGGTTGCCGTGACTATCTCCTGGTCTGTGAGCCCGGTCACCCTTCCGTTCATTTCGTTCACGCTTCACCCGGGAGGCACACTGCTGCCATGCGCCTCCCGTCCCTCCCCCGACCTCGCAGCCTGGCCGGCCAGCTGTTCGCCATGCAGGCCGTGCTGATAGCGGTGCTGGTCGCCGGGTACGCGCTGTTCACGTATGTGAGCGACCGCCACCAGGCGCAGGAGGCGGCGACCCGGCAGGCGACGGCGGTGGCACGGTCGGTGGCGGACGCGCCCTCGGTGCGTTCGGCGATCCACACGTCCGATCCGAGCGCCCTGCTGCAGCCGTACGCCCTCCAGGTCATGCGGGACACCGAGGTCGACTTCATCACGATCATGACCCCGGACGGCATCCGCTGGACCCACCCCGACAAGAACGAGATCGGCAAGCACTACCTGGGCCATATCGGCGCGGCCCAGCACGGCGACACCCGCAGCGAGACGTACAAGGGCACCCTCGGCGCGTCCGTGCGCACGGTGACGCCGATCCTGGAGAACGGTCGTGTGATCGGCCTGGTGAGCGCCGGCATCAAGGTGGAGGCGATCAGCGAGCGGGCCCAGGAGCAGGTCACGGCCCTGCTCGGGACCGCGGCCGGCGCGCTGCTGCTGGGCGCGCTCGGCACCTACGTCGTCAACGCCCGCCTACGACGTCACACGCACAACATGAACGCGGCCGAGCTGAGCCGGATGCACGACTACCACCAGGCGGCGCTGCACGCGGTCCGGGAGGGCCTGCTGATGCTGGACGGCCAGTTCCGGGTGGCGCTGATCAACGACGGGGGCCGGGAGCTGCTGGGGGTGGGCCCGGAGGGGGAGGTCGTGGGCCGCTCGGTGGCGGACCTGGGCCTGCCGGCACCGCTGACCGGCGCGCTGCTGGCCTCGGAGCCCCGGGTGGACGAGGTGCATCTGACGGCGGACCGGGTGCTGGTGGTGAACACCTCGCCGGTGTCGGGCGGTGAGCGCCGCGGCACGGTGGTCACGCTCCGGGACGTCACCGAACTCCAGGCCCTGATGGGCGAGCTGGACTCGGAGCGGGGCTTCACGCAGGCGCTGCGCTCCCAGGCGCACGAGGCGGCGAACCGGTTGCACACGGTCGTCTCGCTCATCGAGCTGGGGAGGGCTGCGGAGGCGGTGGACTTCGCGACGGCCGAGCTCGAGCTGGCGCAGGCGCTGACCGACCAGGTGGTGGCGGCGGTCAGCGAGCCGGTCCTCGCCGCGCTGCTGCTGGGCAAGACGGCCCAGGCGAACGAGCGGGGCGTGGAGCTGGTGGTCTCGGACGAGAGCCGGCTGGATGACGGTTTGCTACCGGAGAGCCTGTCGGCGCGCGATCTGGTCACCGTCCTCGGCAACCTGATCGACAACGCGGTGGACGCGGCCCAGGGGACGGTACGGGCGCGCGTGACGGTGACCGCGTACGCGGACGATGCCGATGACGACGCCGAGCTGGTGATGAGGGTGGCGGACACGGGTGCGGGAGTGGACCCCGCACATGCCGAACTGGTCTTCCAGCGCGGCTTCTCGACGAAGCCGGCGGGGCCGGGCGGACGAGGGCTCGGGCTGGCGCTGGTCCGCCAGGCGGTGACCCGGCTGGCGGGCACGCTGACGGTGACCGAGGCGCCGGAGGGCGGGGCGGTGTTCGAGGTGCGGTTGCCGTTGCGGGCGTCGCTGGCGGGGGGCGAGGCCCGATGACCGGGGAGCCGATCAGAGTCCTGGTCGTCGAGGACGATCCGGTGGCCGCGGACGCGCACGTCATGTACGTGGGCCGGGTGCCGGGGTTCGTGGCGGTGGGGAAGGCGCACACCGGGGCGGAGGCACGGCGGATCCTGGACCGTACGCCGGTGGATCTGCTCCTGCTGGACCTGCACCTGCCGGACGTGCACGGCCTGCAGTTCGCCCGCTCCCTGCGGGCGGCCGGCCATCAGGCCGACGTCATAGCGGTGACGTCGGCACGGGACCTGGCGGTGGTGCGGGAGGGCGTCTCGCTGGGGGTCGTCCAGTACGTCCTGAAGCCGTTCACCTTCGCGACGCTCCGGGACCGGCTGACCCGGTACGCGGAGTTCCGGGCGGCGGTGGGCGAGGCGAGCGGCCAGGACGAGGTGGACCGCGCGCTGGCCGCACTCCGGGCGCCGTCGTCGCCCGCGGCGCTGCCGAAGGGGCTCAGCGCACCGACGCTGGAGCGGGTGACCGTCGCACTGCGGGAGTCGGAGGAAGGGCTGACCGCGGCGGCGCTGGCGGAGAGCGTGGGGATCTCCCGGATCACGGCACGGCGGTACCTGGAGCACCTGGTGGAGGCGGGGCGGGCGGGGCGGAGTCCGTTGTACGGGCAGGTGGGGAGGCCGGAGTTGGTTTATCGGTGGGGGCGGCGGTGAGCGCCTCGGCTTGGGCGCGGGCCTCTGCTGTTTCGCGGGAAGCATTCGCGCGCTCATAGGCTTCGGCGGCTTGAAGCAGGTAAACCCGTGCCTCAGCTGGCTGATCATTGGTCTCGTAAGCATGGGCCAGGTTGTCCAGCGTCAGGCCCGCTCCGTACCAGTCCTCGAATTCTCTGCAGATTGCCAAGTCCTTGCCGTACGCCTCGATGGCCTCGTCCGTCCGGCCCAGGCTCCACAGCGCGATGCCAAGGTTGTTCCACGTGATGCCCTCGCCATGACGATCCCCAGTGATCTGATACAGGTCGCGGGCATGCACGTACGCGCTGATCGCTTCCTCCACCCGCCCCTCGTCGAGAAGCGCGGCGCCGATTTGATTCCAGGCTCCAGCTTCACGGTTTCGGTCTTGGAGCACCTGGAACAGATCTCGGGCTCGACTGTGCGCGTCAATCGCCTCACTCAACCGATCCACTGCCGCAAGGGCGGCACCGAGGTGGTCCCAAACGATCGCCTCACCGTGACGCTCTTCGAGCATCTGGAACAGATCCCGGGCGCGAATGTGCGCGTCAATCCCTTCCTGGGCCCGCCCCGCTCTCTGCAAGGCGTAGCCGAGGTTATTCCACGCAAGGGCCTCCCGTGATCGCTCCCCTGCGCGGCAAGCAGCCTCCTGTGCGACACGGCAGACAATGATCAAGTCGTTGAAATACCGTCGCCAGTCGAGATACTCCCCCAGGCGCTCGGACAGCCCCACTGCCATGTCCGCGAACCGCTCCTCCCGCGCCCACAGCGCCGCCGCCACCAGTCCCGCCCGCTCCCGGTCCAGCCACGCCAATGCCTGCCTTCGGTCCGCGAACAGGTCCGGCACCGGTCTTCCCGGCAGCCAGCGCAACCGATCATCGGCCGCATCCGCCACCTGGCAGTAGAACCCCAGCACTCGGTCCCGCGCTGCCTCTCCCTCCTCCCGCAACTCCGCATTCCCCGCCACCACGCCCGCCCCATACGCCCGCACCAAGTCATGCAACCGCCACCACGTCCGCCCACTTCCCCGCTCGACAAGGTGCGCACGAGCCAGCGCCCTCAGACCTCGTAGCGGAGGAGCGTCGTCGCCCACCAGGACGGCGGCAACCTCGTCACTCACCTCAGGCCCAGGCGCAAGCGCGAGCAGCCGCAGCAGCCGGGCCTGCTCAGGCGGCAAACGCCGGTACGACAGCTCGAAGGCCGCACGCACGCTGCGCTCCCCGTCGTCGAGGTGAACGAGCCGGTCGTGCGAAGCCTCAAGCTCGCCGACGAGTTCCGCGACCGGCATCCCCGGGTCCTCCGCCAGCAACGCGGCCGCGATCTGGAGCGCCAGCGGCAAATGTCCGCACAGACCGGCGAGTTGTCCGGTGGCCTCCGCGTCGACCGCCACCCGACCGTCCTCCGGATCGGCGATCCTCAGGGCAAGGTCGAGAACCCGCCGTGCCTCCTCATGCGTGAGCTGATCCAACGGCACAAGCCGAGCCCCCAGTTGGGGCAGCCGGTCGCGTGACGTCACCAGCACCCGATGCCGCCCCTCCCCCGGCAGCAACGGCCGTACCTGATCCGGCGACGAGGCGTTGTCCGCCAACACCAGGACCGCCCCTCGCCGGGCGAGCACCGACCGGTAGAGAACCGCCCGGTCATCGGCCGTAGCCGGAATATGCTCCGGCGCCACCCCGAGCGCCCGCAGCAACGACTGCAGAGCCTGATCGGCACTGACCGGCTGCTCGTCGTACCCATGCAGGTCGAGGAAGAGCACCCCGCCCGGGAACCACCCCTTCCCACAGGCCAGATGCGCGGTCTCGACAGCGAGCGCCGTCTTCCCGATGCCACCAAGCCCCGACACGGCGGTGACGAGAACCGCAGCCGAATCGTCGAGCGCGCGCAGAAGCTCAGCCGACTCGTCCTCCCGCCCGGCGAACCCACCGGGCCGCGGCGGCAACGAAGCCAGCGCCTCCCGCGCCGCCGCGCCCTGCTGGATCACGACCTGGACCCCGATCACCTCACGCAGAAAGACCCCACCACGGAAGTCGGAGTGGTCACCGCCGTACCAGGCAGCCGCGCTGCCCGGCGCATACCGCTCCATGGCATCCGCAACCGCACCCGCGACCCTCGGATCGCCGCCGAGCAGCTCCGCGACCCGGTCACCCCAGGCCCATAGCGCCTCCGGCCGCCCCGAACCGTCCGCCGCTTCGGCCAGCGCCTGGCCGGCGTCCCCTCCCGCGCCCTCGGCCAGGGCCGCCAGCAAAGCCGATAAAGCCGCTCTCATGCGCCGTTCCATCCCCCGATGCCCCTGATGCGTGGGCATCAACGGTACGGCGTCAGCCCGCTGTCCGTACTGCTCTCGCCGGCCTCATGTACAGCAGGACCTGCACCCCGAGCCCCACCACCGCGAGCGCCTCCACCACCGACAGCCCGACCAGCAACCCACCGCCGTCCCCGCCGGCCCAGAACACCACCAGCGCGGCCAGCGGCACCGCGCAGAACGCCGTCAGATCGATCACGGCCTGGATCGTCTTGCGGGTCCGCCGCCGGACGTCGGTCCGGTGGTAGGCCTCCCACCCGAAGGTGGCGAACTCGGTTTCGCTCGGAGTCAGTTGAGCAAGCCGCGGCCCCAGCTCATCCCGCACGTAGTACCCGATCGCCGAGATCTTCTCGTCGTTGACCAGGTACGTCCACCCGAGCACCACACACACCGGCGGCAGCGCCAGCAGCATCGACGCCTGCTTGGCCTGTGCCGCCGCGGCGATGACGGCGGCCACCACCCCGAGCGTCACGTACAGCAGGTTGTCCCGAAACCCGATGCGCGCCTTCTGCTCGTCCTTGATCGTCTGGTACTCAGCGAGCAGCAACTGCCCGATGGTGACCCCTTGCTCCGGCATACGGCTCTCCCCACCCGACGCGCCGACCCACGCCGGACGACCATACCCGCGCCGATCTGGTCTTATTACGGCAGTCGCCAACAGGCCTGTGGGCCAGGCAGCTTGGCGCTACCGTTGGCAAATGCCCGCGAAGCGACCGCGTCCCACCGCCGCAGCCGTCATCCTCACCGCTCTGCCGGAGGAGTACGACGCCGTGCGCGCCCATCTCGTGGACGCCGAGGAGATTGTCCACCCCAGGAACGGCACCCGGGCCGAACTCGGCCGGCTCGCGGACACCGCCTGGACCGTGGCCCTCGCCGAGCTGGGCGTGGGTGCCCTGACCGCCGCCTCGCTCACCACACAGATCGTCGACTGGCTCGACCCCGAGACGGTGCTCTTCGTCGGCGTCGCGGGCGGCCTCAAGGACGACGTCGAGATCGGTGACGTCGTGGTCGGCACAAAGGTGTACGCCATCCACGGCGGCAAGCAGACACCGGACGGCTTCCAGGCACGCCCCGAGGTCTGGCACGGCTCGCACCGACTGGTGCAGGCGGCGCGCTCGGCCCTGCGGGACATGCCGGACGTACGAGGGCACCGCAAGCCGATCGCCGTCGGCGATGTCGTCCTGGCCGACGACAGATCGGCCTTCGCCGCCCACATCCGCCACCACTACAACGACGCGTGCGCGATCGAGATGGAGGGCTCGGGCGCCGCGCACGCGGCCCACCTGAACGGCCAGTTGGACACCCTGGTGATCCGGGGCATCAGCGACCTCGCCAACGCCGACAAGCACGCGGCCGACGCTTCCGGCTCGCAGATCCTCGCCGCCGAACGGGCCGCGTCGGTGGCGGTGGAGGTCCTGCGCAAGCACCAGCCCCGGGAGTCCTCCGACTCCGAGGAGGATCCCCAAGAACGTTACCGGGGCGACCACATCGACTTCAGGGGCGGCATCTTTCACGGCCCCGTCATCGGCAAGCAGACCGGACGCTAGCGGCAAGGGCACGACCCACGGCCCGGTCCCCCACGCGACGGCCACCCTGCTGCCGCGCCCGCTGGGCTTCACCGGCCGGACGGCGGAACTGGAGCGCCTGCTTCCCCACCTGGCCCCGGACAAGGCCGACAGGGACGCCCTCCCCCTTTTCATCTTCGCCGTCACCGGCATGGGCGGCATCGGCAAGACCGCGCTGGCGGTGGAGACGGCGCATCGGGCACGCGCGAAGGGGTGGTTCCCGGGCGGCACGCTCTTCGTGGACCTGCGCGGCTACGACGACGATCCGGTCACCGCCGACCAGGCTGTCCTCGCCCTCCTCGACGCGCTCGGGGTCCGGGGGGCGGATCTGCCGCCGACCACGGATCGCCTGTACGACGCGTACCGCGCGCTCCTCGCCGAACAGCAGGACCGGATGCTGCTGATTCTGGACAACGCCTCGGATCCGTCCCAGTACCTGCCCCTGCTGCCGGGCGAGGACCACCACCGGGTCCTGATCACCTCCCGGGACCGCCCCGACGCCCTGCCGGTACGCCTCATCGACCTGGAGGCTCTGAGCCCGGACGACTCCGTCGCCCTGGTCAGCCGCGCCCTGCATGACACCGACGAACGCGACGAACGTCCCGGTCGCGAACCCGACGCCCTGCGCGAACTGGCCGACCTCTGCGGGCACCTGCCCCTGGCTCTCCAGGTCGTCGCCGCAATGCTGCGTAGACGCCGACACCGAAGCATCGCCTCGCTGGTCGTCGAGATCACGCGGCCCGGAGACACGACCACCGCCCTCGACAACGGCAGCCACGGTACGGATCAGTACGGCCGTTCGCTGATTCTCCGGCCTGTGCTGGACACCTCGTATCGTCGGCTGCCCCCTGATCAGGCTCGGTTGTTGCGGCTGCTCGCCCTCGCCCCGGGTGCGGAGACCGGCACGGAGGCGGTCGCCGCACTGCTCGGCCTCGACGAGGAGACCGCGCTGTCCCTGCTGGAGGACTTGGCCGCCACACATCTCGTCACGCCGGTCCGAGAAGGCGAGGGGACGGCTTCGGCGGTGCGGTGGCGGTTGCATGATCTTGTGCGGGTTTATGGGTTGGGTGTGGTGGCGGGGGACGTGGGGTTGCGGGAGGAGGGGGAGGCGGCGCGGGAGCGGGTGCTGGGGTTCTACTACCGAATGGCGAATGCGGCTGATGACCGGTTGCGGTGGCTGCCGGGAAGGCCGGTGCCGAAGCGGTTCGTTGACCATCGGCAGGCGCTGGGGTGGTTGGACGGGGAGCGGGCAGGTCTCGTGGCAGCGGTGCTGTGGGCGCGGGAGGAGCGGTTCGCGGACACGGCGGTGCGACTGGCGGAGTGCCTCTCCAAGTATCTCGGCTGGCGGCGATACTTCGAGGACAAGATCACCGCCTGCCGTGCCGCGAAGGATGCAGCCCGCCACGCCGGGGACCGCTGGCGCGAGGCCATGGCGTGGAACAACCTCGGCAATGCCCTGCGCGAAGCGGGCCGGGCCGGAGAGGCGATTGACGCCCACACGCACGCCTGCGACGTATTCCGAGCCACCGGGGACCGCCTCCGCGAGGCCACAGTGTGGAACAACCTCGGCATTGCCCTGCGGGCGGAGGGTCGAATCCAGGAGGCGATCGACGCCCTCACCCGCGCCCGCGAGCTCCACCAGGCCACTGGAGACCGCCAGCGCGAGGCCATGTCGTCGAACAACCTCGGCGTTGCCCTGTGGGAGGCAGGCCTGGCCGAAGAGGCGCTAGACGCCTACTCCCACGCCCGCGACGTATATCGGGCCGCCGGAGACCTGCACGGCGAGGCAGCGACGTGGAACAACCTCGGCAAGACCCTGGTTGTGACGGGCCGGGCGGATGAAGCGGTCGAGGCATACAGAAAGGCCTCCGTGATCTTCCTGGAGTTCGAGGACTGGTACCGGGCAGGCCAGGCCCTGTACCACCTCGCCGTCACCCACAAGCACGGCAACCGCCCCAGCGGAGCCCGCGTCCACTACCTTCAGGCCGCCGACGCTTTCGCCCGGGCCAATGCCCCCGCCGAAGCCGCCGAAGCCCGCGCCCAGGCCGACGAGGTGCCGGACTAACCCCCCTCACCCCACTCCCGCAAACCCCCGAGCCCCCCACCCCGGCAGCACCGCCCACATCCGCGTCCCACCCCCGGGTTCCCGCGCCTCCCCGAACCCCCACTCCCCCTCACACGCCTGCACCACGCACCCCAGCACCCGCAGCGCGGCCTGCCTCCGCACCTCGCAGCCGCAGCGACGCGAGGGTGACGGTGCCGGGGATGTCCGTCGTAGAGGATCACCCGCAGCGCGTCCTCCCGGTACCGCAGCGACAGATACACCTCCTCCCCTGGTGTGAACCGACACGCACACGCGGCCAGTTCGCTCACCACCTGAACCACCGCGTCCGTCATGTCCTCCAGCCCGTGCACCTTCAGCACGACCCGGGGTGGCCGCCCGCGCGACCCGGCAACTGGCCGCCCCTGCGGGCAACGTGAAGCTGTAGGCGAGCGTGTCCGGGGAGGGTGCCGCCACCTCCGGGACGTCGTCCGTGACGATGGGACAGGACGTAGCCATGAGTAACTCCTCTTCAGCAGAGAGAACTTGAGGCGCGCACCCGACACCGCTGGTGGCCTGTCGCACGAACCCGGACAGGCTCATGCGATGCACTTCCGGTGACATCGATCCGTAAGCGACTCGTCACCGATTGTAGAGCATCGTCGGAGTACATGTACTACTCTCGGCGGAACCGATCGGTGGACCAACCCCCCGTCTCAAGGCAGACTGGCCCCGTCGACAGCCAGCCGCGAGGGATCACATGCCGCCGAGAAACGCACCGACGGAACGCCAGCGCCGCCTCGGCGAGGAGTTGCGCAGGATGCGGATCGCGGCCGGGATGACCACGGAGCACGCCGCCGGCTTGCTGGGCGTGCCGCGCACCAACGTGCCCAACATGGAGTCCGGCCGCTCCGGTATCAGCCCCGAACGCGTCCGCACCCTCGCCGACAACTACGGCTGCACGGACCAGGGGCTCGTCACGGCACTCGCCGCCATGGCGGGCAGACGCGAGAAGGGCTGGTGGGAGGCTTACCGGGGGCAACTCCGCGACGGCTTCCTGGACATCGCCGAACTGGAGTGGCACGCCACGCGACTGAGCATCGCGGTCACCGTGCACATGCCCGGACTCCTCCAGACCGAGGAGCACGCACGTGCGGTCTTCGGCGCCGTCTTCCCGCCCCTCGCCCCGGCCGACATCGACCTGCGCACTGCCCACCGCATGGACCGGCAGCAGGTTCTCGGCCGCCCCGAGCCCCCCGCCCTCGACGTGATCCTCCACGAGGCGGCCCTGCGCATGGAGTTCGGGGGGCCGAAGGTGGCCGGGCGGCAACTCGACCACCTGCTGCGCATGTCCGAGCGCGACAGCGTCACCCTGCGGGTCATCCCGTTCAAGGCCGGCAGCTTTCCCGGCGCCGGGCAGTCCGTCGTCTACGCCGAGGCCGCCGTACCCCGCCTGGACACCGTCGAACTGGACAGCACCCACGGTCCCGAGTTCCTCGACACGGAGGCGCAGCTCGGCAAGTACCGGGCCCAACTCGACGCGGCCGCCGCCGTGGCCCTCGACGCCGACGCGTCCCGTGACTTCATCCGCACCCTTGCCGCCGACCTCTAGGAGCACCCCGTGCCGGACATCACCTGGGAAGAACCCTTCTGCGGCGAGGGCGCCAACTGCTTCCGCCTGGGCACCGACCCCCAAGGCAACGCCTACATAGCCGTCGCCGGTCAGGAGGACACGTACCTCACCGACACCCGCGAAGCCCTCCGTACCCTCATCCGCGACATCAAGGCCGGCAGAGCCGACCATCTCCTCTAGCCACCCCAGCCCCTCACTCGCTCCTCTCCCCCTCCAACACCCCCGGCCGGAACGGCTCCACGCCGACCACCCTCCGTACCTTCACCGGCTCGATCAGCAGCATCACGCGCCGCTCCCCGGGCAGCAGCCACGGATACCGGTCCTCCCCGATGTACTTGCGGGTCAGCCGGTCCATGGAACGCTCCGCCTCCTCCCCCTCCACGAACCGCACCACCCGTCCCCGGATCTCCACCCGGTCGTAGGGGTTCTCCGGGTCGTGGTGCGAGAGCGAGACGGCGGGGTTGCGCCGGAGGTTCTCCTCCTTCACGCGGCCGATCGCCGTGTTGACCATGACGTGGTCGCCCTCCAGGTCCACCCACATGGGCGACACCTGCGGCGCACCGTCCGGCCCGACGGTCGCGAGATGCCAGAAGTTCGGCGCCAGCAGCCGCTCACGAACGTGCTCGTCCAGCTTGCCCGTACGGTCCACGGAATACATGGGGGCATCCTCACCGCGTCCCTCCCGCAGCAAACCCCCGCAGACTCATTGACCTGACTAGACCACTCCACTTACCTTCACACCGCAAGAGACGAACCCCCAGGCCACAGCGCAGTGGCCGCCGAGGAGGTCGTGCCCGTGCGCCCCACCGCCGTCAGCATCCTTGCCCTCTCCCTCGTCACCGCCGCCGCATCCCTCACCGCGTGCGGCAGCGGGTCCGGGAGCAGTCCCGACACCGTGAAGATCTCTTTCAAGCAGTCCACGGACAACTCCATCAAGGTGATGGACACGTACCTCGCGGACATCAAGAAGCAGTTCGAGAAGGAGTACCCGGGGAAGAAGGTCGAGCTCGTTCCGATCAAGGCTCCGGACTCCGAGTACTACACGAAGCTCCAGCAGATGCTCCGGTCCCCGCGGACCGCGCCCGACCTGGTCTACGAGGACACCTTCCTCATCAACTCCGACATCACCAGCGGGTACTTGAAGCCCCTCGACTCCTACCTCGACAAGTGGAGCGACTGGGGGCAGTTCATCGACACCGCCAAGGCGGCGGCCCAGGGTGAGGACGGCAAGACGTACGGCGTCCCCGACGGCACCGACACCCGCGGGCTGTGGTTCGACAAGCGGGTGTTCGAGAAGGCCGGGCTGCCCCTGAACTGGCAGCCGAAGAACTGGGACGACGTGCTCGCCGCCGCCCGGACCATCAAGAAGAAGGTCCCCGGCGTCACGCCCCTCAATGTCTACACCGGCAAGCCCGCCGGCGAGGCCGCCACCATGCAGGGCTTCGAGATGCTGCTGTACGGGACCAATGACGGGACCAGCGACCCGCTGTACGACAGGACCGGCAAGAAGTGGATCGCCGGGAGTCAGGGGTTCAAGGACGCGCTCTCCTTCGTCGAGACCGTGTACAAGGAGAAGCTCGGGCCGGACGTCTCCGACGCCCTCGACCCCAACTTCGGCACCGCCGTGCGCGGTGAGCTCCTCCCGCAGGGCAAGCTCGGCATCGACCTCGACGGGTCGTGGCTGCCGCAGGACTGGAACAAGGGCAGTGGGCACGAGTGGGCCGACTGGTCCAAGCAACTGGGCCTGGCGTACATGCCGACCCAGCACGGGCAGGCCCCCGGCAAGGTGAGCATGTCCGGCGGCTGGACCTGGTCCATCCCCGCCAAGGCCGGCAACCCCGACCTCGCCTTCGACTTCGTCAAGACCATGCAGACCAAGGCGAACGCCCAGAAGTGGTACATCGCCAACTCCGGGATCGCGGTACGGAAGGACGTCGCGGGCGATCCGTCGTACGCGTCCGCCCAGCCGGGCATCAAGTTCTTCACGGATCTGGTCGCGAGCACGCACTACCGGCCCGCCTACCCGGCCTACCCGAAGGTCTCCACCGCCGTCCAGGAGGCCATGGAGAGCGTGACCACCGGTGACGCGTCCGTGGACAAGGCGGCGGGTCAGTACGACTCGACGCTCAAGGACGTCACCGACAACCAAGTGGTCACCCAGTGAGCCAGTCGGTGAGTCAGCCCGCGAGCCGGTCGGTGACCGGGGCCGTGAGTCATCCCGTGATCACCCGGCGGCTCTTCCGCGCCCTCCCCCTCACCCCCGCCCTGGCCCTGCTGCTTCTCTTCCTCGGCGGGCCCATCGTCTACTGCGCCTGGATCGCCTTCACCGACCTCCAGCTCACCGGCCAGGCGCACTCCTCCTTCGTCGGTTTCGCCAACTTCCGTACGGCGTTCCACGACGACGCCTTCCTGAACGCCGTCTGGCTGACCCTCGTCTTCACCGTGCTGTCCGCGCTCGTCGGGCAGAACACGCTGGGGCTGGCGCTCGCCGCGCTGATGCGGCGGGCGTCGAAGCCGGTACGGACGCTGACCGGCGGGATCGTGATCACGGCGTGGGTGCTGCCGGAGGTCGTCGCCGGGTTTCTGCTGTACGCCTTCTTCCGGCGGGAGGGGACGCTCAACGCGATCCTGGACCTCCTTCATCTCCCGTCCCAGAACTGGCTGTACACACTGCCCATCCTGGCCGTGTCGTTCGCCAACGTCTGGCGGGGGACCGCCTTCTCGATGCTCGTCTACTCCGCCGCCCTCGACGAGATACCGAACGAGATCGAGGAGTCGGCGGAGGTCGACGGCGCCGGGGGCTGGCGGCGGATGTGGCACATCACGCTGCCGATGATCCGCCGGTCCATCGGGACCAACCTGATGCTCAACACCCTCCAGACCCTCTCCGTCTTCGGGCTGATCTGGGTGATGACCCGAGGGGGGCCCGGCGACAAGAGCCAGACGCTCCCCCTGTTCATGTACGAACAGGCTTTCCAGAACAGCATGATCGGGTACGGGACGGCGGTCGCCCTGCTCCTTCTCCTGGTCGGTTCGCTGTTCTCCGTCGTCTACATGCGGCTGCTGCGTACGGAGGTGTGAACAGGACAGATGCCTCGCAACCGCCGGCGCTCCCGCCGCCTCGCCGCCGACCTCGGACTTCTGGTCGTGGCCGCCGCCTTCGTGCTGCCGCTGGCCTGGGTGCTGCTCTCCGCCGTCGATCCGCACGCCGGTCTCCGGGTGCGGATCCCGGACGGGTTCACCTTCGCCAACTTCGACGCGATCCTCACCCCCGACATCACCTACACCCCGCTCCTCAACAGCCTGATCCTCTGCGGCGGCGCCACCGCGCTCACCGTCGTGTGCGCCGCCCTCGCCGCCTACCCGCTCTCCCGCTACCGCTCCCGGCTCAACCGGCCGTTCCTGCTGTCCATCCTCTTCGCGACCAGCCTGCCGATCACCGCGATCATGGTGCCGGTGTACGCCCTGTTCGTGCGGATCAACCTCATCGACACCCTGCAGGGCACCATCCTGTTCTTCGCCGCCTCCCAACTCCCCTTCGCCATCTGGCTGATGAAGAACTTCATGGACGGCGTGCCGAAGGAGCTGGAGGAGGCCGCCTGGACGGACGGCGCCAACTCCGCCCAGTCGCTGGTGCGGATCGTGCTGCCGCTGATGGGGCCGGGGCTCGCCGTCGTCACCGTCTTCGCCTTCGTGATGATGTGGGGCAACTTCTTCGTCCCCTTCATGCTGCTGCTCTCGCCGGACCAGATGCCCGCCTCGGTCAGCATCAACGACTTCTTCGGCAACCGCGGCATGGTCGCCTACGGCCAGCTCGCCGCGTTCTCCGTCATCTACTCGACGCCGGTGATCCTGCTGTACGTCCTGGTGGCGCGACGGCTGGGCGGTGGGTTCGCCCTGGGGGGCGCCGTCAAGGGATGAACAGGTCGGCCGTACGGTCGAATCCGTACGTTCCCACAATCCGTGTTCCTGGCCGAACGGACCGTAGTCAGTGTCCTCGTACGCGCCTACCTTGTGCGCTGTGCGCCGACCCCCAGCTCTGCCGAACCAGCCAGGTCCCCCCTTCAACGCTCCAGCCGCCCGCAGACTCCGTGCCGCTCTCGGAATGGGTCCCGAACATGTGGCCCACCATCTGCGGGTCTCGTACGGGCTGCCGTACGCCACCCCTGATCTCGTCCTCGCCTGGGAGCGCGGGGCAGTGGTTCCGAGCAGTCCGGAACTCACCGCGCTCTCGGGAGTGCTGTGGTGCTCCCCGGGTGAACTGATCGGCCGGCCGCGGACCTTGCGCGACCATCGCGTCGCCCGCGGACTGGCACCGGAGGACGTGGCCCTGGCCGTGGGCCTGGAACTCCTCGTCTACCTGGCCATGGAGGAGGACGGGCACTGGCAGGGCACGGAACGCCAGTCCGCCGCCCTCGCCGACCTGCTCAAGCTGTCTCTGCCCGACTACATCACTGTCACCGGCCGCGAGGAGAAACTGGCCGAACTGCTGCGCAGCGCGGTCACCACCCGCTGGCAGGCCTATGTCCGTCCGGTGACCAAGGTGGTCCCCCTGGACAGACGCCTGATCGAAAACGTGCTGCGCGGGTTGCACGAGGACTACCAGGGCCAGATGACAGCCACCCTGGCCTGGGGCAACACGACCTCGACGGCGGAGGACGCCAAGGAAATGGGCGAGGACTTCCTGGCCGGGATAGTGCCACGCTTCTGGAACCGGGCCGAGGAGCCGACCCCGTAAGGACAAGCGCCCCGTAAGGGGCGCGGGGAACTGCGCGCTCGACCCCCACCGGCCCGCAGTTCACCTGCAACCGAACCGCCCCTAGAAAACCGACTCCGCCTCGTCCATACGGTCCTTCGGCACCGTCTTCAACTCGGTCACCGCCTCCGCGAGCGGCACCATCATGATGTCCGTCCCCCGCAGCGCCGTCATCTTCCCGAACTCGCCCTGGTGGGCCGCCTCCACGGCGTGCCACCCGAACCGCGTCGCGAGCACCCGGTCGTAGGCGGTCGGCGTGCCGCCCCGCTGGACGTGCCCGAGGATGACCGGCTTGGCCTCCTTGCCGAGCCGGCGCTCCAGCTCGTACGCCAGTGCCGTACCGATGCCCTGGAAGCGCTCGTGGCCGTACAGGTCGATCTCGCCCTTGCCGTAGTCCATCGTGCCCTCGGCGGGATGCGCGCCCTCGGCCACGCACACCACGGCGAACTTCTTGCCGCGGGAGAACCGCTCCTCGACCATCTTGGCCAGGTCGGCGGGGTCGAAGGGCCGCTCGGGCAGGCAGATGCCGTGGGCGCCCGCCGCCATCCCGGACTCCAGGGCGATCCACCCGGCGTGCCGGCCCATCACCTCGACGACCATCACCCGCTGGTGGGACTCGGCGGTGGTCTTCAGCCGGTCCATCGCCTCCGCGGCGACGCCGACCGCCGTGTCGAAGCCGAACGTGCGGTCGGTCGAGGAGATGTCGTTGTCGATGGTCTTCGGGACGCCCACGACCGGCAGGCCGGCGTCGGACAGCATGCGAGCCGCCGTCAGCGTGCCCTCGCCGCCGATCGGGATCAGCACGTCGATGCCGAACTCCTCCGCCATGTCGGTGGCCCGCTCGCAGGCCTCGCGGAGGCGGTCCCGCTCCAGTCGCGACGATCCCAGGATCGTGCCGCCCCGGGCCAGGATGCCGCCGACGGCGTCCAGGTCGAGGGGGCGGTAGTGACCCTCGAGCAGACCTCGGAAACCGTCCTCGAAACCGATGACCTCGTCGTCGTACTGTGCGACTGCGCGGTGTACCACCGATCGGATGACGGCGTTCAGGCCGGGGCAGTCGCCGCCTGCGGTGAGAACTCCGATGCGCATGGTGGTGTGTCTCCTGCTCGCTGTCGTTACCGGTGAGCCGATCCGATTGTTTCACGCCGCGCGGGCGGGTGGAGTACTGACGGGCGCCTTATCCGGCGTCGGGGGTATTGTCAAGAGGGTTCTGCTCACCTCGGTGGGCGATTTTTATGCCGAAGACTTTTCTGCCGGAGACGAGACACAGGAAACGGAGTGCACACGTGACGCGCAGCGTGTACGTGACCGGGATCGACCGCGGCGACGGCCGCCAGGTCGTGGAGCTGGGCATGATGGAGCTCCTGACCCGGCAGGTCGACCGGGTCGGTGTCTTCCGCCCCCTCGTCCACGACGGCCCCGACCGTCTGTTCGAACTGCTGCGTGCGCGATACCGGCTCTCCCAGGACCCGGCGACCGTCTACGGCATGGACTACCACGAGGCGTCCGCCCTCCAGGCGGAGCAGGGCGCCGACGAACTGGTCTCCACCCTCGTCGACCGGTTCCACCTGGTGGCCCGCGACTACGACGTCGTCCTCGTGCTCGGCACCGACTTCGCCGACACCCAGTTCCCGGACGAGCTGTCCCTCAACGCCCGGCTCGCCAACGAGTTCGGCGCCTCCGTGATCCCGGTGGTCGGCGGCCGCGACCAGAACACCGAGTCGGTGCTCGCGGAGACCTGGAACGCGTTCCGGGCGTACGACGGTCTCGGCTGTGACGTGCTGGCGATGGTCGCCAACCGGGTCGCCCGCGAGGACCGGGACGAGATAGCCGAGCGGATCGACGGGCGGCTGCCGGTGCCGGTGTACGTGCTGCCGGACGAGCCCGCGCTGTCCGCGCCGACGGTCGCCCAGATCAGCCACGCGCTCGGTGCGAAGGTGCTGCTCGGCGACGACTCGGGGCTGGCCCGGGACACGCTGGACTTCGTCTTCGGCGGCGCGATGCTGCCGAACTTCCTGCCCGCGCTGACGCCGGGCTGTCTGGTGGTGACCCCGGGCGACCGCGCCGACCTGGTCGTCGGCTCGCTCGCCGCGCACAGCGCCGGCACCCCGCCGATAGCCGGCGTACTGCTCACCCTGAACGAGCGGCCCTCCGACGAGATCCTCACCCTCGCGGCCCGGCTCGCCCCGGGCACCCCGGTCCTCTCGGTGCCCGGCAACAGCTTCCCGACCGCCGCCCGGCTGTTCTCCCTGGAGGGCAAGCTGAACGCGGCCACCCCGCGCAAGGCGGAGACCGCGCTCGGCCTGTTCGAGCGGCACGTCGACACCGCCGGCCTCGACAAGCGGGTCTCGGCGCCGAGCAGCGGCCGGCTCACCCCGATGATGTTCGAGCACAAGCTGCTCGAGCAGGCCCGCTCCGACAAGCGGCGGGTCGTCCTGCCGGAGGGCACCGAGGCACGCGTCCTGCGCGCGGCCGAGGTGCTGCTGCGCCGGGGCGTCTGCGACCTGACCCTGCTCGGGCCCGTCGACCAGATCCGTAAGAAGGCCGCCGACCTGGGTATCGACCTCGCGGACGCCCAGCTGATCGACCCGGCCACCTCCGAACTGCGCGACACCTTCGCCGAGCGGTACGCCCTGCTGCGGGCCCACCGGGGCGTGACGGTGGAGCTGGCGTACGACGTGGTCACCGACGTCAACTACTTCGGCACGCTGATGGTCCAGGAGGGTCTGGCGGACGGCATGGTCTCCGGGTCCGTGCACTCCACGGCGGCGACCATCCGCCCGGCCTTCGAGATCATCAAGACCAGGCCGGGCTCGTCGATCGTCTCGTCGGTGTTCTTCATGTGCCTCGCCGACAAGGTGCTGGTCTACGGCGACTGCGCGGTCAACCCGGACCCGAACGCCGAGCAGCTCGCCGACATCGCCATCCAGTCGGCCGCCACCGCCGCCCAGTTCGGGGTGGAGCCGCGGATCGCGATGCTGTCCTACTCCACGGGTACGTCGGGTTCGGGGGCGGACGTGGACAAGGTGCGGGAGGCGACCGAGCTGGCGCGCTCGCGGCGGCCCGACCTGAAGATCGAGGGGCCGATCCAGTACGACGCGGCCGTGGAGCCGAGTGTGGCGGCCACCAAGCTGCCGGGCTCCGAGGTGGCCGGGCAGGCCAGCGTGCTGATCTTCCCGGACCTCAACACCGGCAACAACACCTACAAGGCCGTGCAGCGGTCGGCCGGCGCGATCGCCGTCGGACCGGTGCTCCAGGGGCTGCGCAAGCCCGTCAACGACCTGTCCAGGGGTGCCCTCGTCCAGGACATCGTCACGACCGTCGCGATCACGGCGATCCAGGCCCAGACCCTCGATTCCTCCAACGAGAAGGCGTCCGCCCTGTGAGCCCCACCCGTGTCCTCGTCCTCAACTCCGGTTCCTCGTCGCTGAAGTACCAGCTGCTGGACATGCGGGACAGCAGCCGGCTCGCGGCGGGCCTCGTCGAGCGCATCGGCGAGCAGACCTCGCGGCTCAAGCACACCTGCCTCACCAGCGGGGACACCCGTGAGTACAACGGGCCGATCGACAACCACGACGCGGCTCTGAAGGCCGTCTCGGAGGAGCTGTCCGGCGACGGGCTCGGGCTGGACTCGGCGGAGCTGGCGGCGATCGGGCACCGGGTGGTGCACGGCGGGATGTTCTTCACCGAGCCGACGGTCGTCGACGACGAGGTGCTCACCGAGATCGAGCGGCTGATCCCGGTCGCCCCGCTGCACAACCCGGCCAACCTGACCGGCATCCGTACCGCGCGGGCGCTGCGCCCGGACCTGCCGCAGGTTGCCGTCTTCGACACGGCGTTCCACACGAGCATGCCGGAGTCGGCGGCCCGCTACGCGATCGACCCGAAGATCGCCGACCGGCACCGGATCCGCCGCTACGGCTTCCACGGCACCTCGCACGCCCATGTCTCCCGGGCGACCGCACGGCTGCTGGGGAAGACACCTGAAGAGGTGAATGTCATCGTGCTGCATCTCGGCAACGGGGCGTCGGCCTCGGCGGTCGAGGGCGGCCGGTGCGTGGACACCTCCATGGGGCTGACGCCTTTGGAGGGGCTGGTGATGGGTACGCGTTCCGGTGATCTGGATCCCGCCGTCATTTTCCATTTGGCACGCGTTGGCGGAATGTCCATGGATGAGATCGACACTCTTCTCAACAAGGGGAGCGGTCTGTTCGGACTGTGCGGTGACAACGACATGCGGGAGATCCGGCGCCGGATCGACGAGGGCGACGAAGAGGCGAAGCTCGCCTTCGACATCTACATTCACCGTCTGAAGAAGTACATCGGCGCCTACTACGCGGTGCTCGGCCGGGTGGACGCCGTGGCGTTCACGGCGGGGGTCGGCGAGAACGCGGCACCCGTCCGGGAGGCGGCCGTCGCCGGGCTGGAGGGGCTGGGACTGGCGGTGGACCCGGAGCTGAACGCCGTACGGGCGGACGGGCCGCGGCTGATATCGCCGGCCGGCGCGCGTGTCGCCGTCGCCGTGGTGCCGACGGACGAGGAACTGGAGATCGCCACCCAGACCTACGCGTTGGTCTGTGCGGGCAGAAATAACAGCTGAGCATATCGGCGCCCATTTGTATCTTCCGCCAGACGGAATATTCCGCAGCGAAACAAACCGATAGGATCGCCCCATGCGCCGTTCGAAAATCGTCTGTACTCTCGGCCCCGCGGTCGACACCCACGAGATGCTCGTCGCCATGATCGAGGCCGGCATGAACGTGGCTCGTTTCAATTTCAGCCACGGCTCGCACGCCGAGCACCAGGGCCGCTACGACCGTGTCCGGGCCGCCTCCAAGGAGACCGGCCGGGCCATCGGGGTCCTCGCCGACCTGCAGGGCCCGAAGATCCGTCTGGAGACCTTCGCCGAGGGCCCGGTCGAACTGGAGCGCGGTGACGAGTTCGTCATCACGACCGAGGACGTCCCGGGCGACAAGCACATCTGCGGTACGACCTACAAGGGCCTGCCGGGCGACGTCTCGCGCGGCGACCAGATCCTCATCAACGACGGCAACGTCGAGCTGAAGGTCCTGGACGTCGAGGGCGCGCGGGTGAAGACGATCGTCATCGAGGGCGGTGTCGTCTCCGACCACAAGGGCATCAACCTGCCCGGCACGGCCGTCAACGTGCCCGCGCTGAGCGAGAAGGACATCGAGGACCTGCGGTTCGCCCTGCGGATGGGCTGCGACCTGGTCGCCCTGTCCTTCGTCCGGGACGCCAAGGACGTCAACGACGTCCACCGCGTCATGGACGAGGAGGGCCGCCGGGTCCCCGTCATCGCCAAGGTGGAGAAGCCGCAGGCGGTGCAGAACATGGAGGACGTCGTGATGGCGTTCGACGGTGTGATGGTCGCCCGTGGCGACCTCGCCGTCGAGTACCCGCTGGAGCGGGTCCCCATGGTGCAGAAGCGCCTGATCGAGCTGTGCCGGCGCAACGCCAAGCCGGTGATCGTGGCGACCCAGATGATGGAGTCGATGATCACCAACTCCCGGCCGACCCGCGCCGAGGCCTCCGACGTGGCCAACGCCATCCTGGACGGGGCGGACGCGGTCATGCTGTCCGCCGAGTCCAGCGTGGGCGCGTACCCGGTGGAGACCGTCAAGACGATGTCGAAGATCGTCTCGGCCGCCGAGCAGGAACTGCTGAGCAAGGGCCTGCAGCCGCTTGTCCCGGGCAAGAAGCCGCGCACCCAGGGCGGTTCGGTCGCCCGTGCCGCGTGCGAGATCGCCGACTTCCTCGGCGGCCGCGGCCTGGTCGCCTTCACCCAGTCCGGTGACACGGCGCGCCGCCTCTCCCGCTACCGCGCCCAGCAGCCGATCATCGCCTTCACCACCGACGAGAACACCCGCAACCAGCTCACCCTCAGCTGGGGCGTGGAGTCGCACGTGGTGCCGTTCGTGAACACCACGGACGAGATGGTCGACATGGTCGACCAGGAGCTCGCCAAGATCAACCGCTTCAACCCGGGCGACACCGTCATCATCACGGCCGGCTCGCCCCCCGGTGTCTCCGGCACCACCAACATGCTCCGCGTCCACCACATCGGCGGCATCAACAAGTGAGGCACCCGTAAAGGGCCTTGTACGACACTGAGGGCGCCTCCTGCGGCAGGGGGCGCCCTCGTCGTCGGCCGAGGTCGTAGAAGGGCCCGGTCATTCGCACATCACCTCCGTCGTCCAGCACTGTGGCCCGGTCCCCGCGCGAGGCGGAGGACCGGGCCACAGTTCTGTGCGCGGCTCCCGAAAGGGTCTGTGGGTGGCGCTCAGCCGGTTCCGTCGGTGGTGTAGACGTGCATCCCGGGCACGTGCAGGGTGCCACCGAACTGGGCCGCCTGGACGACCTTCACGTTGGTGAAGTAGATCAGCGGGATGTTCAGCGGCGGCGGGCTGTCCGGGGTGAACGTGATCGGGATCAGCCCGAACAGGTTCCCCGAGATGGACTCCGTGTACATCGTGGTGTCGCCGCCGCGGATCGTGGACGTCGAACCGGACGCGGCCTGCACGTGGTAGGTCTTGTCGATGTTCGTGTCCTTGACCGTCTGGTGCAGGTCACCGATGTCGGTGCCGCCGGAGATGACGTACTTCAGCACCTTCTTCGTCTTGCCGCTGGCCGTCTTCACCTCCACGACACCCTGGTAGTCGGCGCTCTTCAGCAGCAGTGAGCTGGCACTCAGGTACCAGGGGTCGTCCGCCACCGCCACCTTGTTGTCGACACCGCTCACGTCGTCGGTGGCGACCTTGCAGTCGTCGGCCGACGTGCTGGAACTCGCGGACGGGCTCGGCGAGGCGCTGGAGGTGGCGTCGCCGGCCGCCTTGGTGGCGTCCTTGGTGACCTCACCGGCCGCCTTGGTCGCCGTGTCGGTGGTGTCCTTCACGGTGTCCGTGACCGTCTTGGCGGCCTTGGTGACCGTGTCCTTGACGGTGCCGGAGGCACTGTCGTCCTTGCCCGTGCTCGACGACTTGTCCGAGGACGACGCGGACGACGCGGAGGCCGACGGCGTCGGGCTCGCGGTGGAGTCCGACGAGGACGAACCCGTCGTGCTGCCGCCGCCGAGGATGCCGGTGATGGCGTCCCCGATGGAGTCCAGCAGGCCGCCGCCGCTGCCGCTGCTCGCGGAGGCGGACGGCGAAGGGGTGGCCGTGCCGTCGGAGCCGGAGGAACCCGAGGAGGAGCCCGAATCGTCCGAGGACGAGGACGACTTGGACGGGGTCGGAGTCGGGGTCTTCGTGTCGTCGGAACCTGAATCCGACGACGAGGACTTGCCCGAGTCCTTGTCCGTGCCCGACGACGTCGAGTCCTTGGCGTCGGACGACGCCGAGGGGGACGGCGTGGCCGAGTCCTTGGAGTCCTCGCTCGCGCTCGCGGAGGGCGAGGCGGAGTCCAGGGCGGAGACGCAGTCCTTGTAGTCCTCCGCAAGGCTCTTCGACGACGCCGACGACGTGTTGTTCGTGTCGGCGATCGCGAGCGTCGACGTGAAACCCATGCCCATGATCACGGCCGTCGGCATCGCCACGGAGGCTATCGCCTTGCCGGCCGGCATGTGGAACCTGGTGAACAGCGGCTTCTTGGGTGCCGCGTGGCGCGGCCCGGTTCTCACACGGGACGCGTCCACATCAGTCCCGTGGGTCACCTCGTCAGCCGGCACTGTGCCTCCCGTTCGCCCCGTTCAGCGGGCTCGTTCCTGACAGGTCATTCGTCTTGCCCACGCCGTCCGAGCCCGTGAAGTGGTGGCCCTCGCCGGGGGTGTGGTCCCCGGCCGGCGGAACGTCGCCCTCCGGCTGCGGCGCACCCGGCGCCCAGGCGACCTCCGGCTGCGGCGGGGCGCCCGGCGACCAGGCCACGGCCATCGCTCCGCCGACGAGGGCGAAGAGGAAGCCCATGATGAAGCCACCGAAGTTGGACACGGGGAGGGACACCAGCGCCAGCAGGATCGCGGCGACTCCCGCGAACGTGCGGATGTGCTTCTGGAACCAGACGCTGATGCCGAGGACGACGAGCAGCACGCCGATGATCAGGGAACCGGCCCCCGCGGTGGTCGCCATCGCGACCGTGAGGTTGCCGATCTGGAGATGCGCGTACGGGAAGTACATGATCGGGAAACCGGCGAGCAGGATGTACAGACCGGCCCAGAACGGCCGCGTGCCCCGCCAGGAGCGGAACTGCAGCCTCCGGCGGCTGAACTGGCCGGGTGCGGCAGGAGTCTCGGCGCTCATGGAAAACAGCTCCCTGGTGCGGCGTTGCTGTGGTGGTGTTGCTGTGATTGGGCGGTGTTGTTGTGGTGCACCGCTTGTGAAGACCGCGGGAAGAAGGGGGAGGGCGGGGGTGCCGTCGGCGCCCCCGCCCGTCACGGGGTGCTTAGTAGCACTCCGCACCCTTCGTCGAGATCGACATGTGCAGGCCGCTCAGCTTGAAGGTTCCGGCAGTGGTGGCCCACGCCGTCTGCTTCACGCCGGACAGTGAGGCGTGGTCCGCCTCCTGCGCGAACCCGTTCGGGTTCGTCTGGCCGGCCTTGGCCTCGTCCGACTTGATGCCGGGGCCCTTGGTCGAGCTGCCGGCCGCGACACCGATGTTGATGTTGGTGAACGTCGCGTCGGCGCTCAGGTCGTCCAGGTCGATGTACAGCTTGCTGGCCTCGACCGGCTTGCTGCTGTCGGCGCCGGCCTTCAGGATCAGGCTGACATTGCCGAAGACCGGGACGTTCGGGGTGACCACGGACTGGCACAGGTTGGTGATCTTGGCGGTGTTGAACGCCGAGACCGCCACCGGGTGGATCGTCTTGTCGCCCGCGAGGGTGACACCCGAGTCGACGGCACCGTACTGGACGAAGCCGTCACCTTCGAGCTGGTCGGCCGTGACCTTGAACTGCTGGCCCGACACGCTGAACGACGCGGCGAGAGCGCCCTGCGCGAGGGCGACACCTATACACGCCGTGGCGGCCACGCTGGGCACCATGACCACAGCGAACCGCTTCCATCTGGTCCCGCCACGCACCTGGGACTCCATATTTCCTCCTTCTCGGACGTACATCTCCTGGCCCGGAATCGCCCCCAACGGCGGCTCGCCGGGCAGGGATGGGAGAAGTGCTACGTCCTCGGAAGGGGAGCGCCCGCACTCGGAGGCACGAACCGCACCTCGATCACCGGCGATCACCCCCGAGCGACAACCACTGGTCGCGCCTGACACGCATCACGCACAACCCTGCTGGACAGGCTCCGCCTCGCGGCGAAGACCCCCCTGCCCAAGAGCCGGCGTCACTGCCGCCGACTCTGCTCGGTGGGGACCCAGATGAGCCCGCGGCCCGACCGGCTGTCGGGGTACGGCAATGGACCGAGCGTCGCCGATCGTGGTGCATTCTCGCCGCCCGCACAAGGGGCTTCGTTACTGGGTAGTAACGGCCGGATAACCGAAGGACGACCCGCTGGTCTCGGAGAGCAACGCTGGGTGGCATCCGGGGGCAGAACAAAACAGTTGATCCCTGGACGGAACCAGACAGACCAAGGCCCCTGATTTACTGCGAGTAACAGCGACCGCGATTACCAAGATTTGGTAAAGAGCGGCCGCCGTGACCCCGCGTCGGCAAATCTTTCACTCCGGCATCACAGGACGTGACGTTTAGCGACTGGTCAGGACCGTGTTCAGAACAGCGCCCGCGCCAGTGCCCGACGTGCGTCCACCACCAGAGGATCGTCGGTGCCGACGACCTCGAAGAGCTCGAGGAGCCGCCGCCGTACGGCGTCCCGGTCGTCGCCGGCCGTCCGCCGCACGGTCTCGATCAGCCGCCCGAAGGCGTCCTTGACATGGCCGCCCACCAGATCCAGGTCGGCGGCCGCGATCTGCGCCTCGACGTCGGCCGGCTTCTCGGCCGCGTCCGTGCGCACCCGCTGCGGGTCCATCCCCTGCACGCGCTTGAGCAGTTCGGCCTGCGCCAGTCCCAGCTTGGCCTCGCTGTTGCCCGGGTCGTCGCTCAGCACGTTCTGGTACGCCTGGATCGCACCGCCCAGGTCGCCCGCGTCCAGCGCCTGGACGGCGGCTTCGAGGAGCGCGTCGTGCGGACCGGCGGGCATCGCGGGCCCGGCCGCCGGAGCGGCGCCCGGCTGCGCGTCGGGATCGACCGTCAGGCCGGTCAGCCCGAAGCGCTCCTCGGCGACCTGGACCAACTGGTCGAGGGTGCCCCGGATCTGGTCCTCACCGGCGGCGCCCTGGAAGAGCGGCAGCGCCTGCCCGGCGACCACCGCGAACACCGCCGGGATTCCCTGGATCCCGAACTGCTGCATCAGCATCTGGTTGGCGTCGACGTCGATCTTGGCCAGCAGGAAGCGGCCGTTGTACTCGACGGCGAGCCGCTCCAGGACCGGGCTCAGCTGCTTGCAGGGCTGACACCACTCGGCCCAGAAGTCGATGACGACGGGGACTTCGGCGGACCGCTGCAGGACATCGCGCTCGAAGCCGGCTTCGTCGACGTCGATGACCAGGTCGGCCGGGGCGACGGCACCGGCTCCACCGTGCCGGGCCGCTTCGGCGCGCGTCTGCTCGGCCTTGGCCTTGGCCTCTTGGGCCGCCTTCACCGCGGCGAGGTCGACGACGCCGCTCATGGACATGTTCCGTGGCTGCATGCGCCTATCCTCCCCCGTTCCCGCGCGTGTGTGAAAAGCGTTGTGAAAGCCAGGCCGAACAAACGTCTGATGTGGGCGCCGGGTCCCCACCCGGCGCCGTGGTCGTCGCCCGTGCGGTCAGCCACGAGCTTTCGCTACGAGTCGTAGCGTAATGCCATGCGGACCCCGCGCGACACCCCTTCCCGGTGATCTCCCTCACGACGTCACATGAACCGCCGGTTATGGTCGTGGGATGCAGAGCCGCACCCCCGCCAGCCGTACCGGGCGCCCGCGCAGCGCCGAAGCGGACGCCGCGATCCTGGCGGCGACGCGGCAGGCGCTGGTGGAACTGGGCTGGTCCAAGCTCACCTTGGGAGACGTGGCGACACGGGCCGGGGTTGCGAAGACGACCCTCTACCGCCGCTGGGCCGGCAAGAACGAACTCGTCGTCGACGCGGTCGCAGAACTGTTCGACGAGCTCGAACTCCCCGACCGGGGCAGCCTCGCCGACGACATCGAGGGCGTGGTGCTGCAGTTCGCGGCGATCCTGGACCGCCCGGAGGCGAAGAGCGGGCTGATGGCGGCGGTGGCCGAGTCGACCCGCGACGACGCGCTGCGGGAACGTATCCGCGCGTCCATCGTGGACCGCCAGAAGCGGCTGGTCCTGGAGGGCCGGGAGCGCGCCCAGCGGCGCGGGGAACTGCCCGAGCAGCCCGACCCGGGCGAGGCGGACCGCACGGCGGACCTCATCTTCGACCTGGTGGCAGGCTCGGTGGTGCACCGCGCCCTGGTGAGCGGCAAACCGGCGGACGAGGAGTGGGTGCGCGGCCTGACCCGGATCCTGCTGCTGGGCCTGGCGGGCGCGGCGGACGACGCCAGGACGTGACCCCGGCCCCCACCGCGGAGTCGGCGTCGAGCGCTTTCAGCGGAGCACGACGGTGCCGTCACCCATCTCCACGACATGCCCTTGGAGGACACGGTCCTCGTCGCGAGCCCATTCCAGATAGACGCGCTCCGTCGGCGCACTCGCGGTGACCGTGGCGCCGGACTTGTCGGCCAGGGGTGACCGTGAATATGCAGCTCATCACGGTCACCGTACGCGGATGTCGATGCCCCCTCCGGAACTCCGCCGCCCGTGACCGGTCAGAACCCCGCCGGCTCCGTGTACACCCCCCACTCGTCCCGCAGCACCCCGCAGATCTCGCCCAGGGTCGCCTCTGCGCGTACCGCGTCGAGCATCGGCTCGATCATGTTGGCCCCGGAGCGGGCGGCGGCGAGCATCGCGTCCAGGGCGGTGCGCACCGCACCCTCGTCGCGTGCGGTCCTGCGCTCGTCCAGCACCCGCACCTGCTCCCGCTCCACCTCGTGCGAGACCCGCAGGATCTCCAGGTCCCCGGTGACGGAGCCGGTGTGCACGTTGACGCCGACGACCCGCTTGTCGCCCTTCTCCAGCGACCGCTGGTACTGGAAGGCGGACTCGGCGATCTCCCCGGTGAACCAGCCGTCCTCGATGCCCCGCAGGATCCCGGAGGTGACCGGCCCGATCGGGTGCCGCCCGTCGGGATGGGCGCGCAGCCCGCGCTCCTTGATCTGGTCGAAGATCTTCTCTGCGTCGGCCTCGATCCGGTCGGTCAGCTGCTCGACGTACCAGGAACCGCCCAGCGGGTCCGCCACGTTGGCGACGCCGGTCTCCTCCATGAGCACCTGCTGGGTGCGCAGCGCGATCTCGGCGGCCTGCTCGCTCGGCAGCGCGAGGGTCTCGTCGAGCGCGTTGGTGTGCAGCGAGTTGGTCCCGCCGAGGACCGCCGCCAGCGCCTCCACGGCCGTCCGCACCACGTTGTTGTACGGCTGCTGGGCGGTCAGCGAGACGCCCGCCGTCTGGGTGTGGAAGCGCAGCCACTGCGACTTCTCCGACCGGGACCCGTACACGTCCCGCATCCAGCGCGCCCAGATCCGGCGGGCCGCGCGGAACTTGGCGATCTCCTCGAAGAAGTCGACGTGCGCGTCGAAGAAGAAGGAGAGCCCGGGCGCGAAGACGTCGACGTCCAGGCCGCGGCTGAGCCCCAGCTCCACGTACCCGAAGCCGTCCGCGAGGGTGTACGCCAGCTCCTGCGCGGCCGTCGCGCCGGCCTCGCGGATGTGGTAGCCGGAGACGGACAGCGGCTTGTACGCGGGGATGCCCGCCGCGCAGTACTCCATCAGGTCGCCGATGAGCCGCAGATGGGGCTCGGGCTGGAAGAGCCACTCCTTCTGGGCGATGTACTCCTTGAAGATGTCGGTCTGGAGCGTGCCGTTGAGGATCGACGGGTCGACGCCCTGCCGTTCGGCGGCGACGAGGTACATGCAGAAGACCGGGACCGCCGGACCGCTGATCGTCATCGACGTCGTGACGTCGCCCAGCGGGATGTCCTTGAACAGGACCTCCATGTCGGCGGCGGAGTCGATGGCCACCCCGCAGTGCCCGACCTCACCGAGCGAGCGCGGGTCGTCGGAGTCGCGGCCCATGAGGGTCGGCATGTCGAAGGCCACGGACAGACCCCCGCCGCCGTTGGCGAGGATCATCTTGTACCGCTCGTTGGTCTGCTCGGCGTTGCCGAACCCGGCGAACTGGCGGATGGTCCAGGTCCGCCCCCGGTAGCCGGTCGGGTACAGCCCGCGCGTGAAGGGGTACTCCCCCGGCCAGCCGATCCGCTCGAATCCCTCGTAGGTGTCCCCTGGGCGGGGCCCGTACACCGGCTCCACGGGATCCCCGGAGAGCGTGGTGAAATCGGCGTCCCGCTTGCGGGCCGCGTCATAGCGGGCCTGCCAGCGTAGGCGGCCCTCCGTGATGGCGTCAGCGTCCATAGCTCAAATTTACTAGGACGTCCTAGTAAATGTCGATGGCGAACCGCCGCACGGTCGTCCGTACGGCGGTGGGATCAGACCTTGGCCACGGCCGGGGCGCCCTCGGCGATCCTGTCGTCGAGTTCGCGGGTGACCTTGCGCTCCACGAAGAACGCCGCGGTCGGGATGGTGCCGGCGAGCAGCACCCACAGCTGCTTGCCGACCGGCCACTTCGCCTTGGAGCCCAGGTCGAAGGCGAAGACCAGGTAGACGACGTAGAGCCAGCCGTGCGCGATGGCGACAACCCGCGTGACGTCGGCCGCACCGTCGATGTCCAGCCCGTACTTGGCGATCATGCTCAGGCACAGCAGCACCAGCAGCACACCGGTGACATAGGCCAGGACGCGGTAGCGGGTCAGCACGCTCTTTTTCATGGGGACGAGCGTAACCACCCGTTCCGGGAGATCTTGTCCCGGGTCGGCCCTCGCGGCGGGGCCGGGTCACGCCTCGTCGAAGTCGTGCGCCGAGACCCGCAGGGGACGCAGTATCGCGAAGATCTCCGCGCACTCCTCGGAGTCGTACGCCCCGAGCCCGAAGTCCATCGCCATCAGGTCCCGGGTGGCCGCCTCGACCACCTCGCGGCCCTTCTCGGTGATCGTGGCGAGCGTGCCGCGCCCGTCGTTGGGGTTGGGCCGCTTGTCGACCAGACCGGATTTGACCAGCCGGTCGACGGTGTTCGTCACCGAGGTCGGGTGCACCATCAGGCGCTCACCGATCTTCGACATCGGCAGCTCACCGGCCTTGGAGAAGGTGAGCAGCACCAGCGCCTCGTACCGCGCGAACGTCAGTCCGTACGGCTTGACCACCGCGTCGACCTCGGCCAGCAGGATCTGCTGGGCCCGCATGATCGACGTGATCGCGGCCATCGACGGGACGTTTCCCCAGCGCTGCTTCCAGAGGTCGGCGGCACGGGCGATGGGGTCGAAGGGGAGACTGAGAGGCTTCGGCACGCCACCGACCCTACCGGCCGGTCATATACCGGTCAGCCGTGTCTCGGCTTTCGGTCACCTCGGCCCCCACCGCCGACGGCACACTCCGGCAGGGAGTGCCGGGACGGCCGCACACCGGCCCCTACGACACCGGCCGCGACGGCCGCCGGACCGCCGCCGCGAGGCCGCAGCAGCACACCACCCCCGGCGCCCCGGCACCCGTCACGGTACGCCGCGTCCGCGGCATGATCCGCCGGACAGCCCCTAGCGGCGGCCGACCCGCCGCAGGTGGTGCCGGACCGCGCGCTGGGCCACCGGACCGAGGTCGTCCAGTGCGGCCACCAGTGCGCCGAGCTGCTCCAGGGCGTCCAGGGCCGCGTGGGCGCCGGACGCGTCGACGCCCTCGTAGAGCTCTATGCCCACGAAGGACGCGGCGACCGCGCGGGCGAGCCCGGCCGGGTCGGCGAACTCACCGAACGGCGTGGCCGCGAGGACCCGGACCAGCACCGTCTCGATCTCCGCGATCCACAGGTCGAGGCCGGCCGCGGTGGCGGGGCGGAGTGCCTCCTGGGTCTGGGCGCCGGCCAGCAGCTGTCCGAGCAGGGCGACATGGCCGCCCGCGCGCTCCTCCTCGTGGATCTGCCGGCCCACGGCCAGGAGTTCGGCGAGCGAGCCGACCGCGGCGAGTCGGGGGCGGAAGCGGTCGACGGCCTGTGCGGCACCGTACCGGCAGGCCGCCGCGAGCAGTTCGTCCACGGAGCCGAAGTGGTAGAAGACCAGCGCCTGGTTGACCCCGGCGGCCGCCGCCACCGTACGGGCCGAGGTCTTGGCGATCCCCTGCTCGGTGAGCGTCCGCAGCGCGCCCTCCAGCAGCTTGTTCTTCGTCTCCAGGGACTTGGCGGTCTCCGGGCTCACGCGCGCGGCTCCTCACGGACCGGCCGCAGCCCCGGCCGGACCCCGCACCGGCGGACATCGGTGTACGACGCCTCGAAGGAGCCCTGATAGCCGAAGAGCGGACCGAAGTACCGGTTCACGACCCGCACCTGGATACGGAAGCGGCCGGCCCGGTCGTCGTAGGACTCGCGCACCTCGGCGGTGGCACCGGCGAGTTCCGGGACCCGGACGTCCACCGGGCCCTCCCTGAACCGGTGTTCGCCGGAGCGGATGAGCAGCGAGCCGTCGGGCTCGGCGTGCAGGTGCAGCTCGCTGGCGAGGTGCTGGTGGGTGCCGAGGTAGTCGAGGATGCGGTCGCCCTTGGGGCTGAGCACCATCTGGGCGTCGAAGCGGCGGAAGCGTCCGGGCAGGTCGAAGGTGCGCACGAAGGTCACCGTCTCACGGCCGTAGGTGTCGACGTAGGGCACGTTCTCGATCACGAACGGAATGTTCCGGCCCGCCTTCGGGACCAGGATGTTCCGGGTGGTGCCCAGCGCCAGGAACGGCTTCACGAACGCCGGCCCGTGCCAGATCCGTTCCATCACACCCCGGCCGGTGCAGGCCTCACCGCTCGCCAGGCCGACCGAGAAGCGCCGCTGGAGCTGCGGATGCAACCGGTCGAAGTCGTCGCCCAGGACGGTACGGAACATGGACGTCACGGCTGCCTCTCCAGGGTGCGCAGGACCCGGGGCGCGGTCACCCGGGTCGGCGGGGTGCGCCGGCAGCGGCGGGCGGCCGGAGTGGTGGCGAGCGGGGGCGCGAAGAGGGCCAGGGAGAGGGCCACCACGAGGAGCAGCGGGACCAGGAAGGCGACGGTGGGCGAGAGGGCGTCGAGGACCGGCCCCCGGCTCAGGCCCGCGGCGCAGCCGGCGGTCGTCAGCGCACGGGCCGTCATCTCGGCCAGCCAGTTCCACCGCGCCCGCTCCGGGGTGATCCCGCGCTCCAGCCACAGCCGCAGCCGGTCGAAGGACCAGGCGGTCGCCCAGCCCATCAGGGGGCGCAGGACGAACCGGTCGGCGAGCGCGCCGAAGCCGCCCCAGCGGGGCCGGTAGTCGTAGCCGGTGAGGAACCGGACGCCGTCGGCGACCGGGACGTAACGCCAGTAGCCGCTGCCCTCGGCGAGCAGCGAGAGCGGGTGCGGGGAGGCGAAGCGCAGGGCGGAGGTGCGGGTGCCGTCGGGGCGCTCCTTCTCCCCCGCCGAGATCCCGGTCCCGGCGATCGTGAGGAACGGCAGCACCCGGGTGGCGTAGCGGAAGCGCTGCGGGTCGTCCGGCACGCGCGCGAGGTAGTCGATCTCGGTGAACCTGAGGTCCCAGCGCTGGTGCCGGGCCGGGTCCTGGGTGTGTGCCCACAGTTCGTCGAGGTCGGCGCGGATGTGCGCCTCTATATAGAGCCCCATTGGTGTCGTACCCCCGTCACCTGGTCCTTTGAGTATTTTTGAGCGATCGCTCAACCCCACCGAGGCGACGGTACCGGTTTTTGAGCGATCGCTCAATCACCGGGGAGAAGAAAACCCCGGCCCTGAGGGACCGGGGGTCGCGACGTCCGGCTGCGGCTACGACCGCGGCCGCGGCTGTCGGCTACTGGGCGAGGTGCCGCTCGACCGTCTCCATCTTGCTGGTCAGGCCGTCGGTGACACCGGGGCGGATGTCCGCCTTCAGGACCAGGGAGACCCGCGGGGCACGCGCCTCGACGGCGGCGACGGCGCGCTTGACGACGTCCATGACCTCGTCCCACTCGCCTTCGATGGAGGTGAACATGGCGTCGGTGCGGTTGGGCAGCCCGGACTCGCGGACCACCCGGACGGCGTCGGCGACGTACTCCCCGACGTCCTCGCCGACGCCCAGCGGCGTCACGGAGAAGGCGACGATCATGCGTTCACGACCCCTTCCTGGCGGGCGCGGGCGGCGATGAGCGCGTCCTCGGCGGCCCGCTTGAGCTTGCGCTCGGCGAAGAAGCCGCCGGTCGGCAGGACGGAGAGGACGAAGTAGAACGCGGCGGTGCCCGGGGACCACTTGGTGCGGTTCCAGGCGTCGGCCCAGAAGATCACGTACAGGATGAACAGGACACCGTGGATCGCGCCCATCACGGGCACCGCGTTGAAGTCCGTGGTCCGCTTCAGCACCGAGCAGACGAGGAGGATCAGGAAGGAGACGGCCTCCGGGGCGGAGACCAGGCGCAGGCGGCGGATGGCGGTGGCGGTCTTGATGTCCACGAGTCACCTTCGGTGGGAGAGACGTCCACTCTTTGTGAACGCAAGCACAAACGTTCACCCATTGTGGCAAAGGGTCTCACCGCCCCCGCGCGGGGGTGGGCGGCCCGCTCCCGGGCGGGCCCCCTCGGGGCGCTGTCTCCGGGATCCGCGGCCGGCCCCTAGGGGTCGGATCCGGGACGGTGTCCACCCGTGGGACCTGTTGGTGGCGTCGGCCTGCGGCTACCTTCGCAGCGTGGCGATGTTCCGACTCCAAGGCAGCAAGGTGCTCGCCGTCGAGATGACCGGGGACGCCGTGAAGGCGAAGAACGGCTCGATGGTCGCGTACGACGGGCAGATGGCGTTCAAGAAACTGAGCGGCGGCGGTGAGGGGCTACGGGGGATGGTGACCCGGCGGCTCACCGGCGAGCAGATGACGGTGATGGAGGTGAAGGGGCACGGGACGTGCTGGTTCGCGGACCGCGCGTCCGAGATCAACCTGGTCGGTCTCCAGGGCGACAAGCTGTACGTCGAGTCGAGCAACCTGCTCGCGACCGACGCCGGCCTGCGCACCGGCACGACCTTCACGGGCCTGCGCGGCGCCTCCCAGGGCAACGGCCTGTTCACGACCACGGTCGAGGGCCACGGCCAGGCGGCGATCATGTCGGACGGCCCGGCGGTGGTGCTCCGGGTCAGCGCGCAGTACCCGCTGACCGTGGACCCGGGCGCCTATATCGCCCACCAGGGCAACCTCCGCCAGTCCTTCCAGTCAGGTGTGACATTCCGCACGCTCCTCGGGGAGGGCGGCGGCGAGGCCTTCCAGATCCGGTTCGAGGGGAACGGCTTGGTGTACGTGCAGCCGAGCGAGCGGAACACGATCGCGGGGGACGTGTGAGATGGCCCTGCGCGAAGTGAACTCCAAGATGGTCGAGGCGACCGTCATGCCCGGGCAGCGGCTCTACAGCCAGCGCGGGGCGATGCTCGCCTACAAGGGCGAGGTGTCCTTCACACCCAACATCCAGGGCGGCCAGGGCGGCCTGATGTCCATGATCGGCCGCCGGGTCACGGGCGAGGCCACCCCGCTGATGACCGTCGAGGGCAGCGGCACGGTCTTCTTCGGGCACGGCGGCCATCACGTCCAGGTCATCACCCTCACCGGCGACACCCTCTACGTCGAGGCCGACCGGCTGCTCGCCTTCGAGGGCACGCTCCAGCAGGGCACGATGTTCATGGGCTCCCAGGGCGGTGTGATGGGCATGGTGCGCGGCCAGGTCACCGGCCAGGGCCTGTTCACGACCACCCTCAAGGGCCGGGGCGCGGTCGCCGTGATGGCCCACGGCGGGGTCTTCGAGATCCCGATCACCCCGCAGCGCCCGGTCCATGTCGACCCGCAGGCCTACGTCGCCCACCACGGCGACGTCCGCAACAAGCTGTCGACCGCGCTCGGCTGGCGGGACATGGTGGGCCGGGGCTCCGGCGAGGCGTTCCAGCTGGAGCTCAGCGGAAACGGCACGGTGTACGTCCAGGCGTCGGAGGAGAAGCTGTGAGCGCGTACGGTGCCGCCGGGCCGGTCGTCCACGACCCCATGACCCTCCCCGTCGACGACAACGTCAACAAGTACACCTTCTGCGTGGAGCTCAAGAGCGGCCAGTGGTTCCTGCAGAAGGGGAAGATGATCGCCTACTACGGCTCGATCGACTTCAACGGCGTCGGACACGGCCGTCTGGACCGTCTGGTGCGCACTTCGTTCCATTCGCCTCTGCACGCGAGCGACTGGGTGGTGGCGGAGGGCTCGGGCAAGATGCTCCTCGCCGACCGGGCCTTCGACGTCAATTCGTACGATCTGGACGAGGGCAACCTGACCATTCGCTCTGGCAACCTGCTCGCTTTTCAGCCAAGTCTCGCGCTCAAACAGTCGATCGTGCCGGGTTTTCTGACCCTTATCGGAACCGGAAAGTTTGTGGCCGCGTCCAACGGTCCGGTGGTGTTCATGGAACCCCCGATCCGGGTGGACCCGCAGGCGCTCGTGGGATGGGCCGACTGCCCCTCCCCGTGCCACCACTACGACCACGGTTACATGACCGGGGTCATGGGCGGTCTACGTGCGATGACGGGCCTCGGCGGGGCCTCCGGGGAGGAGCACCAGTTCGAGTTCGTGGGGGCCGGCACGGTGCTGCTCCAGTCGACCGAGACCCTGATGGCGGAGCAGGCGACGGGAGCGGTTCCACACGAGCCCGGAGTACCCGGCGGAGGAGGGCCTTTCACAGGTCATTCACAGCAGCAGGGCACACCGCGCCTTCCCGGACAGCTGGGGGACCTGCAACGTCGCTTCGGGCTGTGAGCGGTAGTCTGCGGAGTGTGACATCGAACGCGTGCGCGCAGTCACACCACCCTCACTAGTTCGCCTTTCAACATTTTAGGTAGACTTCATACTATGGAGACCGAGACGGCCACGCGCTGGCTGACCGATGCGGAGCAGTGCGCCTGGCGCACCCACCTGGAGGTCAACAGGCTGTTGACGTACCAGCTCGAAAAGGATCTGCAGCCGTTCGGCCTGACAATGAACGACTACGAGATCCTGGTGAATCTGTCCGAGTCCGAGGACTACCGGCTGCGGATGAGCGACCTCGCGGCGGCGACGCTCCAGTCCAAGAGCCGGCTCTCCCACCAGATCACCCGTATGGAGAACGCGAACCTGGTACGCCGCGAGAACTGCGAGTCCGACCGCCGCGGGCTGTTCGCCGTCCTCACCGAGCACGGCATGGAGACGATGAAGAAGGTGGCGCCACATCATGTCGCCTCCGTGCGACGGCACTTCATCGACCTGCTGTCGCCGGAGGCACTCATAGAGCTCGACAAGGGCCTGAAGCCGATCGCCGAACACCTGCGGGGACAACGCGGGCGCCCGTGACGGCGCACGGCACCTGACGAGGGGCGGCGGACGAGGGTTCAGGTCTCGTCCGCCGCCCCTCGTCATGGGCGTCGCCGGGTGACCGCCGCCACCGCTGCGGCCGAGGTCAGGGCCGTGGCTCCGGCCAGGGCGAAGCAGAGTCCCAGCGGCAGCCGGCCGAGTACCAGCCCGGCGGCCACCGGGCCCGCCGAACTTCCGGCGTTCACCGCCGCGTTCACCCAAGCGCCGGCCCGGGTCCGTGCGGACTCGCCGGCCATCTCGTCGGCCAGCAGGTACGCCGTCGTCAGGGTCGGTGCCACGAACACGCCCGTGGCCGTCATGGCCAGGGCCAGGGACCAGACACCGGGGGCCGACCCGGCCAGGGCCAGCGCCGCCCCCAGGGCCACCGTCAGCCATGCCAGCCGTTCGGCGGCCGGGCGGCGCCAGTCCACCGCCCCGTTCAGCAGGCCTCCCACCGCGCTGCCCACCGAGAGCGCGGCCAGGACCCAGGCGACGACCTCGGTGCCGTACGACCGCTGCTCGGCGAAGGCCATCACGAGCAGGTCGGCACCGCTCAGGGCGAGCCCCAGGCCGGCGGCCGCGACCACGGGGGCCGCCGGGAAACGCCCGGGCGGGCCGCCGGCCGCACCCTTCGCGGGAGTCGCGCCCCGCACCGCCGGTGACATCACGAACGCGCAGGTGCCGGCCGGCATGAGCACCGCGCTCAGCAGCAGGCCGGCCGGCGGCGGACCGAAGCGCAGCAGCAGGCCGACCAGCGCCGGGCCGGACACGAACAGCAGTTCCTCGGCGACCCCGTCCAGGCTGTAGGCCCGCCGAAGCAGCGCCGGGTCGTCGACCAGGCGGCCCCACACCGCCCGCATGGTGGGGCCGAGGGGTGGCGCGACGCAGCCGGAGAGGGCGGCGGTGACGGCGAGCGCCGTCGGCGGGGCGCCCGGGCGCCAGGTCAGGGCCGCGAGCAGGCAGAGCACGGCGCTGTAGACGGCCGCCATGGGTGGCAGGGCCCGCCGGGGGCCGTACCGGTCCACCAAGGTCGCCCGGACCGGCAGCAGGATGACCGCGGAGCCGCCGAAGAGGGCCATTACCAGGCCCGTCACGGCGTAGGAACCGGTCGCGCGGGTCACGGACAGCAGGACGGACAGGGAGACGGTGCCGTAGGCGAGGCGAGCCGCGAGGGCCGCGAGGAAGGTGCGGCGCGCGTGCGGGACGCGCAGGACGGCGGCGTACGACGGTCGCCGGGCGGCTGAAGGGCGCGATGAAGTCAGCGCGGACATACGTGGGTTCCTCTGTGGGACGCGGAAGAGGGGACACCTGAGTCCGCCCCGGCACACGACGGTCACGTGCCGAGGGCGGCGCCGGATGCGCTCTTACGCCAAGGAGAGGAACACGCCGCTCAAGCTAGCAGCACGGACGGGACTTCGGGCCGCTGCCGCCGTAACGCCCCTTCAAGGGCGCGGGGCTGGGACTTGGGCGGCTCCGCCGCGTGGGCGCGATCAGCCGCCGTCGGCCCGCGGCGCACCACGGCCCGTACCCCCCGCGGTGTCGGGCCGGCCGGTGTCAGGCCTCCGTCAGTCCCGTCACCAGTTCGTCCGCCGCGCGGTAGGGGTCCAGTTCGCCGGTGACGATGCGTTCCGCGAGTGCGCCGATGTGGCGGTCCCCGTGGAGGTCGCCGATGCGTGCGCGCAGCGCCGTCACGGCGATGGTCTCGACCTCGCGGGCGGCGCGGGCCAGCCGGCGTTCCGCCAGGACGCCCCGCTCCTCCATCCACGCGCGGTGCTTCTCCAGGGCCTCCACCAACTCGTCGATGCCCTCGGCGCGGGCCGCGACCGTCTTGACGATCGGGGGGCGCCAGTCGCCGGGGCCCCGGGACTCGCCGAGCCCGAGCATGTGGTTCAGTTCGCGGGCGGTGGCGTCCGCGCCGTCCCGGTCGGCCTTGTTGACCACGTACACGTCGCCGATCTCCAGGATTCCGGCCTTGGCCGCCTGGATGCCGTCGCCCATGCCGGGGGCCAGCAGGACGACGGACGTGTCCGCCTGGGAGGCGATCTCCACCTCCGACTGGCCCACCCCGACCGTCTCGACGATGATCACGTCGCAGCCCGCGGCGTCCAGGACGCGGATGGCCTGCGGGGCGGCCCAGGCGAGGCCGCCGAGGTGGCCTCGCGTGGCCATCGAGCGGATGTAGACGCCGGGGTCCGAGGAGTGGTCGGACATGCGGACGCGGTCACCGAGCAGGGCGCCTCCGGAGAAGGGCGAGGACGGGTCGACGGCCAGCACGCCGACCCGTTTGCCCTGTTTGCGGTAGGCGGTCACCAGGGCCGAGGTGGAGGTCGACTTGCCGACCCCCGGGGAGCCCGTCAGGCCGACGACATACGCGTTGCCCGTCAACGGCGCGAGTGCCGCCATGACCTCCCTGAGCTGCGGGGACGCCCCCTCCACCAGGGAGATGAGCCGGGCCACCGCACGCGGTCGGCCCTCCCTGGCCTGGGCCACCAGTGAGGAGACGTCCTGCATCACAGCTCCGTTCGCTTCCGTTCGCTTCCGTTCGCTTCCGCTGGCTCGGAGAAGCGTGCTCAGGCCTTCGGTACCCGCACGATCAGGGCGTCACCCTGGCCGCCGCCACCGCACAGCGCGGCCGCGCCGACCCCGCCGCCGCGCCGCCTGAGCTCCAGGGCGAGGTGCAGGACGAGACGGGCGCCGGACATGCCGATGGGGTGGCCCAGGGCGATGGCGCCGCCGTTGACGTTCACCGTTTCGGTGGACACCCCGAGGTCCTTCATTGACTGGACGGCGACCGCGGCGAACGCCTCGTTGATCTCGATGAGGTCCAGGTCGCCGACCTCCAGGCCCTCCTTCTTGAGGGCGTGGTTGATGGCGTTGGACGGCTGGGACTGCAGGGAGTTGTCCGGTCCCGCCACGTTGCCGTGGGCGCCGATCTCGGCGAGCCACTCCAGGCCCAGCTCCTCGGCCTTGGCCTTGCTCATCACGACCACGGCCGCCGCGCCGTCGGAGATCTGCGAGGAGGAGCCGGCCGTGATCGTGCCGTCGCGGGTGAACGCGGGGCGCAGCCGGCCCAGCGACTCGGCCGTGGTGTCGCCGCGGATGCCCTCGTCCTTGCTGAAGACGACCGGCTCGCCCTTGCGCTGCGGGATCTCGATCGGGGTGATCTCGGCCTCGAAGACGCCGTTCTTCTGCGCGGCGGCGGCCCGCTGGTGGGACAGGGCGGCCACCGCGTCCTGCTCCTCGCGCCCGAGGCCGAGGCGGGTGTTGTGCTTCTCGGTCGACTCGCCCATGGGGATGTTCTCCCAGGCGTCGGTCAGGCCGTCGTACGCCATCGCGTCGAGCATCTCGATGGCGCCGTACTTGAAGCCCTCGCGGGACTTGGGGAGCAGGTGCGGGGCGTTGGTCATGGACTCCTGGCCGCCCGCGACCACGATGTCGAACTCGCCGGCGCGGATCAGCTGGTCGGCCAGGGCGATGGCGTCGAGGCCGGAGAGGCAGACCTTGTTGATGGTGAGCGCCGGGACGCTCATCGGGATGCCGGCCTTCACGGCGGCCTGGCGGGCCGGGATCTGGCCGGCGCCGGCCTGCAGCACCTGACCCATGATCACGTACTGCACCTGGTCGCCGCCGATCCCCGCACGGTCGAGGGCGGCCTTGATCGCGAAGCCGCCCAGGTCGGCTCCGGAGAAGGACTTCAGCGAGCCCAGCAGTCGTCCCATGGGCGTCCGCGCGCCCGCGACGATCACTGAGGTGGTTCCGGCGGTTCCAGAAGTCATGAGCTGCGAATCCCCTTACCGGCTGCACTGCCGAGGAGTGAACGAGGGTTTACTTCGAATGTATTGCGTGGCACTCCGTGCCGTCATCGGGCCGTCAGTGTGATCGCTGGCACGTTGCGTAACCAACGCGGTGGCGCTGCACTGAATCCATGCTGACGCGAATCGACCACATCGGGATCGCCTGCCACGACCTCGACGCGACCGTCGAGTTCTACCGGGCCACGTACGGCTTCGAGGTGTTCCACACCGAGGTCAACGAGGAGCAGGGCGTGCGGGAGGCCATGCTCAAGATCAACGAGACGTCCGACGGAGGCGCCTCCTACCTGCAGCTTCTGGAACCGACCAGGGAGGACTCGGCGGTCGGCAAGTGGCTCGCGAAGAACGGCGAGGGGGTGCACCACATCGCCTTCGGTACGGCGGACGTGGACGGTGACGCCGCGGACATCCGTTCCAAGGGCGTACGCGTTCTGTACGAGGAGCCACGGATCGGCTCCATGGGGTCGCGGATCACCTTCCTGCACCCGAAGGATTGCCACGGAGTACTGACAGAACTGGTCACTTCGGCGGCGGTTGAGTCACCTGAGCACTGACCCTCGTACATATGGGCCGGTAGGGTTGGGGGCGGTCGTCCCTTCGCACGTTCGCAGGGCCGGGGCGGCCGCATGCCGGGGTCCGGGTTTCGGGGGACGAGCGTCGGGGCAGCAGCCCGTGCTCCGCCGTTGATCTGACACCATTCCCCGGGGGCCCCGTTCGGCGGATGGACGGAGCTCGTTCGGAGAAGGTTGCGACCAGGGGACGGATGGGACCGCGCAGTGCGGGGCTACGAGAGCCAGGAGCGAGAGCCGGCGGCTGACGTCGACCACCTCTCTCGGTTCGAGGCCGAGATGAAACGGCTGAAGACCGAGCGGGAAAAGGCGATCCAGCATGCCGAGGACCTCGGCTACCAGGTCGAGGTGCTGCGCGCCAAGTTGCACGAGGCGCGCCGCACCATCATGTCCCGGCCCGCGTTCGACGGCGGTGACATCGGTTATCACGCCGAGCAGCTGCTGCGGAACGCCCAGGTGCAGGCCGACCAGATCCGCCAGGAGGCGGAGCGGGTGGCCGCGGAGGCTCGGGCGCAGACCCAGCGCATCCTCCAGGAGCATGCCGAGCAGGCCGCCCGGCTCCAGGCCGAGCTGCACCAGGAGGCGGTGACCCGCCGCCAGCAGCTGGACCAGGAGCTGGCCGAGCGCCGCCAGACCGTCGAGTCGCACGTCAACGAGAACGTGGCGTGGGCCGAGCAGCTGCGGGCCCGGACCGAGTCCCAGGCCCGGCGGCTGCTCGACGAGTCGCGGGCCGAGGCCGAGCAGGCCATGACCGCGGCCCGCGCCGAGGCCGAGCGGCTGGCCACCGAGGCCCGGCAGCGGGTCACCAGCGACGCCGAGGCGGCTCGCGCGGAGGCCGAGCAGCTGCTGCTGCGCGCCCGCCGGGACGCCGAGCGGCTGCTGAACGCCGCGTCCACGCAGGCCCAGGAGGCCACCGACCACGCGGAACAGCTGCGCAGTTCCACCGCGACGGAGTCGGACACGGCCCGCCGGCAGGCCGGTGAGCTGAGCCGGGCCGCCGAGCAGCGGATGGCCGAGGCCGAGGAGACGCTGCGCAAGGCGCAGTCCGAGGCCGAGAAGCTGGTCGCCGAGGCCGAGGCGAACGCCACGAAGGCCCTCTCCAGCGCCGAGGCCACCAACGAGCAGCGCACCCGTACGGCAAAAGAGCAGGTCGCCCGGCTGGTCAGCGAGGCCACCAAGGACGCCGAGGCCACCAAGGCGAGCGCCGAGCAGGTCGTCGCGGACGCCAAGGCCGAGGCCGAGAAGATCATCGCGGAGGCCTCCGAGAAGGCCCGCACCCTGACCGCCGAGGAGAGCGCCTCCCAGCTGTCCAAGGCCGCCAAGACCGCCGAGGACGTCCTGAACAGGGCGGCCGAGGAGGCCAAGCGCACCACCAAGGCCGCCGCCGAGGAGGCCGAGCGGATCCGCACCGAGGCGGAGACCGAGGCGGACCGGCTGCGCGCCGAGGCGCACGACATCGCCGAACAGCTCAAGGGCACGGCGAAGGACGACACCAAGGAGTACCGCGCCAAGACGGTCGAGCTGCAGGAGGAGGCCCGCCGGCTGCGCGGCGAGGCCGAGCAGCTGCGTTCCGAAGCGGTCGCCGAGGGCGAGTCGATCCGCGCCGAGGCCCGACGCGAGGCCGTGCAGCAGATCGAGGAGGGGGCCAGGTCCGCCGAGGAGCTGCTCGCCAAGGCCAAGGCCGACGCGGACGAGCTGCGGCAGACCGCCACCGCGGACAGCGAGAAGGTCCGCACCGAGGCCATCGAGCGCGCGACCACGCTGCGCCGGCAGGCCGAGGAGACCCTGGAGCGCACCCGCCAGGAGGCCGACCGGCACCGCACCGAGATCCTGGAGCAGTCCGAGGCTCTCAAGGAGGACGCCGAGCGGGCCGCGCGCGAGCTGCGCGAGGAGACCGAGCGGGGCGTCGAGGCCCGGCGCGCGGAGGCCGCCGAGGAGCTGGCCCGGCTGCACACCGAGGCCGAGGAACGGTTCGCGAACGCCGAGCAGTCGCTCACCGAGGCCCGTGAGGAGGCCGGCCGGATCCGCCGGGAGGCCGGCGAGGAGACCGACCGGCTCCGCTCCGAGGCCGCCGAGCGCATTCGCACGCTGCAGCAGCAGGCCGAGACCGAGGCCCAGCGGCTGCGCGACGAGGCCGCCGCCGACGCGTCCGCGTCCCGCGCGGAGGGCGAGTCCATCGCCGTACGGCTGCGGTCCGAGGCCGCGGCCGAGGCGGAGCGGCTCAAGCAGGAGGCCCAGGACACCGCCGACCGGGTCCGCGCCGAGGCGCAGGCGGCGGCCGAGCGGCTGTCCACCGAGGCGTCCGAGACGCTGGCGGCCGCCCAGGAGGAGGCCGCCCGGCGGCGCCGGGAGGCCGAGGAGCTGCTCGGTTCCGCACGCCAGGAGGCCGACCAGGAGCGCGAGCGGGCCCGCGAGCAGAGCGAGGACCTGCTGGCTCAGGCGCGCAACCGGGTCGAGGAGGCGCAGGCCGAAGCCGTACGGCTGGTCGAGGAGGCGGACCGGCGGGCCACCGAGATGGTGTCGGCCGCCGAGCTCCACGCCCAGCAGGTACGGGACTCGGTCTCCGGGCTGCACGAGCAGGCGCAGGAGGAGATCGCCGGGCTGCGTTCGGCCGCCGAGCATGTCGCGGACCGCACGCGCCGGGAGGCCGAGGAGGAGTCGGACCGGGTCCGCGCGGACGCCTACGCCGAACGGGAGCGGGCCAGCGAGGACGCGGCCCGGATCCGCCGTGAGGCCGCCGAGGCCTCCGAGGCGGCGAAGGCGCTGGCCGAGCGGACCGTGGCCGACGCCATGACGGAGTCGGAGCGGCTGCGTTCGGAGGCGGCCGCACACGCCCAGCAGGTGCGCACCGAGGCCTCCGACACCACCGCGCGGGCCGAGCAGGACGCCACGCGCACCCGTGCCGAGGCCCGTGAGGACGCCAACCGCCTGCGCTCGGACGCGGCGACCCAGGCGGACACCCTCATCACCGAGGCACGCAACGAGGCCGAGCGGCTGCAGAACGAGACCATCACCGAGGCGGACCGCGTCCGCGCGGACGCCATCGCCAAGGCGGAGAAGCTGATCGCGGACGCCTCCGGGGACGCGGAGCGGCTGCGGGCCGAGGCCGCCGAGACGGTCGGTTCCGCGCAACTGCATGCCGAGCGGACCCGCAGCGACGCCGAGCGGCTCAAGGCGGAGGCGGAGGCGGAGGCCGAGCGCATGGTCAACGCCGCCCGCGAGGAGGCCGACCGCACCCTCGACGACGCCCGCAGGGAAGCCAACAAGCGGCGTCAGGACGTGGCCGAGCAGGTCGACACCCTCATCAACGAGACGACCGCCGAAGCCGACAAGCTGCTCACCGAGGCGCAGCAGCAGGCCCACCAGACCACCGCGGACGCCGAGGCGCAGGCCGACAGCATGGTGGGCGCGTCCCGCAAGGAGGCCGACCGGCTGGTGTCCGAGGCCACGGTCGAGGGCAACTCGCTGGTGGAGAAGGCCCGCACGGACGCGGACGAGCTGCTCGTCGGCGCCCGCCGGGACGCCACCGCCATAAGGGAGCGGGCGGAGGAGCTGCGCGACCGCATCACCAGCGAGATCGAGGACCTGCACGAGCGCGCCCGCCGCGAGGCCGCCGAGACCATGAAGTCCACCGGCGACCGCTGTGACGCGCTCATCAAGGCCGCCGAGGAGCAGCTCGCCAAGGCCCAGGCCAAGGCCAAGGACCTGGTCTCGGAGGCCAACTCCGAGGCGGGCAAGGTCCGGATCGCCGCCGTCAAGAAGGCCGAGGGGCTGCTCAAGGAGGCCGAGCAGAAGAAGGCCACGCTGGTCCGGGAGGCCGAGGAGCTCAAGGCCGAGGCGATCCGCGAGGCCCGTGCCACGGTCGACGCCGGCAAGCGCGAGCTGGAGATCCTGGAGCGCCGCCGCGAGAACATCAACGGCGAGATCTCCCGTGTCCAGGACGTCCTGGAGGCGTTGGAATCCTTCGAGACCCCGGCATCCAACAAGGACGGCGGAGTCAAGGCGGGCAGCACGGTGGGCGCCCCTCGATCGGGTGGCAAGTCGTCAGAAGGTTAAAGAACGGTGCCGGTTCTGTAGTCTTCTGGGGTATTTGACCGAACCTTTGACGGAGGCTTTGGCAAGCGATCTCACAGCTAGCCACCCAAAAGGGGTGTCATTCTCCAGATCAAACACGTATCCGCTCGATGACACACCGCTTCGGCCCCTAGGATTCCACCTATCACCTCACCGGTCTCACTCGACAGGAACCCCATGAGCGACACTTCCCCCTACGGCTTCGAGCTTGTGCGGCGTGGGTACGACCGCGCTCAGGTGGACGAACGCATCTCCAAGCTCGTCTCCGACCGTGACAGCGCTCTCGCCCGCATCACCGCTCTGGAAAAGCGCATCGAGGAGCTCCACCTCGAGACGCAGAACGCCCAGGCTCAGGTAAGCGACGCGGAGCCGTCGTACGCCGGCCTCGGCGCGCGTGTCGAGAAGATCCTTCGCCTCGCCGAGGAGGAGGCGAAGGACCTGCGCGAGGAGGCCCGCCGGGCGGCGGAGCAGCACCGTGAGCTCGCCGAGTCGGCGGCCCAGCAGGTGCGCAACGACGCAGAATCGTTCGCTGCTGAGCGCAAGGCGAAGGCCGAGGACGAGGGCGTCCGGATCGTCGAGAAGGCCAAGAGCGACGCGTCGCAGCTGCGTTCCGAGGCCCAGAAGGACGCGCAGTCCAAGCGTGAGGAAGCGGACGCGCTCTTCGAGGAGACCCGTGCGAAGGCCGCGCAGGCCGCCGCCGACTTCGAGACGAACCTCGCCAAGCGGCGTGAGCAGTCCGAGCGTGACCTGGCCTCGCGCCAGCAGAAGGCCGAGAAGCGCCTCGCCGAGATCGAGCACCGCGCGGAGCAGCTGCGCCTCGAGGCGGAGAAGCTGCGCACCGACGCCGAGCGCCGGGCGCGTCAGACCGTCGAGACGGCTCAGCGTCAGGCCGAGGACATCGTCGCGGACGCGAACGCCAAGGCCGACCGGATCCGCTCGGAATCCGAGCGTGAGCTGGCCGCGCTGACCAACCGCCGCGACAGCATCAACGCCCAGCTGACCAACGTCCGCGAGATGCTGGCCACGCTGACGGGGGCGGCGGTCGCCGCCGCGAGCTCTCCGGCGGAGGACGAGCCGATCTCCCGTGGGGTTCCGGCCCAGCAGTCCCGGTAAGCGCGGACTGGTAACGACCGACGTTCAAAGACCCGCATGCCCTTCGGGGGGTGCGGGCCTTTGTCATGCGGGTGCGGGTGGGATGTGGTTGCCCGCGCAGTTTCCCGCGCCCCTGAAGGGGCGCCAGGTGCACGCCCCTGAAAGGGGCGCGGGGAACTGCGCGGGCGGCCCCCACGGCGCCGCACCCGGCCACGGCGCTCGGGTGGCAGCGCCCGTAGGCCGGTCATAGCGTGGCCGCATGATCGAGCTGGAGGGCCTGACCAAGCGCTACGGCGACAAGACCGCCGTCGACGACCTCACCTTCGCCGTACGGCCCGGCATCGTGACCGGTTTCCTCGGGCCCAACGGCTCGGGCAAGTCCACCACCATGCGGATGATCCTCGGGCTCGACCACCCCACGGCCGGCCGGGTGCGGATCGACGGCAAGCGGTACGAGCAGCTCAAGGACCCGCTGACGTACATGGGGGCGCTGCTCGACGCCAAGGCCGTGCATGGCGGGCGCAGTGCCTTCAACCATCTGCTGTGCCTCGCGCAGAGCAACGGGATTCCGAAGGCCAAAGTGGCCGAGGTCCTTGACACCGTCGGGCTCACGGCGGTGGCACGGAAGAAGGCCAAGGGGTTCTCGCTGGGCATGGGGCAGCGGCTCGGGATCGCCGGCGCGCTGCTCGGGGATCCGCGGATCCTGATGTTCGACGAGCCGGTGAACGGACTCGACCCGGAAGGGATCCACTGGATCCGGAATCTGATGAAGTCGCTGGCCGCCCAGGGCCGGACCGTGTTCGTCTCCTCGCACCTGATGAGCGAGATGGCGCTGACCGCCGATCACCTCGTCGTCATCGGGCAGGGGCGGCTGCTCGCCGACACCTCCATGGCGGACTTCATCCGGATGAACTCGCGGTCGTACGTCCGGATCCGCTCCCCCCAGCGCGAGCGGCTGCTCGACGTGCTGCACGGGGCCGGGATCACCGTCGTGGAGACGGGGACCGGGGCGCTGGAGGTGGAGGGCGGGAAGTCCGAGCCGGTCGGAGAACTGGCCGCGCAGCACGGGATCGTGCTGCACGAGCTGAGCATCCAGCAGGCCTCGCTGGAAGAGGCGTTCATGCAGTTGACGGCGGAGTCCGTGGAGTACCACGCGCACGCCGACTCGGCCCCGGTGCCGCAGGCCTGGGGTTCCGGCTGGGACAAGGGGGCGTGATGGCGGTCGTCGCTCAGGTCGTACGGTCCGAGTGGACCAAGATCCGGTCGGTCTCCTCGACCGTGTGGACGCTGTCGCTGGCCCTGGTCGTCAGCGTGGCGCTCGGGATGCTGCTCTCCGCGCTGGCGAACAGCCAGTTCGGCAACATGCCCGCCCGGGAACGGCTCTCCTTCGACCCGACGAACATCAGCTTCGCCGGGCTGACCCTAGGACAGCTCGCGATGATCGTGTTCGGGGTGCTGGTGGTGTCGAACGAGTACAGCACCGGCATGATCCGCACCTCGCTGGCCGCCGTGCCGCAGCGCGCCACCTTCCTCTTCAGCAAGATCGCGGTGGCGACGGCCCTGGCGCTGGTCGTCGGCATGGTGACCAGCTTCGCCGCGTTCTTCCTCGGCCAGGCCATGCTCGGCTCCCACCGGGCGTACCTCGGCGACACCGGGGTGCTGCGCGCGGTCGTCGGCGGCGGGCTCTACATGGCCCTCATCGCGATGTTCTCCATGGGTGTGGCCACGATGCTGCGCTCGCCGATGCTGTCCCTCGGCATCCTGATGCCGTTCTTCTTCCTGATCTCCAACGTCCTCGGCAACGTGGACGCCACCAAGAAGATCGGCCGGTTCCTGCCGGACCAGGCGGGCAGCCACATCATGCAGGTGGTGCCGAGGGTCGGCGACGACGTCCCGTACGGGCCCTGGGGCGGCCTCGGGATCATGGGACTGTGGGTGGTCGCCGTGCTCGCCGGCGGGTACGTCCTGCTGAAGAAACGGGATGCCCAGTGACCGGACCGATACGGACCGCCTTTGCCAGCTCTTGATGGGAACCGTCAGCGCCCGGATATCCTCCTAACCCTTACGGGGGCGTCTGCCCTGCTGTCCTGATCCTTTCGATGGGTGCGGAGCATGATCGAGGCTGTCGGCCTGACCAAGCGCTACGGCGACAAGACCGCCGTCTACAACCTTTCCTTCCAGGTGCGGCCGGGCGCCGTCACCGGCTTCCTCGGGCCCAACGGCTCGGGCAAGTCGACGACCATGCGGATGATCCTGGGTCTGGACAACCCGACCGCGGGCGCGGTGACGATCGGCGGCTACCCCTACCGCCGGCTGCCCAACGCAGCCCGTCAGGTCGGCGCGCTGCTCGACGCCAAGGCGGTGCACGGCGGCCGGTCCGCCCGCAACCACCTGCTCTCCCTGGCCCAGCTGTCCGCGATCCCGGCCCGCCGGGTCGACGAGGTGCTCGGGGTGGTCGGCCTCCAGGACGTGGCCGGCAAGCGTTCCAAGGGCTTCTCGCTCGGCATGGGCCAGCGCCTCGGCATCGCCGCCGCGCTGCTCGGCGACCCCGAGGTGCTGCTCTTCGACGAGCCGGTCAACGGCCTCGACCCGGAGGGCATCCTGTGGGTGCGCAACCTGATGAAGTCGCTCGCCGCCGAGGGCCGTACGGTCTTCGTCTCCTCCCATCTGATGAGCGAGATGGCGCTGACCGCCGACCACCTCATCGTCATCGGGCGGGGCCAGCTGCTCGCCGACATGAGCGTGACGGACTTCATTTCGGCCAACTCCGCCGACTTCGCGCGGGTGCGCACCCCGGACACCGAGCCGCAGCTGCGCGAGAAGCTCAGCTCGGCGCTGACCGAGGCCGGCGGCCATGTCATGCCCGAGCAGGACGGGGCGCTCCGGGTGACCGGCCTGCCGCTGCCGCGGATCAGCGACCTCGCGCACGAGGCGGACGTACGGCTGTGGGAACTCTCCCCGCACCAGGCCTCCCTGGAGGAGGCGTACATGCGGATGACGCAGGGCGCCGTCGACTACCGGTCCAGCATCGACCAGAAGGCCGGCCTCCAGCAGCCGCTGCCGCCCGGCGCACAGCCGCCGATGCCGGTACCCGGGCAGGGCCAGCCGGGCTGGTACGCCCCGCCGCCGCCCCAGCAGGGCGGCCAGCCGTTCGCAGGGGCCTACGGCGCGCAGGGGGTGCCCGCAGGCGCGTACGGCGCCCCCCAGGCCCCCTACGGGGCGCCTCAGGCCGCTCCCAACCCCTACGCCGCCCCGGCGGCGGCGCCCGCTCCGGCGCCCGCTGAATCGTCACAGCCGGCTCCCGCGCCCGCTTCCGCCCCCGCCGACCTGACCAAGCCCGAGGACGCCCGATGAGCACCCACCAGCCCCCGATGCCGCAGGCAGCCCCGGCCGCGCCCGACCGGCAGGCGGCGCCCGGCGGTCCGTACCCCGGTTACACCTCGCCGATCCCGGTGGTGCGTACCCACCTCGGGCACGCCATCGCCTCCGAGTGGACGAAGATCCGCTCGGTGCGCTCGACGATCTGGACGCTCGGCGTCTTCGTCCTGCTCGTCGTCGGCATCGGCCTCCTCACCGCCTCGGTCGTCAGCAGTTCCGCCTCGTCCGATGACCTGTCCAGCGAGAGCGCGCTGTCGCTCGGCTTCTTCGGGCTGCTGCTCGGCAGCATGTGCATCATCACGCTGGGCGTGCTGACCACGGCCTCCGAGTACGGCACCGGAATGATCCGTACGACGATGGTGGCCTGCCCCTCCCGCGCCCGCGTGCTCGCGGCCAAGGCGATCGTCTTCTTCGCGGTCGCGTTCGTGATCACCCTCGCGGCCAGCGCGTTCGTGGCCATGACGCAGGTGTCGATGCTGAACGACGTCGCCCGGACGCCGACCGGCGGGGAATGGCTGAAGGGCACCGTCGGCGTCAGCCTCTACATCGCGCTGCTCGGGCTGCTCTCGCTGATCATCGGCTCGATCATCCGGCACTCGGCGGGCGCGATCACGATCATGATCGGCGCGGTGCTCGCCCCGCTGGTGATCGCGCTGTTCATGTTCTCGCAGTCGCTGGAGAAGGTGCGCACGGCCCTGTTCGAGTACTCGATCCCGAACCAGCTGAGTGTCTTCTACTCCAACTCCCTCAGCGATTCCGGCCCTTCGGGCTGGGACCCGCTGTGGATCATCCTGCTCGTGACGGCCGTCGCGTTCGGCGGCGCCTACCTGCTCCTGGAGAAGCGGGACGTGTGACGTCCCTCCAGAGCCTCCGGTAGAACCTTCGGCAGAGCCGCCGGCCTAGAACTTCGGCGCGTTCCGGGACCGCTGCACCCGCGTGGTGCGGCGGTTCTTCGCGTTCCAGCAGGCCTTGTGCCAGTGCCGGCGCTCGTCGACGCCCGAGTGCTCCGGCCACGCCACCACGTGCGGGACACCGGAGGGGATCACCTGGTCGCAGCCCGGGCAGCGGTACGTCTTGCCGAGCGCGCTGGCGCCCGCCACGTGCCGCACGCTCCACTCCTCGCCCTGCCAGCTCTCGCTGGACTGCCAGCCGCCGTAACGGTCCGCGCGGTCGTCCTCGGCGCTCCGCCCGGAGCTCTGTCCGGACGAGGAGGCTCCATTCGGGCCCTGGGGTCGGTTGCGACGCGGGGACACGGGACACCTCTCGGGGCTATACAGGAAGCACGGGCTGTGTCCAGCCTACGACGCGCGCCCGGGGGTACGCGTAGGGCACCAACCCGCACAAGTCCCCCTCCAGGGCGACCCATTCTCCAGACAATCCGCAAATCTCTTCGCCAGGCCGTGTCCTCGGCACGTGTCAGACGGTTATGCCCTGTGGGGGAGCTCCGGGTAGGAGCCAGGAAAGCAGGAAGAAACGATGCGCGTAGGTAGTTTTGTGCTGGCCGCCCAGTTCCCGGGCCAGGGCCAGGGCGAGGCGCTGCACCGGGCGGTGCGCACGGCGGAGGTGGCCGAGGAGGCCGGTCTGGACGCGGTCTGGCTGGCCGAACACCACTTCGTGCCGTACGGCACCTGTCCGTCCGCGGTCACGCTGGCGGCTTTACTGCTGGGCCGCACCAGGCGTCTCCGGGTCGGTACGGCGGTGAGCGTACTGCCGACGGTCCACCCGGTGGCGCTCGGCGAACAGGCCGCGCTGCTGCATGTGACGAGCGGCGGCCGCTTCACCCTCGGCGTGGGCCGGGGCGGGCCCTGGGTGGATCTGGAGGTGTTCGGGAGCGGCCTCGACGCCTACGAACGCGGCTTCCCGGAATCACTCGAACTGCTGATGCGCTGGCTGCGCGAACCGGCCGTGTCGGCCACCGGGCCGCGCTTCTCGTTCCGTGAAGTCCCGGTCGTGCCACGCCCGTCGGAGGCGCTGACGGAGGCGCCCGGGCCGGAGGTGGTGGTCGCGTGCACCTCTCCGGCGAGCGTTCGGCTGGCCGCCGAGCGGGGGTTGGCGATGCTGCTTGGAATGCATGTCGGGGACGAGGAGAAGGCCGAGATGGTCGCGCTGTGGCGGCAGCACGCGCGGGCCGCCGGACGGCCCGCCGAGGAGATCCTCGGCGCGGCCCATGTCTCGGCCGGCGTCTGCCAGATCGCCGACCGGCGCACCGACGCCGTGGAGACGCTGACGAAGGCGATGCCGGGCTGGCTGAAGCAGGGCCTGGAGGCCCATGTGACGGTGGACGGCCGGTTCCGCTCGATGCGCGATCCGCTCGCCTACACCGAACTGCTCTGCGGACTGCACCCGGTGGGGACCCCGCGGCTGTGTGCCGACCGGCTCGCGGCGACCTCCGAGCGGACCGGTATCTCCCGATTCGCCCTGCTGACCGAGGGCTCGGGGGACCTTGCGGCCACGGAGGAGAACGTACGACGGCTGGGTGCCGAGGTACTGCCGCACCTCCGGTGACCGCACACCTCCGCGGGGAGCTTGCCGCCCCAGTGACTTATTGCACCTCCCGCGTGTGGAGCGGCAAGCAAGCGGCTCACTGCGTCAGCAGTACCGGAACTCCGCGTCAGCAGTCCCGGAGCTCCGGGGACTGGTTCAGCAGCTGACTGCGCACCGAGGTGAAGCGGGCCAGCCTCGCGTCCACCGAGACGTCCAGCGGGAACACCGCAACACGATGGCAGTTCTGGAAGGCCAGCCGCACACCGAAGTGCCGCTGCAGGGCGCCGCGTATGGCGTCACTCGCGAGCGCACGCAGCAGCTGACCGCGTGCCTGCTCGTCCGGCGGGGGCGTCTGGTTGTCGGCGAACTCTCCGCCGTCCACCTTCAGCTGGGCCACCAGGGAGCTGATCATCTCCCATGCGTAGGGCAGGGAGGTCCGGACGCAGTCGACGAAATCTGCTTCGTCGACCTCGCCTCGCTCGGCCTGTTCGAGTAGGGCCGGTGAGACGTCGAGCGACATGGGTTCTCCTCTCGCACCCCCGAACAGCAGGGGTTGCCGGACAGGTATGGGGAGTTCGCGATACCGAACACGCTGAGTACACACACAGCGACCTCCCGTTCACTACGGTAGGCAACGGACGGTGACGCCACCAGGAGATTGCGTATATGCGACGGTCCCTTTAGGCACACAATCGGCCAGGGTTGAACAGAGGTGTGCAGGCGACTCGTCAGGAGCGGTCGCCGGGGCCTGCCGAGAGGGCGGATCAAGCGGCGCGGCCCGCAGGGCCTCGGTTGAGGGCGGGCGGGCGAATCGCGTGGAGGGCGGGGCGTCGAGTAGCGTTGCCGACCATGCGTCTCGTCATCGCCCGGTGCTCCGTCGACTACGCCGGCCGGCTCACCGCCCACCTTCCCTCGGCCCCCCGTCTGATCCTGGTCAAGGCGGACGGCAGCGTCTCGATCCACGCGGACGACCGGGCCTACAAGCCCCTCAACTGGATGTCGCCGCCGTGCACCCTCAAGGAGGGGGCGGGCGACGAGGAAGGCGTCTGGACGGTCATCAACAAGGCCGGCGAGAAGCTCATCATCACGATGGAGGAGGTCCTGCACGACTCCTCGCACGAGCTGGGCGTGGATCCGGGCCTGATCAAGGATGGCGTGGAAGCGCACCTGCAGGAGCTGCTGGCCGACCGTATCGAGACACTCGGCGAGGGCTACACCCTGATCCGCCGCGAGTACATGACGGCGATCGGGCCGGTGGACATCCTGTGCCGGGACGCCGACGGGCAGACCGTCGCCGTCGAGATCAAGCGCCGGGGCGAGATCGACGGTGTGGAGCAGCTCACCCGCTACCTGGACCTGCTCAACCGCGATCCCCATCTCGCCCCCGTGCGAGGCGTCTTCGCGGCCCAGGAGATCAAGCCCCAGGCCCGCGTCCTCGCCACCGACCGCGGCATCGGCTGCACGATCCTGGACTACGACGCGCTGCGGGGCGTACAGGACGACAAGCTGCGGTTGTTCTGAGCGCCGGGGCCGGCTGACGCCGAAGACAGCTGAGGGCCGGTCTCCACGTGGGAGACCGGCCCTCGATCGTGGCTCAGATCACCGTGCCGGTGGATGTTCCCGGGCTGATGCCTTCCGACGCGCTGGACGTGATGACGCTCGGGGTGTCGGAGGTCGGGCCGCTGGCGGAGTCGGTCGTGCTGGGGGTGTCGCTCGGGGAGACGCTCTCCGAGGGGGTGTCCGACGGCGTCGGCGACTCGGTGGTCTTCGACGGGGACGGCGACGGTGAATGCGAAGTCGAACGGGTCGGCTTGGGCGACTTGGACGGCGTGTGAGTGGGACCGCCGCTCGACGATCCCTTCGTCCCCGACGGCGTGTCCGAAGGCGTGACCGTGTCCGACGGTGGCGTCGGGTCGTCCGACGTGCCGAGCGTGCCGTCGGGGCCGGGGTCCGTCGGCTTGGTGGTCGCCGTGCCCGTGTCGCCCGTGCCCGACGACTGCTTGGGATCGGCGTCCAGGCTGCCGTCCCCCGTGCCCTCGCCGGCCGACGGGTTGACGCTCACGTTGTTGGCCGGGTTGTCGGCGTTGTCGTGGGAGGTCATGCCGAGCCCCACCACCGTGCCGAGGACCGCGGTGAGGAGGACGCCCGAGCCCACCGCCACCAGGTTGCGGCGGGCCATGCGTACCAGCCCGCTGCCGCCCCGGTCCGCCGGCGAGTGCTCCGGGCCGCGGCGGCTGACCAGCGTCTCCGAGATCGGGGAGTGGACGGCCGGGAAGGGCGTCGTGACACCGCCCGCCGGGGATATGGACTCCTCGTGGCGGGCGTCGGGGATCTCGTCGCCCGCCATCGCGGCGAGGCTGGGAATGACCTCGCCCGAACGGTCGGCGACCAGCGCCAGCGCGCGTCGGCCGGCCGTCGTACCCCGCTTGTCGGAGAGCGCTCCGCGCAGCCCGATGGAGGCCTCCAGCTCGGCCCGGGCCCGGTCCAGCTGGTCGCCGCAGAGCGCGAGTATCCCCAACTCGTGGTGGAAATAGGCTTGTTCACTTACGTCGCCGGCCAGACGGGCGGCCTCCGCGCCGGCCCGCAGCGCGCGTTCCCACGCGCTCCAGTGCAGGCCGGCCGCGAACGCGGGCGCGGCCGTGCGGGCCAGTCGTACCGGGGTGGACTCCTGGTCCTCGGCCGGCGGCACGGTGGCCGGGACGAGGACCGCCAGGGCGGCGAGGACCGCGTCCGCCTCGGCGCACACCCGGTCGGGGGTGACGGAGGGGTGGCCGGCCCACCAGGAGTAGTGCTGGCCGGCGGTGAGGGCCTGGGTCTCGATGTCGTCGGCGTATCCGGCGGCCTCCAGCTGCTGCTGGACGCCCGCGGCGAGCCGGTAGCGGGAGCCGACCGGGGAGACCAGTCCGCAGCCCGCCAGTTCACCGAGGGCGGCGTCCGCGTGGGTGTCGCCGACCAGGGCGGGCAGATGGGCCTGGTGCGGGACCTCACCGCCGAGGGCGACCGCGAAGCGCAGGGTGGCGCGGGCGGAGGCGCTGAGGCGGGCGGCGAGCAGCGGCGCGGGCGCGGCGGCCTCGCCGAGGGACGGCAGCGGAACTTCTTCGGCCGTCTCGGCGTCGAAGGGCGCGTCGACCGACAGGTCGGACAGAGCGGACAGGTCGGACAGGTCGGAGGCGAAGACGCCGAACTCGTCGACGGCGCCCGCGCTGGCCCGCAGTTGGTCGCGCTGGCGCAGCAGCGCGCCCGCCTGGACGAATCGCAGCGGCAGGCCCTCGGACTCGAACCAGAGGTCGCCGGCCCAGTTGGCCTCCTCCTCGCTGAGTACCCGGCCGACCGCACGCTCCAGGATGTCCACTCCCCCGGCCCGCTCCAGGCCGCTGAGGAAGATCTCCTCGACCGCCGAGTCCGCGGTGGGTGCCGGCACGTCCGGGGTGGCGGCGATGAGGAAGGCGCACTCCGGGGTGGCGTCGACCAGTTCGTCGAGCCCGGAGCCGCCGAACTCGATGTCGTCGAGGACGACGACCGCGCCGATCTCACCCACCAGTTCCAGGAGCTCGTCGGGGTCGGGCCGGTGCGCGGGCGCCTTGTAGACGGCGTAGAAGAGGTCGTGGAGCAGGTCCGCGGGCGTGCGGTGGAAGCCGCTGAGGCGGACCACGCCGTCGGGGGCGAGGTCCGAGCAGTCGTCGGCGACCAGGTCGAGGAGCGCGGTGCGGCCGGAGCCCGAGGGGCCGGTGAGCCGGACGGAGCGGCCGCGGGCGAGGAGTCGTACCAGACGCTCGCGGTCGTCCTGGCGCTCCAGGAGCGGCAGGTCGGGCTGGGCGGGGCCGGGCGGCACCGGCGGCCGGGCGGCGCGCTCGTACTCGGCGCGCTCGGCGGCGGTGCGCTTCTCCGGTCTGGCGGGGCGCTCGGTCGGCGGGCAGGGTTCTATCTCGCTGCCGTCGACCGGGTTCACGGTCAGCAGGAAGTCGCCGGAGACCAGCCGTGCCGTGCGCACGAGCGCCGGCGCGCTCTGGCCGAAGTCGTTGGTGAGGGATTCCCTCGGCGGGCGCTGGCGCGGCGTGCTGCCGTCGCCGTCGTGGCCGTACGCCTCGGGTCCCGGGTTGATCGGGTCCATAGGTTCCTAGCCCCCCAAAAGCGTGGTGTGCCGTGAATGCGGGCCCCTCCCGGCCTGTTGCACACTGCGCTGTCGCTTCTGGTCCGGGCCCGCGCTCGAAGGGTGACTAGGCAGCGGGCGACCGAACCCTAAACCTTCGCACAGTATCTACGACAGTCCGGGGTACCGCGCCGTCCAAGACATCACAGTCTCGTGAGGATTGCGCACGAGGTGAGCTTGTGCGCGGTCCGTCCGGGTCTCCCCCGTCGCCCGGTCCACACCGTGTCCCACCCGTTCGCCGCCGCACACCCGTCGCACACCCGGGGCAGGCGTGACACCCCGGCCCCGTGGTCAGACCCGGGGCAGCGACTCCACCCCGATTCCCCCCTCGATCGCCAGGATCCGGTGCAGCCTGGTGGCCACCAGCAGGCGCTGCATCTGCGGCGGTACGCCGCGCAACACCAGACGGCGGCCGCAGCGGCCGGCCCGCCGGTGGGCCCCCATGATCACCCCGAGTCCGGTGGCGTCCCAGGAGTCCAGCTCGGACAGGTCCAGCACCAGATCGCCGACTCCGTCGTCGACGGCCGAGTGCAGGACCGTACGGGCGTCCGCCGCGCTGCGCACGTCGAGGCGGCCCCCGACGACCAGCTCGGCGTGGTCGCCCCTGATGTGCATATGCGCTCCCCGAGAGTGCGTGTCCTACTCCGTGCAAGTGATGTCCGGTGATGCAACCTCTGACTGCGTTCGACGGTCAGAGGTTGCCATCTGTAAGCGAACCGATACCGAATTCACCCCCGAGAGTGAAACTTTCGGGGCCTGTGCGTTTTCGGAGGCGGTTCAGAGGCTCTGGGTACGGGTGCCGGGCTGATGACGCACTGATGTTTCAGTACGTGTAGAAGCCCTGCCCGCTCTTGCGCCCGATGTCACCGGCGTCAACCATCCGGCGCATCAGCTCCGGCGGGGCGAACTTCTCGTCCTGCGACTCGGTGTAGATGTTGCCGGTGGCGTGCAGCAGGATGTCGACGCCGGTGAGGTCCGCCGTGGCCAGCGGGCCCATGGCGTGGCCGAAGCCCAGCTTGCAGGCCAGGTCGATGTCCTCGGCGGTGGCGACGCCCGATTCGTACAGCTTGGTGGCCTCGACGACGAGCGCCGAGATCAGCCGGGTCGTCACGAAGCCGGCGACGTCCCGGTTGACGACGATGCAGGTCTTGCCGGTGGACTCGGCGAACTCCCGCGCGGTGGCGAGGGTTTCGTCGCTGGTCTTGTAGCCCCGGACCAGTTCCACGAGCTGCATCATCGGCACCGGCGAGAAGAAGTGGACGCCGACGACCCGCTCGGGGTGCTCGGTGGCCGCCGCGATCTTGGTGATCGGGATGGCGGAGGTGTTGGAGGCGAGCACGGCGTCCGGACGCACGATCTTGTCGAGCGCACGGAAGATCTCGTGCTTGACCTCCAGCTTCTCGAAGACGGCCTCGACGACGATGTCGGCGTCGGCGACCGCGTCCAGGTCGGTGGTCGTGGTGATGCGGGCCAGGGCGGCGTCGGCGTCGTGCGCCTCCAGCTTCCCCCTGCTCACGAACTTGTCGTACGAGGCCTGGATGCCTCCCACGGCACGGTCCAGCGCCTCGTCGGTGACGTCCCGCAGGACCACGTCCCAGCCGCCCTGCGCGGCGACCTGGGCGATGCCGGAACCCATCAGGCCGGCACCGATGACGGCAAGCTTCCGTGCCACTCCGCTCCCCTTACACGCTGTTGAGGTATGCCTCTTTGGCGGGACCCTAGCGCTCGTGGGGGGCCGGGAAACCCGGTAAGTAATGCGTGTCACGGTCTCAGGGCGTGAGACAACCGTCACGTCTCGTCAGCCGTGCCCCGCGGCGTGGTTCATTCCCGGCCACGTAACACGATGCGCGACGCACACGCCGGTGCGTACACGACCGTCCACATGCTGTACGGCGTGCTGGTCGCCGTCGCCTTCACGACACCGGCCGTGACGGTGGGCACACGCGCGTTCCGGACGGCCGGAGCGTAACTACGCTGGTCGCATGGTCAATCTGACGCGCATCTACACCAGGACCGGCGACCAGGGCAGCACCGCTCTCGGGGACATGAGCCGGGTCGCCAAGACCGATCTGCGGATCTCGGCGTACGCGGACGCCAACGAGGCGAACGCGGCGATCGGTACGGCGATCGCGCTGGGCGGGCTGGACGAGGAGGTCGTCAAGGTGCTCACCCGGGTGCAGAACGACCTGTTCGACGTGGGAGCGGACCTTTCGACGCCGGTCGTGGCGAACCCGCAGTTCCCGCCGCTGCGGGTCGAGCAGTTCTACATCGACAAGCTGGAGGCGGACTGCGACCGCTTCAACGAGCGGCTGGAGAAGCTCCGTTCGTTCATCCTGCCCGGCGGCACCCCCGGCGCGGCCCTGCTCCACCAGGCCTGCACGGTGGTGCGGCGGGCCGAGCGGTCGACGTGGGCCGCGCTGGAGGTGCACGGCGCCGAGGGCAAGGACGGCGGCATGAACCCGCTGACCGCGACCTACCTCAACCGGCTGTCGGACCTGCTGTTCATTCTCGCCCGCACAGCCAACAAGGACGTCGGGGACGTGCTGTGGGTGCCGGGCGGGGAGCGCTGAGTCCGGGCGGTCCCCGCCCCTCCCCCGCTTCTCAGCGGCCGGTGTCGTCCTGGGCCGCGTCCTTGTCCGCCTGCCCGACCGCGGACTCGGCCGCGGCCACCTTCTGCTGCATCTCCGGGTAGCCGGAGGGGGCCGCGGGGGCGTGCTGCGCCGTACCGCCGTCGTGGGCGCAGCCGACGCAGAGCCCCGCGAGGAGGGCGACCGCGGCGGCCGCGAGCCTCGGGCGCATCAGCTCGCGCCCGCGTCGTTGTTCCGGCACCACGTCCGGACGTCGGCCAGATCGCTCTGCCGCTGCCGGAGGGTGGGGACGAGGGACTTGCGGAAGGTCAGCCGGTCCTGCAGATAGGTGGCGACCTCGCTGTGCCCCGCCGCCTTCGCGTTGTCCACCCGCTGCTGCAACCGGGCGATCGAACCGCGCCGGTCCGCCCCGGCGTTCAGCCGCCGCAGCGCGCGGTCGATGCGCCGGTCGATCTTCGGCGCCCGCTTGCACAGCGCCTGTGCGCCGTCACCGGTCGGCGTCGCCGCCGGGGCCGGCGTGCTGTCGGCCGTCGCCACGCCGGTGCCGGTCGTCATCAGCGCCGCCGCGGCCAGCCCCACGAGGAGGGTGCGCCGCCTTCGTCGTACATACATCTCTGCCTCCGTTCCCCGGGCGGTCCCGTGGTCCGCCCGACGCGACGGACGCTAGGGACCGTCTTTGGGGAAACTCTGTGACCGGTTTGCCCCGGCTGTGTCGATCAGCCAGTCCCGGTGGGCGGGCAGTTCGCCGCCGGCCCGGTCCATGCGCACCTGGAAGCGGGCGCCGGCGCCGTCCGGACCGCCGGTGACCGTGACCTCGCCCTGGTGCAGTGCCGTCTGCTGGGCCACCAGAGTCAGGCCGAGCCCCGAGCCGGTGCTGCCCGGCCCGCGCCGGAAGCGCTCGAAGACGCGGCCCCGCTCCCCGGGCGGCACGCCGGGTCCCTGGTCGTCGACGGTGATCACGACCTGCTCGCCCGCACCCCGCAGCCCGACCGCCACGCATGCCCGACCGTCCGCGTCCCGGCCGTGGGCCAGCGCGTTGGCCAGCAGGTTGTCGAGCAGCAGTCGCAGGCCCGGTTCCCAGCCGTGGACCGTGAGCCCGGGGGCCGCGTCGACGGTGATCAGGGCGTCCGGGGTGCGCCGCCGGGCCTCGGCCACCGCCGCGTCGGCGACGTCGGAGAGGTCTACGGTCCGGAGCGCTTCCGCCTCCACCAGGTCGCCGCGCCCCAGCTCGCGCAGCATCACCAGCAGACCGAGCAGCCGGGCGTGCTCGTGACGCAGGTCGGTGAGGACCTCGGCGCGTTCCGGCTCGGCGAGCTCGGGATGCGCGACGAGGATGTCGAGGTTGGTGCCCATGCTCATGAGCGGGGTGCGCAGCTCGTGGGCGGCGGCCGAGGAGAAGGAGCGGGCGGTGTCCAGGGCTTCGGCGGTGCGGGCGGCCTGTTCGTCGTAGCGGGCGAGGGCTTTCTGGAGGGTGGCGGCCAGTTCGTCGACCTCGGTGACGCCGGTCGGTTCGTGGTGCAGCCGGGTGGCGCTGGTGCGCGGGTCGAGGCCGGCGGCACGGCGGCCGAGGCGGCGCAGGGGGCCGGTGGCGCCGGTGGCGATGCCCCAGGCGAGCAGGCCGGAGAGGGGGGCGGCGAGCAGGGAGGTGGCGAGCACGCGGCGCCGGACGAGACGGAGTTGGGCCTGGTCGGCGGCGTTGGGCGCGAAGACCCACAGGGTGCCCGAGCCGCGGTCGGTGGTGATCGGCCGTGACAGGGCACGCCAGCTGGTGCCGCCGTCCCGGACGGTGACCGGGGTGCGGGCCGCCCGTGCCGGCAGCCGGACCGAGGCGTCCGGCTGGGGGCCGCCGCTGAAGGTGCCGTCCGGTGCGACGACCCGTACGCCGACGTCCAGGGCCGCGCTGAACAGCTGTCGTTCCCTGGTGTCGGCCGCCTTGGGCCGGCCGCCCGCGCTGGCCCGCAGCAGGGCGCGGGCGTCCTGGGCCACGGCGGTGGCGCGGGCCCGGAGGTGGTCGTCCTCGGCGCTGTGAAGGTCGTGGTCGACCAGCTGGAGCAGCAGCCAGCCGGAGGCCAGCACCAGCAGCGGCACGGTCACCCCGACGGCGAGCCCGATGCGGGTGGAGAGCCTCACGGCTCCTCCCGCAGCACGAAACCCACGCCGCGTACGGTGTGCACCAGCCTGGGCCGCCCGTCCGCCTCCAGTTTGCGGCGCAGATAGCTGACGAACGTGTCGACGGTGTCGGTACGCACGTCGAAGTCGTAGCCCCACACCCGGTCCAGGAGCTGGTCCCGGGTGAGGACCAGCCCGGCGTTGCGGGCGAGCACCTCGAGGAGTTCGAACTCGCGGCGGGTCAGGTCCAGGGGCCGTTCGTCCCGCGCGGCGGTGCGGGCCGCCGGGTCGATCACCAGCCCGGCCACCCGCAGCACCTCCCGCCCGGCGGGCGGCCGGCGGCGCAGCAGCGCGCGCAGCCGCAGCACCAGTTCCTGCAGCGCGAACGGCTTGACCAGGTAGTCGTCGCCGCCCGCCTGGAGTCCGGCTATCCGGTCGGCGGTCTCGTCCAGCGCGGAGAGCATGAGGACGGGGAGGTCCTGACCGTCGTCACGGAGCCGTTCGCAGACCTCGATGCCGCTCATACCGGGCATCGAGACATCGAGGACAAGCACGTCCGGCGGGGCGTCCCGGACGGCGGCCAGGGCCTGCGGTCCGCTCTCCGCCGTCCGCACCACGAAGCCGCTCAGCCGCAGCCCGCGCTCCAGGGAGCGCCGGATGGCCGCGTCGTCGTCCACGACCAGCACGGCCCCCGGCGTGTCCGCCTCGCTCATGCCCGCCTCCCTCACTCGGTGCCCGGCCAGCGTACGGTCCCCGTCCGGGCGGCCGGCCGAGGGATCCGTCTATCCGCCTCGGGTACGGCGGGCCGTCCGGCGCCGGTGTCGCGGCCCGGCCGGAGCCGGCCGAGGCCACGGCGAAGACGCACGTCAGTCGGCCGCCGGGCGGCCCAGAGCCACACAGCCGGGGCAAGCGGCCCCACCGGCAGCGGAGTTGGGCGTCCGGCAGCCGATTCCGGATAGTGGTCCAGACCTATTGACCGGTGGTCCAGACCTTTCTATTCTCGCGGCACTGTGGGTGCGAAGGCTCAGTCGCACCCCCCAACTCCCCATAGGAGGCGCACGATGCGCTTCAGACACAGAGCCGCGGCAGGGTTCGCGACCCTGTTGCTCCCGCTGGCCGGCCTGGTCGGCCTCGCGGCCCCCGCCCAGGCCGCGACGACCGCCACCGCCACCTACACCAAGACCCAGGACTGGGGCACCGGCTTCGGCGGCCAGTGGACCGTCAAGAACACCGGCACCACGTCGATCAGTTCCTGGACCGTCGAGTGGGACTACCCCTCCGGCACCTCGGTCACCTCCGCCTGGGACGCGGACGTCACCTCGTCCGGCACCCACTGGACCGCCAAGAACAAGTCCTACAACGGCTCCATCGCCCCCGGCGCGTCCGTCTCCTTCGGCTTCAACGGCGCGGGTTCCGGCGCCCCGAGCAACTGCCTCCTCAACGGCGCCAGTTGTGACGGCGGCACCACTGTCCCCGGTGACGCGGCGCCCTCCGCGCCCGGCACCCCGACCGCGTCCGCCATCGCCGACACCTCGGTGAAGCTGAGCTGGTCCGCCGCCACCGACGACAAGGGCGTCAAGAACTACGACGTGCTGCGCGACGGCAAGGTCGTCTCCACGGTGACCACCACGTCGTACACCGACACGGGTCTCACCGCCGGTACCGACTACTCCTACACGGTCCAGGCCCGCGACACCGCGAACCAGACGGGTCCGGTCAGCGGCGCGGTCTCCGTCCACACCACGGGCGGTACGACCACTCCCCCGACCACCGGCTCCAAGGTCAAGCTCGGCTACTTCACCGAGTGGGGCATCTACGGCCGCAACTACAACGTCAAGAACCTGGTGACGTCGGGATCGGCCGCGAAGATCACGCACATCAACTACGCCTTCGGCAACGTCACCAACGGCCAGTGCGCCATCGGCGACGCCTACGCCGACTACCAGAAGACGTTCACCGCCGACCAGTCGGTCAGCGGTGCCGCCGACACCTGGGACCAGCCGCTGGCCGGCAACTTCAACCAGCTGCGCGAGCTGAAGGCCAAGTACCCGAACATCAAGGTCCTGTGGTCCTTCGGCGGCTGGACCTGGTCCGGCGGCTTCGCCCAGGCCGCTGCCAACCCGACCGCGTTCGCCGACTCCTGCTACAAACTGGTCGAGGACCCGCGCTGGGCCGATGTCTTCGACGGCATCGACATCGACTGGGAGTACCCGAACGCCTGCGGGCTGAGCTGCGACACCAGCGGGGCGGCGGCCTACAAGAACCTGATGGCCGCGCTGCGCGCCAAGTTCGGCTCGAACAACCTGGTCACCGCGGCCACCACCGCGGACGGCACCTCCGGCGGCAAGATCGACGCCGCGGACTACGCGGGCGCGGCCCAGTACGTCGACTGGTACAACGTGATGTCGTACGACTTCTTCGGCGCCTTCGACGCGGACGGCCCGACCGCCCCGCACTCGCCGCTCACCACCTACGCCGGTATCCCGACGCCCGGCTTCACCACGGCCGACGCGATCGCCAAGTTCAAGTCCAAGGGCGTCCCCGCGAGCAAGCTGCTGATCGGCATCGGCTTCTACGGCCGCGGCTGGACGGGCGTGACGCAGGACGCTCCGGGCGGTACGGCGACCGGTCCGGCGCCGGGCACCTACGAGCAGGGCATCGAGGACTACAAGGTGCTCAAGACGTCCTGCCCGGTCACCGGCACCATCGCGGGCACGGCGTATGCGCACTGCGGCAGCAACTGGTGGTCCTACGACACGCCGTCGACGATCGCCGGGAAGATGAGCTGGGCCAAGTCCCAGAGTCTCGGCGGCGCGTTCTTCTGGGACTTCAGCGGTGACACCAGCGACGGCGAACTGGTGAGCGCCATCAACTCGAACCTGTAGTAACCCACCTGAGCAGGATTCGCCCTTCCCCGGACCCCGTCCGGGGAAGGGCGAATGTGGTTACGCCACATTCACCCGCTGGCCGGGCGGGGCTGCCTCCAGCCACGCGAGAAAACCGGTCAGCGCGTCTTCGCTCATCGCGAGTTCCAGGCGGGTGCCCCGATGGACACAGGTGAGGATCACCGCGTCGGAGAGCAGCGCCAGTTCCTCCTCGCCCTCCGGCAGGCGGCGGCCGGCCACCTCGATCCGGTCGCGTTCCAGGACCCGGCGGGGGCGGTAGGCGTAGGAGAAGACCCGGTACCACTCGACGCTGTCGCCGTTGTAGCGGGCGACGCCGTAGCTCCAGCCCTTGCCGTTGGTGTCCGGTTTCTCGGGGACGTCCCAGCGCAGCGAACAGTCGAAGGTGCCGCCGGAGCGCTGGATCAGTCTGCGCCGCAGCCCGAACAGGAAGAGTCCCACCACCACGAGCGCGACCACGATTCCGCACACAGTCAGAGCGAGGACCATCGGCACCGACCTCCTCGTCTCCTAGGTAATGGAACGTAAAAAGACCCAGATCTACCTCAGCCGCGGCTGGGACCGGATGGCTCCGGTCCCAGCCGCGGCTGAGTTACGTCAACGCATACGCGCAGTGTGTCAGCGCGACGTCGCCGCCCGCAGACGGACGTCGGCGCGTCGCTCGGCAGTGGCGTCGCCTTCCGCCTTCGCGCGCTCCAGCTCCCGCTCCGCGCGCTGGACGTCGATCTCGTCCGAGAGCTCGGCGATCTCGGCCAGCAGCGACAGCTTGTTGTCCGCGAACGAGATGAAACCGCCGTGCACCGCGGCGACGACCGTCCCACCTTCACTCGTACGGATGGTCACCGGGCCCGACTCCAGCACACCCAGCAGCGGCTGGTGACCGGGCATGACGCCGATGTCGCCGGACGTGGTGCGCGCGACGACCAGGGTCGCCTCGCCGGACCAGACCTGACGGTCGGCGGCGACCAGCTCGACATGCAGCTCAGCAGCCAAAGGTGGCTCCTCGGGTCACCACCCGGTGGGATCACCGGGTGTTGGATACAAGTCTAATGGGCGTGAGAGAGGGGGCGGGACGCGCCCGCCCCCTCACACGAACTCAGGCGAGTTCAGGAGACGCCCAGCTCCTTGGCGTTGGCCTTGAGGTCCTCGATGCCACCGCACAGGAAGAACGCCTGCTCCGGGAAGTGGTCGTACTCACCGTCGATGATCGCGTTGAACGCGGTGATCGACTCGTCCAGCGGCACGTCCGACCCGTCGACGCCGGTGAACTGCTTGGCGACGTGGGTGTTCTGGGACAGGAAGCGCTCCACGCGACGGGCACGGTGGACGACGAGCTTGTCCTCCTCGCCGAGCTCGTCGATACCGAGGATCGCGATGATGTCCTGGAGGTCCTTGTACTTCTGCAGCACCGTCTTGACGCGCATGGCGGTGTTGTAGTGGTCCGCCGCGATGTAGCGCGGGTCCAGGATCCGGGACGTGGAGTCCAGCGGGTCCACGGCCGGGTAGATGCCCTTCTCGGAGATCGGACGGGACAGCACCGTCGTCGCGTCGAGGTGGGCGAAGGTGGTGGCCGGGGCCGGGTCGGTCAGGTCGTCCGCGGGGACGTAGATCGCCTGCATCGAGGTGATCGAGTGACCGCGGGTCGAGGTGATGCGCTCCTGGAGGAGACCCATCTCGTCGGCCAGGTTCGGCTGGTAGCCCACCGCGGAGGGCATCCGGCCGAGCAGGGTCGAGACCTCGGAACCGGCCTGCGTGAAGCGGAAGATGTTGTCGATGAAGAACAGCACGTCCTGCTTCTGCACATCGCGGAAGTACTCCGCCATGGTCAGACCCGCGAGGGCCACGCGCAGACGGGTGCCCGGGGGCTCGTCCATCTGGCCGAAGACGAGGGCCGTCTTGTCGATGACGCCCGAGTCGGCCATCTCCTCGATGAGGTCGTTGCCCTCACGGGTGCGCTCGCCGACACCGGCGAACACGGAGACACCGTCGTGGTTGTTGGCGACGCGGTAGATCATCTCCTGGATGAGCACCGTCTTGCCGACGCCGGCACCGCCGAACAGACCGATCTTGCCACCCTTGACGTACGGGGTGAGCAGGTCGATGACCTTGACGCCGGTCTCGAACATCTCGGTCTTCGACTCGAGCTCGTCGAAGTTCGGGGCCTTGCGGTGGATGGACCAGCGCTCGCCCGTGTACTTCTCGTCGACGTTCAGCACCTCACCGAGGGTGTTGAACACCTTGCCCTTGGTGAAGTCGCCGACCGGGACGGTGATGCCGTCGCCGGTGTCGGTGACCGGGGCCTGGCGGACCAGACCGTCGGTGGGCTGCATCGAGATCGTCCGGACCAGGCCGTCACCCAGGTGCTGGGCGACCTCCAGGGTCAGGATCTTCTTCTCGCCGGCGTTGGCCGGGTCGGCCACCTCGACGTGCAGCGCGTTGTAGATCTCCGGCATCGCGTCGACGGGGAACTCCACGTCGACGACCGGGCCGATGACCCGGGCGACGCGGCCCGTGGCCGTCGCGGTCTCAACAGTGGTGGTCATTAGCGGTCACTCCCCGCGGTCGCGTCGGCCAGGGCGCTGGCGCCACCGACGATCTCGCTGATTTCCTGGGTGATTTCGGCCTGGCGGGCCGCGTTGGCAAGCCGGGAGAGCGTGTTGATCAGCTCGCCCGCGTTGTCGGTCGCCGACTTCATCGCGCGCCGCGTGGCGGCGTGCTTCGAAGCGGCCGACTGGAGGAGCGCGTTGTAGATACGGCTCTCCACATAGCGCGGCAGAAGGGCGTCGAGGACGTCCTCCGCCGAGGGCTCGAAGTCGTACAGCGGGAGGATCTCGCCCTGGGGCCTCTCCTCCGCGACCTCTTCGAGGCGCAGCGGCAGCAGTCGGGCGTCAAGCGCCGTCTGCGTCATCATCGAAACGAACTCGGTGTAGACGATGTGGAGTTCGTCCACACCGCCGTCCGCCGTGTCCGTCTCGATGGCCTCGATCAGAGGCGCCGCGACCTTCTTGGCGTCCGCGTACGAGGGCTCGTCGGTGAAGCCCGACCACGACTCCACGACCTTGCGCTCGCGGAAGTTGTAGTGGGCCAGACCACGGCGGCCGACGATGTAGGTGTCGACCTCCTTGCCCTCCGCCTCAAGACGCGCCGTCAGCTGCTCGGCGGACTTGATGGCGTTGGAGTTGAAGGCACCGGCCAGACCGCGGTCGCTCGTGAGGAGCAGGACCGCGGCACGGGTCGGGTTCTCCGCCTCCGTGGTGAGCGGGTGCTTGGTGTTCGAACCCGTACCGACCGCCGTGACCGCGCGCGTGAGCTCGGTCGCGTACGGCGCGGAGGCCCGCACCTTGCGCTGCGCCTTGACCACGCGCGAGGCGGCGATCATCTCCATCGCCTTGGTGATCTTCTTGGTCGCGGTGACGGATCGGATGCGACGCTTGTAGACCCGGAGCTGGGCTCCCATGAGTCAGGTCCCTTCCTTACGTCACTTGGCCGCGGCCGGGGCGTCCTCGCCGAGAAGCTTGCCGTCCGAGGTCTCGAACTGCTTCTTGAACTCGGCGATCGCGTCGGCAACAGCGGTGAGGGTGTCGTCCGACATCTTGCCGCCCTCCTTGATGGAGGTCATGAGGCCCTGCTCCTTGCGGTGCAGGTACTCCAGGAGCTCCTTCTCGAAGCGGCGGATGTCGGAGACCGGGACGTCGTCCATCTTGCCGGTGGTGCCGGCCCACACGGAGACGACCTGGTCCTCGGTCGGCATCGGCTGGTACTGAGCCTGCTTCAGCAGCTCGACCAGTCGGGAACCACGCTCCAGCTGCGACTTCGACGCGGCGTCCAGGTCGGAACCGAAGGCGGCGAACGCCTCCAGCTCGCGGTACTGGGCGAGGTCCAGACGGAGGCGGCCGGAGACCTGCTTCATCGCCTTGTGCTGCGCGGAACCACCGACTCGGGAGACGGAGATACCGACGTTCAGCGCGGGGCGCTGACCGGCGTTGAACAGGTCCGACTCCAGGAAGCACTGGCCGTCGGTGATGGAGATGACGTTGGTCGGGATGAACGCCGAGACGTCGTTGGCCTTGGTCTCGACGATCGGCAGACCGGTCATCGAACCGGCGCCCATCTCGTCGGACAGCTTGGCGCAGCGCTCCAGCAGACGGGAGTGCAGGTAGAAGACGTCACCCGGGTAGGCCTCACGGCCCGGCGGGCGGCGCAGCAGCAGCGACACGGCGCGGTAGGCGTCGGCCTGCTTCGAGAGGTCGTCGAAGATGATGAGGACGTGCTTGCCGTCGTACATCCAGTGCTGGCCGATGGCCGAACCGGTGTACGGCGCCAGGTACTTGAAGCCGGCCGGGTCGGACGCCGGGGCGGCGACGATCGTCGTGTACTCCAGCGCGCCGGCCTCTTCGAGGGCGCCACGCACGGAGGCGATGGTCGAGCCCTTCTGACCGATGGCGACGTAGACGCAGCGGACCTGCTTCTTCGGGTCGCCCGAGCGCCAGTTGTCACGCTGGTTGATGATCGTGTCGACGGCCAGGGCGGTCTTGCCGGTCTGACGGTCACCGATGATCAGCTGACGCTGGCCGCGGCCGACCGGGGTCATGGCGTCGACGGCCTTGTAGCCGGTCTCCATCGGCTCGTGCACCGACTTACGGGCCATGACGCCCGGAGCCTGCAGCTCCAGGGCACGGCGGCCGGACGTCTCGATCTCACCGAGGCCGTCGATCGGGTTGCCGAGCGGGTCGACGACGCGGCCGAGGTAGCCCTCGCCCACCGCGACGGAGAGGACCTCACCGGTGCGGTGCACCGGCTGACCCTCCTCGATGCCGCTGAACTCACCGAGGACGATGGCGCCGATCTCGCGCTCTTCCAGGTTGAGCGCGAGGCCGAGGGTGCCGTCCTCGAACTTCAGCAGTTCGTTGGCCATGGCCGAGGGCAGGCCCTCGACCTTCGCGATGCCGTCGCCGGCAAGGGTGACCGTACCGACCTCCTCGCGCGAGGCCGCGTCCGGCTTGTACGACTGGACGAAGTTCTCCAGCGCGTCCCGGATCTCCTCCGGCCGGATCGTGAGCTCCGCCATCTGGGTTCCCTGCTCTCCTTGTTGGGCCCGAAGTTTCACTTGGGGGGTCTGGGGGCGACCCCCAGGATTCTTCATGTACGGCCCAACCCGGGCCGTCGTAAGTACGTACTGCTTGTTCTCGACTACCGAGGTGCTAGCTCGCCATGCGGCGGGCCGCGTCCTCCAGCCGGTCCGCGATGGAACCGTTGATGACCTCGTCACCGACCTGCACCCGGATCCCGCCGACGACCTCGGGGTCGACGTCGAGGTTGAGGTGCATCGTGCGGCCGTAGAGCTTCGCGAGGGCGGCGCCCAGGCGCTGCTTCTGCGGCTCGCTCAGCGGCACCGCCGAGGTGACGACGGCGACGACGCGGCTGCGGCGCTCGGCGGCGAGCTTGGAGAGGGCCTCCAGGCCCGCTTCCAGGCTACGTCCCCGCGGCGCGGTCACAAGGCGCGTGACCAGACGCTCGGTGACCGGCTTGGCACGGCCGCCGAGCAGCCGGTGCAGCAGCTCGGTCTTGGCCGGGGTGCCGGCCTTGCGGTCGGTGAGCGCGGCGCGCAGCTCGGTGCTGGAGGAGACGATCCGGCCGAAGCGGAACAGCTCGTCCTCGACGTCGTCCAGCGTGCCCGCCTTCTCCGCCGCCGTGAGGTCGGCGGTGTTCGCCAGCTCCTCCAGCGCGTCCACCAGGTCGCGGGGCTGCGACCAGCGGGACCGCACCATGCCGGACACCACGTCGGCGGTGGCCTCGCCGACCTGGCCGCCGATCAGGCGCCGGACCAGCTCGGCCTTGGCCTCGCCGGACTGCGCCGGGTCGGTGAGGACCCGGCGCAGGCCGCCCTCGCGGTCGAGCAGCGTGGTGACGGCCGCCAGCTCGTCCGCGAGCCGCGTCGCGTTCACGGACGTCGAGTCCGTCAGCGCGTCGAGACGCTCACGTGCGGCTGCCAGTGCCTCGCGGCTCGCTCCGTTCATCGGGCCGCCTCGGCCTTCTCCTCAAGCTCGTCGAGGAAGCGGTCGATCACGCGGCTCTGCCGGGCGTGGTCCTCCAGGGACTCGCCGACGAGCTTGCCGGCCAGGTCGGTGGCCAGCTGACCCACGTCCTGACGCAGCGCCAGCGCGGCGGACTTGCGGTCGGCCTCGATCTGGGCGTGACCGGCGGCGACGATCTCCTCACGCTGCCGCTGGCCCTCGGCGCGCATCTCGGCGATGAGGGTGGCGCCCTGCTCCTGAGCCTCCTGGCGCAGGCGCGCGGCCTCGTGCCGGGCCTCGGCCAGCTGCGCCTTGTACTGCTCAAGGACGCTCTGGGCCTCGGTCTGCGCGGCCTCGGCCTTCTCGATACCGCCCTCGATCGCCTCGCGGCGCTGCTCCAGAACCTTGTTGATGTTCGGAAGGAGCTTCTTGGCGAGGAAGCCGAAGACGATGACGAAGGCGATGAGGCCGATGACGAGCTCTGGGATCGGCGGGATGAGGGGGTTCTCGGCCTCCTCTACCGCCAGCTGAACCAGGGGGCTCATATCAGTGCCTTTCGTCTAAACGTGCGCTGCGGTCGGGTCAGGAGGCCGGGTAGACGAACGGCATGACCAGACCGATCAGGGCGAGCGCCTCACAGAAGGCGAAGCCGAGGATCTGGTTGGCGCGGATCAGGCCGGCCGCCTCGGGCTGGCGGGCGAGGGCCTGGGTGCCGTTACCGAAGATGATGCCGACGCCGACGCCCGGGCCGATCGCGGCGAGGCCGTAACCGATGGAGCCGAGGTTGCCCTTGATCTGGACAGCGGCCAGGGTCTCGTGCAGAACGGACATGCCGGTTCTTCCTTCTCTTTCAATGACCGGTGGGGGTTGGCCACCGGATGCCTGGAGTGGGTGGTCGGGTTGGCGCTCAGTGGGACTCGGCGAGCGCGCCCTGGATGAAGCTGCAGGTCAGCAGTACGAAGACGTATGCCTGAACAGCCTGGATGAAGAGCTCGAAGGCGGTCATCACGAGGACCATCACGAACGAGACACCGGAGTAGGCGATGCCGACGCCGTTGAGCATGTACCAGCTGGCAACCGTGAAGAGCAGCAGCAGGGTGTGGCCGGCGAACATGTTCGCGAAGAGCCGGACGGCGTGGGTGAAGGGCCGCACGAGCAGGTTCGAGAAGAGTTCGATCGTCATCGAGAGCGGAAGGACCGCGCCGAGCGACTTGTCGTAGCCGGTGAAGTTCTTGAAGGCGCCGACGAAGCCGTGCCGCTTGAAGGTCAGCGAGACCCACAGGATGTAGACGATCGCGGCCAGGGCGGCGGGGTACGAGATGATCGCGGTCACCGGGAACTGGGCGATCGGGATGATCGACCAGAGGTTCATCATCCAGATGAAGAAGAAGAGCGAGACGATGAGCGGGACGTACTTCTCGCCTTCCTTCTTGCCGATGGTCTCGTAGACGACACCGCGGCGGACGAAGTCGTAGCCGGCCTCGGCGACCATCTGGAGCTTGCCCGGGACGACCTTCGGCTTGGCGAAGGCGGCCCAGAAGAAGCCGATGACGATGATCGACCCGAGCAGCGCCAGCAGCATCGTCTTGTTGAAGTACACGTTGCTGTCCGCGTCGCCGAAGAGCGGCTTGAACAGGAACGAGTGCAGGCCCGGAGCGACCGTGTCGAATCCGCACCCGTCGTTTCCGAACAGGTGGCAGCTCGTGTCGAAAGCGAGCGTCTGCGTCGGGTCAGCACTCACCGCGGGCTCCTTCAGCGTGGCGCATAGGTACGGCAACCTCGTTGTGTCGGCGCGGCGCATGGCCGCGGTTCGGCACGGGACTGGTGTTACGGATGTGGGGGCGGCTGGGGGGCATCTCGCCTCGCGATTGAGCAGGCGTCAGCTCAGATGCCCGCGCCCGCGATGCCGCAGTTGGCACCGGACGATAGCAGCATCTCTCGTGCGCCTTTATCCCGGGCCTACCTCTCACGACGGCTGCCCGGTCTTGTCGGGCTCGACGTAGAGGATCTTGGCCTTCATATGGGCACGGGTCTGGGCGGCGATCCAGGTGAGCGTGGCGGCCACGAGCACGAGGGCGAAGGCCCGGGGATTGAACAGCGTCGTGTTCTTGAACGCGGCCATGAAGATGAACAGCAGCAGGAGCTGGGCCGCGTAGAGCATCAGGCCCATCATCTGGAAGAGCTGCGGAAGCGATTTGGCAGTGCGCTGCAGAACATAGAGACCGACCCCCATGAAGAGGATCACGATCACCGTCGCGACGACGGCCCCGATCGCCCCCTTGCCGCCCGCGACCACTGCGCTGACGACGGCAGCGAGCACGCCGACGGCGGCCGTGGGTACGGCGGCCTGGGCCAGGATCCGGGCGTCATTGGACGGCATGGCGGCAACTCCGCTTTCACAGGGGGGCAGGTGTCGTCATGGACGAGCGTAGTCCCGGTCGGAGGGTCGAAGACCTCACGCTGACGGACCTTCGCAGTCGGGTCCGTCGACTCTGTCCGGGGTTCTCGTGAACCGTATCACAAACTATTTGATGAGGTCTTTACCTGGTAGGTGTGCTCACTGTCACACATGAGAGTGAACATGCGCGTCTGAGCGAAAACCGAGCCGTTATGTCTGGTATTAGGGGTGTTTACTCCCCCACGACTTGGCAATGCTCTAGTCAGATTCTTACCTTGCGAGGGTCTGCGCAGAGTCAGCACGAGGTCAGCGGGAGGTTTCGGAAGCGCGCCGATCCAGCATGCGCGCACGGGGGCCGACCGCGGTCGCGCCGTTGAGCCGGGCCGCGCCGACGGGCACCGGGGAGTGGTGCCCCTCGCACGGTTCCTCGGCCTTCTCCAGCACCACGGGGGTGGCCGTCTGCGCAGTCGCGGCCGCCTGCTCGGCGGCCTCCGCGGCGCGCCCGCGGCGCCGGTAGCGCGGCGGCACGAACCGTTGGCCCCACACCGGCACGCGCGGGGTGAACCGCGGCAGCAGAAGCAGCCCCAGGCCGATCGCGCTGAGGAAGACCACCCCGAGCACGATCCACATGGAGGCGGAGTTCACCGAGTACGCCAGCGCCCCGAAACCGATCAGCGCCGACCAGAAGTACATGATCAGCACCGCCCGGCTGTGCGAGTGGCCGATCTCCAGGAGCCGGTGGTGCAGGTGCCCGCGGTCGGCCGCGAACGGCGACTGGCCGCGCCAGGTGCGCCGCACGATCGCCAGCACCAGGTCGGCGGCCGGCACCGCGATGATGGTCAGCGGCAGCAGCAGCGGGATGTAGACCGGCACCATCTGGTGCACCGCGTTGCGCTCGGACCCGGCGAACAGGTTCATCACGTCCGGATCGACCTGGCCCGTGACCGAGATCGCACCGGCGGCCAGCACCAGGCCGATCAGCATCGAGCCGGAGTCGCCCATGAAGATCCGCGCCGGATGCAGGTTGTGCGGCAGGAAGCCCAGACACATACCCATCAGGATCGCCGAGAACAGCGTGGCCGGGGCCGCGGCCTCGATGCCGTACGAGTACCAGATCCGGTACGCGTACATGAAGAACGCCGCGGCCGCGATGCACACCATGCCGGAGGCCAGGCCGTCCAGGCCGTCGACGAAGTTGACCGCGTTGATGGTGATGACCACCAGGGCCACCGTCAGCAGGGTGCCCTGCCACGGGGTCAGGGCGACCGTGCCGACGCCCGGGATGGGCAGCCACAGGATGGTCAGACCCTGCATGACCATGACGCCCGCGGCGATCATCTGGCCGCCCAGCTTGATCAGGGCGTCGATCTCGAACTTGTCGTCGAGCACACCGATCAGCCAGATCAGCGCGGCGCCGGAGAGCAGCGCCCGCGGCTCGTTCGACTTCTCGAAGACCTCGTTGAGGTTGGTCAGGTGGTCGGCGACCAGCAGACCAGCGCACAGCCCGAAGAACATCGCGATCCCGCCGAGCCGTGGAGTGGGCTCCCGGTGCACGTCACGGGCCCGGATCTCCGGCATGGCCCCGGCCACGATCGCGAACTTCCGCACCGGCCCTGTCAGCAGATACGTCACCGCGGCCGTGATGCAGAGCGTCAGCAGGTATTCACGCACAGGCTTCCCCACAGGTCTCGCTGGCCATCACAGCCCACACCCTAGCGACGGTCGCATATGTATGGGGACTTCCGGGTAGCGACGATGGTTGCACGTGTGCCTGTAAGGCGGGCGTACAACGGCTCTACGACGCTGCGCCTACCCCGTCTCCAACGGGATACGGCGGAAATCTACCGGTGAGCTCGCGCACCTCGTCACGCACCCTCCCCACGTCCGTCGCACCGCGCAGCACCTCCGCCAGCAGGGCCGCGATCCGGGTCATCTCCCCCGCCCCCATGCCCTGGGTGGTCACGGCGGCTGTGCCCAGCCGCAGGCCGCGCGCATCCCCGTGCGGCAGAGCACAGCTGTCCAGCACGATCCCGGCGGCGACGAGCCGGCCCCGGGCGGTGCGTCCGTCGACGCCCAGCGGGGCGGGGTCGGCGGTGATCAGGTGGGTGTCCGTGCCACCTGTCGTGACCAGCAGCCCCTGGTCGGCGAGCCCGGCCGCGAGAACCCTCGCGTTGGCGACCACCTGATGGGCGTACACGGAGAACGCCGGTGTCGCCGCCTCCCCGAACGCGACCGCCTTGGCGGCGATGGTGTGCATCTGCGCGCCGCCCTGTGTGAAGGGGAACACGGCCCGGTCGAGGCGCTCGGCCAGCTCGGGCGAACCGCACAGGAGCATCCCGCCGCGCGGCCCGCGCAGCACCTTGTGTGTGGTCGCGCACACCACGTCGGCGTACGGCACCGGGTTCGGCGCCGCTCCGCCGGCCACCAGCCCGATCGGATGGGCCGCGTCCGCGATCAGATACGCGCCCACCTCGTCGGCGACCTCGCGGAAGAAGGCGTAGTCGATGTGCCGGGGATAGGCGATGGACCCGCACACGATCGCCTTGGGCCGGTGGCCGCGGGCCAGCGCCCGCACCTGGTCGTGGTCGATGAGCCCGCTCTCCGGGTCGACCCCGTACCCGACGAAGTCGAACCAGCGGCCGGAGAAGTTGGCCGGCGAGCCGTGCGTGAGATGACCGCCGTAGGGCAGGCCGAGGGCGAGAACGGTGTCACCGGGGCGCAGCAGGGCGGCGTAGGCGGCCAGCACGGCGGACGAACCGGAGTGGGACTGCACGTTGGCGTGCGCGGCGCCGAACAGGGCCTTGGCGCGGTCGACGGCGAGCCGTTCGGCGACGTCCACGATCTCGCAGCCGCCGTGGTGCCGGGCGCCCGGGTACCCCTCGGCGTACTTGTTGGCGAGCGGCGAGCCGAGGGCGGCCAGCACGGCCGGGGAGGTGAAGTTCTCGGCGGCGATCAGCTGCAACGACGTCGACTGCCGGGCCAGCTCCCCCAGCAGGATCTCCGCCAGCTCCGGGTCCTGCCGGCGCAACGGATCGGCTTCGACGAGGGTAGGGCTGACCGACATGACGGGCTCCGGGCGGTCGACGGTGACGTACGTCCAATGTAGGCCCGGGGTGGGTGGGGTGCGCGGTGTGTACGGCGCCTCGGGTTACATCCGCGCCGGGACGCCCGTCAGCGCCGTGACCACCGGGTCCAGGGCCTCGTGTATCTCGTCGCCGATGGAACGGAAGAACGGCAGCGGGGCGCCGTACGGGTCGTGGACCTCGTCCGCCTCCGCCGTGGGGGCCAGCAGCCATCCGCGCAGCGCGGCCGCCGCACGGACCAGCGCACGGGCGCGGACGACCACGCCCTCGTGCAGCGGGGGCAGCGTCGCCGGGTCGATCGCGCGGACCAGGCGGGTGAACTCCTTCAGCGTGAAGGTGCGCAGACCCGCCGAGTGGCCCATGGAGATGACCTGGGCGCGATGGTCGCGGGTGGCGGTCAGCACCAGGTCGGCACGGATGACGTGCTCGTCGAGCAGCTCCCGCCCCACGAACCCGGTCGCGTCCGCGCCGAAGTCGGCCAGGACCGCCTCCGCGTTGGCCTCCATGGGCGCGCCCTCATGGCCCCAGGTGCCCGCGCTCTCCACGACCAGGCCGCCGCCCAGAAAGGTGCCGAGCCGGTCGGTGACGAGATGGCGGGTCAGCCGCTCGGTGATCGGCGAGCGGCACACGTTGCCGGTGCTGACGTGGAGGATGCGGAAACTGTCGCGCGGAAGCCCCACGAACGTGGTCGTGATCTCCGATGCGCGCTCCCCGTTGCCTATGCCACGCCCCGCGTCAGGGGCTGTCAATTCGCCACCTCGAGGTCGGGTACGACCTTGCGCAGCTCCTCGGCCGAGATCGCGCCCGCGCGCAGCAGCAGCGGCACCTCACGGCTGACGTCGACGATCGACGAGGGCACGTTGCCCGGGGTCGGACCGCCGTCGAGGTACACGGAGACGGAGTCGCCGAGCATCTCCTGCGCGGCGTCACAGGTCTCCGGGGACGGGTGGCCGGTGAGGTTGGCCGAGGAGACGGCCATCGGGCCGACCTCGGTGAGCAGCTCGATGGCGACCGGGTGCAGGGGCATGCGGACGGCGACCGTGCCCCGGGTGTCGCCGAGGTCCCACTGCAGGGACGGCTGGTGCTTGGCGACCAGTGTGAGGGCGCCCGGCCAGAACGCGTCGACCAGCTCCCAGGCCAGCTCGGAGAAGTCGGTGACGAGCCCGTGCAGCGTGTTCGGGGACCCGATCAGCACCGGGGTGGGCATGTTGCGGCCCCGGCCCTTGGCGTCGAGCAGGTCGGAGACCGCCTCCGCGGTGAACGCGTCGGCGCCGATGCCGTACACGGTGTCCGTGGGCAGCACCACCAGTTCGCCCCGGCGGACGGCGGACGCGGCCTCGCGCAGACCCGTCACGCGGTCGGTCGCGTCATTGGTGTCGTATCGCCGTGCCATGTCTAGCGGGCCTCCTCGTACACGAAGTACACGTACTTCCGGGACTTCCGGAGCGTCCGGGACTTCCGGCACGTCCGGGAACGGGTCTGGGGGGTGCTCACGGCAGCGCCTTGCGGGCGGTCGCGAAGCGGGGGCGGTTGTTGAGGTCCGGATGGTCGGCCGCGTCGGCCCAGCCCCGCTCCTCGGTGAAGATCCACGGCACCTGGCCGCCCTGGGTGTCGGCGTGCTCGATGACGACGACACCGCCGGGGCGCAGCAGCCGGTGCGCGGTGCGTTCGATGCCCCGGATGAGGTCGAGACCGTCCTCGCCGGAGAACAGCGCCAGCTCCGGGTCGTAGTCGCGGGCCTCGGGGGCGACGTACTCCCACTCGGTGAGCGGGATGTACGGCGGGTTGGAGATGACCAGGTCGACGTGGCCGTCGAGGTCGCGGAAGGCGTCCAGGGCGTCTCCCTGGCGCAGGTCGACCCTGGAGCCCGCCACGTTCTTGCGGGTCCACTGGAGCGCCTCCTCGGACAGCTCCACGGCGTGCACGCGCGAGCGCGGGACCTCCTGGGCGAGGGCGAGCGCGATGGCGCCGGAGCCGGTGCACAGGTCGACGATGCACGGCTCGACCACGTCCATGGCGCGCACGGCGTCTATGGCCCAGCCGACCACGGACTCGGTCTCCGGGCGCGGGACGAAGACGCCCGGCCCCACCTGGAGTTCGAGGTAGCGGAAGTAGGCCCGCCCGGTGATGTGCTGGAGCGGCTCGCGCTGCTCCCGCCGGGCGATGACCTCCCAGTAGCGGGCGTCGAAGTCGGAGTTCTTGACGGAGTGCAGCGCGCCCCGCTTCACGCCGTGCACGAACGCGGCGAGCTCCTCCGCGTCGTTGCGCGGCGAGGGCACGCCGGCGTCGGCCAGCCGCTGGGTGGCCTGGGCCACCTCGGCGAGCAGCAGGTTCACGCTGGTCCTCCGTGTCGTACTCAGTCGTGCATGCCTTACGCGGCCGCGAGCTTCGCGGCCGAGTCCGCGTCGACGCAGGCCTGGATCACCGCGTCGAGGTCGCCGTCCAGGACCTGGTCCAAGTTGTACGCCTTGAAGCCGACGCGGTGGTCCGAGATGCGATTCTCCGGGAAGTTGTACGTGCGGATCTTCTCGGAGCGGTCGACGGTACGGACCTGGCTGCGGCGGGCGTCGGCGGCTTCCTTCTCCGCCTCCTCCTGCGCCGCGGCGAGCAGCCTGGAGCGCAGGATACGCAAGGCCTGCTCCTTGTTCTGCAGCTGGCTCTTCTCGTTCTGGCAGGAGGCGACGACTCCGGTGGGCAGGTGCGTGATGCGCACGGCGGAGTCGGTGGTGTTGACGGACTGTCCGCCGGGTCCCGAGGACCGGTAGACGTCGATCCGGAGGTCGTTCGGATTGATCTCGACGTCGACCTCCTCGGCCTCGGGGGTCACCAGCACACCCGCCGCCGACGTGTGGATACGGCCCTGCGACTCGGTCGCCGGCACGCGCTGCACGCGGTGCACGCCGCCCTCGTACTTCAGCCGCGCCCAGACGCCCTGACCGGGCTCGGTCGCGCCGTTGCCGCCCTTGGTCTTCACCGCGACCTGGACGTCCTTGTAGCCGCCCAGCTCGGACTCGGTGGAGTCGATGATCTCGGTCTTCCAGCCGACGCGCTCGGCGTACCGCAGGTACATCCGCAGCAGGTCACCGGCGAACAGCGCGGACTCGTCACCGCCGGCCCCCGCCTTGATCTCCAGGATCACGTCCTTGTCGTCGGACGGGTCCCGGGGTACCAGGAGCAGCCGCAGCTTCTCGGTCAGCTCGTCGCGCTGCTTGTCGAGCTCCTTGACCTCGGCGGCGAAGTCGGGGTCGTCGGCGGCCAGTTCACGCGCGGTCTCGATGTCGTCGCCGGTCTGCTTCCAGGAGCGGTAGGTGCCGACGATCGGGGTGAGTTCGGCGTAGCGCTTGTTCAGCTTGCGCGCGTTGGCCTGGTCGGCGTGGACCGACGGGTCGGCGAGCTTCTTCTCCAGGTCGGCGTGCTCGACGACGAGCTCCTCGACGGCCTCGAACATTTTTGGGCTCCTGATACTGCGTACGGAAGGGAAGGCGGGCGACCAAAAACGCCGGTCCCGGGCGTGCCCTCGTAGGGACACGGCCGTGGACCGGCGAAATGGGGCTCGCTACTTCTTGGAGCCGGCGGCAGCCTTGCCGAAGCGGGCCTCGAAGCGGGCCACACGGCCACCGGTGTCGAGGATCTTCTGCTTGCCCGTGTAGAACGGGTGGCACTCGGAGCAGACCTCAGCCCGGATGGTGCCGGACTGGATGGTGCTGCGGGTGGTGAACGACGCGCCACAGGTGCAGCTGACCTGCGTCTCGACGTACTCGGGGTGGATCTCGCGCTTCAAGGTGTCTCCTAGATTTCGGGAGGGCACCGGGTCGCTACCGCGGGCTGCGGGGCGTGAACCGGGGCCGACGTACCAGTCTGCCAGGGCTGGGCGCATAGCCCAAAACCGGGGGGACCGGTCCGGTATTCCCAAGGGTGCGGGGGATGGTCGTGCCGAAGGGGGTGCCTCAGATTCGTCGTGCGCGAGTGCGGGTGCGTGGGGGCTTGTCGCGCGGTTCCCCGCGCCCCTTTAGGTGGGACCAGCGCAGTTACCTGGGGGCGCGGGGAACTGCGCGAGCAACCCCAACGCACCCGCGGCCGGGCTACGACGTCACGACCCCCTTGGCCTGGCCCGTCGCCGTGCCCTTCGTCGCGCTCGCCGGGATCGGCCTGTCGTTCTTCAGGGCCGTCCAGACCTGCTTGGCCTTGGCCTTGGCCACGATCACCCGGTTCGGGTTCGCCGGGTCGTACTCGACCGGCATCGTGACCATGTGCATGTTCTTGGAGCCGATGGACTTCAGGCCGTTCGCGAAGTCGATCAGGGAGTTCACCGAGCCCAGGTCGGAGTCGGCGGTGACCGTCTTCGTCGCGGTGTCCGCCAGGTCGTACAGCTTCTTGGGGCTGGTGAAGACGCCCACCTGCTTGACCTGGTCGATCAGGGCCTTGACGAACGCCTGCTGGAGCTGGATGCGGCCCAGGTCGGAGCCGTCGCCGACGCCGTGCCGGGTGCGGACCAGGCCGAGCGCCTGCTCGCCGTCGAGCGTGTGCCTGCCGGCCTTGAGGTCGAGGTGGCTCTGCGGGTCGTCGATGCTCTTGGTCGTGGTGACCGTGACCCCGCCCAGCTCGTCGACGAGCTTCTGGAAGCCCGAGAAGTCGACCTCCAGGTAGTGGTCCATGCGGATGCCGGTGACCGACTCGACGGTCTTGACCGCGCAGGTCGCACCGCCCGTCGAGTACGCGGAGTTGAACATCACGCCGGTCGCGGCGGAGTGGCGGGCGCCCTGCGCGTCCTTGCAGGCGGGACGGTCGATCAGGGTGTCCCGGGGGATGGAGACCACACTGGCCCGCTTGTGGCCCTTGTACACGTGGACGATCATCGCCGTGTCGGACCGGGCGCTGCCGTCGTCGGTACCGCCGCCGAGCTTCCTGTTGACGCCGGAGCGGGTGTCCGAGCCGAGCACCAGGATGTTCTCGGAGCCGTTGTCGACCTTGGTGGGCCGGTCGGCGCCCAGCGCCTGGTTGATGTCGACGCTCTTGATGTTGCCGTTGAGCTTGAAGTACAGGTAACCGAGGCCGGTGCCGCCGAGGACGAGGATGCCGGCCGCCGTCCAGGCCGTGACGCGGAGCGCCCTGCGGCCCGTACCGGGGGCCTTGCGGCGGCGGCCCTTGCTCCGGCGGCCCGGGACCTTCGGACCGGCCTCGGGTATGGCGGGCTCCGGCGTGCTCTCGGCAGACATGGGCTCCTCTGTTCTCCTACGACTGCTCGGTTACCCCCTGCTTTCAGGGTCAGGCCCGGCGTACCAGGATCATCGGCACGTACCGGACCATCGTCGCTCCGCCTGGTCAGACCGCGAAACTCGGGAAAGGGTTGCACAACGCAGTGTGCCCACCGCGTGGGGCGATGGGCACACTGTGTAGTCGGACAGGTGGGGCGAACCCCGCTCACCAGCTATTTCAGCCGAAGATGCCGTACTGCTGGAAACCGGTACCGAGAGACTTCCTTGTGCCGAAGATCTCACTGGTCGCCTTGCCCGTGCCCGGGTAGAGGTACAGCGTGCCGCCGGTCGTACGGGCCAGCAGGTCGGCCTTGCCGTCGCCGGTCAGGTCGCCGACCGTGGCGAGGGTGTTGAAGCCGGTCCAGCCGGAGCGGACCTTCACCCGGGCCGAGAAGAGGCCGGTGCCGGACTTGCCGGTGCCCTTGTACAGGTAGAGGTCGCCGCCGCTGCTCTTGCGGGCCAGCAGGTCGGCCTTTCCGTCGCCGTTGAAGTCGCCGACGCCGCGCAGCTGGTTGTACTGGCTCCAGCCGCCGCCGATCCGGACGCGGGAGCCGAAGGTGCCGTCGCCCTTGCCCGGGTACAGCCACAGGACGCCGCCGGAGTCCTCGGAGAGCACGTCGGGCAGGTAGTCGCCGGTGAGGTCACCGGGGATGACCGTGGCCTTGCGGGTCTTCCAGTTGGTGAAGAGCTTCTTCGTGACCCAGGAGCCGCTGGTCTGGGCGCTGTTCAGCGCGAAGTGGTCCCAGTAGACGTCACCGGTGGAGGCCACCCGGTAGACCAGGTCCTGGAAGCCGTCCCGGTTGAGGTCGGCCTGCAGGATGAGGTTGACACCGCTCCAGTCGCCCCAGGACTGGCGGGCGGCCAGCGAGGTGCCCTTGGAGTCCAGCTCGTAGCCGACCTGGGACGACGACTTGCGGGCGAACAGGTCCGCCTTGCCGTCCGTGTAGCTCAGGTTGGTGTCGGCGATCTGCGCGTAGGCGGCACCGACGTAGGTGCTGACCTTCGTGAAGACGCCGTACGCGCCCTTGGCGACACAGTCCTCGACGCCCCAGGAGACCACGCCGACGATCCGGCCGCCGACGACCAGCGGGCCGCCGGAGTCGCCGTTGCAGGTGGTCGTCGTGCCGGTGTCGCTGCCGGTGGCGGGCGCGCCCGCGCAGACCATGTGGCCCTTGACGAAGTCGGTGCTGCCGTAGGCGGCGGTGCAGGTGGCGTCCGAGTCGATCGGCAGCGTGGCCGTCTTCAGCGTCTCGGAGATGTCCTGCGTGGTGGAGCTGGTCCGGCCCCAGCCGTAGACCTTGGCGGTCTTGGCGGGCGTGCCCGTGTACGACGCGGTGTCGGTGTTCGTCGTCATGCGGATCGGGGTCGCCTTGACGGGGGCCGCCAGGGTGAGCACCGCGATGTCGTTGTTGGGGGCGCCGTCGGCCGACACGGTGTACGACGGGTGGTTCCACTGGCGCAGGACGCCGGTGGCGGTGCCGCCGTGCAGGTTGGCGGTGCCGTCGGCGTTGCTCGTGGGCAGCGAGGCAGTGCCGGTGACGACCGCGGAGTCGGTGGTGCTCCACTTGTAGCCCTTGACGCAGTGCGCCGCGGTGAGGATCTTCGTGGGCGAGATGACCGAACCACCGCAGAAGAAGCCGACGTCGTCGCTGGTGCTGGTGGTGCCCTTGTCGTCGTAGTACCAGAGCTGCGCCATCCACGGCGCCGAGGTGATGGTGGTCGTACCGCCACCGATGATCTTCGGCGAGACCGAACCGCTCGAGGCGGCCGGCTTCTTCGTGGTCGTCGTCGCGCTGTCGGCGGTGATCGCACGCGCGATCCGCTTGTTCAGGACGGTCTGCGACGTCGTGCTGACGGCCGGCTTGACCGTGGGCGTCGGCTGGGTGGCCGCACTGGCGGAGGTCGAGATCAGCGCGGCGGCGGTGGCCGCGGCGACAGCGGCCGCGGCGACGGGCAGCGCGAACCGTATCCGACGTCTGTGGCGACCGCTCCCGGACGTGGGTGTACCCACCTAAGTCCCCCCTCGGGATCAGGATTTCGAGATTCGGTCAACTGACCGAAGGGCGAGATCCTACACCGAGGGGGAGAACGCCAGAAGCCGTCCCCCCAGGTGGGGGAACGGCTTCCGGTTAGGGCAGTCGTCAGTCGCCGTTGCCCGGCGTGGGCGTCGTCTTCTGAATCTGCATCAGGAACTCGGCGTTCGACTTCGTCTGCTTCATCTTGTCGAGCAGCAGCTCGACCGCCTGCTGCTGGTCGAGGGCGTGCAGCACCCGGCGCAGCTTCCAGACGATGGCGAGCTCGTCCGGAGCGAGCAGGATCTCTTCCTTACGGGTGCCGGACGCGTCGACGTCCACCGCCGGGAAGATGCGCTTGTCGGCGAGCTTCCGGTCGAGCTTGAGCTCCGCGTTGCCGGTGCCCTTGAACTCCTCGAAGATCACCTCGTCCATGCGGGACCCGGTGTCCACAAGGGCGGTGGCGAGGATCGTGAGAGACCCGCCGTCCTCGATGTTGCGGGCCGCACCGAAGAAGCGCTTCGGCGGGTACAGGGCGGTCGAGTCGACACCACCGGACAGGATGCGGCCGGAGGCCGGCGCGGCCAGGTTGTACGCACGGCCCAGACGCGTGATCGAGTCGAGCAGCACGACCACGTCGTGGCCCAGCTCGACGAGGCGCTTGGCGCGCTCGATGGCCAGCTCGGCGACCGTGGTGTGGTCCTCGGCCGGACGGTCGAAGGTCGAGGAGATGACCTCGCCCTTGACCGACCGCTGCATGTCGGTGACCTCTTCCGGACGCTCGTCGACCAGGACGACCATCAGGTGGCACTCGGGGTTGTTGTGGGTGATCGCGTTGGCGATCGCCTGCATGATCATGGTCTTGCCGGTCTTCGGCGGGGCCACGATCAGACCGCGCTGACCCTTACCGATCGGCGACACCAGGTCGATGATGCGGGTGGTCAGCACGCCCGGGTCGGTCTCCAGGCGGAGCCGGTCCTGCGGGTAGAGCGGGGTCAGCTTGTTGAACTCCGGGCGGCCACGGCCGTGTTCGGGCGCCATGCCGTTGACGGAGTCGAGGCGGACCAGCGCGTTGAACTTCTCGCGGCGCTCGCCCTCCTTCGGCTGCCGGACCGCGCCGGTGACGTGGTCGCCCTTGCGCAGGCCGTTCTTGCGGACCTGGGCGAGGGAGACGTACACGTCGTTCGGGCCCGGCAGGTAGCCGGAGGTCCGGATGAACGCGTAGTTGTCGAGGATGTCCAGGATGCCCGCGACGGGGATCAGGACGTCGTCGTCGGCCAGCTGCGGCTCGGCGCCACCGATCTCGTCGCGGCCCCGACGGCCCCGACGGTCCCGGTAGCGGCCTCGACGGCCACGGCGGCCGCCGTCGAAGTCGTCGTCGTCCTGCGGGCCGGCGTTGCGGTCCTGACGGCCACCGCCCTGCTGCTGCGGCTGCTGCTGCCGGTCCCGGTCCTGACGGTCCTGGCGGTCCCGGTCCTGACGGTCCTGACGGCCGCCCTGGCCACCGCCCTGCTGCTCGTCGCCCTTGCCGCGCCGGTCACGGTCCCGGCCGCGCTCACGGCGGTCACGGCGGCCGCGGCCGTCGCCGTCGGCGTCGCCCTGCGGCTGCGCGGCGGGCGTCTCGGCCTTCGGCTCGCTCTTCGCCTCGGCGACGACGGTCTCGGCGCCGCTCGCGGTGGGGCTGCCGGCCTCGGCGGTGGCCCGGCGACGGCGGCGCTCGGCCGGCGCGTCATCTCCGCCACGCTCGGCGTCGCCCGTGCGGGTGCCGCCGGCGGGCTGGCCGGGAATCTCGATCTGCTGCTGGGCCACGGCCTGCTCGGCGGGGGCCTCGGCGGCCTGCTCCGCCTTCTTCTCGGCGACCTCGTCGCCCGTACGGGCCTTGGAGGTGGCCCGGCGCTTCGGCTTGGCCTCTGTGGCGCTCTCGGTGGCCTTGGGGGCGGTGCCCCCACCGGCCTGCGCCTCCTTGATGACCTCGATCAGCTGGCTCTTGCGCATCCGCGCCGTGCCCCTGATACCGAGACCGGATGCGACCTGCTGAAGCTCGGCCAGCACCATGCCCTCAAGGCCGGTACCACGGCGCCGCCGGGAGCCGGCACCGGTGGCAGGCGCGGAGGCGTCCGTGGCGGGCGCGGCAGCGGTCTCCTCGACACGTGCGCCCATCAGATCGGTGGTGTCGCTCACGAAGGGTCCTTCCCTGGAGCGGACGTCGGCCTGTCTGGCTCGGCGACCGGTTGTGCTGTCCGGCTGCGGTCCTTGCTGTGTGGACCGGGCCGGGGCGGTGGTCCGCCAAAGCGGCGGAGAGAATTTCTGGTGACGGCGCTTCCTCAGCCGTGGCACCCGGTGTCACGTGGCGTGGTAGCACCAATTCCGGAGCGTGCCCAGCGGCCCGCTCAGTGTCCGCGTACGACGTACTGCCCAGGTACGACATACGAAACGCTGAGTGGCTTGGGAGACTCCCGGAAGAATGTCTGTCCCGGACGGGGACGTGAAGCACCTCGCCATGGTGGGGTCGGGTGCAGACTTGAGGTTAACACTACCGGATCCAACAAACATTCCCCCTCTCCAAATCCGGCAACCGTGCGCAGTCAAATGTCACTGGTGGGCGCGAGCGGCAGCACGCTCGCTCCCTGGACGTCGAGGTTCAGCCGGTTGGCGGCCCACTCCGAGCCGGCCAGGGCTTCGATCTTTTCGGCGCTCGCGGCGTCGGCCAGCGCCATGACGGTGGGTCCGGCGCCGGAGATCACGGCCGGGATCCCGTCCGCGCGCAGCCGCTCCACCAGCGCCGCGCTCTCGGGCATGGCGGGGGCGCGGTACTCCTGGTGCAGACGGTCCTCGGTGGCGGGCAGCAGCAGCTCGGGGCGCCTGGTGAGGGCCTCGACGAGCAGGGCGGCACGGCCGGCGTTGGCGGCGGCGTCGACGTGCGGCACGGTGCGCGGGAGCAGTCCGCGCGCGGTCTCCGTAAGGACCGGCTTCCCGGGCACGAAAACCACCGGAACGATGGAATCGGCGGGCTCCATCCTGATCGCCCGGGCAGCGCCGGACTCCATCCAGGAGAGCGTGAAGCCGCCCAGCAGACACGCCGCGACGTTGTCGGGGTGACCCTCGATCTCGGTGGCCAGTTCGAGGAGCGCGGCGTCGTCGAGCCTGGCCTCGCCGCCTATGGTCACGGCACGCGCGGCGACGATGCCGGCGCAGATGGCCGCGGAGGAGGAGCCCAGGCCGCGGCCGTGCGGGATGCGGTTGGCGCACACGATCTCCAGGCCGCGGGGCTGTCCGCCCAGCAGGTCGAAGGCGGTGCGCAGGGAGCGTACGAGGAGGTGGCTCTCGTCACGCGGCAGCGTCTCGCTGCCCTCACCCGCGATATCGATGTGCAGCCCGGAGTCGGCCACCCGTACGACGACATCGTCGTAGAGCCCCAGCGCGAGGCCCAGGGCATCGAAGCCCGGACCGAGGTTGGCGCTGGTGGCGGGGGTGCGCACCCGGACGGCGGCGGCGCGGAACGCTGGACCGGCCATCGCTCGATGACTCTCCTTGAGCTGCGTGATGGTCGAATGACACTCGATAGGTACCTGAGGGAACCTCGGGCCGCGGAGGCGGCACGGCACCGCGCCATATGCGCAGGCATATGCAGCGGGCGGGTTCGGTACAGCCTATCGAAGGAAGGTTCTGTGGCGACATAGGGCGCACAGGAGGCGCACGATGCGTGTCGTAAGCCCCTTGTGCCCCCTCCTTAGGGAGTCCCCTGTTCAGGACGCCTCAGTCCGTTCACCGGTTGCCCGGCCGGGGTTGGCCGGGCGTTGCCCGAGAAGCGCTCGTGCGGTTCTCGGGCAACGCTCCAGCGGTTCTCTAGGCGAGCCCGAGCCGCTCGGCCGCCGCGGCGGCGTCGACGGGCACGGTGACCGGCTGCGGGGCGCCGGCGACGGCCCAGTCCGGGTCCTTCAGGCCGTTGCCGGTGACGGTACAGACGATGCGCTGCCCCGGGTCGACCTTGCCCTGCTCGGCGGCCTTGAGCAGACCGGCGACGGAGGCGGCGGAGGCGGGCTCCACGAAGACACCCTCCTGCGCGGCCAACAGCCGGTAGGCGCGCAGGATTTCACGGTCCGTCACCTCGTCGATGAGGCCCTCGGACTCGTCCCGGGCGGCGAGCGCGAACTGCCAGGAGGCGGGGTTGCCGATCCGGATCGCGGTGGCGATGGTCGACGGGTCCTTGACGATCTCACCCCGCACGATGGGCGCGGAGCCGGAGGCCTGGAATCCCCACATCCGGGGGGTCCCCGCGGCGATCCCGTCCGCGGCGTACTCCTTGTAGCCCTTCCAGTACGCGGTGATGTTGCCCGCGTTGCCGACCGGCAGGACATGGATGTCGGGCGCGTCGCCGAGCATGTCCACGATCTCGAAGGCGGCCGTCTTCTGCCCCTCGATGCGTACCGGGTTCACCGAATTGACCAGCGCCACCGGGTAGTTCTCGCTCAGCTTGCGGGCGAGGGTGAGGCAGTCGTCGAAGTTGCCGTCGACCTGGAGGATCTTCGCGCCGTGCACGAGGGCCTGGCCCATCTTGCCGAGCGCGATCTTGCCCCGCGGCACGAGCACGGCCGAGACCATGCCGGCGCGCACGGCGTAGGCCGCGGCGGAGGCGGAGGTGTTGCCGGTGGAGGCGCAGATGACCGCCTGGGCACCCTCCTCCTTGGCCTTGGAGATGGCCATGGTCATACCGCGGTCCTTGAAGGACCCGGTGGGGTTGGCACCCTCCACCTTCAGGTGGACCTCGCACCCCGTGCGCTCGGAGAGCACCTGCGCGGGCACGAGGGGCGTGCCGCCCTCGCGGAGCGTCACGACCGGCGTGGTGTCGGAGACGGGCAGCCGGTCCCGGTACTCCTCGATGATTCCGCGCCACTGGTGGGTCATTGCTGGTTACTCTCCTTCAACCCGCATGATGCTGGCGACACCCCGCACGGTGTCGAGCTTGCGCAGCGCCTCGACGGTCCCGGACAGGGAGGCGTCGGAGGCCCGATGGGTGACGACGACGAGGGAGGCCTCGCCGTCCTTGCCCGTCTGCCGAACCGTATCGATGGAAACCCCGTGCTCGGCGAACACGGTGGCGACCTGGGCGAGAACACCCGGTTTGTCGGCGACGTCGAGGCTGATGTGGTAGCGCGTCACGACATCGCCCATCGGCGACACGGGCAGGGCGGCGTACGCCGACTCGCCGGGCCCCGTTGCCCCGCTGAGCCGGTTGCGGCACACGGCGACCAGGTCGCCGAGGACCGCGGAGGCGGTCGGGGCGCCGCCGGCGCCGGGACCGTAGAACATCAGCTGGCCGGCCGCGTCCGACTCCACGAAGACGGCGTTGTAGGCGCCGCGCACGGAGGCGAGCGGATGGGTCAGCGGAATCATCGCGGGGTGCACCCGGGCCGTCACCGATCCGCCGTCCTCGGCGCGCTCGCAGATGGCCAGCAGCTTGATGGTGCAGCCCATGTTCTTGGCGGAGGCGAAGTCCGAGGCGGTGACCTCCGTCATGCCCTCGCGGTAGACGTCGTCGAGGCGCACCCGCGAGTGGAAGGCGATCGCGGCGAGGATGGCGGCCTTGGCGGCGGCGTCGAAGCCCTCGACGTCGGCCGTGGGGTCGGCTTCCGCGTACCCGAGAGCGGTGGCCTCGTCGAGGGCCTCCTGATAACCGGCGCCCGTCGAGTCCATCTTGTCGAGGATGAAGTTGGTGGTCCCGTTGACGATCCCCAGCACCCGGTTGACCTTGTCGCCGGCGAGGGACTCGCGCAGCGGCCGGATCAGCGGGATGGCACCGGCGACGGCGGCCTCGTAGTAGAGGTCCTTGTCGTTCTGCTCGGCGACCGCGTGCAGGGCGGCACCGTCCTGGGCCAGCAGCGCCTTGTTGGCGGAGACCACGGAGGCGCCGTGCTCGAAGGCGGTGGTGATGAGCGTACGGGCGGGCTCGATGCCCCCGATGACCTCGACGACGACGTCGATGTCCCCCCGCTTGACCAGGGCGGTCGCGTCCGTGGTGACCAGGCTCGGGTCGATGCCCTCACGCACCTTGGAGGGCCGTCGTACGGCCACACCGGCCAGCTCGATCGGGGCACCGATGCGCTGCGCGAGGTCGTCGGCGTGCGTCGTCATGATGCGCGCCACCTCTGAGCCGACAACCCCACAGCCCAGCAGCGCCACCTTCAGCGGACGCGTACGCATCATCCGACCTCGTTTCCTCATACCGTCTACGGTTGGACCAGTCTCACTCACCGGACGGGAGTTTCTACCCTTCGTCCGGATCGTGAGACATCTATTTCATTTTGCGGCGGTGGCAGACCGGAGATCTTCCGCCTGCGCCATCCGGGGCTTCGGACACCATTCGAGAATGCCGTCCGATGTCGCCGAATGACCTCGAATGCCGTTGAAGTGCCGCCGAAATGCCGTCGCCATTCCGTCGGACGGGATCATCGGTCGGTCGCACGGGATCGTCAGTCCGTCGGACAGGATCGTCAGTCCGTCGCACGGGATCATCGTCCTGTCGAGCGGCACCGTCGTTCCGTCGAACCGGACCAAACACTCCGTCGGGCGGGACCATCGGATCCGAAGCGGTCCGGCGTCGTCGGACGCCGTGCGTTCCGCGGACGTCATCCGACACCGTGCACTCCGTGAAGGTCATCCGACACCGTGGACGCCGTTCACGTCACCCGACGTCGAGGCGCAGGAGGTCCTCCTCCGTCTCCCGGCGGACGATGACCCGGGACTCGCCGTCGCGCACCGCGACGACGGGCGGCCGGAGCACATGGTTGTAGTTGCTCGCCATGGACCGGCAGTAGGCGCCGGTGGCCGGTACGGCGATCAGGTCACCGGGTGCCAGGTCGCCCGGCAGGAACGCGTCCTTGACGACGATGTCCCCGCTCTCGCAGTGCTTGCCGACGACCCGGGCGAGCATCGGCTCGGCATCGCTCGTCCGCGACACGAGAGCGACGCTGTACTCGGCGTCGTACAACGCGGTCCGGATGTTGTCGGACATGCCGCCGTCGACGGAGACGTAGGTGCGCAGCCCGTGCAGGGGCTTGATGGTGCCGACCTCGTAGAGGGTGAAGGCGGTCGGCCCGACGATGGCCCGCCCCGGCTCGACGGAGATCCGCGGCGTCCGCAGCCGGGCGGCCTCGCACTCCCGCGTCACGATCTCGGTCAGCGCCTTGGCGATCTCGTGCGGCTCGCGCGGGTCGTCGTCACTCGTGTACGCGATCCCGAGCCCGCCGCCCAGGTCGATCTCGGGCAGCTCGACCCCGTGCTCGTCCCGGATGTCCTTGAGCAGCCCGACGACCCGGTGCGCGGCGACCTCGAAGCCGGACATGTCGAAGATCTGCGACCCGATGTGCGAGTGGATCCCGATGAGCTCCAGCCCGTCCAGCTGGAGCGCCCGCCGCACGGCCTCCGCGGCCTGTCCCCCGGCGAGCGGGATCCCGAACTTCTGGTCCTCGTGCGCGGTGGCGATGAACTCGTGCGTGTGTGCCTCGACGCCGACGGTGATACGGATCTGCACGCGCTGCCGCTTGCCGCGGGACTGGGCGATGTGGGCGACCCGCACGATCTCCTGGAAGGAGTCGAGCACGATCCGCCCGACGCCGGCCTCGACCGCCCGCTCGATCTCCTCCGTCGACTTGTTGTTGCCGTGGAAGGCGATCCGGTCGGCGGCCATGCCGGCGGAGAGGGCGGTGGCCAGCTCGCCGCCGGAGCACACGTCGAGATTGAGGCCCTCCTCGTGCAGCCAGCGCACGACGGCCCGCGACAGGAAGGCCTTCCCGGCGTAGAACACGTCGGCGTCCGGCCCGAAGGCGGTGCGCCAGGCGCGCGCCCGGGCCCGGAAGTCGTCCTCGTCGAGGACGTAGGCGGGCGTGCCGAACTCCTCGGCGAGGGTCTTCACGTCGACACCACCGACGGTGACGACCCCGTCGGCGTCTCGCGTGACGGTCTGGGCCCACACCTTGGAGTCGAGGGAGTTCAGGTCGGCGGGCGGAGCGGCGTAGTGGCCCTCGGGCAGGACATCGGCGTGCCGGGGCCCGGCGGGGTGTGCGGAACGGCTCATTGCTCTTCTGGCGCTCTCTTCAGAGGTGATCGGGTGCGTCGATACCGAGCAGGGACAGGCCGCCGGCCAGCACCGTCCCGGTGGCTTCGGCGAGGGCGAGCCGGGCACGGTGGGCGGCCGAGGGTTTCTCGTCGCCGCGGGGCAGCACGGTCGGCAGGAACGGCAGGGCGGCATCGGCGACGGTGACGAGATGCCGGGCGAGCCGGTCGGGAGCGCGGTGGGTGGCCGCGGCGGTGAGGATGCGGGGGTAGTCGGCGAGGGCGGTGACAAGGCCGGCGGGGAGGCGGGGGGTGCCGGGGACGCGGGGGGTGCCGGGAGCGTCCGGGGTGCCGGGAGTGTCCGGGGTGCGGCGCACGCCCGAGGCGCCGCGAACGCCTGAGGTGCCGGGGACGCCGGGGGTGCCGGCGACGCCAGGGGTGCCGGGGACGCCAGGGGCGCCAGGGATGTCACCGGGTTCGGCTTCGAAGCCGAGCCGTACGGCACCGCGGCCGACGGCTCGCGCCCGGGCGTGGGCGTACCGCACCCGGAAGAGCGGGTTGGACTCGCGCTGCACCAGGTGGTCGGCGGTGATCCGGGGCCGGTCGTGGGCGGCGGGATACAGCAGGGCCCACTGGGCGGCGTCGGGCCCGAGCGGGGCCGGGTCCTCGGGCGCCGGCACGGGCCGGAGACTGACGGGCTCGCCGTGACCGACCTCACCGCGCCCGCCCTGGGTCGCGACGATCCGTACGACGGCGTCGGCGACGACCTCGGCCCGGACGTCGTACGGCACCCGCAGCGCGACCACCTGCCCGGCGAGGGCGTCGCCGTGGCCGTAGCCGAGGCCGAGAGCGCGGATCTCGGCGACCAGGGTCGCCGTGGGGGACGCGGTTGGGCTGAGGCTGATGTTGAGGAACCCGGGCCCGGTGACGACGACGTCCTCGACGCCGGCGGCGCCCGCGAGATGGGGCACCAGGATCTCGGCGACCCGCATCGGGGACTGCCCGGCCGGGCGGGCGAGCTGCAGCGCGATGTTGGTGGCGTAGTCCCCACACCCACCGGGCCCCGGAGGCGTGACCACGGCCCGCTCCGGCACGCTCACGCTCAGCTCCCCCTCGTCAACAGCACGACGCACCGCGCGCAGCACGGTACGGGAGAGCTCGACGGGGGTCACGGGACAAGCCTAGGGGAGGAGGGGGCAGGGCAGGCGCCCCGGTTTGAGGGGGTCCGGCATGTGGACGACGACAGCCCGGCGGGCGCGACGCGGCAGAGGGCTACGGACCCACGGCCGAAAAGGGAAACCGTAGATAGACAGGCAGGCAGGCAGGTCCACGGCCACACGGGATTGATGCGGTCCGCAGAGTCGGTCACTGACTACACGTCGGTCGCCGACTACACGTCAGTCACCGACTACACATCAGTCACCGACTGCACGGCCGCGGCCGCTACGGGCAGACGGGATTGCCCCCGGCCCGCTCCCCGGAGAACTCGACCTCGCCGGCCTCGCCGCCGTCTCCCCCGCGTTCCCGCTCCTCCGACTTCTCAGGCCGTCGCCGCCGCTCCACCAACTCCCTGACGAGCCGAACGAGTTCGGAGGGCTCGAAGGGCTTGGCGAGGAAGGCGTCGACGCCAACGTCGAGGCCGGTCTCGACCTCGTACTGGGTACAGGCACTGACGATGGCGAGGGGAAGGTCGTGGGTGCGGGGGTCGGCACGGAGCAGAGCGGCGGTCCGCAGACCGTCGAGCCGGGGCATGACGACGTCGAGGGTGATCACATCGGGCCGCACCTGATGAACGACATCCAGACACTCGGCACCATCGGCCGCGGTCACGACCTCGAGACCCTCCAGTTCGAGATTGACCCTGATCAGCTGCCGGATGACCTTGTTGTCGTCCACAACAAGCACCCGGCCCGACGCCCCTGGCACAACTCGAGAGTAGGTCCGGACCGGCCACCGCGTCCGGGTTTTCCCGACTTCCACCCCGTGCGAGGGAGCGACCCCGGGAAACCCGTTCCTGATCACCCCGAGCAAGCTGGTAGTGTTCTACCCGTCGCCGCGAGCAACAGCTCAACGCCAGACGCCCCCGTAGCTCAGGGGATAGAGCAACGGCCTCCGGAGCCGTGTGCGCAGGTTCGAATCCTGCCGGGGGCACTCGCCTAGGAACAGCAGAAATCAAACGCTGACCAGGGCGGATGCCGAACGAAGAGGGCGGGAGTCAGTCTCACTGACTCCCGCCCTTTCTCATTGTCTCTCAGTGTCCACGCACCATCTGCGATACGCGCGACACACCACGTGTGGACGCCACGCGGCGGCGGAAGGATGCGGACATGCCCCAGCCGAAGAGCTTCACTGCGTGGTTGAAGACCCATGCCAAACAAGACAACGCCATTGGCGATCTCGCCCGGGAAGTCTCGCGCGATCCTGACTGGCCGGCGCGTCGGGGCCTGCCGGGACAGCGCACCTACCTTGAAGAGCGCGGCGCCGTTCGGGCAGCCATAGAGACACTCGAACGCGCCTGGGCTGAGTACGACCAGTACAAAGCCGCCCAAGAAGAATGACGATGTCCCGACCCCTCACGGCCAGCGCCAAGGCGGCAAGGGGTCGCCGGATTGCTGGCCGTGGGTTGGACCTGCGACAACCCAGGTCGCGTTGTTCGGGGTCACGTCGGTTCAGAAACTGGAGAGCCTGTCCTTCCGGCGTGGCCCTGGTCTCACCACCGGTCGTTGATCTCCCACCAACCGGGGGACATCGAGGGCAGGGGCCCCGGGGGTTTCAATGCCCGGCCCTGCCGAGCCCGACGTACGGCATCCTGCTCGGCGAGCCGCTTGGCTATGCGCTGCCTGGCCTCGCTTGCCTCTTTACGTGCCTCTGCGAAGTACTCGTCAGACTCGCGGGGCCCTCGTAATAAGCGAACGCATGGCCGGCAGTAGACACCCTCTGCATACGGTGTCCGCCGCGCTTCATTCTTGCATCCTCGACCTGTGCACCTTGGCATGTTCCCCCCTGCCCGTGTGGCCCGCACGATACGGGAGTTGCCCCCGCTGCTCTAGCCCCTGTGCTGGTTGCGAAAATTGGGTCTGCTGCACGATTGGGTGACATCTGAACTGGCTTGCCCTGTGGGGCGGGTGGGAAGGATGTCGCTGTGCCCAAGCCTTATCCCGAAGAGTTCCGCCAGGACGTCGTGCGGGTTGCGAGGAATCGCGGGCCGGGTGTGACGGTCGAGCAGGTGGCCACCGACTTCGGAGTCCATCCGATGACGTTGTGGAAGTGGATGCGTCGCGCGGACATCGACGACGGGAACAAGCCCGGAACGACCAGCCAGGAGAGCGCAGAGCTTCGGGAAGCGCGTCGGCGGATCAAGCTGCTGGAGCAGGAGAACGAGGTCCTGCGCCGGGCCGCGGCCTACCTGCCGCAGGCACATCTTCCGGGAAAAGGATCTACCCGCTCGTGAAGGAGCTGGCCGGGGACGGGGTGCCCGTCACGGTTGCGTGCCGGGTGCTGAAGCTCGCCAGACAGCCCTACTACCGGTGGTTGGACCAGCCGGTGACCGATGCCGTGCTGGAGGAGGCGTATCGCGCGAACGCGCTGTTCGACGCGCACCGTGACGACCCGGAGTTCGGCTACCGCTTCCTGACCGACGAAGCGCGCGGCGCCGGCGCCGTTGATGGCGGACCGGACTGCCTGGCGGATCTGCCGGGACAACCGCTGGTGGAGCGTGTTCGGCAAGAAGCGCGGCAGGGGCAAGAAGGCCGGCCCGCCGGTCCACGACGACCTGGTGTGCCGTGACTTCACCGCGACCTGTGCGAACCGGCTGTGGCTCGCCGACATCACCGAGCACGCCACTGGCGAAGGCAAGCTCTACCTCTGTGCGATCAAGGACGCCTTCAGCAACAGGATCGTGGGCTACTCCATCGATGCGCGGATGAAGTCCCGCCTGGCCGTGGCCGCCGTGGACAATGCCGTGGCCCGGCGTGGAGACGTCGACGGGTGCATTCTGCACAGCGATCGCGGATCGCAGTTCCGCTCCCGGAAGTTCGTCCGGGCGCTCGACCGCCACCGGATGGCCGGATCGATAGGGAGGGTCGGAGCTGCCGGCGACAACGCGGCCATGGAGTCCTTCTTCAGCCTGCTGCAGAAGAACGTCCTCGACCGCCGTGTCTGGGCCACCCGCGAAGAACTCCGGATCGCGATCGTGACCTGGATCGAGCGGACCTACCACCGACGCCGCAGACAAGCCTCACTCGGCCGGCTGACCCCCATCGAATTCGAGACCGTCATGACCACGCCGGCCCTCCAGGCCGCGTGACCGAACCTATCACCCGAATCTGCATCAGACCCGACGCAGTCGCCCAGGAAGCTGCCGAAATCGGGAGTGAGATGGCGAGTGAACTGGCCGCCGCAGAACCGACGTATCCGGAGGAAGGAGATACAGCGACTCCGGAAACCCCGAGTGGAGAACCGCTCCAGATCACGCGACCACAATATTCAGGCACCGATTTTTCCGACCTGTTTGAGCTTGCGGAGACAGAGACAACTGCTGCGGTTATGGCCGCGTGGCGGGAGGTAGAGAGGGCTCTGAAGGCTGCCGCTGCAAAGCACGGGGTTGCGCGGGTGTCTTCGCAGGCTCTCTCTGATATCGGCCTGCTCTCTGACGAACTCGCCAGATCGGTTGAAGACCTGCGCAGCCTACGGGATCGAGTCGTCCATGAGGGCGATATCGTCCTAACGAGGAGTGGCGCACGGTCCTACATCACTGCCGCGCAGCGAATCGTACAGGCATTGGAGCTGTCTCAAGATCCAAGGTTCCGGGCGCTCCAGTACGAGCGTTCTGTCATTCACGCCTTGAGGCGCGCAGGTTTGCCTGCCGAACCAGGATACCGGGACGACGAATTCGACGCTTACGGGCAGACTCCCGCCGGAACCACAATTGCACTGGAGGTGCGATTTCGTCGTCGAGGGGCATTGCAGATGCGCGATATCGAGCAAGTGGTTTCCAAGCTTCCGTCCCTTACCGAGAACGTCCTCTTGGTGACCAATGCGCCGCTCTCTGACAAAGTGCGCGAGTTCAACCGAACCTACGACGCCCGACCGCGCTGCGAGATCGTGCAGTGGCAGGGTGATGAGGACACACCTTGGCTGGCTCGGGCTGTTGGGCGCCTGGCCAGCTGATCCGAGCTCTGTCATCAGGATGGCTGTACCACCCCGGGGTGGTACAGCCCGTCGGCGAAGCCGACCTCTCAATGGAAGTAGGAGCCGGAGGCGACCTCCGATCTGCTCTGCCTGTCCTGCGGCCTTCGCGACACACCTCCGACATACTCTGCTTGGTTTCCCACCCCTCGTGTATCTCCGCCGCAGGTCAGAGGCCGCACAGGGGCACCATCAAACAATCACTCCGGAGTCATGTGGGCAGGTTCGGATCCTGCCGGGGTCACTCGCCAAGGAACAGCAGAAGTCAAGCGCTGATCAGGGCAGATACCAACAGAGAGCGGGGTCAATCCCACTGAGCGTTCTAGGGGTTGTATGCCAACTCCCTCCCAGATCAACCGCCCGTCTGGAATGCTGGGTTGAGCTGAACGGTGCCATCGCCGAGGGGGACGGCCATGGAGTGGACGATGTCCATCACATACGGTGCGATGGGCGGCCTCGTCGTGGAGATCGTGGTCTTCTACGGCCGGATCGCAGCGTGGCAGACAGCCCGCCACCGCGCTCTGGAGAGGAACAAGCAGCGAGCCCAGTTGCCGCGGCTCGACAAGTACATCGATCCCCCGTCCGATGTACTGGCTGCCCTCACTCGCCTGTCGCTCGGTGCCGGTGCCGGGTGGATTTTCTCCCCCCAGCTGACAGGCGCACTGGCCACGGTCGCCGTGGGAGCCTCTGCCCCAGCGTTGCTGCGTCAGCTCGGCAGCGCGCGTACCTTGCAGGCAGTGATCGGCAGTACTCATTCCGGCCACGAACCGATTGAGACTGACGACCCCAGTGTCGGCGTATTGCCAGGCGGGGCGGAGGTGATCGAGTCGTGAGCAGGCTCGCACGGCGGTACTGGACGTCGCTGACGGATGCCGATGTCGACTCCCTGGATCAGCTCATCGAGCGAGGCCGACAGCGGGACGGAGCATTGTGGCGGAGGTATCTGGCTTCTCTGCTCGATGTACCGGCGACCGGCGAAGCCCTCAAAGCCTCTGGCGAAGCGGTCAAGGAGATGAAGCAGGCCGAAAGAGATCCACCGACGTCAAGGGTTTCGCACGTCTTTGAGGCGACTGTCAATGTCGGCACGACTCCGCCCGCGCGCAGCCTTCGGCGACGCTCCATCGGCTTCGCACTCGCGGCTCTGCTCGTCATAGCCACAGCATTCGGCGCCTCGCGGTTGCTGTCGGCTCCGAGATGGATAGTCACCCCCGCTGCCACCCCGTCAGCTCCGCCTGTTACGGGAAGGGCAGTCACACCGATCCCCGCCGGCTATCACACGGTGAGGGACCCGGTCGGCTACACGGTCGCCATCCCTCTGGGTTGGACTCGCAGTCAAAAGCAGGGCGTCACAACTTCCGTGGTTTACTACAAATCGCCCGCCGGCAGCCGCCAACTGCAAATCTTCGGCCTCAGTGAAAGCACCCCGGCCGAGTCTTTGGACCTTGCTGAGAACGACTCGGGCCACGGCTACGCCCAGCAACCCGGCTACCAGGCTCTCGACCGCGCTTCGGGCGACACCTGGTCAGAACTCAGTTACCGCTACGACGACGCGGACAAGGGGCCCAGCCAAGTCATCGACCACCGCTTCACGGCGCGGGACGGCAGACTCTACGCGATTCGCGCCAGCGGACCTGGTAGCCCTACCTCAGCCCTAATCCGTGACCTGCTCAACACAGCCATTGCGACGTTCTGCCCAGAGGGGTCGTCCTGCTCATAGGTTGCAGTTCCGAGGTGGGTCCTTTGAATGGCCTAGCTGCACAGCTGTCAATGCCAAACGTGCAAGGGTCGTCATAACGACGTCCGACACAGTCCACGTAGGTCGTGATCGCAAACCGAGCCCGCCGCAGGTCAGAACGTTGTGAAGGGTGATCTGCGCATTCACTCCGGAGCCGCGCGCAGGCTCGAAGCTCCCTGCCCAACTCTGGAAAGGGGCCATGTCTTCAAGGGGACCCCTCGGCCGTTTGCTTGGTTGGCTCAGGCGTTGGGGCGCTTGCCGTGATTGGCCTTCTTCTTCTTACGGCCGCGCCGCTTGTTCCCTCGCTTAGCCATGGTGCACATCTCCCTAAAACAGGACTTTCCGTACCTTTGTCAGTCTAGATTCGGCCCGGGGTGTCCGCATCAGCGGTGCCGCGGCCGCAGAGCCTATACCGGCGCTCGGCCGCCCCAAAGCGATCACTGGCTTCTGTCGAATGCGCGTCGTAGCCGCCCAGAGCTATCGATTACAACGCGGGCAACCGATGGTCAGAGCTCGGCTCGGACCATCAAGCGCCTTCTAAGCGTCTGTCCGGACGGAGACGTAGACCTCCGGCGCTGGTCCTTGGCTGCAACACCCCGGGCTGCAACACCCCGGGGTGTTACAGCCCGTCGGCGTAAGCCGACCTCTCAATGGGCGCAGGAGCCGGAGGCGACTTCCGACCTCGCACTTTCTGCGATACAGGAAGGCACCACACACCTTCCGGGATCAAGGAAACTGCTGGTCAGAGGCCATTCTCAAGCCGAACACTGATTGTGCTCCGGAGCCGTGTGCGCAGGTTCGAATCCTGCCGGGGGCACCTTGGATTAGGTGCCCAAAGACCCCGTCACCAGCGGAAACGCTGAGGCCGGGGTCTTCTTGCATGTGCAGGCGCATGCGGCCCGAAGCGGCCGTATGTCGGGGTCCGTGGACGAGGCGTGGACGGGATCTTGGAGCATTCCCGCAGCTGACGACACGCATCGAAGCCCAGCAGCCGTACTCCTCGTTATCGTCGTCCCGGTATTGGATGGCGCCAAGGGCGGGGAGCCTGAGCGTTACTCGGAGCTGTCGTGCCGTCTTCGACCGCCGCCGGCGGGCAGATGATCGGACGAGGTGGGGGGATCTCGTGGACGTGACCACGCTTGCAGTCGCGCTCATCGGCGTCGGAGGAACGCTGGGCGGAACTCTGGGTGGGGCATTGCTCAGCCAGCGCGTCACCCGGGAGCAGAACCAGCGTGCCGATCGTGAGCGGGCAGAGGACCGCCACGACCGAGCACAGGAAGCCAGACGGGATCTCTACGCCCGTCTGAACACCACGGCTCGCGCTTACCGGGTCGCTGCGCGAGACGCAGTCCGAGCGGCTGAGCGCGGTGAAAGCGTCGAACCAGCAGTCCTCGACGCTGCGAAGGAAGCCTGGTCAGAGCAATATTCCTTGGCGCAGATGGCCCTGCCGAAAGATGTCCACCAGATCGCGTCGACCCTTAACCGGGCGCTCGGAGTCGGGTACTCAGTCGTCAAGTTGCCGAGCAGCCCTGACCCAGTCGGGTCGTACAACCGGGCCAAAGACTGGTTCAGCGGCCCCTTGTCCAACGGGGTGTATCTGCTGCGGGTCACCTTGCGCCATGACCTCGGCGTCGAGGTCGAGCCCGACTTGGAGCGGACGCGTGCGCAGATGCTCGCTGTGCTCGACAGCGAGCGAAGGAGCCTTGAGCGCCTGCTTGCCTCCGAACAGGCCCAGGCCACCAGGCCTGCTTGACAGACCGGGTAAACGACGAGACCCCTGGCCATCACGCCAGGGACCTCGGGCACGGTCAGGTGTTGTCACTAGATATTCAGATCTTTCGTGTCGCCGTCGGCGGGACCTGGTTCCAAGCCTGGCGATGGCGAGCAACGCTGTACACCTGTTCGACCTGGCGGGCCGTCAGCACCCCTGATAGGGGCGCCAGTGCCGACACCTCACGCTCCTGGTACACGCGCACGCTGAGCTGCGTTGCGACCACCTTCAGATCAGTCACGCCGACGAAGACGAGCACCGGCTCCACCGGTACAGAAAAGCCGCAGTAGTGCTCAAACACTCGGGTTACTCGCTTGGCTTCCGCCCGGCTCTTGCGCGCATAGGGCGCCGGTTTTCCGTAATCGACCTTCACGGAGTCGTCGCCTACCCATACGGCCTTTTTGTGGTGGTGCTTTGTATTGATGCTGAACACCCCGCCGGGCCCGATCAGCAAGTGATCGACATCCACGTTGTTGGCCAGGGGAATGGAGTGCAGGACCCGCCAGCCGTGGCGCGCCAAGCGGTTCAGCTCTGCCCCCCCACTCTCTTCTCCCCCGCCAGTCCGAGCAATGCTCAGAACCTGTGGATCAGTCCGGGGAGGACGTACCTTCCCGGGTGATTGATCGATTGGTCACCGAGCAAGACCGGTGTTCGCAGCACCGGCCGGGAAGGTACGTCCGTGCTCACCGTAATCACCAAGGACGGCTCCACGCACGACGGGTCGTCGCTGATCGACGAGATCGTTCGGGAAGGCGCAAGAAGGATGCTGGCCGCCGCGCTGAAGGCCGAAGTCAACTCCTACATAGCCGAGTTGGGTGACCAGCGTGACGAGAACGGTCGGCGACTCGTGGTCCGTAACGGCTGCCACCAGCCCAGGAAAGTCACCACCGCGGCCGGCGTCGTCGAGGTGGAAGCGCCCCGGGTGAACGACAAGCGCGTCATGAGGCCACGGGCGAGCGCAAGCGGTTCTCCTCGGCGATCCTGCCACCGTGGTGCCGCAAGTCGCCGAAGATCAGCGAGGTGCTGCCACTGCTCTACCTGCACGGCCTGTCCTCCGGAGACTTCGTGCCCGCCCTGGAGCACTTCCTGGGCAGCTCGGCCGGGCTCTCCCCGGCCACGGTCACCCGGCTCACGCAGCAGTGGCAGGCCGATCACGCCGCGTTCATGGAACGCGACCTCGCCCAGGTCGACTACGTGTACGTGTGGGCCGACGGCATCCACCTCAACGTCCGCCTGGAGGAGGCCAGAGCCTGCGTCTGACAGGACGAGCTGCTGGCGTTCCAACTTCCCGGCCGGGCACTGGATCCACCTGCGGACCCCACACCCCGTCGAGTCGACGTTCTCGACCGTCCGGCTGCGGACCAAGGTCACCCGCGGCGCCGGCTCCCGCACCGCCGCCCTCGCCATGGTCTTCAAGCTCGTCGAGTCCGCCCAGCAGCGGTGGCGGGCGGTGAACGCACCCCACCTCGTCGCCCTCGTCCGTGCCGGAGCCCGCTTCGAACGCGGCCAACTCGTC
>NZ_JBVHQG010000019.1:0-110879 GCF_055567535.1 Streptomyces sp. NPDC026538
TCCGCGAACGACTCCGCGAACACCGGATACTTCTCAGCCAGCTCCCCACCCATTCCCGACCACTGCGACCCCTGCCCCGAGAACAAGAACCCCGTAAGCCCACCCCGGTCAGCCACCGCGCGGACCGCGCCCGGCCCTCCATCGGCCAACTCCGCCAGTCCGGCCAGCAGTTCATCGCGATCCGCGGCCACCACCGCACCGCGATGCTCCAGGGCGGCCCGGGTGGTGGCGGTGGCGAACGCCAGCCGGGCGACGGTCAGTTCGGGGTCGGCCGCGACGAACTCGCGCAGTCGTGCGGCCTGGTCGGCCAGGCCCGTCGCGCCACGGCCGGAGAGCACCACCGGCACCGGGAGGGAGAGCACCGGCTTCGGGGCCGCCGCCTGCTCCGTGCCCTCCGGCACGGGAGCCTCTTCCAGGATGACGTGGGCGTTGGTGCCGCTGATGCCGAAGGAGGACACCGCCGCGCGGCGCGGCCGCTCCCCGCGTGGCCAGGGCACCGCCTCGGTGGCCAGCGAGAGGGTGCCGGAGGACCAGTCGATGTGCCGGGACGGGGTGTCCGCGTGCAGGGTCTTCGGCACGGTCTCGTGGCGCAGTGCCAGCACGGACTTGATCACCCCGGCCACTCCGGCGGCGGCGAGGGTGTGCCCGATGTTGGACTTCACCGTGCCGAGAAGCAGCGGCCGTTCACGGTCGGCGCCGTAGGTGGCCTGCAGGGCCTGTGCCTCGATGGGGTCGCCCAGGGAGGTGCCGGTGCCGTGCGCCTCCACCACGTCGACGTCGGCGGGGTTCAGCCCGGCGGCGTCCAGGGCGGCTCGGATGACGCGCTGCTGCGAGGGGCCGTTGGGTGCGGTGAGCCCGTTGGACGCGCCGTCCTGGTTCACCGCCGAACCGCGCACCACCGCCAGCACCTCATGGCCGTTGGCCCGCGCATCGGACAGCCGCTCCAGCACCAGCATGCCGACGCCCTCGGCCATGCCCATGCCGTCGGCGGCGGCGGAGAACGCCTTGCAACGGCCGTCGGCGGCCAGCACCCGCTGGCGGCTGAACTCGATGAGCGGTCCCGGTCCGGCCAATACGGTCACGCCGCCGGAGAGGGCCAGCGTGGACTCTCCGTTGCGCAGCGACTGCACGGCCAGGTGCAGGGTGACCAGGGAGGTCGAGCAGGCGGTGTCGAGGGTGATGGCCGGGCCCTCGACGCCGAGGGTGTAGGAGATCCGGCCGGAGAGGACGCTGGGCACCACGCCGGTGACCAGGTGTCCCTCGACGCTCGCGGGGGCGTGGGCCAGGCCGGTGCCGTACTCCTGGTAGTTCTGGCCGACGAACACTCCGGTGCGGGTGCCGCGCAGTGCGGTGGGGTCGATGCCGGCCCGCTCCAGTGCCTCCCAGGAGGTCTCCAGGAGCAGCCGCTGCTGCGGGTCCATGGCCAGTGCCTCGCGCGGCGAGATCCCGAAGAAGCCCGCGTCGAACGCGCCGGGGTCGTCCAGGAAACCGCCGCGCCGTACGTAGCTGTGGCCGGAGCGCTCCGGGTCGGGGTCGTAGAGGCCGTCGACGTCCCAGCCGCGGTCGGTGGGCAGTTCGCCGGTGACGTCCCGGCCCTCGGACAGCACCCGCCACAGGTCTTCCGGGGAGCGGACCCCGCCGGGGTAGCGGCAGGCCATGCCGACGACGGCGATGGGTTCGGTGCGGGACTGTTCGACGTCCTGCAGGCGGCGGTTGGCCTTGCGCAGGTCGACCATGACCCGGTTCAGGTAGCCGCGCAGCTTCTCTTCCTCGGACATGTGCAACCCCCTTCAGTTCGCGCCGAGTTCACGGTCGATGAGGTCGTACATCTCCTCGTTCGACATCGGGTCGAAGTCCTCGTCGTCGTTGCCGAGGTCCCCGCTGAACTGCGCGAGCATCGCCCGCAGCCGCAGTTCGACACCGGCCCGGTCGTCGTCGGCGTCCGCCCGGGACAGCCGCTCGGCGAGCCGGTCCAGTTCGGTGAGGAGGGGTGGTTCGGGGGGCGCGAGCCGGGTGAGCAGGTATGCGGCGACCGCGGCCGGAGTGGGCTGGTCGAAGACGAGGGTGGCGGGCAGCGCCAGACCGGTCGCCTCGCCGAGCCGGTTGCGCAGTTCGATCCCGGTCAGCGAGTCGTATCCCAGATCGCGGAAGGCGTGGTCGGCGCCGATGGCGGTCGCACCGGAGTGGCCCAGTACGACGGCCGCCTGTTCGCGTACCAGCCGTAGCAGGGTGCTGCGGCGTTCGGTGTCCGACAGTCCGGCCAGTCGCTGTGCCCAGGGGGAGCCGGACGGCTGCGACTCCGGTGCGGGCGGCCCGTCCAGCACGCGCCGGGCCTCGGGGATCTCGGCGAACAGCGGCCTGCTGCGCGCGGAGGCGAACAGCGGCATGAACCTGGCCCAGTCGACGTCGGCGACGGACAGCCCGCTCTCGGCTCGTTCGAGGACAGTACGGAGTGCGTCCAGCGCCGGTCCGGGGGCGATCAACGGCAGTCCTTGGCGGCGCAGTTGGTCGGCGTCGACCCCGTCGGGGAAGCGGGCGCCGTCCCAGACGCCCCAGGCCACCGAGGTGACCGGCAGACCGGTGGCGCGGGCCTGCTCGGCGAGGGCGTCGAGTTCGGCGTTGGCGGCGGCGTAGGCGCCGTGGTCGCCGCTGCCCCACACCCCGGCGATGGAGGAGTAGAGGACCAGAGCGTCCAGTTCGGCCGGGTCGAGCAGTTCGACGAGGTGCCGGGCGCCCTGGACCTTGGCGGTGAGGACGTCGGCGTACTCGGCGAGGTCGGTGTCCGGGAGCGGGGCCAGCCGCATCAGCGCGGCGGCGTGCACCACCGTGCGCACCACGTCGCCCTGCTCGCGCAGCCCGGCCAGCAGGGCGGCCACGGCGGCCCGGTCGCCGATGTCACAGGAGCGCGCGGTCAGCCGGACGCCGAGGCCCTCGAGTTCGGCCGTCAGTTCGGCGATCCCCTCGGCGTGTGCGCCGCTGCGGCTGACCAGTACCACGTGCCGTACGCCCTGCGCGGCGAGCCAGCGGGCGACCTCCGGACCGAGCGCGCCGGTGCCGCCGGTCACGAGCGCGGTGTCCCGGGCCTGCCAGTCACCGGCCGCACCGCCGTCGAGCGGGGCGCGCACCAACCGCCGTAGCAGCGTGCCGGATCCGCGCACCGCGAGTTGGTCCTCCTCGCCCCAGCCGCCCGCGAGCACCGCGCGCAGCTGTTCCAGCACGGTCGCGTCGAGGTCGGCGGGCAGGTCGAGGAGGCCGCCCCAGAACGCCGGCTGTTCCAGCATCGCCACCCGGCCCAGGCCCCACACCTGCGCCGCACTCGGTTCGCGCAGCGGATCGGTGTTGCCGGTGCTGACCGCGCCGGAGGTCACCAGCCACAGCGGGACGGCCGCCTCCAGATCACCGAGCGCCTGCACCAGCGCCAGGGTGGCCGCGACCCCGGCGGGCACCACCGGGTGGTCGGGGTGCGGGCGGCGGTCGGCGGCCAGCAGGGACAGCACCCCGCGCGGGGGGTGCTCGGCCAGCGCACGGCGCAGCCGGTCGGTGAGGCCGGCGCGGTCGGCATGCTCGGTGTCCACGGTGAGGGTCCGCACCGGAAGGCCGCCGGTGAGCATCTTCAGCCAGTCCTGATCCGTACTCGAGGCGGGCACCAGCGCCAGCCACTCGCCGTCCGCTTCGGTGCGCTCCGGCGGTCCCGCGGGACGCCACTCGACGCGGTAGCGCCAGGTGTCGGAGCGGGGTCCGGCCTGCTCGGCCAGCCAGTACCAGCGATGCTGGAAGGCGTACGTGGGCAGGTCGACCCGTCGGGCACCGGTCCCCTCGAACACCTCGGCCAGCCGTACCCCGGCCCCGCGCACCTGCGCCTCGGCCAGCGACTGGGCGAAACGCGGCCAGCCGCCGTCGTCGCGCCGCAGCGTGGCCAGTACGGCGGCCCGCGCGCCGGCGGCGTCCACCGTCTCCTGCACGCCCGGGGCGACCACCGGATGCGGGCTCACCTCGATGAAGGTGCCGATCCCGGCGTCCAGCGCGGTGCGCACCGCGTCGGCGAACCGGACGGTCTGACGGAGGTTGGTGTACCAGTAGTCACCGGTGAGCTCGCGCGTGTCCAGTCGCTGTCCGGTGACCGTGGAGTACAGCTCGGTGCGCGCCGCCTGCGGACTGATCCCCGCGAGCAGTTCGGCCAGACTGTCCTTGACGGCGGTGACATGGGTGGAGTGCGAGGCGTAGTCCACCGCGATACGACGGGCCCGCACCCCGCGCTCCTCGCAGGCGGCCCGCAGCTCTTCCAGGGCGTCCGGGTCGCCGGAGACGACGGTGGACGTGGGGCTGTTGACCGCGGCCACGCCCAGCCGGTCGTCGGTGAACAGGGCCCGCACCTCGTCGGCGGGCAGCGCCACCGACATCATGCCGCCCTTGCCGGACAGTTCGGTCAGCGCGCGGCTGCGCAGGCACACCACCGCGGCGGCGTCGGCCAGCGACAGTGCCCCGGCCACGCAGGCGGCGGCGATCTCGCCCTGCGAGTGGCCGATCACAGCCTCCGGTTCCACACCGTACGAGCGCCACAGCGCGGCCAGCGACACGGTGACCGCGAAGGTCACCGGCTGCACCACGTCCACCCGCTCCAGCGTCGGCGCGCCCGGCAGCCCGCGCAGCACGTCCAGTACCGACCAGTCGACGTACGACTCGATCGCGGCGGCGCACTCGGCCAGCCGGGCCGCGAACACCGGCGCGGAGTCGAGCAGTTCCAGCGCCATCCCGGCCCACTGGGCGCCCTGCCCGGGGAACACGAACGCCACCCGCCGTGCCGCGTCGGCCGCGGTGCCGCGCACCACACCCGGGACGTCACGGCCCTCGGCCAGCGCGCCGAGCCGCTCGCCCAGTTGCTCCGGATCCGCGGCCAGGACGACCGCGCGATGCTCCAGCGCGGCCCGGCCGGCCACGCTGGACCAGGCGATGTCCCGCACCCGGCCGCCGGGGTGCGCGGCGAGATGCGCCGCCAGCCGGGCGGCCTGCGCGCGCAGGGCCTCGTCGGTCTGCCCCGACACCACGACCGGCATCAGCCGAGGCTCGGTGTACGGCCGCGCCCCAGCGAACACGTCCGCCTGCCCGACCCCGACGAGCCCTTCGACCCGCCCGGCCTCGGCGAACACCTCGGCCTGCCCGGGCTCACCGGACCCGTCGACTCGCCCGGCCTCGGCGGACGCCTCCGGCTCCGCCTGCTCGATGACGACATGCGCGTTGGTGCCGCTGATGCCGAACGAGGACACCCCGGCCCGGCGTGGCCGGCCGCGCTCCGGCCAGGGCCGCGCCTCCGTCAGCAGCCGCACCTCACCGGCCGACCAGTCCACGTGCGGGGAGGGCTCGTCGACGTGCAGGGTGCGGGGCAGCACCCCGTGCCGTATCGCCTGCACCATCTTGATCACGCCGGCCACTCCGGCCGCGGCCTGCGCGTGCCCGATGTTGGACTTGACCGACCCCAGCCACAGCGGATCGCCGTCACGGTCCCGGCCGTAGGTGGCCAGCAGCGCCTGCGCCTCGATCGGGTCGCCCAGCGGTGTCCCGGTGCCGTGGCCCTCGACCGCGTCGACCTCCTGGGGCAGGACTCCGGCGGCGGCCAGCGCGGTGCGGATCACCCGTTCCTGCGAGGGGCCGTTGGGAGCGGTCAGGCCGTTGGACGCGCCGTCCTGGTTGACGGCCGAGCCGCGCAGCACGGCCAGCACGCGGTGGCCGTTGCGGCGCGCGGCGGAGAGCGGTTCGAGCAGCAGCAGGCCGGCGCCCTCGGACCAGCCGGTGCCGTCGGCGGCCCCGGCGTAGGGCTTGCACCGTCCGTCGGCGGCGAGTCCGCGCTGCCGGGAGAACGCGGTGAACGTGGTCGGCTCGGCCATCACCGTCACACCGCCCGCCAGGGCCAGTGAGCACTCACCGGAGCGCAGCGCCTGGGCCGCGAGGTGCATGGCCACCAGCGAGGAGGAGCATGCCGTGTCCACGGTGACCGCGGGCCCCTGCAGGCCGAGCGTGTAGGCGACCCGGCCGGAGGCGACGCTTCCGGCGGTGCCGGTGAGCAGGTGCCCCTCGACGCCCTCGGGCAGTTCCCGCAGCGCGGTGGCGTAGTCGTGGTACATCACGCCGGTGAACACGCCGGTCTGGCTGCCGCGTACCGCGGACGGGTCGATCCCGGCGCGCTCCAGTGCCTCCCAGGAGGTCTCCAGGAGCAGCCGCTGCTGCGGGTCCATGGCGAGGGCCTCGCGCGGCGAGATCCCGAACAGCCCGGCGTCGAACCGGCCGGCGTCGTAGAGGAAGCCGCCGTGCCGGGTGTAGCTGGTGCCCGGGTGGTCCGGGTCGGGGTCGTACAGGCCGGTGACGTCCCAGCCCCGGTCGGTGGGGAACCCGCCGACGGCGTCGACGCCGTCGGCCACCAGGTCCCACAGGTCCTCCGGGGAGGCGACCCCGCCCGGGAAGCGGCAGGCCATGCCGATGATCGCGATCGGCTCGTCCGCGGCGACCACCGGGGCGGCGGGCGGGCCGCTGCCGGCAGCGGCGTCGCCGATGACTTCGCCGCGCAGGTATCCGGCGAGTGCGGCGGGGGTGGGGTGGTCGAAGACCACGGTCGCGGGCAGCCGTAGGCCGGTTGCCCGGCCCAGCCGGTTGCGCAGTTCCACCGCGGTCAGCGAGTCGAAGCCGAAGTCCTTGAACGGCCGGTCCGGTGACAGGCCGTCCGGGTCGGAGTGGCCGAGCACCACCGCCGCCTGGGTGAGTACCAGGTCCTGGAGCACCCGCAGCGGCTCCCCCTCCGCCAGCCGCCGCAGCAGCCCGTCGCCGTCCGCCGGAGCCTCCGTGGCGGCGGCGCGACGCACCACCGGCACCAGTGCGCCCAGCACCGGCGACAGCACGCCCTCGGCCGCCCGCTCGCGCAGCGCCACCGGGTCCAGGCGGGCGGCGAGCAGCACCGGCTCGTCCAGGGCGGTTGCCGTGTCGAACAGGTCCAGTGCGGTGGCGGAGTCCAGCGGCACCACGCCGGCGCGGGCCAGCCGGGCCCGGTCCGTGTCCGCCATGCCCTCGGTCATACCGCTGCTCTCTGCCCACAGCCCCCAGGCCACCGCGGTCGCGGGCAGCCCGGCGGCCCGGCGCTGGGCGGCCAGCCCGTCCAGCGCGGCGTTGGCCGCCGCGTAGGCGGCCTGCCCCGCGTTGCCCAGCGTCCCGGCCACCGAGGAGAAGAGCACGAACGCCGTGAGTTCCGGGCCGGTCAGCTCGGCCAGGTGGCGGGCGCCGTCCACCTTCGCCCGGAACACCTCGGTCACCCGCTCGGGGGTGAGCGCGGCCAGCACCCCGTCGTCGAGAATCCCGGCGGCGTGCACCACGGCCGTCACCGGGTGCTCGGCCAGCAAAGCGGCCACCGCCTCCCGCTCGGCCACATCACACGCCACGACCGCTACCGCGGCACCCAACTCCTCTAGTTCAGCGCCCAGTTCGGTCATTCCCGGCGCGTCAGCGCCCCGCCGGGAAGCCAGCACCACACCACGCACCCCGTGACGCTCCACCAAGTGCCGTGCCACCAGCCCTCCGAGGGTGCCGCTCGCCCCGGTGACCAGTACGACGTCCTCAGCCGTCCAAGGAACTTCCCCGGCCGCCTCCGTCACCCGGGTCAGTCGCGGGACCAGCAACCGTCCTGCACGCAGGGCAAGTTGGGCTTCGCCGGTCGCGGCCGGCCGGGTCAACGACGCCTCGGACGCGGGGTGGCCGTCCGTGTCGACCAGGACGAAGCGGTCCGGGTTCTCCGTCTGGGCACTGCGCACCAGACCCCACACCGCCGCCGCGTCCGGATCGACCGGCTCGCCCGGGCCGGTGGCGACCGCGCCGCGCGTGAGCAGTACCAGCCTCGATGCGGCGAACCGCTCGTCGGCCAGCCAGCGCCGCGTCATCGTCAGGGCGTCGGTCACCCCGGCCACCGCGACACCCACCACCGCGGGCGCCGGCCCGTCCGGATCCAGGTCCGACAGCCAGGTCCAGGTCCCGTCCTGCGCCGGGGGCGGCGACGGAACCCAGCCGGTGCGGTACAGGTGGTCCCGGCGGCCGACGGCGAGCTGTTCGGCGCTGACCGGGCGGAACGCCAGGGAGTCGATCACCGCGACGGGGTTGTCCTCGGCGTCGGTCACGGTGAGGGACACGGCTCCGCCGGCCGCGGGGCGCAGCCGTACCCGCGCCGCGGTGGCACCGGTCCGGTACAGCCGGACGCCGGTGAAGGCGAACGGCAGCCCGGTGGTGGCCGTGGCGTCGACCGGGACGGCCGCGTGCAGTGCCGCGTCCAGCAGGGCCGGGTGCAGCCCGTACGCTCCGGCGTCCGCCGTCGCCGGTTCGGGCAGGGCGGCTTCGGCGAACAGGTCCTCGCCGTGCCGCCACAGCCGGCGCAGGCCCTGGAAGACCGGCCCGTAGCCGTAGCCGAGCCGGGCCAGTGCCGGGTAGCGGTCGGTGAGTTCGACCGGGGTGGCGCCGGCCGGCGGCCAGTCGCCGGTCGCGGGCGGGGGGACCTCCGTCGTGCCGAGCCTGCCGGTGGCGTGGTGTGTCCACTCGGGTCCGTCACCTGCGCGGGAGTACACGTCCACGGCCCGGCCGCCGTCCTCGCCGGGCGCGCCGAGCGCCACCTGTACGCGCACGCCGCCCCGCTCGGGCAGGGTCAGCGGCGCGTGCACGGTCAGCTCCTCCAGCACCCGGCAGCCCGCCTCGTCCCCGGCGCGCACGGCCATCTCCACGAAGGCCGTCCCGGGCAGTACGGCGGTGCCGAAGACGGTGTGGTCGGCCAGCCAGGGCTGCCGCTGCCGGGACAGCTCTCCGGTCAGCAGCAGTTCACCGGTGGCGGCCACCGGCGCGGCGGCGCCCAGGAGGGGGTGGGCGGTGGCGTCCAGCCCGAGCCCGGCGGGGTCCGTGCCGCCCACCGGGGTGGGCAGCCAGTAGCGCCGGCGCTGGAAGGCGTAGGTGGGCAGCTCCGTCCGGTGGCCCGGGGCGCCGAAGGCAGGGGTCCACTTCACGGGGACACCGCGTACCTGTGCCTCGGCCAGCGACTGCAGGAACCGGCCGGGGCCGCCCTGGTCACGGCGCAGCGAGCCGACCACCACGGCCGTGCTGCCCGCCGCCTCGACGGTGTCCTGGACGGCGGCGGTCAGGATCGGGTGCGGGCTGGTCTCGACGAACACGCGGTGCCCGGTGCGGTCCAGTTCGCGGATGGTCTCCTCGAAGCGGACGGTCTGGCGCAGGTTCCGGTACCAGTACCCGGCGTCCAGGGTTGCCGTGTCGAGCCGTTCGCCGGTGACCGTGGAGTAGAAGGGGACCTCGGAGCCGCGCGGCTCCAGTCCGGCGAGCCGGTCCAGCAGTTCCGCGCGGATGCGCTCCACCTGTGCGGAGTGCGAGGCGTAGTCCACCGCGACCAGCCGGGCCCGCGCGCCTTCGGCGGTCAGCTCGGCCTCGAGTTCCCGCAGGGCTCCGGGTTCCCCGGAAAGGACCACCGCCGCTGGCCCGTTGACCGCGGCGACCGACACCCGCCCGTCCCAGCGTGCCAGCCGCGGCTCCAGTTCGGCGACCGGGAGCGCCACCGACATCATCCCGCCGGCACCGGACAGCGCGCCGAGCGCGGCGCTGCGCAGCGCGCTCACCTTGGCGGCGTCGCGCAGGGACAGCGCCCCCGCCACACACGCGGCGGCGATCTCCCCCTGCGAATGCCCCACCACCGCGTCCGGCTCCACCCCGAACGACCGCCACAACGCGGCCAGCGACACCATCACCGCGAACGACACCGGCTGCACCACGTCCACCCGGTCCAGCCCCGGCTGCCCGGCCTCACCCCGCAGCACACCCAGCAACGACCAGTCCACGAACTCGTCCAGCGCCGCGGCACACTCGGCGATCCGCTCCGTGAACACCGGCGAGGAATCGAGCAGTTCCACCGCCATCCCCGCCCACTGCGCCCCCTGCCCCGGAAACACGAACACCGTGCGGCCGGCGACGTCGGCCGTTCCGCGCACCAGGCCGGGCGTCTCCTCGTCGGCGGCGAGGGCGCGCAGCCCTCGTACCAGGTCCGTGCGGTCGGTCGCGGTGAACACGGCGCGGTGCGGGAGCGCGGCCCGGGTGGTGGCGGCCGCGCGGGCGACGTCCGCGAGAGCCGCCCCCGGCTCGCTCTCCAGGTGTGCGGCCAGCCGTGCCGCCTGCGCCCGTAACGCGGCCGCCGTCTGCCCGGACACCACCACCGGTACGGGAGCGGACCGCACCGCTTGATCCGGTGCCGGCGCGGGTTCCGCCGGCACCACCTCGGGTGCCTGCTCCACGATGACATGGGCGTTGGTGCCGCTGATCCCGAACGAGGAGACCCCGGCCCGGCGCGGCCGGCCGCGCTCCGGCCACGGCCGCGCCTCCGTCAGCAGCCGCACCTCACCGGCCGACCAGTCCACGTACGGCGAGGGTTCGTCCACGTGCAGGGTGCGCGGCAGCAGCCCGTGCCGCAGCGCCTGTACGACCTTGATCACACCCGCGACGCCGGCGGCGGCCTGGGTGTGCCCGATGTTGGACTTCAGCGAGCCCAGCCAGAGCGGGTCGCCGGCGCGGTTCCGGCCGTAGGTGGCCAGCAGTGCGTGGGCCTCGATCGGGTCGCCCAGGGTGGTGCCGGTGCCGTGTGCCTCCACCAGGTCCACGTCCGCGCCGGAGAGTCCGGCGGTGGCCAGCGCGGTGCGGATCACGCCTTCCTGCGCGGGGCCGTTGGGGGCGGTCAGGCCGTTGGAGGCGCCGTCCTGGTTCACCGCCGAGCCGCGCAGTACCGCGAGCACGGGGTGGCCGTTGCGGCGCGCGTCGGACAGCCGTTCCAGGACGAGCTGACCGGCGCCCTCCGCCCAGCCGGTGCCGTCGGCCGCCGCCGCGAACGACTTGCACCGCCCGTCCGCCGCGAGTCCGCGCTGCCGGGAGAACTCCACGAAGATGCCGGGGGTGGGCATCACCGTCACCCCGCCGGCCAGCGCCAGCGAGCACTCCCCCGACCGCAGCGCCTGGGCGGCGAGATGCACCGCCACCAGCGACGAGGAGCAGGCGGTGTCCACGGTGACCGCGGGCCCGCGCAGTCCCAGGCTGTAGGCGACGCGGCCGGAGGCCACGCTGGCGGTGGTGCCGGTCAGCACGTAGCCGTCGAGGCCGTCGGCGCCCTCGTGCATCCGGGGGCCGTAGTCCTGTGCCATGACCCCGGAGAACACTCCGGTCGCGCTGTCCCGCAGGGAGAGCGGATCGATACCGGCCCGCTCCAGTGCCTCCCAGGACGTCTCCAGGAGCAGCCGCTGCTGGGGGTCCATGGCGAGGGCCTCGCGCGGCGAGATGCCGAACAGGCCCGCGTCGAACTCGGCGGCCCCGTACAGGAATCCGCCGGTGCGCGCGTAGCTGCGGCCCGGCCGGTCCGGGTCCGCGTCGAAGAGCCCGTCCAGGTCCCAGCCGCGGTCGGTGGGGAAGCCGCCGATCGCGTCGGTGCCGGCGGCCACCAGGTCCCACAGCTCCTCGGGCGAGCCGACCCCACCGGGGAACCGGCAGGCCATCCCGACGATCGCGATCGGGTCGGTGGCGGGCGCGGGATCCGAAGGCGGCCTCTCGGGCCCGATGTCCTGTGGTGTCCCGGCGGCCAGTTCGGCGGTCAGGTGCGCGGTGATCCGTTCCGGGGTGGGGTGGTCGAGTACGGCGGTGGCGGGCAGCCGTACCCCGGTCACCTCGGCCAGCCGCTGCCCCAGCTCCACCGTCATCAGCGAGCCGAAGCCCAGGTCCTTGAACGGCCGCCGCATGTCCAGCTGTTCGGCGGAGTCCAGCTCCAGCGCCGCGGCCACCTCGGCACGCACCAGCGCCCGCACCGCCTGCTCCCGCTCGGCCGCGGGCAGCCCGGCGAGTCCCGAGTCGGGCCGGGCCGGTGCCCCGGTCTCCGGTGCGGCTGACACGGCGGGTACGACGGGGGTCGCGCCGCCGGTGGCCGTCACCCCGGCGATCCAGTGCCGCCGGCGCTGGAAGGGGTAGGTGGGCAGCGGGATCCGCCGGGCGCCGGAGCCGTCGTAGAACCGCGCCCAGTCCACGGGGACGCCGCGGGTGTGCACCCGGGCCACCGCGGTGAGCAGGGAGCGTGGATCGGGGCGTTCGCCGCCGGTCAGCGCGGAGACGAACGCCACGTCCTCGGGCGCGCTGCCCGGGCCCATGGCGCACAGGGTGCCGTCCGGGCCGAGTTCCAGGAAGGTGCGGGCGCCGTCCGCGCAGGCGGTGGCGACGGCGTCGGCGAACCGTACCGTGCCGCGGGTGTGCCGGGCCCAGAACTCCGGCCAGTCGAGGCCGGTGACGTCCAGTTCGGCGCCGGTCAGCGAGGAGATGACCGGGACGGCCGGGGTGCGCCAGTCGATGCGGGCGGCGGCCGCGCGCATCCCGTCCAGGATGCCGTCCACGTACGGCGAGTGGCTGGCGATCGGGACCTGGATGCGGCGGGTGCGCCGGCCCCGCGCGGACCAGCGGGCGGCGATCGCCAGGGTGGCGTCCGCGTCCCCGGACAGCACGGTGGCGGTGGGGCTGTTGAGGGCGGCGATCGACACCAGCCCACCGGTCGCCTCGGCGTCCGGCAGCAGCTCCGCCTCGGACGCCTCGACCAGGACCATCGCCCCGCCGGGCGGGATGTCCTGCATCAGCCTGCCGCGGGCGGCGACCAGCGCGCAGGCGTCGGCCGACGACATCGCCCCGGCGACGTGCAGGGCGGCCAGTTCGCCGAAGGAGTGGCCGAGAACCGCGTCCGGGGTGATCCCCCAGCTCTCCACCAGCCGGTACAGCCCGACCTGGACGGCGAACAGCGCCGGCTGGGTGTAGGCCGGTTCGTCCAGCAGGGCCGCGTCCGCCGAGCCCGCCTCGGCGAAGACCACGTCGAGCAGCGGCCGGGGCAGGTGCGGGCGCAGTTCCGCGGCGACGGCGTCCACGGCGGCGGCGAACACGGGGTGGCGCCGGTAGATCTCCCGGCCCATGCCCGGCCGCTGGTTGCCCTGCCCGGCGAAGAGGAACACGGTCCGTCCCTCGACGGCCGTGCCGCGCACCACCCGGGCGTTCGCCGTGTCCCCGGCCAGCGCCGTCAGGAGGCCGGGCACCTCGTCGGCGGATTCCGCGACCAGCACCGCCCGCCGCTCCAGCGGACTGCGCGTGGTGGCCAGCGAGTAGGCCAGGTCCACCGGGGACGCGGTCGACTCGCCCAGCAGGCCGGCCAGTTCGGTCAGGGCCGCCGGGGCCCGGGCGGTCAGCGGAACCAGGACCGGGCCGTCGTACCCCTCGGTGTCGTGATCCGGTGCCGGGCGGTCAGCGGGCGGCTCGGTGAGGACCAGGTGGCAGTTGGCGCCGCCCATGCCGAACGAGCTCACCCCGGCGAGCAGCGGGCCCTGGGTGGCGGGCCACGGCCCGGTCTCGGTGACCACCCGCAGGCCCAGCTCCGTCAGCGGGATCCGTGGGTTGGGGGTCCGGAAGTTCAGGCTGGGCACCAGTTCGCGGCGCGACAGGCAGAGCACCGTCTTGAGCAGCCCGGCGATCCCGGCCGCGCCCTCCAGGTGCCCGATGTTGGTCTTCACCGAGCCGACCAGCAGCGGCCGCCGCCGCCCGGGTCCGGCCACCGCGCCGAGCGCCGCGGCCTCCACGGGATCGCCCAACGGCGTTCCGGTGCCGTGCAGTTCCACGTAGTCCAGCTCGGCCGGGGACACGCCGGCCGCCGCGCAGGCGAGGCGCAGCACGTCCTGCTGGGCCTCCTGGCGCGGGGCCGTCAGCGAGTCGCCGCCGCCGTCGTTGTTGACGGCGCTGCCGCGGATCACCGCGTGCACGGTGTCCCCGTCGGCCAGTGCCGCCGACAGCGGTTTGAGCACCAGGACCGCGCCGCCCTCGCCGCGCACGAATCCGTCGGCCCGCTCGTCGAAGGTGTGGCAGCGTCCGTCCGGTGAGATCGCGCCGAGCGCCTGGGTGACGTCGTAGCCGTCCTGGGTGATGTTCAGGTTGACGCCGCCGGCCAGCGCCGTCGTGCACTCCCCCGCCGCCAGCGCCCGGCAGGCCAGGTGGACGGCGAGCAGTGCGGAGGACTGGGCGCTGTCCACCACCAGGCTGGGGCCGCGCAGCCGCAGGGCGTAGGACACCCGGTTGGCGATCATCGCCCGGTTGCGTCCGGTGGCCGAGTGCGGACTCAGACGGGCGCCGCGCAGCGTCGCGTAGTCGTCGTAGGTGGCGCCCACGTACACCCCGGTGCCGCGTCGGCCCTCGCCGTCGCCGGGGACGATCCCGGCGTCCTCGAAGGCCTCCCAGGCCAGTTCGAGGACCAGCCGCTGCTGCGGGTCCAGCACGGCCGCCTCGCCCGGGGAGACGCCGAAGAACCCGGCGTCGAAGGAGTCGACCTGGTCGAGGAAGCCCGCCCGTACCGGTTCGCCGGAGGGCAGTACGGGTACCGCCGGGCCGTCCGGGTGGCAGCGCCGTGGACCGGGTTCGCCCAGCGCGTCCCGTCCGTCGTGCAGCAGCCGCCAGAACTCGGCGGGGTCTGCCGCCCCCGGCAGCCGGCACGCCAGGCCGACGACCGCCACCGGTTCCTGGTCGGCGGCGTTGCCCACTCGGTCACCCACGCCGGACTCCTCCTCCACGTCGTCTCATCGAGGACACGTCTGATCCGCCCGGCACCTGCTGTCCGGACGTCCACGGTTGCGCTGTGCCACGGGCAGGGCTGAGCGGCCCCTTGGCCGGAGCGGCCTCCTGAGGACACCCCGCGAACACCCCCGGCGTTCGGCCGGCGGGCATGCCGCAGGTCCGGCCCGGGGCAGCACCGGGCCGATCGGATGGTGGGCGGGGCGCGGACCGGCGCCGGGCACCGGTCCGCTTCAGGCTGCCGCGGTCACCACGTCGTGACCGTCGTCCCCGGACCCGCCGCGCGGCGGCCGGGGTGAGGGCGTCCGCCGTACGCGGCAGGACGCGGGCCGGCTCAGGCGCGGACGAACTCCACGGGCACTCTCAGGGCCACCGTGTGCTTGCTGTTGTTGGCCCAGGGCACCGGACTGGTCAGCCGTACCTCGGCGACCCGGTCGAGCAGCACGCCGAAGAGCGTGCGCAGTTCGATACGGGCGAGGTCGGCGGCGAGGCAGCTGTGCGGCCCCTGGCCGAAGGCCACGTGCGGGTTGGGGTTGCGGCGCACGTCGAAGGACATGGCGTCCTCGAACACGCTCTCGTCCCGGTTGGCCGAGGACCACCACAGAGTCACCTTGTCGCCGCGGCCGAACCGTACGCCGTTGAAGGTGAAGTCCTCGGTGGCGGTGCGCCGGTTGTAGGGCGTCGGCGTGGACCAGCGCATCATCTCCTCGACCGCGCTGTCCAGCAGCGCGCGTTCCGCGCGCAGCGCCTGCCACTGTTCCGGCCGTTCGGCCAGGGCGAGCAGGCCGACCGCGATCACGTTGCGGGTGGGCTCGCTGCCGGCCAGGGTCAGCAGGTTGACGAACACCTCGCGCTCGTAGTCACGCAACGGCGGTTCGCCCTGACCCTCCGGGAGGTCACCGGCGGCGATCACGGACAGGAAGTCCCGGGCCGGGTCGGCGCGCTTCTCGGCGATCAGCTTGACGCCGTACTGGTACATGGCCAGCAGGGAGGCCTGGCTGCGGGAGGAGGCCTCGCCGGACTCGCGGTCCTCGTAGCCCATCACGACTTCGGTCCAGTCGACGAACTGCGGCCAGTCCGCGCGGGGTATGCCCATCAGCGCGGCCATGACCTCGACCGAGTACCGGCCGGCCACGTCGTTCTGGAAGTCGCAGGAGCCCTGCTCGACGACCTCGTCGATGATCGTCTCGGCGCGTTCGGTGATGGTCGGGGCGAGCGCCTCGAGGACCGGACCGGTGACCGAGGGGCTGACCAGGTCGCGCAGCAACCGGTGCCGGGGGTCGTCCATCATGTTCAGCATCGCGCCGGAGTAGGTGCCGGCGGGCAGGTCGTCGAGGTGGGTGCCACCGCCCTCACGGTCGCCGCCGCCCTGGGAGGACAGCAGCGGATGGGCCGCGGCTTCGACCACGTCGGCGTAGCGGGACAGGACCCAGAAGTTCTCGCCGTCGCGGGTGCGGCCCGGCGGGTGCAGCAGGATCGGTGCTTCCCGGCGGAGCCGGGCGAAGACCTCGTGCGGGAAACCGGCACCGAACCGGTCCTGGTCGCTGAGATCGAACCCGCCGAGAACGGCGGGTAACTCGCCGGCGGAAACCTCGGTGGCGCTTCGCGATAACGGGAGGGCGGGCTGTTCCAATGACATTAGCTCTCCATTTTTTGCACTGACGTATCGAGGAACGTCAAAAGCAACATCAGTGTCACCCGATCGTGGAATTGACGTCAAGCGGCCCTTGAAGAAGTTGGGCTGACGCTGGGATGTCCTTTAGGCGGGACCGCCAAGGAACGTCCCTGGCCAGGGCAGTTGAGGCCGCTCGCCACAAGCGGGGCGCCCGAACTGTTGCAGGGTGCAGGCGTACCGCAGGGTCGATGAGAGAACAAACTCCCCAAGGACAATCCGCCGTGCTACGACAAACGGCGTATCGACACCACGATCTGGGTAGGATGCGCGGTTCACTTGAGGCCGCTGAGCATCACACCACGGATGTAGTGCTTCTGCAGCAGCAGGAAGAGCACCAGGACCGGCAGGGTGCTCAGCACCAGGCCGGCCATGACGATCGGCGTCGTACGGGTCGGATCGACGTAGTCCTGGAGGAGCTGGATGCCGACGGGCAGGGTCATCACGTCCGGGTTGGCGGTCGAGACGAGCAGCGCCCAGATGTACTCGTTCCAGGCGTCGACGAACGTCAGCAGTCCGAGGGTGACGAGGACCGGCTTGGTCTGCGGGACGACGATCCGCCACCACACGGTGAACTCGCCGGCCCCGTCGATGCGTGCGGCTTCCAGCACCTCGTCCGGGATGGAGACCATGAACTGGCGCATCAGGAAGATCCCGAAGCTGCTGACGAGGAACGGCATGGCGAGCGCCGCGATGCTGACGGTCAGGCCGGCGCCGCCGCGCCCGAACAGGTCGTTGCCGCCCGCCAGCGGCCAGTGCACCAGGATCAGGAAGTGCGGGACGAGGAAGAGGAACGGGGGGAACATCATCGTCGACAGCACCAGGCGGAACACGAAGTCCCGGCCCCGGAAGCGGAGTTTGGCGAGTGCGTACCCGGCGAGCGACGAGGTGACCAGCACCGAACCGCTGATCACGGCCGTGGCGACGACGCTGTTGCGGAAGAGCACCGGCAGGTCCAGCTGGTGGACGGCCGCCCGGTAGTTGGACAGGTCGAACGCCTCGGGCAGGAACCGGTAGGGCAGCCGGCCGGCCTCGTCGGCGCCCTTGAAGGACGTCATCACCATGTCGAGGAACGGCACCACCGTGAGCACGGCGCCGGTGACGACCAGCAGGTACGACAGCCAGGGGAACCGTCGGCGGATCACGCGTCCTCCCCCTTGCGCCGGAAGAGCCACAACTGGACCAGTGTGACCGCGAGGACCACCGCGAAGAGCACGAAGGCGGCGGCGCTCGCGGTGCCCCAGTCGCCGTAGGAGAAGGCCTGCCGGTACATCTCAAGGGCGGCCACGTCGGTGGCGTCCCCCGGTCCGCCCTTGGTCATCACGATGATCAGCGCGAACGACTGGAGGCCGGTGAGGAACTGGGTGACGCACACGAACAGCAGGGACGGCCGCAGCAGGGGCAGCGTGATCCGCCAGAAGACGGTGACGGGCCCGGCGCCGTCCAGCGCGGCGGCCTCGTAGTAGGACTGGGGGACGGACTTCAGGCCGGCGGTCAGGACGAGGATCGCCGAGCCCACCGAGGCCCAGGCCTGGACGACGACGACCGCGGGCAGCGCGGTGTCCGGGTCCTGGAGGAAGGCCACCGAGCCGACCCCCAGGGCGTTGAGGACGCCGTTGACGAGGCCGCCGGGTTCGTACATGTACTTCCAGACGTTGCCGACGGCGACGACGGTCGTGACGATCGGCAGGAAGTACAGCGTGCGCCACAGCCCCTGGAACCGGAGCTTGTCGATACAGGTGGCGACGAGCACGGAGCCGGCCAGCGCGAGGGCCACGGTGCCGAGGGCGAACAGCAGGGTGTTGGTGAGGACCGGGGTCAGGAACGTCGCCCCGTCGGCGAAGAGGCGGGTGAAGTTTTCCGGTCCGACGGGGTCGATGTCACCGAGGTCGAAGCCCGCCCAGCGGGACATGGACAGCAGCAGCGCGAAGCCGAGCGGCAGGGCGAGGAAGACGGCGTAGAACAGCAGGGTCGGCGCCAGGAAGAGGTAGGCGACGACGGCCTGGCGGCGCCTTTGCCGGTCCCGTCCGCTGCCTCGGACGCCGACGGCGGACGGCTGGCGGGCCGCCCGTTCGGCGGCCTCCGCTGTCAGGGTGGCGTTCACCATGAGCGCGACACCTCCTGGTCGACCTGGCGGCGGGTGGTGCGCAGGGCCTCGTCGACGGACTGCTGACCGGTCCACAGCGCCTCGATGTTCTTGCGCAGCAGCGACTTGGCCTGCTGCGCGCCCGGGCCGTTCGGCTCCGGCACCGCGTAGGCCAGCGCGTCCAGGAACGGCCGCAGGTTCGGGTCGCCGCCCGTGCCGAGAAGGGTCCGCATGTCGTCGGCGCGGCCGGTCAGGGAGCCGACCGACACCTGCAGGGCGCTCATCCGGGTGGCGCCGCGCACCTTGTCGGCGTTGAGCCAGCGCAGGAACTCCCAGGCCTCACGCGGATGTTCACTGGCGGTGTTGACGCCGAGCATGAAACCGGTGGAGAGCGTGGCGCGTCGGCCGTCCACCTCGGGCAGCGGCACGGGAGCCACGCCGACGTCGCGGTAGGCCTCGCCCATCAGGGACTTGAGGTTCGCGGTCCACCAGCCGGCGCTGATCACCATGGCCACCTGTCCGGACGCGAACGCCTTGTAGACGTTGACGCCGGGGTCGCTCGCGCCCTTGGCGACGAGGCGGTGCTGCAGGTCGAGCACGGCCCGGCCGGCCGGTGAGTCGATGGCGGTGCTCCTGCCGTCCGCGGCGACGAACCGTCCGCCGGCGGCGCTGAGCAGCGCGAGGGTCTGCCCGACGGTCGTGGAGTCGTCGTAGGTCGACAGTCCGAACCCCTGGACCAGGGTGTTGCCGTAGCCGTCCCGCCGGGCGGTGCGGTACGCGGTCTCCTCCAACTCCCGCCAGGTGCGCGGGGGTCCGTCGACGCCGGCCGCACGCAGCAGCCGCTTGTTGTAGTAGAGGGCGTACGTCTGCGTCTCGGTGGGGTAGCCGTAGACCCGGCCCGCCACCGACGAGGAGCCGACCGCGGCGGCGCCGTAACCGCGCCTGATCTCCTCGGCGTGCCCGGCCGGGGCCGGCCGCAGGACACCGGCCTGGACCAGCTGGCCGTTCCACAGGCAGTACGGCTGGAGGATGTCGGCGCCCTGGCCCGCGGCCTGGCGGACCATCAACGTGGTCAGCAGGTCGGTGAACTCCACGGCTTTCGTCGCCACCTTGACCCGGTCGTGGGTGGCGTTCCATTCGTCGACCGGGCCCTGCAGTGCCTCCTTCAGCTCGCCGCTCGCGTAGTGGGAGAGCAGGGTGAGGACGACCGGCTCCCCGGGCCGCCCGGTGCCCCGGTAGGGCGCGGCGCAGCCGGACGCGAGCAGCGCGGCGGGCAGGGCGAGCCCGAGGTGACGGCGACTGGGCCGCCCGGCCGAGGGCGTCATCCGGCGGCCGCCTCGCGGCGCAGCACGTGGAACACCCGGGTCGTGGTGAAGCCGGTCTTCCGGTAGAGGTGGCCGGCCGGCGACTGTGCGCCGGTCCACAGGAACCACGCGGAGTGCGCGCGCAGCGCCCGCATGCGTTCCAGGACCAGGTGGAGAAGGACTTCGCCCAGTCCGGTGCCGCGCATCTCCTCCAGCACCCCGATCGGACCGAACCGTTCGTCCACCGAGTCGAACGCGCCGTGCATCGCCCAGCCGACCATCCGGCCGGCCGGGTCGCGGGCGACGACGATCCGGTCGAGCGGGGTGCCCGCGGCCAGACACGCCCGGATCGTGCACGCCCAGTCCGGGCCGAAGTGGCGTCCGGCGAGCGCGAGGAGATCCACCAGGTCGTCGTCGGCCGGGGTGGCGAACCGGTAGCCGCGGCCGGTCAGTTGGTCCAGGCGGCGGGTCACGTCGTCCGGACGGCGGTAGCCGACCAGGCCGCGGTCCATCGCGGCCGCCTCGTACAGCGTGCGAAAGCCCAGGGACTCCAGGAGCTCGGCCGCCTCCGGGTAGGCCTCGGCGTCGAGGCCGGGGAACACGTAGTTCGGGGTGTACGACGAGAAGTCCACCCGGGTACGACCGTGGCCGTGCAGCCAGTCGAGGGCCTCGGTCAGCAGCCGGCGGCCGAGTCCGTGCCCGCGGGCGTCCGGGGCGACGAAGAAGAACGGGATCCAGCCCTGGTCCGGCTCCAGGTCGGTACCGGCCATGGGCGTCAGCCGCCGCACCGCGTAGGCGGCGCCGACCACGCGGTCGCCGTCGACGGCGACCCGCAGCCCTTCGGGGTCGAAGTTGGGGTCGAGCAGTACCAGGGTGCGGAAGCGGTCCGGGGTGATGGGGTCGGCGGGCACGCTGTGGCGCCAGGCCTCCACCACCCGCGGGCCGTCGCCCGCGCGAAAGCCACGGATCCCGGCCCGGGTCGTCGTCGTGCGGTCGGTCATCGAGGGGATCGTCCTTCCGGGCAGAGCGCCAGGTCCGCGGGGTAGAGCAGCACGTCGTCGCCGGCCCACCGGGAGGGCGGCGCCGGCGGATCGCACAGCGGCAGCGGGTCGTCGCCCCCGTCGACGGCCCGCCGCAGCCGGTCGGACCCCCACAGCAGGTCGATGAAGTGCCGGTGGCCGGTCCCCTCGGCGCCGCCCTCGACGGTGTGCCAGGCGAAGTCGTCCGGGTACAGGCGGCGGAGCACCGCGAGCATCGCGACGGCGGTGCGGACGGGTGCGAACACCCTGCGGTCGGTGACGTGCAGCTGGACTCCCCGAAGCGGCCGTCCCGCGTGCTTGTGGAAGGCCGGTACATAGCGCAGGTCGCGGAAGTGCACTCCCGGCAGGGCGAGTTCGGCAAGCGCGGGCGCGAACCGCCCGTCGAGGTAGGGGGCGCCGACGATCTCGAAAGGCTGGGTGGTGCCGCGGCCCTCGGAGAGGTTGGTCCCCTCGAAGAGGCAGGTGCCGGGGTAGACGAGGACGGTGGCGGGTGTCGGGATGTTCGGCGAGGGGGCGATCCACGGCAGCCCGGTGGCCTCGGCGTCCAGGGCGCGCTGCCAGCCGACGGCCTCGAGCACCGTCAACTCGACGGCGCGGCCCGCCGTTCGGGGCACGGCGGAGGCGTTGAAGTGCCGGGCGAGTTCGCCGCAGGTGAGGCCGTGCCGGACGGGGATCGGGACGCGTCCGACGAAGCTGGCCCATGCCGGGTCCAGGAGGGGGCCCTCACTGACGAGTCCGCCGAGCGGATTCGGGCGGTCGGCGACCACGAGCCGGACGCCGGTGCGGGCTGCCGAGACCATCAGGTCGAACATGGTCCACGTGTAGGTGTAGAACCGGGCCCCGACGTCCTGGAGGTCGTACACCAGGGTGTCGATGCCGCTGTCGATCAGCAGCTTGTCGAGCCGCTCGCCTTCGCACCGGTAGGTGTCGTACACCGGCAGGCCGGTGTCGGGGTCGGACCTGACCGCCTCGGACTCGCCCGCCTGGCCGGTCCCGTGGAGGCCGTGTTCGGGTCCGAACAGGGCGGCCAGCGGCGCGCCGGCCGCGAGCAGCGCGGGCGCCACCGGGCGCAGATCGGGGAGGACTCCGGCGTGGTGGGTCACCAGTCCGAACCGGCCGGCCCCGGCGAGCCCGGGCGAGTCGTGCAGGCGCGCGATCCCGGTCGTCACCGCGACACCGTCGTCCGTGCTCATCCCTTGCCCCGTCCGCCGGTGACACCTTCCTCAAGCAATGGTCGGGAATTTACTCTTATGTCCCGCATTTAGCGGCAATGAATCGCCGACGGTTCCCGCGCCCGCCTCGTCACACACGCACGGGTGACCGGTATCGACCAACCGCCTTGGCGGTAGCCGGACTTGCCCTCGGGACCACCGTCCCGCCGGCCGGCCCGGAGCGTCACGGCACTTCTACCAAGATCCCCCGGACGTGGGACGTTTCCGTGTCGTCGGGGCGTCCGGACGCGGTGACGGTGTGTGATGGCGACGGGCCTCGGTCTCCCCGTCGATTCCGGCGTCGCCCTTTTTCACCGTTCTCACCGCTCACGAAGGACATCACGATGCGCCTCAGCCGTCCGATCGCCGCCGTTCTCGGCGGGCTCGCCCTCGCCGTCATCACCATCGGTCCGGCCGCCGCCGCCGACGGGACGTTCGTCTGGGTCGGACCCAAGGGCAAGGCGTACGCCATCCAGAACCCGCCGGACCGCAAGTGCCTGGACCTGGCGCAGGAGGCGCGCGGTCCGCAGAACGCCACGAAGAAGGCGCTCGTCGTCTACAGCAAGCAGAAGTGCAAGGGCACCGCGCTGCGGATCGCTCCCGGGCACTCGGCGCCCAGCAGCGTCCACTTCGCGAGCGTGGTCTTCAACCCTCGCTAGGGCCTGTCCGGCGGATCACGCCGGCGAGGCACCGGCCCTAGGCGCTTCGCCGCAGGCGGCGTGACGCGCCGTCGTCCGGTTGCGGCTCCGGCGCGGCGGGGCCGCATCGCGGTGCGGCCCCGTGCCCCTTCGACGCACCCCCGAACCGCAGCCGACGCCGCCCGGGCCGCTTGGGCCGCGTGCCGCCCGGCCCCCAGACCGGTGGCGCCGATCACGACACAGTGACCGGCGCCACCGGTCTTTTTCCGCGCAGCAGGCACCTGGGCGCTGTGGTGCGCGGGCCACCGCCACGACCTGGGTCCGCACCGTTTCAGAGCCCCGCGACCGACGTCACACCGGGACGGCGCACATCACACCGGGACCCCCTTGATCGATCATCGACCGGCCGGTTTAGCATATGAGCGCCACCTAGCTCGATCGAGAGTAGATCTGTGACTGTCAACGACGACTCGTTCACCAACTGGAAGAACCGCGAGGAGATCGCGGAGTCGATGATCCCGATCATCGGGAAGCTGCACCGGGAGCGGGACGTGACCGTCCTCCTCCACAGCCGCTCCTTGGTGAACAAGTCGGTGGTCAGCATCCTCAAGACGCACCGGTTCGCCCGCCAGATAGCCGGCGCCGAACTCTCCGTCACCGAGACGATGCCCTTCCTGCAGGCGCTCACCACGCTCGACCTCGGTCCCTCGCAGATCGACATCGGCATGCTCGCCGCGACCTACCGGGCCGACGACCGGGGCCTGGGTGTCGAGGCGTTCACCGCGGAGGCGGTCGCCGGGGCCACCGGTGCCAACAAGATCGAGCAGCGCGAGCCGCGGGACGTCGTCCTGTACGGCTTCGGCCGCATCGGCCGCCTGGTCGCCCGGCTGCTGATCGAGAAGGCGGGCTCCGGCAACGGACTGCGCCTGCGGGCCATCGTGGTGCGCGGCGCCGGCGGCGAGGACATCGTCAAGCGCGCCTCGCTGCTGCGCCGGGACTCGATCCACGGCCAGTTCCAGGGCACCATCACCGTCGACGAGGAGAACAGCACGATCCTCGCCAACGGCAACGAGATCAAGGTGATCTACGCCGACGACCCCTCGCAGGTCGACTACACGGCGTACGGCATCCGGGACGCCATCCTCATCGACAACACGGGCAAGTGGCGCGACCGCGAGGGCCTGTCCGAGCACCTGCGCCCGGGTATCGAGAAGGTCGTGCTGACCGCGCCGGGCAAGGGCGACGTCCCGAACATCGTGCACGGCGTCAACCACGACACCATCAAGCCGGACGAGCAGATCCTGTCCTGCGCCTCCTGCACCACCAACGCGATCGTGCCGCCGCTCAAGGCGATGGCCGACGAGTACGGTGTGCTGCGCGGGCACGTGGAGACCGTCCACTCGTTCACCAACGACCAGAACCTGCTGGACAACTACCACAAGTCGGAGCGCCGCGGCCGGTCCGCGCCGCTCAACATGGTCATCACCGAGACGGGTGCCGCGTCCGCCGTCGCGAAGGCGCTGCCCGACCTCAAGGCGCGGATCACCGGCAGTTCGATCCGGGTCCCGGTGCCGGACGTGTCGATCGCGATCCTCAACCTCCAGCTGGCCCGCGAGGCGTCCCGCGAGGAGGTCCTGGACTACCTCCGCGAGGTGTCGCTGACCTCGCCGCTCAAGCGCCAGATCGACTTCATCACCGCCCCGGACGCGGTCTCCAGCGACTTCATCGGCTCTCGCCACGCGTCGATCGTCGACGCCGGCGCGCTGAAGGTGGAGGGCGACAACGCCATCCTCTACCTCTGGTACGACAACGAGTTCGGCTACTCCTGCCAGGTGGTCCGGGTCGTCCAGCACGTCTCCGGCGTCGAGTACCCGACGTTCCCGGCGACGGCGGTCTGACGCCTCTCCCTCCGAACGGCTCACCTCCCTCGCGAGCGCGAGGGAGGTGAGCCGTTCGTCATTCCCGCCCCGTGCACCGCCCTTGACGCGCCCACGCCCCGATGGCAGCTTTTTATCGATACAACCACCTCCGAACATCGTTCGAGATATCGACCAACCGGCCTCCCGGACTGGAGTACCCGCGTGCCCACCGCCACCGCGATCATCAACCTCGACATCGCAGGTCCGACCATCAGCCGCCACCTCTACGGCCACTTCGCCGAGCACCTCGGCCGCTGCGTGTACGGCGGCTTCTGGGTCGGCGAGGACTCCCCCGTCCCCCACGAGGGCGGCATCCGCCTCGACGTCGTCGACGCACTGCGCGCCCTGGACATCCCCAACCTCCGCTGGCCCGGCGGCTGTTTCGCCGACGAGTACCACTGGCGGGACGGCGTCGGCCCGCGCGAGCAGCGGCCCCGGATGGTCAACACGCACTGGGGCAACGTCGAGGAGAACAACCACTTCGGCACCCACGAGTTCATGGCCCTGTGCGAACTCCTCGGCGCCGAGCCCTACATCAGCGGCAACGTCGGCTCGGGCACCGTCCGTGAGATGAGCGAGTGGGTCGAGTACCTCACCCGGGACGGCGACAGCCCGATGGTGAGGCTGCGCAAGGAGAACGGCCGCGCGGAGCCGTGGAAGGTCAGGTTCTGGGGCATCGGCAACGAGACCTGGGGCTGCGGCGGCAACATGCGCGCCGAGTACTCCGCCGACCTGGCCCGCCAGTATGCCACCTACTGCCGCGACCACGGCGACAACAAGCTCTACCGCATCGCCTCGGGCGCCTCCGACGCCGACTACAAGTGGACCGAGACCCTGATGCAGCAGATCAGCTGCTTCGGCTGCGAGGCTACCCCGAAGAACTTCTTCCAGGGCCTGTCCGTGCACTACTACACGCTCTCCGGCCCCTGGGAGGCCAAGGGCAGCGCCACCGAATTCGGCACCGACGACTACTACCGCACGATGCTGTCGGCCCGCCGTATCGACCGCATCCTCACCGGCCACTCCACGGTGATGGACGTCTACGACCCGGGCCGCACGGTCGGCCTGGTCCTCGACGAGTGGGGCACCTGGTGGGACGTGGAGCCCGGCACCGACCCCGGCTTCCTCTTCCAGCAGAACACCCTGCGGGACGCGCTGGTGGCGAGCACCCACTTCGACATCTTCCACCGGCACGCGGCCCGCCTGCACATGGCCAACATCGCCCAGACCGTCAACGTGCTCCAGGCCATGCTCCTCACCGACGGCGACGCCCTGGTCCTGACCCCCACCTACCACGTCTTCGAGATGAACAAGGGTCACCAGGACGCGACGTCGCTTCCGCTGCACCTGCGCGGCGAGGGCACCCGGCGCCGGCTCGGGGACGCCGAACTCGACACCCTCTCCGCCTCCGCCAGCGTCAAGGACGGCACGGTCCTGATCTCGCTGAGCAACCTCGACGCCGAGGAACCCGCCGAGATCACCCTCGACCTGCGCGGCGGCACCCTCGTCTCGCCGACCGCCCGGATCCTCACGGCCGACAGGCTCCAGGCCCACAACGCACCGGGGACCCCGACAGCAGTCGCTCCGCGGGCCTTTGACGACCTCGCGGTGACCGGTCACGGCCTGCGGCTCTCCCTGCCGCCGCACTCGTTCGTCACCGTCCAGGCCCCCCTGCACCAGCGCTGACCCCCCAGGAGTGCGCACATGACCCGATCCGCACGTCCCCTGCCCGCCCGCCACCTGCGGCCGCCGATGGGCTGGAACAGCTGGGACTGCTACGGCACCACCGTCACCGAGCAAGAGGTCCTCGCCAACGCGGAGTTCATGCGCGAGCGGCTGCTGCCGCACGGCTGGGACACCGTGGTGGTGGACATCCAGTGGTACGAACCCACCGCGCGGGCCCACGGCTACAACCCGGACGCCCCGCTCGTCCTCGACGGGTACGGCCGTCAGCTCCCCGCGCCGAACAGGTTCCCCTCCGCCGCGGCCGGGGCCGGATTCGGGCCTCTGGCAGAGCGAGTACACGGCATGGGGCTGCGGTTCGGGCTGCACATCATGCGCGGCATCCCGCGACGCGCGGTCGAGGCCGCACTTCCCGTGCTCGGCACGGAGTTCACTGCGGCCGACGTGGCCGACACCGGCTCCGTGTGCCCCTGGAACTCCGACAACTACGGGCTGAACCACGACCACCCCGGCGCCCAGGCCTACTACGACACCCAGGTCGCCCAGTTCGCCACGTGGGGCGTCGACTTCGTCAAGGCCGACGACATGCTCTTCCCGTACCACGAACGGGAGATCGCCGCCTACGCCCGGGCCGTCGAGCGCAGCGGCAGGCCGATCGAGCTGAGCCTCTCCCCCGGCACGGACATGTCCCTCGCGCGCCTCGGCCACCTCCGCGAGCACGCCACCATGTGGCGGGTCTGCGACGACCTGTGGGACCGCTGGGCGGACGTCGAGGCGCAGTTCGCGCGGATGGCCCGCTGGGCCCCCTGGCAGGGGCGGCAGGGCTGGGCGGACGCCGACATGCTGCCGCTGGGCCACATCGGCATCCGTGCGGAGCGCGGCGCGGACCGCCAGTCGGCCCTCACCCGTCCCGAGCAGACCAGCCTGCTCACCCTCTGGCTGATCTCCCGCTCCCCGCTGATGATGGGCGGCGACCTGCCCACCAGCCCGCCGGAGACCATCGAACTGCTCACCAACGACGAGGCGCTCGACGTCCTGTGGCACAGCACCGGAAACCGCGAGGTGCTGCGCGAGCGGGACCTGGTGCTGTGGACCGCCCGGGACACCGACGGGCGCACCCGGTACGCGGCGGTGTTCTCGCTGGCGGACCAGGAGCGCCGGTTCGAGGTGCCGCTGGGATCGATCGGGGCCGAACCCCGCGACCGGGTCCGCGAGGTCTGGACCCGCACCGACACCGTCCACGACGGCCGGCGGCTGACCATCGAACTGCCCGCCCACGGCGCCGCCCTCTATCGTCTTGCCGAGGACGGCAGGCGGGAGTGAACGTGGCGACGATCCAGGACGTGGCGAAGGCGGCCGGAGTCTCGGCGATGACGGTCTCCAACGTGATCAACCGCCGCCCCAACGTCCGCCCGGCCACCCGGGACCGCGTCCTGGAGGCGATGACCCGGCTCGACTACCGGGTCAACGTCGCCGCCCGCAATCTGCGCAAGGGCCGTACCGGGACGATCTGCCTGGCGGTCCCCGAGGTCAACCGCCCGTACTACGGTCGGCTGGCCGCCTCGATCATCGCGGCGGCCGACCGGCACGGGCTCGGGGTCGGCATCGAGCAGACCGGCGCCCGCCGGGAGAACGAGCTGGCGGCCCTCGCCCTGTCCCGCAACCGGCTCTACGACGGCCTCATCCTCAGCACCGTGGGGATGGGGCCGGCCGACGTCCAGGCGCTGGAGGTCGACCATCCGGTGGTGATCCTGGGCGAGCGGATCTTCGGCGGGCCCGTCGACCATGTCGCCATGCCGAACGAGGCCGCCTCGGAGGCGGCGACCCGCCATCTCGTCGAGCGGGGCTGCCGGCGGATCGCCCTGGTGTGCGGGCGCCTGGGCAGCGAGGCCGACGTGTCGAGCCTGCGGTACGCCGGATATCTGCGGGCGCTGGCGGCCGCGGGGCTGCCCGCCGACCCGGAACTGGTGGTCACCGCCGAGTCGCTCACCATGCAGGAGGCCGCCCGCCGGATCCGGGAGCGGCTGGCGGACGGCCTCGATGTCGACGGGGTGTTCTGCGTGACGGACACGGTGGCCATGGGCGTGCTGCGCGCGCTCGCCGACGCCGGGCTCCGGGTGCCGGAGCGGGTCAAGGTGATCGGCTTCGACAACGTCGACGAGAGCGCGTACCTCATCCCCTCCCTGTCCACCGTCGACCCGGACCACGATCTGATGGCCGAACGCGCGGTCGCCCTGCTGGCGGCACGCATCGGCCGGCCCGGGCCCGGGCCGGAGCGGCAGGAGTTCATCGGCCCCTTCCGCCTGGTGGTACGGGAGTCGACAGGCGGCTGAACCGCTCGGCCGCCCGCAGCCGGCACCCGTACCGTGCTCACGGGGCTTCGGCGGGCGGCCCTACGGTGCTCAATTTCCGACCCTGGCCCCATCCGTGCCGTCCGACCCGCGATCGCGCGTTCGATATCAGACGAGGTGGCCGAAGACGACCAGGTTCTCCGTGTAGTCCTTCACGTCGTGGTCGTAGTCGCCGGCGCAGGTGATCAGGCGCACCTCCGGGCGGCGGGTGTCCGCGTAGACGCGTTCGCTGGGGAAGTCGTCCTTCGCGAAGGTGTCGGCGCTGTCGACCACGAAGTCGGCCTCCGTGCCGTCGGCCCGCTGCACCGAGAAGCCGTCGCCGGGCTCCAGTTCGTCCAGCCGGACGAAGACGGCGGCCGAGACCTTGGTGTCGACGTGCCCGGCGATGATCGCGGTGCCCGCCTCGCCGGGCGCCGGACCGTCGGCGTACCAGCCGACGAGGTTGGTGTCCGCGGCGGGCGGCGGCTGGAGCTGGCCCGAGGGGGCGAGGGTGAGGGTGGTGAACGGGGCGTCGACAGCGATCTTCGGAATGAGCAGCCGGGTCGGCGCGGACCGGGACAGCGCCTCGCCGGCCCGGCGCGCACCGCCCGAGGGGGCGGCGTCCGCGCTCTCGGCCGGCATGTTGCCCGAGGCGTCGGAGGCCTTGCCGTGTCCGAAGAGCATCGCCACGGCCAGGAGCAGGACGGCCACGCCCCACACGGGCAGCCGTCCGGTACGCCGGGTGCCGTCCGGGTCCTCGGGATCAGGGGCCGCGGGGGCGGGGCCCTCGGTGTTCGGGCGGGAGGTGCCAGCTGCCATCGGAGGTCACCTTTCTGAGCACGGCAGCGGGAGGGGGGAACGGGGCCGCGGCCGCGTCCATGAAGGTCGGCGGCCGCGGCTCCCGTATGCGCAGGCCCGTCAGGACACGGACCCGGCGGTCTTCCTGCGCCGCAGCGCGTAGGCGCCGGCGGCCCCCACACCGAGGACGGCCAGCCCGCCGGTCGTCACCCCCGGCGTGGCGAGGCCGCCGCCACCGGTGTGCATACCGCCGTGCGGCTTCTCGTTGTCCTCGTCGTCGCCCCACGAGCCGCCCTGGTCCCGGCCCTCACCGCTCCCCCGGTCGCCCTTGCCCCCCTGCCCGTCGCTGTCTCCCTTGTCGCCCTTGCCCCCCTGGCCGTCGCTGTCTCCCTTGTCGCCCTTGCCCCCCTGCCCGTCGCTGTCTTCCTTGTCGCCCTTGCCCCCTTGGTCGTCGCCCTTGTCCTTGTAGGTCTCGGGATCGAACTTGCTGTCGTTGCCGCTGTCCGATTCCCATCCACTGCTCAGCTTCGCCACGGCGAGGACTCCGCCGCCCGTGTGCATACCGCCACGCGGTGCTTCGTGGCTGCTGTCGTCGTTGTGCTCCTTGCTGTAGGAAGAGTCGTCACGGCCTCCGTTGTCCCAGTCCCCCGCGACCGCGGCATGGGCGCCGGGTGCCGCGAAGGCGAGGGCTGCGGTGGCGGCCGTCGTCGCGAGGATCATGCGGGCAGAACGCATCTCGATGTCCTTCCGCCTTGGCCGGGCAGCGGATACTCCATCGGCTGATACGACCCGGCCCCGACATGAACCACCGTCAGCCAGCGCCCCGCCCGGCACCATCCAGGCCGCCCATCCGTGGTGACGACACGCCCAACACCGCCCGGCTGGGTCAATCCCGACCGGCAGGACGGGGCCATTCGGGGGTCTCCGGGCCCGCCGTCGGCGTGTCGCCGCCCGACGGACCCCGCCGCGGCGTCAGAAGCCGACGTGGAACGTGGCGTCGGCCAGCTCCGTGCTCGTCGACACGGGGTCGATGCGCAGGACGTAGTCGGAGTGGCGGATGTAGCGCGTCGGGTAGTTGTACGAGCGGAACGAGGACCAGGAGGAGTCGGCGAGACCCGCCGTCCGGTAGAACGTGGCGTCCTGGGCGAAGGCCGTCGTGCCGTCGTTCTCGTCGAGTTGCAGCTGGTAGTCGTAGTGGCGCAGGTAGCGGGTCGGGTAGTTGACCGACTGGAAGGACACGCCGCCGCTGTCGGCGAGGCCGGGGACCAGCTTCCACATGCCGTCGGTGTAGGGGTCGAAGGCGTACTCGTCGATCCGGCCGACGAAGTTGCTGTGCCGGACGTACCGGGCCGGGTAGTTGTAGGACTTCAGCCGGTTCCAGGTGGGGGTGCCCCACTTGGCGACGAGATTGCCGTACTCGGCCGAGGTGATGGGCTGGATGCCGCAGTGCTTGGAGTTGAGCGGCTGCGTGTAGGTCTTCTGGTCCAGGGCCGTCCAGGTCCCGGCGGACAGGGCGCTGGTCCGCCAGGCGTAGAAGACGCCGTTGGGGGACCAGGTGTCGCCCCACAGGTACCAGGTCGAGCTGGAGGCGAGGGACTTGACCAGGGTCGGGGCCTCGGTGCCGTTGTGCGAGACGGCCGTGCTGAACTCGGTGAAGCTGCCCGGGTCCAGCGAGCCGGAGCGGGCGCCGACCAGCGTCGAGTTCTTCTTGAAGTAAAGGTAGTTGACACCGTTCACACCGACCGCCAGGTCGCCGTCGATGACGTCGTAACCGGGGTCGAAGAAGACCTGGGGGGCGCCGGCGGTCACGAAGTCACCGGTGTAGTTGATCATGATGACGTTGTGGCCGCTGTCGTTGACCGCGGAGTAGATGACGCCGTACTGGCCGCGGCCGGCGTCCCAGAACGCCTCGGGTGCCCAGCTGTGGGTGTCCATGTCGTGCAGCTTCATCCGCCGGTAGCCGGTGAAGCTGCGCAGGTCGGTGGAGTCCCAGACGTGGATGTACTGGCTGACGTAGGTCCAGTCGGTGCCGTTGAGGTCGGTGGCGAGCACCACGAACGTGCCGTCCTGCTTGCGCAGGATGAACGGGTCGCGCAGGCCGAGGGAGCCCGCGGTGGGGGTCGCGACGGGGTTGTTCTGGTTGAGCGGGGTCCACTGGAGGCCGTCGGTGCTGACCGCGAGGTGAAGGCCGTAGTTGGCGGCCAGCATGTCCGGGGACTCGGTGAAGTAGCACATCACGTAGGCCGAGTCGGTGGCCGCCCGGGCGGTTCCGGCGCCGAGGGCGAGGGCACCGGTGGCGGCGAGGGGGACGGTCGCGGCCGCGCCGAGGAAGTGCCGGCGCGACAGGGGGGTGCCGTTCATGTGCGCTCCAGACGAAGGGGGGATGTCCGAGATTTCGAACACGGTTCGGAGGGGCGATCAGAAACTAGAGGGACGCGTGGGGTGCGTCAATCCTTGCGTAACAAGGGAGTTACTCGGATTCCCCGCACTCCACCGGGAGCGTGAGGGGGCGGGACACAGTCCGGGGCCGTCACTGTGAGGCTCATGTGACGTGGCTGTCCGCCGGGGGCAGGCGGCCGGGGCCAGGCCCTGCGCAGCGTCGTACGGCCGATCTCCGTGCGGAGCTCCACGGCGGGGAACGGGCCGGTGAGGTCAACGGCACCTCCCCCGTCCGGACCGGTCGGGTCGTACGGCGGTGCGGCCGCGTCTAGCCTCGACCTGACAGCCCGTCCGCCGAGGACCAGGACCCCGTATGCCCCGCCGACTCCCCCGACGCGTGCTCGCTCTCCTGCTCGGCGCCCTGACCGGCGTGACCGCCGTCGCGGCGCCCGCCCGCGCCGCAGGCGGCGGTGGTGGTGTGACGGAGTATCCGATCACCACCACCGCCGACAGCCTGCCCGCCGGGATCGCCGCCGGGCCGGACGGGGCGCTGTGGTTCACCCAGTCCGGAGCCGCCCGGATCGGGCGCATCGCGGCGGACGGCACCGTCACCGACCGCCGCACCCCCACCCCGGGGAGCGCGCCCTTCGCCATCACCCCGGGGCCGGACCACGCCCTCTGGTTCACCGAGCAGGCGGCCGGACGGATCGGACGGATCACCACCTCGGGCACCGTCACCGAGTTCGCCCTGCCCCGGGCCGCCGGCGCACCCGCCGGCATCACCCGCGGGCCCGACGGCGCCCTGTGGTTCACCGAACCGGGGACCAACCGGATCGGCCGGATCACGACCGCGGGCAGGATCAGCGAGTACCGGGTGCCCACGGCCGCCGCCCTCCCGTACGGCATCGCCGCCGGTACCGGTGGTGCCCTCTGGTTCACCGAACTGGCCGGCGGCAGCATCGGGCGGATCGAGACCACCGGCCGGATCACCGAGTTCCCGCTGCCCAGCCGCGCCGACTTCCCCGAGGACATCGTCGCCGGAGCCGGCGGGATGTGGTTCACCGCCTCCGGGTCGGACTCCGTCGACCGGATCGACGGCACCGGCCGGGTCACCCGGTACCCGCTGCCCGGAGCGGACGGCGACCCCGGCGGGATCGCCGCGGGGCCGGACGGCCGGGTGTGGTTCACCGACCGGTCCGGCCGCATCGGCCGGGTGTCGGCGGACGGCGGGATCACCGTCGTACCGGTGCCTGCCGGTCCCGACAAGTCGCCCTTCCGGCTGACGGCCGGCCCGGACGGCACGGTGTGGTTCACCGAACTGCTGGGCAACGCGATCGGCCGGGTCGAGCCGGCTTGAGAGAGGCCCGGCCGAGGCGGAGCCCGGTCGGAACGGCGCCCGTTCGGAAACTGGCGGGGCACGCCCGGTGCCGAGGTGTCCCTGGGGGAGAACCGGTCGTCGCGCAGCACCTGGCGGCACAGCCGGTACGACGACACCAGCCAGGCCTCGTCGCCGGCGATCGTGCGCACCCGCCGTACCGGGGCGGTGGCAAGCAGGTCCCCGACCTCGTCCGGCACCCGGGTGCCGTCCCAGGAGAACGGGAAGGTGGGCTGAACCTCGAAGACGTCGGCCATCAGCACGGATGCTGTGGGCAAGGGGGATACCCTCCGCCGCGCGCTAGTCCCGGTGGGGCCCAGTGCCCCTGGTGTGGCGACGCGACGGCCCTCACGCCAGCCGTACCCGTCCGACACGGGTGGTTACCGCCTGGGTTTGGCCGGAACCTGTCGTAGCAATGGGGGAAGTCCCGTGGAAATGCACGTGCTTTCCGGCCGCGGAGATGGGATTCTCCTCTACGGTCCGATGAGTACCGCAGGGGGAGGTATCACCACAGTGAACCGTATGCGCACTTCTTTCGGCGTCCTGGCTGCCGCCGGCGTCGTCACCGCTGCCCAACTGGGGCTCGCCACCGGCGCGTCCGCGCAGGCCGGGGCGGCGCGGAGCACCGGCTGCCCGGTCGACATCGTCTATCCGAGCCGCTTCTACGTGAACTCGAGCGGCTGGGTCACCAACGGCGGCCTGTACTTCGCGGTGAAGAACACCAGCGCGAGCAAGAGCTTCAAGAAGGTCACGTTCACCGTGACGGACGTGAAGAACATCCGCTTCGGCAGTGCGACGGCCAAGGGCGGCAAGGTCAGCCACAAGACGTCGAAGACGGTGTCGGTGTACACGACGACACTGAAGAAGAAGACCAGCCTCGGCGTCAAGGTGCAGACGCATCTGCTGAACACCCGTACCTACAAGGTGAAGTTCGCCCTGCACGGCACGGGATGGAACTGCGCCGTCGACCAGGGCACCTGGGGGGCCTGAGCCTCGGCGGCCCCTGGTCCGGTGGCCGTGGTCGACGGCGGCGAAGGTCCTGGCGCGGCGGCCGCCCGGCTCACCGGGCGGCCGGTCTCGGCTGTGCGGGCACGGGCAGGCGGCCTGGCGGAGGTGACGCTCGCCTGCGGGCGGGCGGTGACGGTCAAGCGCGGCGACGGGCCCGGCGCGGTACCCGCCGAGGCGGCCGGGCTGCGCTGGCTGGCCGCCGCCGGCGCGGTCGCGGTACCCGAGGTGCTGGCGCAGGACGAGCGGTGGCTGGTGACCGAGTGGGTCCCCACCGGGCGTCCGGGCCCCGAGGCGGCGACGCGTTTCGGCCGTGCCCTCGCCGCTCTGCACGCCGCCGGGGCCCCGGGCTTCGGGGCGGCACCGCCGGACGGTCCGCGCGACGCCTGGATCGGCCTCGCCCCGATGCGCAACGAGCCGGGCACCGACTGGCCGCGCTGGTACGCCGAGCACCGCGTACTGCCGTATCTGCGGGCGGCGGTGGACCGTGGGACCCTGCGGCCCGGCGAGGCCGCGGTGGTCGAGCGGGTCTGCGAGCGGCTGCCGGAGTTGGCCGGCCCGCCCGAGCCGCCCGCCCGGCTGCACGGAGATCTGTGGAACGGCAATGTCCTGTGGGGTGCCGACGGCACGGTCCGGCTGATCGACCCCGCCGCGCACGGCGGGCACCGCGAGACCGATCTGGCGATGCTCCGCCTCTTCGGCTGCCCGTACCTTGACCTCGTTCTGGAGGGGTACCAGGAAGTTGCCCCCCTCGCCGCCGGCTGGGCGGAGCGCGTGGCGGTGCATCAACTGTTCCCGCTGCTGGTGCATACCGCGCTCTTCGGACGGGGCTACGCCGAACAGACCCTGGAGACATCCCGGACCATCGCGGGCATCTGACGCCGTCACATGCCGGACGGCCATGTGAAATCGGCCACGGGCGGGAACGATTCGCCGCTGATTTCCGGCTGGTTCCTTAACAAGCCCTTAATTAGGACTGAGATTACGCAGAGTAAGGAAACCAACCACGCGTTCGAATCGTATAAGTGCATGGAAGAACGAAACAGGGAGAGACCATGCAACCGTTCGCGCTCAACTACGCACGCCCCGCAGTGCAGTTGGACGTCATCACTCCGTACGCGTATGACTCCGGACTGCAGTTGAACGTTCTCCTCGATGGCCGGATCGCAGCCACCGATCACGCAACGCTCAGAGCCCTGGGGACCACGACCTCAACCGCGGGCTCCAAGACGCACTTCGACGACTGAGCGCGGCCCCGACGATGACTGTGCTCATCCTGACCAGTGACGAGGACGTGACGGCGGACATGGTGGTCCTCCGGCTGCACGAGGCCGGAGTGCCCGTCGTCCGCCTCGATCCTGCCGATCTGACCAGCGGTGTGGCCCTGTCGGGCGAGTTCGTGCAGGGCGCCAGCCGCGGACATCTGTCCGTGAACGGGCGCCTGGTGAGCATGAACGGCCTCCGCTCCATCTGGGTGCGCAGGCCGGGAGTGGCGGCCGCCCGTGCCCCCCAGCCGTCCACCTGGCTGACCGAGGAGTCCGAACAGGCGTTGTACGGCATGCTGCGCGGGACCGACGCGCGCTGGATGAACCATCCGGACGCGGCCCGCCGGGCCCGCCACAAGCCGTGGCAGCTGCGGCTGGCGCAGCGCAGCGGGCTCGCCGTGCCCGCGACGCTGATCACCACGTTCCCGCAGGCGGCCAGGGAGTTCGCGGAACGTTTCCCGGACCTGGTGGTGAAGCCGGTGTCGGGCGCGCATCCGCAGGAGCCGCCGCGGGCCGTGCCGACCAGCCGGGTGGCGCCCGACGCCGACTTCTCGGCGGTGGCCTTCGGGCCGACGTTGTTGCAGCGACGGGTGGCCAAGCGGGCGGACATCCGGCTGACGGTGGTCGGCGAGCGGCTGCTGGCCGCCCGTAAGCCGGTGAGCCCGGACGCGCAACCCGACGACGTGGACGTCCGGTTCGCCCCGTCCGTCTCTCCCTGGCTGGCGGCGGAGGTGCCGCCCCGAGTCGCCGAGACCGTTCACACGTATATGAAGGACGCCGAGCTGGCCTACGGTGCCTTCGACTTCGCGGAGGACGCCGACGGCATCTGGTGGTTCCTGGAGTGCAACCAGTCGGGCCAGTTCGGCTTCGTCGAGATGGACACCGGTCAGCCGATCGCCGAGACCATCGCCGGCTGGCTGGCGCACGGCACGGAGCAGTACCGGCCCTACGTCGACGGCGGGCGAAGCACGACGCCTTGACGGTCTGGGCGAGGGTGTGGCGCCGGGCACGGAGAAAGGAACGGGAGATGCGCATCGGACTGCTGGGGACGGGCCCCTGGGCACGGGCGGCCTACGCCCCCGCGCTGGCGGGGCACGGATCGCTGGACTTCGCGGGGGTGTGGGGCCGCCGCCCGGAGGCCGCGGTGGAGCTGGCCGGGGAGTACGGGGTCCGGGCGTACGACGACGTGGACGCGCTGTTCGCCGACGTCGACGCGGTGGCCGTGGCGCTGCCGCCGGCCGTGCAGGCGGAACTGGCGGTGCGGGCCGCGGCGGCGGGCCGGCATCTGCTGCTGGACAAGCCCCTCGCGCTCGGCGTCGCCGAGGGGCGGGCGGTGGTGGAGGCGGCCGAGCGCGCCGGGGTCGCCTCGGTGGTCTTCTTCACCACCCGCTTCCAGAGCGAACCGGAGGCGTGGATCGCAGAACAGGCCGGCACGGCGGGCTGGTTCACGGCGCGGGCGCAGTGGCTGGGGTCGGTGTTCACCGACGGGAGCCCGTTCGCGGCGTCGCCGTGGCGGCGGGAGAAAGGCGCGCTGTGGGACGTGGGCCCGCACGCCCTGTCGGTGCTGCTGCCGGTCCTGGGCGACGTACGGCGGGTGGCGGCCGCCGTGCACGGCCCCGCGGACACCGTGCATCTCGTCCTCGACCACGCCACGGGGGCGTCGAGCACGGTGACCCTGAGCCTGACGGCTCCCCCGGCGGCGGCGGGGGCCGATGTGGAGCTGCGGGGCGCGGCGGGGGTGACGCTGCTGCCGAGGAGTGCGCAAGGAGCGGTCCCCGCCCTGTCCCGGGCCGCCGACGCCCTGGTCACCGCCGCCCGCACAGGCCACCCGCACCCCTGCGACGCCGCCTTCGCCCTGCGGGTCACCGAGATCCTCACGGAGACGGAGACCCTGCTGGGCAAGGACATCGACTAGCGGTACGCCACGCTCCGCCTCGACCGGACCCGGTCCCCCCGACGGGCGACAGGAACCTCAGAAGGAACCGGGGGACCGGGCCGGACGGCGAGAGCACCGCGTGGTCGGCCGGTCACCCGGCGCTGACCGTGGCCGAGGCCCAGAAGTTCACCCGCTCCCGGACGACCGGGTAGCCCGCCTTGGCGAAGTGCGCGGCCATCGGGAAGTTGCCCTGGTCGGTGGCGGCGCCGATGGCCTCCGCGCCCTGCTCGACGAGGAAGCGGGTGCACTCGACGAGCAGGTCGTAGGCGTAGCCGTGCCCGCGCTGTCCGGGCAGGACGCCGATGAACCCGATGCACGGCCCGGACGGATTGCGGGCCGGGATGTGGATGCCGACCGGCTCCCCGTCGGGTGTGCGGGCCACCTGCCACCACTCGCGGGGCGAGGGGAACCAGTGGAAGATCTCCAGGTCCTCCTGGGCCGCCAGTTCCACTCCCCCCTTCGCGACGGCCCGGCGGGCGTGGGCGTCGAGGGTCGCGGAGCTGATGCCGCGCAGAATGGTGAGGAAGACCGAGTCGTCGGGTTCGGGGGTGAAGACGAGACGGCCGGGCCGCTCGGGCAGGCCGCACTCGGGGGTCCAGCGGTAGTTGTAGCGCTCCACCAGCAGTTCGTAGCCCGCCTTGCGGGCGGCGCTGAAGCGGGTCTCGGCGGCTGTGCGCAGTGCGGGGACGTCACGCCAGCCGGCCGGCAGGTCGAGCTCCAGTTCGTCGGCCTGCCAGGGCGCGCTGCGCAGCAGCTCCGCGCCGGCCTCCTCCTCGCCCTCGGCCACGTCGAACCAGTTGACCAGAAGCGGCGCGGTGTCCTCCGGACCGCCCCACCAGGCGGCGCGGGCGACCACCCGGCCGTCGCGCAGCGCGACCCGCTTCCAGTCGGGGCGGTAGCGGGTGCGCCGGTGCGTCTCGCGCAGGCGCAGGGGGTCGGGCAGGGCGTCGAAGAGGGTGGCGGTGCTGTCGTCGAGCGTACGGATGACCGGATCGGTCACGGATTCCTCCGGGATGTGTGCTGCGAGGAGCGCTCCCGGGTCAGCTCTGACCTGTCACGCCCGGACGTCGGGGAGGGAGCGCGGGATGGGTGTGATGAACATCGCACTCGCCTCCTTCCGTCCGGTCTTGGCCGTGCGGCTCACACAGTAGGGCCACCGGTCAGGGCTCGTCCACGGAATTCTCCACCGCGGCATGTGAAGATCCCTGCGCGACCGGTGTCGGGGCACGGGCGTAGCTTAGGGATGTGAGTTGGGTGCGCGGCTGGTCGTCGCGTGACTACCGGGACGGGCGTGGCTGGTTGCAGGGTGCACCGCCGCCGCGCTGGGTGCGGGTGCTGCCCGTGCTGCTGCTCGCGGTCGTGACCGCGGCGACGCTGATCAGCCCCGACGGACACGATTTCGGCTTCCTGCTCGGGGCCATCCCGCCGCTCGCCGTGCTGTCGTACGGCCCGCTGGCGACCGCCGTGCTCAGCTGCCTGGTCGTGGTCCTGCTGAACGTGCCGGCCACCCATCTGAACCATCCCGGCGACACCGACCTGCTCACGGTCACGTTCGTCGCGCTGCTGAGCGTGTTCGTGTCCTATGTGCGCAGTCACCGGGACGCCCAGCTGGTCACCGAGCGGGCGGTGGGCGAGGCGGTGCAGCGGGCCGTGCTGCCGCCACTGCCGGAGCGGGTCGGCGCGGTGGGGTGCACCGGGCTGTACCGGGCCGCACAGCACGGCACGCTGGTCGGCGGGGACTTCTTCGACGTGCGGGACGGGCCCTTCGGCGTGCGGGCGGTGATGGGGGACGTACGCGGGCACGGGCTGGCCGCCGTCTCCACCGTGGTGTCGCTGCTCGGCGCGTTCCGGGAGGCGGTCCTCGACCAGCCGGACCTGGAGTCGGTGGCGGCGCGGATGGACCGCCGGCTGTCGGTGGACTCGGCCGACGTACCGCACGCGGAGCTGTTCGCGACGGCGCTGCTGCTGGAGTTCTCCGCCGACCTGCGGTCGGTTCGGGTGGTGGCCTGCGGTCATCCGGCGCCGGTGCTGTTGCGCGACGGCCTGGCCCAGGAGCTCGCCGTCGCGCCGGGGGCGCCGGTGGGGCTCGCTCTCGCGGGGGTGGAACCGCCGAAGGAGGTCACGGTCGAGCTGGGACCCGGCGACCGGCTGTTCGTCGCCTCGGACGGGGTCTGGGAGGCGCGTGACCGGGCCGGGCGCTTCTACCCGCTCCCGGAGCGGCTGGCCGCCTTCGCCGGTGCGGAGGCGGCCGAGCTCACCGAGCTGGTGTGGGCCGACCTGGCCAAGCGCAGCGAGGTGCGGGACGACGCCACCATGCTCGTCCTGGCGCCCGACATCACCTGAGGTCCCCGCCCACGTCCCGGCTCAGCCCACGTCCCACAGGAAGCGGTGGGTGTGGATCGCGAAGTACGGGAACGAACGGACCTCCCGCACGCCCTCGATCGGCCGGACCACGTCGTTGACGAAGTCGAGCAGGTCCTTCGGGCCGGGGGTGACCACCTCGGCGAGCAGGTCGAAACCGCCCGAGGTGAACACCGAGTACACCACCTCGGAGTGTGCGGCGAGGGCGTCGGCGACGGCCCGGGGGTCGCCGTCCACGCCGATGCCGAGCAGCGCCATCGCCTGGCCGCCCATGGCCATCGGATCGGTGACGCCGACGACCTGTACGGCCCGGGAGTCCAGCAGGCGCTGCAGCCGCTGCCGGGCCGCGGAGGCGGACAGACCGACCCGGGGGCCGAGGTCGGCGTAGGCGATCCGGCCGTCGGTCTGCAGTTCGCGCAGGATGGCCCGGTCGATGTCGTCCATGTGCACGTGGGCTCCCTTCCTCAGCCGACGAGTTCGAGGAGGGCGGCGCCGAACACCGCGGTGTGGGTGTCGACGTCCTGCTCGGTGGTGTCGGGGCACATCAGGGCCATGTTGTGGAACGGGGTCAGGAGGATGCCCCGGTTGGCGAGATAGAGGTGCAGGAAGTCCTCCAGCTCGGGGTCGGCGGCGGCCGCGGACTCGGTACCGGTGCGCGGGGCCGGGGCGGCGAAGCGGTACTCGGTGCGGGCCCCGAGCCGGCTGACCGACCAGGGCAGGCCGTGCGCCTGGACGGCCTGCCGGACGCCGGTCTCGAAGCGGGCGGAGAGCCGCGCCATACGGTCGAACGCCTCGTCGGTGAGGACCTGCTCCAGGGTGGCCCGGGTGGCGGCGACCGAGAGCGCGTTGCCGGCGAGGGTGCCGCCGACCCCGCCCATGTCGACCAGGTCCAGGTCGGCACGGGCCAGCAGGCGGTCGGCGAGGTCGGCGGAGAGTCCGTAGGCGCCGGCCGGGATGCCGCCGCCGATGGCCTTGCCGATGGTCAGCAGGTCCGGCTCCAGGTCCCAGGCGGCCGTGCAGCCGCCGGGGCCCGCGGAGAAGGTGTGCGTCTCGTCGTTGATCAGCAGCGTGCCGTACTGCCTGGTCAGGGCGCGCACGCCGGCCAGGTAGCCGGGTTCCGGCAGGACGATGCCGATGTTGGTGAGCGCGGGTTCCATGAGTACGGCGGCCACATCGCCGTGGGCGAGTTCGCGCTCCAGCTGCGCCAGGTCGTTGAACTCGGCGACCCGGCTGGTCAGGGTGACGTCGCAGGGCGCGCCGACGTTTCCGGGGCGGGGCGCGCCCTGACCGTCGGGGCCCACCACGATGAGGGACTCGTCGACGCTGCCGTGGTAGCTGTAGCTGTTCACCAGGATCTTCGGGCGGCCGGTGACGGCCCGGGCGAGCCGGATCGCCCACCGGTTGGCGTCGGTCGCGGTGAGCGAGAAGCTCCAGCGGGCCAGCCCGAAGCGGCGGGTCAGCTCCGCGCCCACCCACTCCGCGTCCTCCGTCGGGAGCATGGCGGTGGCCCCGCCCAGCTCGGCGAACCTCCGGTGCACGGCCTCTGTCACGACGGCCGGCGAGTGACCGGCCATCGCGCCGGTGTCGCCGAGGCAGAAGTCGATGTACGTGTGCCCGTCCACGTCGGTGACCCGGGCGCCGCGCGCGGTCGCCAGGTAGCGCGGGAACGCGCCGGCGGTCTTGTTCATCCAGGTCATCGGGACCCGGCCGAAGAGATGGCCGGCGTCCGCATATGCCGCCCGGGAGCGGGGATTTCGCCGCTCGGCCTCGGCGCTCTCCCGGGCCAGCAGGGCGTGCAGTCGGGTGCGGTCCATGGAATACCCCTGGTCGAGAGCGACGGCGACGGAATGCCGGGAGCCTACGACTGATACCGGCGTCTCATCAAGAGCTGGCGCTTGGATCGATTGCCATGACGATCGATTCGAGCGTCGATCGACCCGGGCGGCGTCCGGGAGGCGCCCGTCGCACCGATCAACAAGCGAACCGGTACTCCGTGTTCGAACATTCGCCCCAAAACGCCAGGGTTCGCCACCCCTTCCGCCACGTAGAAATATCTACCAGCATGCATATGCCGGGTTGGCGTGCGAGCGCCGAGTGCCCGGCGTCGGTCGTTCCCTGCGCCCGAAACAGGTGAGCGGTGATCCCCCGGAGCAGTGCATGACGAACGCGATGTGGATGCAGGGTGTGGAATGGCTCGCGGCGGCCTCGGCGGACCCCCGGGCGTGCAAATGGGAGTGGGACCACGGGGAGGGCGTCGCACTGCTGGAGGCGGGCCGCTACTGGGACGTGCTGAGCGTCCCGGACCGGCTCGGCCTGCTCACACTGGACCTGCTGTGGCGGCCGTCCCTGCCGGTGCCCGGGCCGACCCTGGCGGACAGCGCGGCGGGCCGGATCGGTTTCTTCCTGCCGCCCGATCCGTCCGGCGGCTGGATCGGCTCGGGTCTTCGCTACGCGACCAAGGGCGCGTGGGTCGCCGTACCACCGCCGTACCGGCCCGCGCGGTATCTGGAGTGGCTGGTGCCGCCGGACGGCAGCGGCGCGCTGCATGTGCCGGGCACGCTGGAGCCGGCGCTGCAGGAGGCCAACGGCGCGCTGGCGGTGCTGGCCCCGATGTACGGGGAGTAGCGCAGTCAGCGGCGGGGCGGCGGGACGAACACGACGGCGCGCCGGCTCTCGGCTTCGGCCGGCAGAGTGCGGCCCTGGTCCCGCCACTCCCGCAGGAGCTGGGCGTAGATCGGCTCGCGGGAACGGAGGGCGTGCGGCTCCCGGACCGGGCGCCAGGGCGTGGGGGAGGATCCGTCCATAACCGGATCAACGCCCGGAACGCGCCGGTGGTACGCGCCGTCCGACGCGCTCACCGGGTCGGGTGAGAACACCCCCCGATCGGACCCGGCCGCCGGTCCTACAAGCATTCCGGCGGGCGTTCTCGCGACCTCCGGCCGGCAGGCGCCGTCGGGTGCGCGCTCGTATCCTGTGGAGTCAGGGTTCTGACGTCCGACCCCACCGCACGTTCCTTCTCACGTGCTTGGAGTCAGCCCATGTCGCACAAGTCCGCCATGCTGCGCGGCGGGGCCGCGATCGCCGTCGTACTGGGAACGCTGACGGTGCCGCTAGCCGGAGGGGCGGCCGTTTCCGTACCCGCCGTGTCCGCCGCGCCGTCGCCCACCCCGTCACCGTCGCCCACGGGCCGTCCGGACGTCCGTGACATGACCCAGGCCGTGGCCCGCCAACTCGACGCGGCCGTGCGGAAGGTCATGCGCGAGGCGAACGTGCCCGGTGTGACCGTCGGCGTCTGGACACCCGGCCGGCCCGACTACGTTCGCTCGTTCGGGGTCGCGAACAGGGAGACCGGGCAGAAGATGTCGTCCGACCTGTACACGCGGATCGGTAGCGAGACCAAGATGTTCACCGTGACGGCCCTGCTGCAACTGGTCGACCAGGGCAAGGTGAGCCTGGACGACCCCGTCGGCGAGTATCTCGACGGGGTGCCGAACGGCGACCGGATCACCCTGCGGGACCTGGCCGGGATGCGCAGCGGGCTGTTCAACTACTCCGAGGACGACGGCTTCTTCAAGGCGCTGACCTCTGATCCGCAACGCCCCTTCACCCCGCAGGAACTGCTCGCCTACTCCTTCAAGCACCCGGTCATGTTCCAGCCGGGGCAGAAGTTCTCCTACTCGAACACCAACCTGATCCTGCTCGGCCTGCTCGTCGAGAAGGAGAGCGGGCAGCGGCTCGGCGACTACCTCCGGGAGCACGTCCTCGCTCCGGCGGGCATGAGCCACACGGTGTTCCCGACCGGGAACGAGTTCCCCACCCCGCACGCGCAGGGCTACACCGACCAGACGGCGACCGGAAAGGTCGAGGAGACCGCCGGCTGGGACCCCTCCTGGGCCTGGGCGGCCGGCGCGATGATCTCCGACCTGGACGACCTGCACACCTGGGCGCGTACGGCGGCCACCGGGGTCTTCCCCGACGGCACGACCATGGTCGGCCCGGCCGTCCAGAAGCAGCGGCTGACGACCCCGTCGACGGGGATCCCGGGCGCCGGGTACGGCCTCGGCATCTTCGACGTCCAGGGCTGGATCGGGCACAACGGCTCACTGCCGGGCTACGAGGCCCTGACCGTCTATCTGCCGTCGACGCGGACGACCGTCGTCGTCCTGCTGAACACGGACATCAGCTACCGGGGGGACATCGAGCCCAGCACCCTGTTCGGCCAGGCGATCACCCGGGTCATCTCGCCCGCCCACGTCTTCGACCTGCCGGCGCCGGCTGCCGCCACCCGCTGACGCACGAACCGCACGGGACCCAACTCGCCTACTGCATACGGCATTTCCGACAGTTGACACAGAAGCGAACACGCGCCGAGCAGATTCGAAGCGATGTAACGATTCACCGTGCGGGGCCGGTCGATGACGGTGTGTACTGTGCTGCGAGCGCCACATGGGAGGGCCCTGGGCTCCCCGTGCCCACTGCTGCCCTACTCCCCTGGAAACCGATTCCATGATCGCATTGCCGGAACTGGTGGCCGGTGGTCTCGCCGCCGGAACGCTCTTCGCGCTCGCGCTCGGCGGCAGCCTGCTGCGGACCCGGCGGCAGAAGGCGGCGCTGCGGGCCGAGGTGACGGAGTTGCGCGCCCGACTGGCAGGCGCCGAGGGCACGTTCGTCACCGAGGTCGAGCATCTGGCCGCCCGCCGGATGCCCGCGGCCGCCGCGCAGCTCACGCATCCGCACCTCAAGGTGCCGGGCCCGGCCGGGCAGCAGCTTCCCGGGACCCCCACGGGGATCGCCCTGGAGTACGTACTCACCGCGCTGCGCGAGGAGTTGACCGCGCAGCGCATGCGCATCGACGCGGCCGCACAGGCCGGCCTGCGGGGCGCCACCCGGGAGATCCAGGCCGCCCTGTACCGCCTGCAGGACGCGCTGCGCGGACTCCAGCAGCGCTACGACGAACCGGAGTTGGCGCAGACGCTGTTCGCGCTGGACCACGAGAACGAGCAGTCACTGCGGCGCGCGCAGGTGGCCGCGGTGGTGTGCGGGGCCTGGGTGGGGCTGGCCCGCGAGGAGTCCCACGTGGTGGACGCCGTCACCGGCGGCCAGGCCCGGCTCGCCGGCTACCACCGGGTCAAGGTCCACAACCATCTGGAGCCGGGCACCGCCCTGGTGTCCCACGCCGTCGAGCCGGTCGCCATCATCGTCGCCGAACTCCTCGACAACGCGCTGCGCCACTCGGCGCCGGACACCGACGTCGTCGTCAATCTGGAGCACGTCCACCACGGGGTGTGCGTCACGGTCGACGACGCCGGCCTCGGCATGACACAGGACGAACGGGCCCGCGCCCAGCGGCTGGTGGCCGGCAGCGAGCCGATCCTGCTGACCGACCTCGGCGATCCGCCACGCATGGGCCTGGCCGCGGTCGGCCAGCTCACCCGCCAGTTCGACCTGAACGTCGACGTCTCCACCCCTTCGCCGTACGGCGGGGTGCGCGCGGTGCTGCGGGTCGACAGCCATCTGCTCGGCCGGATCGACCCGGACGTACGGCCGCCGTCGGCCAGCGCGCCGCGCTCGACGCGCGAGCGCACGGTGGTACGCCGGGAACCGGCCCATGAACCGGCGGTGCGCGAACCGGCGGCCCATGAACCAGCGGTGCGCGAAACGCCGTCGGTGCGGGCGGTCGTGGACGGAGCGCCGTCGGCTGAGCCCTCGGCTCCCCCGACCCCCGCACCCGCACCCGCACCCGCACCCGCACCCGCGACACCGACACCGACACCGACCGTCCCCGGAGCCGAGCACGAACGCGCCGCCGGCCACCAGGAGCCCGGTGACCTGGGCGGTCTGCCGCAGCGGCGCCGTCGTACCCGTCCCGACGCCCCCGGAGCACCGCGGCAGCAGCCGGGCACCCGGCGGCCCGAGGAGGCGGCCGCCGCGCTCGCGGCCCTGCAGTACGGCACCGCAGCGGCGCGAACCCCCAAGCGGGCCGGCGCGCCCGATCCCCAACGGACCGACGACGAAGGAGGAGCGGCCAGATGACCAGCCGCGATGCGGGCGAGACGGCATGGGTACTGGATCCGATCCTGCAGGTACCGCACGTACTGGCCGCCGTCCTGCTCACCCGGGACGGCCTCGCGACGGGGTACACCGACGCCCTGTCCCAGGCGACCGCCGAGCGGGTGGCCGCGATCACCAGTACCGTGCAGGGCGCCTGCCGGGCCGCGGCCGCCGCGTTCGCGGACCGGGACCGGGCCGAGGTGCGGCAGGTGGTCGTCGAGTCGGACCACGGGTACGTGCTGATCGTGCCGACCGACCACGGCACCTGCGTGGCGGCCTACGGCGACCCGGAGGTGCGGCTGGACCTGCTGGCGCACCGGGTGCACTCGCAGGTGGCCCGGCTCGGCGAGAAGGCGATGGCGGCGGCGCCCAGAGGCTCCGACGGCGGCGCGCCGGCATGACCGGCCGCCGTGGCGGCCGTCCCCTGGTCCCCGCGTATCTGTCGACCGGCGGGGTGGCCCGGCCCAGCCGTCCGCATCTGGAACGGCTGACGGTGCTCACCCGTGACGGGGCACCCCTGCCGGCCGGTCTGCCCGCCGCCGAACAGGCCCTGCTGGAGCTGCTGTCCGGTGGTGCGCTGACGCTGGTGGAGGCGGCGGCGCTGCTGCGGCTGCCGGTCTCCGCCGTCCGGGTGCTGGCCGCCGACCTCGTCGACCGGGACCTGGTCCAGGCCCGCGCGCCGATCCCGCCCGCCGAACGGTTCGACCCCGACCTGCTGAAGAGAGTGGCCGATGGCCTCCGCGCCCTCAAGCACCGGTGAGCTGCCCCGCACGGGCGGCCCCCATCTCCCCGACACCGCCCGCGACTTGGTGAAGATCCTGGTCACCGGGCCGTTCGGGGTGGGCAAGACGACCCTGATCGACTCGGTGTCGGAGATCCGCCCGCTGCACACCGAGGAGCACCTCACCGAGGCCTCCGTCCATGTCGACGAGCTCGACGGGGTGCGGGAGAAGGAGACGACGACCGTCGCGATCGACTTCGGGCGGATCAGCCTGGCCGGCGGCATCGTGCTCTACCTGTTCGGGACTCCGGGGCAGCAGCGGTTCCGGACGCTGTGGGACGACATCTCCTACGGGGCGCTGGGCGCCCTGGTCCTGGTGGACAGCCGCCGTATCGACGCCTCCTTCGACGTGCTGGGGCTTGTGGAGGAGGCGGGGCTGCCGTACGCGGTCGCCTTCAACGCGTTTCCCGACGCGCCCAGCCACTACACGGGCGAACAGCTGCGCGCCGCCCTGGACCTGGAGCCGGGCACCCCGATGGTGACCTGTGACGCCCGGGGCCCGCACTCCTCGGTCGACGCGCTGCTCGCCCTCGTACAGCATCTGATCGACGACCGGCCGGCGGAGGCCCGATGACCGTGCAGCAGTCCTTCACCGTCTCCGGACCGGTGCGCCTGTGGGAGGACGGCTTCGCCCGGAACCCGCACGGCTACTACGCGGCGCTGCGCGCCCAGGGCCCGGTGGGCTGGGCGGAACTCGCGCCGGGCACGCCGGCGTACGTGATCACCGAGCGGCACGCCGCCCTCGACGTGCTGCGGGACGTGGAGACCTTCTCGCACGACCCGCGGGACTGGGAGGCCACCGTCCCCGAGGACTCCCCGCTGCTCGGCATGATGCGCTGGCGGCCCAACGCCCTGTTCTCCGACGCCGACGCCCACATCCGCTACCGCACCAGCCTCATCGACGTGTTCGACCTGATCGAGCCGCACGATCTGCGCGCGCTCGTGCACCGGGCGGTACGGCTGCTGGTGGACCGTTTCGGGCCGCGCGGCGAGGCCGATCTCGTCACCGACTTCACCCGGCCGCTGATGGCGCTGGTGTTCAACAACCTGTTCGGGCTGCCGGACAGCCAGGGCGACCGGCTCAACGAGGGCCTCCTGAAGATGATGGAGGGCGGCGCGCAGGCGGCCGAGGGCGAGGCGGAGTTCGCCGACTACGTGCTGCGGCTGGTCGCCGCCAAGGTCGCCGAGCGCGGCGAGGACCTGCCGAGCATGCTCCTGGACCATCCGGCCGGGCTGACCCCGGAGGAGGTCACCTGGCAGGTGTTCCTCACCCTCGGCGCGGGATACGAGCCGACCACCAACCTGGTGTCCAACGCGCTGTCCCGGGTCCTCGGCAACCCCCTCTACTACTCCACGCTGACCAGCGGCGCCCGCCCGGTCATGGACGCGGTGATCGAGGTGCTGCACCACGAGACCCCGCTGGCCAACTACGGGATCTACTACACCCGTCGGCCCGTCTCCTTCCACGGGGCGTGGGTCAGGCCGGCGATTCCGGTGGTCGTCTCCTTCGGTGCCGTGGGGCTGTTCGCCGAGCGGGAGGTCACCAGCGGCCGGCGGGCCGGTGACGCCTCGCACCTGTCGTGGGGCGCGGGCCCGCACGCCTGCCCGGTGCGGCACCACGCGCTGCTCATCGCGACCGAGGCGATCGAGCGGCTCACCCTGTGGCTGCCCGACCTCGACCCGGTCCTGCCCCGCGAACGGCTCAGCTGGCGGCCCGGCCCGTTCCACCGCTCGCTGACGTCCCTGCCCGTCCGGTTCAGCCCCCGCTCCCCCGACCAGCCTGGAGAGTCGTCGTGACCGTCACCGACCGCATCGCTCTCGACCCGTTCGGCTCCGACATCCCGGCGGAAAGCGCCCGGTTACGCGCCCTCGGCCCCGTCGTGCCCGTCGAACTGCCCGGCGGCATACCCGCCTGGGCGCCCACCGGCTACGACGTCCTCAAGGAGCTGATCCTCGATCCCCGGGTCAGCAAGGACCCCCGCAAGCACTGGCGGTTGTGGCCGGAGATCGGCGAACACCCCTCCTGGGGCTGGGTGGTCAGCTGGATCGGCGTGGTCAACATGCTCTCCGCCTACGGCCCCGACCACACCCGGCTGCGCAAGCTGGTGGCGCCGAGCTTCACGCACCGGCGCACCGAGGCGATGCTGCCGCGCGTCACGGCCATCGCCGGGGAGCTGCTCGACGCGGTGGCGGCCGCGGGCGCCGACGGCTCGGTGGTGGACCTCCGTGCGGAGCTGGCGCATCCGCTGCCCATGCGGATGATCTGCGAACTGTTCGGGGTGCCCGACGAGATGCGGGCGGACACCGGCGAGCTGATCGCGGCCATCATGGACACCTCCGACCCGACCCCGGAGCACGCCAAGTCGGTGCAGGAGCGCATCGGCACGGTCCTCGGCGGGCTGATCGCGTACAAGGCCGCGCACCCGGGCGACGACATGACCACGGAGCTGATCCGGGTCCGCGACGAGGACGGCGACCGGCTCAGCGACGAGGAACTGCTGTACACGCTGCTGCTGGTGATCGGCGCCGGTTTCGAGACCACGGTCAACCTGATCGGCAACGCGGTGGTGGCGCTGCTGACCAGTCCGGTGCAGCTGGCGGCGGTACGCGCCGGAAAGGTCGGCTGGGACGCGGTGATCGACGAGACGCTGCGGGTGCATCCGTCGATCGCCGCGCTGCCGCTGCGGTTCGCGGTGACCGACCTGAAGGTGGCGGACGTCACCGTTCCGGCCGGGGACGCGATCATCACGACGTACGCGGCGGCGGGCCTGGACCCGGAGCACTACGGAGCGGACGCGGACGTGTTCGACGCGGCGCGCGGCGCCGACGACCATCTCTCGTTCGGACTCGGGGTGCATCGCTGCATCGGCGCGCCGCTGGCCCGGGCGGAGGCACTCGCCGCGTTGCCCGCCCTGTTCGACCGCTTCCCGGGTCTGCGGCTGGCGGTCGGGGCGGAGGAACTGCGGCAGGTGCCGTCGTTCATCGCCTTCGGCTGGCAGGAGATCCCGGTACGGCTCGGGACGTGAGCCCCCGCGCGGATCCGGGGTCGCGGGGGCTGCGACCGGTCCCCCGTTCCGGTCGTGCCCCCGCGGAACGTGAACTTACGTGCGGATCCGGCCGTTGGGTACCGCGTCGATGCCCGATCGGGCACCCGGAGGACTCACCCGTGCACAGGTGAGTCCGGTTGGCCCGGATTCGCCCGGAGCAGAGCGGGGGCGGTGAGGTCCCCGAGGGCGAGGTGGGCCAGGACGACCTCGTACAGGTCGGTGCCGGCGGCCAGCAGCTGACGCTCCAGGACGGGTTCGGCACCCCGGACGTGTTCGCGGACGGTCTGGGCGTGCACTCCCAGGTCCTGGGCGGCGCGTTCGGCGTTGCCGCCGGCGGAGATCCAGGCGCGCAGGGTGCCGCGCAGATCACGGCCGTCCCGGGTCAGCCGGTCCAGCAGGTCGTGCGCCCAGGCGCGCAGCCCGGGTCCGGCCAGCAGGTCCTCGAGCCGCGCGCCGGACGTCTGGGGTGCCGTGGCGCCGAGGTTCTCCGTCCGGGCCGCCTGGGTGTTCAGTGCCAGGTGGGCGGTGGCGCGCACGGTGAGGTCGGAGAAGTCGGCGCCCAGCAGGGCCTCGACGCGGTCCATGCGGGCCCGGACGGTGTTGCGGCTGACGCCGAGCACCTTGGCCGCGCTGACGGCGGTGAACTCCAGGCCGAGGCGGGTGGTGGCGAGAAGTTCCGCGCGGGTGTGGTGGGGCAGGGTGTCGAGCGGCCGGAGCACGGCGGTGGACCAGGCGTGCAGCGCGGCGGGGTCCATCAGCCGTTCCGGATGGGTGCGTTCGGCGTAGACGGCGGCCTGGTCGGCTCGGAAGTGGGCGACGGCGAGGGCGCTGATGGCCTGGCCGTAGGCGGTGGCGGTGCGGGCGAGGCTCTGCCGGACGCTGCCGCCGAGGAAGGTGCCGGGGCGGCCGTCGACGAGCGAGCGCAGCCACTGACCCGCCCTGGGCGCGGGGCTGACGACGATGACATGGCCGTCGACCGCGGGACAGCGCACGACCAGGGCCTGGCCGCGGGTGATGTCGAGGCAGTCCTCGGCGAGGCTGTCGCGTTCGGCGGGGTGCCCCTCGACGACGTACACGCGGGCGCTGTCGGTGTCGAGGAGTCCGGGCCACAGGCCGGCGGCGACCCGGCGGGCGGAGACGGTGTCCTCGACCATCAGCAGTTGCAGGATGGCCAGGCGCAGGTCGGCGGTGGCCCGCCGGAGCCGGTGCCCGGCGGCCGTCGACTCGCGCTCTCGCAGCAGGAGTTCGACGACGCCGGCGGTGTGGGTGACGATCTCGGCGGCACGCCGGTCGAAGGGGACGGCGCGGGCCACGGCGAGCAGCGAGGTGGCCGCCGAGCGCGGGTCGGGGGCGCGGACGGAGACCAGGCGGAGGTGGCGGTCGCCGTCCTGGACGGCGGCTGCGGAGATCCGGCCGGCCACCACCTCGGCGACGAGGCTGTCGTCGAGGGACAGCCGCTCCCCGGCGAGCAGGGTGCCGTCGGCGTCCTGGAGGCAGACGGTGGCCTGCACCGCGCGGGCGAGCCAGGTGACCACCCGGCGCGGATCGCGGGCACCGGGGCGCAGATGGTCGAGGAGTTGCGCGGCCCAGCGGTCGCCCTGGGGTGTCGAGGGGTGCGGGCTCTCCCCTGCCCGGCCTGCCATCTCGCCCTGCTCCTCGTCCTAGCGTCGGCCTCGGCCTACGGACGTTACCCGATGAACGGGCAGGTCCCGACCGCCCGGTACAACTCCGCCGGCGGCCCTCGGGGGAAGGGCCGCCGGCGAAGAACGCCTCACCCGGGGCCGGGGGGGGGAGGGCCCTCGGGCGGCTGAGTAGCGGGTTCCCCGGATTCCGGCGGGCATGCACACGAATTTTCCGCGGCCCGACTCGGTGGTTCGTGGGCCACGACGACCGCGACGAGCGCCGCGGCGGCCCGGGGCGCGGGCCGTCCCGCCGCGTCCGCGCGACCGGCCGGTCCGGTACGGCATAAGCTCGTCGAATGGCGAAGTACTTCGACGTGCACCCCGACAACCCGCAGCCGCGCAGCATCTCCCAGATCGCCGACGCGGTGCGCTCGGGGTCGCTCATCGCATATCCCACCGACTCCTGTTACGCGCTGGGCTGCCAGCTCGGCAGCCGGGACGGCATCGACCGGATCCGCGGCATCCGGCACCTGGACGACCGGCACCACTTCACGCTGATGTGCCGCGACTTCGCCCAGCTCGGCCAGTTCGTGCGCGTCGACAACGACGTGTTCCGGGCCGTGAAGGCGTCGACCCCAGGCAGTTACACCTTCATCCTCCCGGCGACCCGTGAGGTGCCCCGCAAGCTGCTGCACCCGAAGAAGAAGACGGTCGGGGTGCGCATCCCCGACCATGTGGTCACCCAGGCGCTGCTCGCGGAGCTGGGCGAGCCGCTGCTGTCCAGCACCCTGCTGCTGCCGGACGAGAAGGAGCCGCTCACCCAGGGCTGGGAGATCAAGGACCGGCTCGACCACCAGGTGGACGCGGTGGTCGACTCCGGGGACTGCGGCACGGAGCCGACCACGGTCATCGACTTCTCCGACGGCGAGGCGGTGATCGTCCGTCGGGGCGCGGGAGACACCTCGCGCTTCGAGTGACGACGGGCTCCCCGCGCAACCGTCCTCTCACCTTCGCGTGCCACGATGATCGTGACATGCCGCGCCGGGCGTCCCCCGACCCGACGCCGACTCCACAGAGAGGCACTGCGCCATGACCGCCGTACAGGGAACCGACGTGGACATCACCACCGAGGACGGTGTAGCCGACGCCTACCTGGTCCACCCCGCCGACGGCCTCCCCCACCCGGGTGTGCTGTTCTACCAGGACGCCTACGGCATCCGTCCGCACCTGAAGTCGATGGCGGACCGGCTCGCCGGCGCGGGCTACACGGTCCTGCTCCCGAACGTCTTCTACCGCACCGGCCGGACCCCGGTCCTCGAACTGCCCGAGTTCATCGACCCGGCCGCGGACCCGACCCTCTGGCAGCGGATCGGCCCGATCATGCAGGCGCTGACGCCCGAGCTCAGCGACCGGGACTCGGCGGCCTACCTGGACTGGTTCGCCGAGAGCCCGCTGGTGGCCGACGGGCCGGTGGCGATCACCGGCTACTGCATGGGTGCCCGGCTGGCCGTGCGCACCGCCGCCGCGTTCCCGGACCGGGTCGCGGCCGTGGGCGGCTTCCACGGCGGCCGGCTGGTCACCGAGGACGCGGACAGCCCTCACCTGCTGGCCGACCGGATCACGGCGGAGCTGTACTTCGGCTTCGCGGACCAGGACCAGTCGATGACCGAGGAGCAGATCCGCACCTTCGAGGAGGCGCTCACCGCAGCCGGGGTCCGCAACACCTGCGAGATCTACCCGGGCGCCGCGCACGGTTACACCCAGGCCGACACCCCGGCGTACTCGGCCGAGGCCGCCGAGCGCCACTGGGACGCGCTGCTGGATCTGCTGAAGCGCACCTTCTGAGCGGAGCACAGCGGTACATCGGGGCCCGTCGGTCGACGGGCCCCGATTCTGTCCCACTCATTGACATGCACTCGCCCCACCGCCAGTCTGAGAGCGCTCTCAAACTGGTACGGACCAATGTCCGTACCACCCCGACCCCACACGGAGGTGGAGAGTGCGCACAGGACTCGCACGCCGGACGCTGCCCCTGACGGCCGCTGCGGCACTGATCGGCGGGGCGCTCACGCTGGGCACCCCGCAGCCGGCCGGCGCGGCCGTACCGGACACCATCCCCCTGAAGATCACCAACAACTCCGGCCGTGGCGACCAGGTGTACGTCTACGACCTCGGCACCCAGCTCTCCACCGGCCGGCAGGGCTGGGCCGACGCGAACGGTACCTTCCACGCCTGGCCGGCCGGCGGCACCCCGCCGACCCCCGCACCGGACGCCTCGATCACGGGCCCGGCCGCGGGACAGTCGACGACGATCCGGATCCCGAAGTTCTCCGGCCGGATCTACTTCTCCTACGGCCAGAAGCTCGACTTCAGGCTGACCACCGGCGGTCTGGTGCAGCCCGCCGTGCAGAACCCGAGCGACCCCAACCGCAACATCCTCTTCAACTGGTCCGAGTACACGCTCAACGACTCGGGTCTGTGGATCAACAGCACCCAGGTCGACATGTTCTCGGTGCCGTACGCGGTCGGGGTGCAGCGCTCCGACGGCAGCACGGCCGGCACCGGGCATCTCAAGTCGGGCGGCTACAACGGATTCTTCAGCGCCCTGCGCGGGCAGCCCGGCGGCTGGGCGAACCTGATCCAGACCCGCTCCGACGGCACCGTGCTCCGCGCGCTCTCCCCGCTGTACGGCGTGGAGACCGGGGCGCTGCCGTCGACCGTCATGGACGACTACGTCAACCGGGTCTGGTCCAGGTACTCGACGTCGACCCTGACCGTCACGCCGTTCGCCGACCTGCCGAACACCAAGTACTACGGCCGGGTCTCCGGGAACGTCATGAACTTCACCAACTCCGCCGGAGCGGTGGTGACGAGCTTCCAGAAGCCGGACGCGAACAGCATCTTCGGCTGCCACAACCTGCTCGACGCGCCCAACGACCAGGTGCGCGGACCGATCTCGCGCACTCTCTGCGCGGGCTTCAACCGGTCGACGCTGCTGACCAGTGCGAACCAGCCGGACAACAACCCGGCCGACTTCTACCTGGACACGGTCACCAACCACTACGCGCGCAAGATCCACGCGCAGATGGCCGACGGCAAGGCGTACGCCTTCGCCTTCGACGACGTCGGCAACCAGGAGTCGCTGGTCAACGACGGCAATCCGCAGCAGGCGTACCTCACGCTGGACCCGCTGAGCTGACACGGCCGAGCGTCCCGCACCCGGAGTCCGGGTGCGGGACGCTCACCTTTGCGTACGTCAGCCGGTCGTCACGGCGGTGTCGTCGACGACGAAGCTGGTCTGGAGCGAGGAGTCCTCGACACCGGTGAACTTCAGGGCCACGGTGCTGCCCGCGAAGGATCCGAGGCTGAAGGACTTCTGCACGTACCCGGTGGCCTTGTTGAGGTTGGAGTACGTGGCCAGGGTGGTCGAACCGGCGGTGACCGTCAGCTTGTCGTAGGCAGTGCTGCTGGTGGTCTCGGCGGTGTCGATGTGCAGGTAGAACGTGAACGTGGTGTTGGTGCAGCCGCTCGGGATCGTCACCGACTGGGAGAGCGTGTCGGTGTGGGTCGAGCCGTAGCCGTCCAGCCACGCCTTGTACGAGCCCGCGTGGGCCGCCTCGCCGGTGTCGTTGGTGATGACCCCGCTGGTGGCGGTCCAGGTGGTGTTGCCGGACTCGAAGCCCGCGTTGCCGAGGAGCTGCGTGGCGGTGCAACCGCCGCCGCCCCCGCTGGAACTGACCGTCCAGGTGAAGGAAGCGGTGCCGGTGGCGCCCGTGGAGTCGGTCACCGTGACGGTCGTGCTGTAGGTGCCCGCCGTCGTCGGGGTGCCGGAGATGACACCGGTGGAGCTGTTGATCGACAGGCCGGTCGGCAGTCCGCTGGCCGCGTAGGTCAGCGAACCGCTGTTGGTGCTGCTGGCCGAGACCTGCAGACTGACCGCGGTGCCCACGGTCGAGGACTGGCTGCCCGGGTTGGTGACCGTCACCCCCGAGGTCGGCGGGGTGACGTGGCTGCCGACGTTGATGCCCGCGAAGGCGTTGGCCACACCCGCGTACTGGGCGGAGCTCGCGCCGTACAGAGCCGTCGCGGCGTTGAGCGCGGCGGTCCGGGCGGCCGCGTAGTTGGTGCTGGACGTCATGTACGTCGTCAGCGCCTTGTACCAGATCTGCAGGGCCGCGGCCCGGCCGATGCCGGCGACGGCGACGCCGTCGGAGGTCGTGCTGTTGTAGGTGACGCCGTTGATGGTCTTGGTGCCGCTGCCCTCGGAGAGCAGATAGAACATGTGGTTCGCGGGGCCGGAGGAGTAGTGCACGTCGAGGTTGCCGACGCCGGAGTACCAGCTGTCCGCGGAGCCGCCGTCCTTGCTCGGCTTGTCCATGTAGCGCAACGGGGTGCCGTCCCCGTTGATGTCGATCTTCTCGCCGATGAGGTAGTCGCCGACGTCGGAGGAGTTGTTGGCGTAGAACTCCACGCCGGTGCCGAAGATGTCGGAGGTCGCCTCGTTCAACCCGCCGGACTCACCGGTGTAGTTGAGACCGGCGGTGTTGGAGGTGACGCCGTGGCTCATCTCGTGGCCGGCCACGTCCAGCGAGGTGAGGGCGTGGGTGTTGCCCGAGCCGTCGCCGTAGGTCATGCAGAAGCAGGAGTCGTCCCAGAAGGCGTTGACGTAGCCGCTGCTGTAGTGGACCCGGGAGTACGCGGCGACGCCGTCGTTCTTGATGCCGCTGCGCCCGAAGGTGTTCTTGTAGAAGTCCCAGGTCTCCTGGGCGCCGTAGGCTGCGTCGGCGCCGGCGGTCTGGGTGTTGGAGCCGGCTCCGGTGCCCCAGACGTCGTCGGCGTCGGTCATCAGGGTGCCGGTGCCCGACGTGCCGTTGTTGAGGCTGTACGTCTTGTGGCCGCCGCGCGTGGTGTCGTACAGCTGGTACGTCGAACCCGACAGGGTCGTGTTCAGCGTCACCGTGCCGCTGTACTGGGTGTTGCCGGTACCGGACTTGACCGCCTGGTAGCGGTACAGCTCCGCGCCGGTCGTGGCGTCCGTGACGACGTGCAGCTGGCTGGGGGTGCCGTCGTCCTGGAAGCCGCCGACCACGGTCTCCCACGCGAGCTTCGGGGTGCCGTTGCCGGCCCAGATCACCTTGCGGGCGCTGTCGGCGGCGGGCTTCTCGGCGTCGAGGGCCTTGGCGGTCTTGAGCGCCTTGGCCTGGGCGGCCGACTTGGTGAAGGCCGCCGTCGTGGAGGCGACCTTGATGGTGCGCTTGTTGTTGAAGGTGGTGCTGACCGTGCCGGCCGCCAGCGAAGCGGGCGGGGTGTGCACGACCAGGTCCCCGCCGAGGACCGGCAGGCCGGCGTAGGTGCGCTCGTAACGGGTGTGCACGGTGCCGTCGTTGTCCTTGACGACGTCCTTGACGACCAGTTTCTCCTTGGCGCCGAGGCCGATGGTGCGGGCGGTCGCGGCGGTCTGCTGCCGGGCGCTCCTGATCAGCGCGGTGTGCTGGGCGGGGCTGAGCTCGGCCTCCAGGCCGCCGGTGCGAAGGGGGCTGGGGTGGGGGGTGGCGGGCTTGGCGTTCGCCGGGACCGACTGGATGCCGACGGCGAACAACGCCACGGTGGAGACCAGGGCGGCTCCGACCGTGGCGCGTCTGTGGGGAAGGCGTCTCACTCGTACTCCTCCTGCTGCGGCCGCCGGGTCGCGGCCGGTGACAGACCGGGCAGACGGGGGTGTGCTGTCCGGGACGAGCTGAGCTGTGCGGGGCCGGGATCGGGGACCGGGATGCGGGGTCGGCGATCCGTGGACACGCCATGGAGAAAGCGCGTGTTGAGCGAGGATTCCAGCCTTGACCCGCGCATGTCATTCAAGTCGAGGTCAATCGAGGGTTTTCCCTATGCCACCTGGGGCGGTTGAGGCGGAGCAGGGCTCACGACGACGGTGAGCGCACCATGAAGACGTCCACCGGATCCTCGGTCTCGACGGTGAATCCGTGCCGCTCGTAGAGCCGTCGGGCCGCACTGCCGCGCAGGACGTTCAACCGGACGCGGACGCCGTCACGGTCGCACCGCGCCAGCAGCTCGCGCAGCACGCCCGAACCGATGCCGGCACCCTGGAAGTCGGGGGTCAGATAGAAGTGTTCCAGCCAGTGGGCGCCGTCGGCCGGCCGCAGCGCGACACAGCCGACGAAGGCGCCGCCCACCTCGATCGCCCAGGTATGGGCCGCGTCGAACCCGTCCCGCAGCCGCTGCCGGACGCGCCACGGGTCGTAGCGCCCGAGCCGCTCCAGGTCGGCCCGCAGCACGACGGCACGCAGTTCGGCCACCGCCTCGACGTCCGCCGGCGACGCCGGCCGCAGCTCCCAGTCCCCCATGGCCGGCCAGGCTACCCAGTGGTCCGGTGTCCCTTCTCCGCACCCCGCGCGTACGGAGCGCGCTCCACCGTGTGACGGCGAAACACTCCGCACCCGGCCCGAGTCGCGACCGGTTTGCCGATTCATCCCGTTTATCCTGATTCACCTCCCACCCCACGGAAAGGGCTCCCCATGCGGGTCTTCATCGTCGGCACAGGCAACATGGCGGGCGGGATCGCCACCCGGGCCCTGGCGGGCGGGCACATGGTCCGGCTGGTCGGCACCGATCCGGCGAAGGCCGCCAACCTCGCGGACGCCCTGGGCGAGCGGATGCCCGGCGCCGATGTGGCACCCGCCGTTCCGGACGCGGTCGGGTCGGCCGACGTGGTGGTGCTGGCCGTGCCGTTCGACGCGGCCAGGCAGGTGGTGGCCGAGTACGGAGACCATCTCGCCGGGAAGACGGTCGTCGACATCTCCAACCCGGTGGACTTCGCCACCTTCGACTCGCTCACCGTGCCCCCGAACAGCTCCGGCGCCCAGCAGATCGCGGAGGCCGCGGCGCCGGGCACCCGGGTGGTGAAGGCCTTCAACACCACGTTCGCGGGCGCGCTGGTCGCGGGCGAGGTCGGCGGGCTGCCGCTGGACGTGTTCATCGCGGGCGACGACGCGGCGGCCCGCGACCAGGTGGCCGAGCTGGTCTCCTCCGGCGGACTCAACCCGGTGGTCGTCGGCGGGCTGCGGCACGCCCGCGAGCTGGAAGGCATCCAGTTGCTGCACATGGCGCTGCAGACCCGCCCCGAGGGGCACGGCTGGATGAGTGCGCTCAAGATCGTCACCCCCTGAGCCGGCGCTGCGCCCGGACCGAGAACGGCCGGTGGAGAAGGCGTGCCGAGCCGTGGCGCTCGAGAGGCAGCCGAAGTCCCGGTGAACGCCGGGGCGCACGCCCCCGGCGCGTAGTACCGTCCCCCCAACAGTCGTGACTCTGGGGGGAGTTGCATTTATGCACGGCACGACAAGCGGGTTCCACTACGGCGCGGTCACTCCGGTCGCGGCCTATCTGATGGCCTGTCTGGGCGGAGCCCTGGGGCTGCGCTGCATCGTCCGCTCGCTCCACCACAGCGGGCAGTCGTGGAAGCCCGGTTGGCTCGCGCTCGGCGCGACCTCGATCGGCTGCGGCATCTGGACCATGCACTTCATCGCGATGATCGGCTTCCATGTCCAGGAGACCACGATCCGCTACGACGTGGGCCTGACCCTGCTCAGTCTCGCGGTGGCGATCCTGGTGGTCGGCATCGGCGTCTTCGCGGTCGGCTACCGGGGCGCGACCGCCGGGACGCTCTCGACGGCGGGCGTCATCACCGGTCTCGGCGTGGCCGCCATGCACTACCTGGGCATGGCCGCGCTGCGCCTTGACGGAACGATTCACTATGACCGGGTCACGGTCGCCCTCTCCGTGCTGATCGCGATCGCGGCGGCGACGGCCGCTCTGTGGGCCGCCGTGTCGGTCCGGGGCTTCCTGGCGAGCCTGGGCGCCAGCCTGGTGATGGGCCTGGCGGTGTTCGGCATGCACTTCACCGCCATGACGGCGGTGAGCGTCGACGTGCACCCGGCGTCCGCCACCTCCTGGTCGAGCGCGTCACCCACCTCGCTGCTGCTGCCCATGCTGCTGGGCCCGGCCGTCTTCCTGCTGCTGGCCGGGGTGGTGGTGATGTTCGACCCGCTGCTGATGCTGGGCGAGGACGACTGGGACCGGCAGCCGGGAGCCGGGAAGTACAGGCCGGCGAACCCGCCCCGGGCGGCCCGCTCACGCCCGCCGGGCCCGCGCGGCGGGCGCACCCCCGGCAGCCGGCACGGCCGTGCGACGCGCCCGGCACCGGGCGGCGCGGCCCAGCCGGGCTCGGCGGCGGGCCCGGCCGCACGCACCGCACCGCCCGCCCCGGACCGGTTCGGCACGCCGGACCGGTACGGCACCCCGGACCGCCCGGCACCCGGCGGCCCCGGCCGGCACGGCACCCCCACCCGCCCCGACGACCCCTACGGCGCCCCCTCGAACCCGTACGAATGGTGACCGCCCCGCAGCACGCCAACCCCCTCGCCGCACCCGCTCGTTGATCATTGCTACGGTGCCCGCGTGTCTGACTCCTCACGCGAATCCGCAGAAGGCGCCGGCTGGGGCGAGGCCGAGCGCGGTGCCTATCGCCGGCTGATGCCGAGCCGTGTCGAAAAGCTGTTCTGGTTCAACCCACGGACCATGTGGGCCGCCCGCAACGGCGTGCTGGCGTCCTGGTTCGGCGACCCGACCGGCCGTACCCGCGGCCGCTGGGTGGCGCAGCGGGCGGCCGCCGGGGCGGCGGCCGACAAGGTGATCCGGCGTACCGAGGCGGACCGGTTCTCGTTCATGGTGATCGGCGACACCGGCGAGGGCGACGACTCCCAGTACGCGGTCGTGCCCGGCTTCCTGAAGGCGAGTCAGGACACCGACTTCGCGGTGATCGCGAGCGACGTGATCTATCCGGTCGGCGCCACCGACGACTACGGCACCAAGTTCTTCCGCCCGTACCAGGACTATCCCGCGCCGATCTACGCGATACCCGGCAACCACGACTGGTACGAGGACCTCGGCGCGTTCATGCGCGTCTTCTGCGAGGACGCCCCGCCACTCCCGCCCGAGCCGAAGCCGCGCCCCCTCTCCCGCGCATGGTGGCGTGCCCTGCTGTGGCACCGGCCGAGCCCGGCGGACGAGCAACTCCTCGCGGAGGCGCGCAAGTTGCGGCCGAATCCGGAGCAGCATGCCGTACAGCCCGGCCCCTACTGGGCCATCGACGCCGGCCCGGTCCGGATCGTCGGCATCGACACCGGTCTGCTCGGCACGATCGACGCCGAACAGGGCGCCTGGCTGCGCGAGGTGTCCCGGGGGCCGCGCCCGAAGATCCTGGTCACCGGCTCCCCGCTGTACGTGGACGGCGAGCACCATCCCTGCCCGATCGACGGCGGCGGCACGGTCGACGACATCGTCCGCGACCCGGCGCACCACTATGTGGCGGCGATCGGCGGCGACATCCACAACTACCAGCGCTACCCGGTCGACGTGGCCGGCCGCACCATCCAGTACGTGGTCGCGGGCGGCGGCGGTGCCTTCATGCACGCCACCCACACCATCCCCCGGGTCTCCGTGGCGAACGTCACCGAGGACGACTTCCGCTGCTACCCGCTGCGCGGCGACTCCCTGGCCTTCTACAGCCGGCTGTACGGCCGCCGGCTGCGCATGCCCCGGTTCTTCACGCTCACCGCGGCGGAGGCGACGGCCGTGATCTCCGAACGCCTCGGCATCAAGCCCAGCCGCACGCCCGGCCCGGACACCCGGGTCACCCGCCGCGCCCGGCTGGTGGCGAGCCTGCTCGGCGCGGGCGGCCGCCCGGACCGCACCTCCCGCTTCCGGCTGCCGGTGAAGAAGATCTACACCCAGCTGTTCTCCCCGGGCTCGGCCACCTACAGCCCGCCCTTCTTCAAGTGCTTCCTGCGCCTCGACGTGAGCCCGGAGGCGGTACGGCTGCGCTGCTTCGCGGCGACCGGGAACCGTGTGCAGGAGGTGGATCCACCGGTCGAGGACGAGATCACCATCCCCCTGACCTGATCCGTAGCTGATCACACTCCCGCAATGTTCGGGTGTCACAATCGGGGCAGAACTGACGTACGACCGCTGGAGGACCCGTGCCGTCCACCCCCCGCCCGCTGCGCAGACTGGGCTTCCTCACCATCGGCCTGTTCGACGGGGCCGATCCGGGCAAGGGGCACGAGTCCACGCTGGAGATCATCGAGCTGGGCGAGCGGCTCGGCTTCGACAGCGCGTGGGTGCGCCATCGCCACCTCCAGTACGGCATATCGTCCCCGGTGGCCGTCCTCGCGGCGGCCTCGCAGCGCACCGGCCGTATCGAACTGGGCACCGCCGTGATCCCGCTGGGCTGGGAGAACCCACTGCGGCTCGCCGAGGACCTGGCGACCGTCGACATCCTGTCCGGCGGCCGTCTCAACCCCGGCGTGAGCGTCGGGCCGCCCATGCACTACGAGCAGGTCAGAGAAGCCCTCTATCCGGACACGGCGGACGCCGAGGACTTCAGCTACGAGCGGGTGCGGCGGCTGCTGGACTTCGTGCGGGGCAAGCCGGCCACCGACTTCAGCGGGGTCGAGGGCTTCGAGGTGTTCTCGGACGTCGTCCAGCCGCACTCCCCCGGCCTGGGACGGCGGCTCTGGTACGGCGGCGGCAGCCTGAGCTCGGCGAGCTGGGCGGGCGAGCACGGCATGAACTTCCTGACCAGCAGTGTCGTACGGGCCGGGGAACCGGGGGACGCGCACGACTTCGCGGAGATCCAGCTCTCGCACATCCGTGAGTTCCGGGCCCACCACCCGGACGGTGACGCGGCCCGGGTCTCGCAGGGCCTGGTCGTCATCCCCACGGACTCCGCCACGCCCGAGCAGCGCGCCAAGTACGAGGCGTACGCGGCCAAGCGGCTGCCCCGCACCACGGCCCCGCAGGGTCCGGCGCGGCTGCTGTTCGCGCCCGACCTGGTGGGCACCTCGGCCGAGATCGCCGAACAGCTGCACGCGCACGCCGCGTTCCGCGAGGTCGACGAGGTGGCGTTCGCCCTGCCGTTCGCGTTCGAGCACGAGGACTACGTGCAGATCCTCACCGACATGGCGACCCACCTGGGCCCGGCGCTCGGCTGGCGGCCCGCGGCCGCCTGAGTCACCAGCGGCCCGCCTCCGTGCCGGTGACCGGCTGCGACGGCTGGCCGTCCACGCCGACCGGCACCTCACCGTGCAGCATCACCCGGTGCATGACCCGGGGGAAGCCGAGGTGGGCGTTGTCGCCGGGCGCGAGATGGGTGGTGGCCCGGTTGTCCCAGAAGGCCACGCTGCCGGGCTCCCAGCGGAAGCGGACCGTGTACTCGGGCCGTACCGCCTGTTCGAGCAGCATCTCCAGGAGCGCGGCACTCTCCGGCCGGGAGACGTCGGTGATCTGCTCGACGTAGTAGCCGTTGACGTACAGGACCCGCTCGCCGGTCTCCGGGTGGACGCGCACCAGCGGGTGCACCGAGGCGACCTGATGGTCGAGGAGATGGCGGAGGTAGGAGTCGTCGCCGGGCCGGGACTGGTAGCCGACACCCAGGCGGTGCTCGGCACGCAGTCCGTCGACGAAGGCGCGCACGGGTGCGGAGAGCCCGGCGTAGGCGGCGGCCAGATTGGCCCAGGTGGTGTCGCCGCCGTACGGCGGGACGGTCTCGGCGCGCAGGACGGTCGCGGCGGGCGGGTCGATGCGGGCGCCGTGGTCGCAGTGCCAGCCGCGCAGCAGGGTGTGCCGGCGCCGCTGGAGCCACTCCTCGTGCTCCATGCCGAACCGTCCGCCCAGCTCCAGCCGGTCGGCGGTGGTCTCCACCTCGGGGAAGCCGGCGGGCGAGGCGCTGCCCCGTCGCCCGAGCACGACCGGCTCGCCGAACCGCCGGGCGAAGGCGACATGCCCGGCGTGGTCCAGCCGCTGCCCCCGGAAGAAGACGACCTTCCAGCGCAGCACCGCCTCCCGGATCAGCGTGACCACGGCGTCGTCGAGGTCTGCGCCGAGGTCGACGCCGGTGATCTCGGCCCCGATGTGCCCGGCGACGGGTTTCACCTCGGCCCCCGCGACGCGCTCCGCCTGCTCCGCCGTACCCCTGTCCGTCGTCATGCGTACTCCGATGCTCGCCGGTACCGCTTTCCCCGAAGATCGTGACAGCCCGGCGCGACCGGCGACAGACGTCACGGAACGCGTCGCCCCCGCTTGATCACCACTCCCCCCATCGGTGAGGGTGGAGGGAGGACAACGTCGACGGAAGGCCCCATCGTGATCAGCATTCCGGCGTACCCACTCAACGACGGTACGGCGATCCCCGCCGTCGGCCTGGGCACCTGGCCGATGGACGACACGCAGGCCGAGCAGGCCGTTCGCCATGCGCTCCAGGCGGGTTACCGGCTCGTCGACACGGCCGTGAACTACGGCAACGAGACCGGCGTCGGCCGCGGTGTCGCGAGCAGCGGCGTCCCCCGCGAGGAGGTGGCCGTGACGACGAAGCTGCCGGGCCGCCACCACGGGTACGAGGAGACCCTCGCCTCCTTCGAGGAGTCGCGGCAGCGGCTGGGCGTGGAGTACGTGGACCTGTATCTGATCCACTGGCCCAACCCCCGGGTCGGCAAGTACGTCGACTCCTGGAAGGCGATGATCAAGCTGCGCGAGGAGGGTCTCGTCCGCTCGATCGGCGTCTCCAACTTCACCGAGGAGCACCTCACACGGCTGGAGAAGGAGACCGGGGTGCTGCCGTCGGTCAACCAGGTGGAACTGCATCCGCTGTTTCCGCAGGACGAGCTGCGCGTCTTCCACGCGGAGAAGGGCATCGTCACGGAGAGCTGGAGCCCGCTCGGCCAGGACGGCCGGCTGCTCCGGGACCCGGCCGTCGTCGGCGTGGCGGAGACACTCGGGGTGACGCCCGCGCAGGTGATCCTGCGCTGGCACGTCCAGCTCGGTGCCGTGGCCATCCCGAAGTCGGCGGACGCGGAGCGGCAGCGGGCCAACCTGGACGTCTTCGGCTTCCGGCTCGGTGCCGCGCAGCTGGCGGCGGTCTCCGAACGGCCCCACCAGCGCCTCGGCGGCGACCCGGACAGCCACGAGGAGTTCTAGCCGCGCGGGTACTCGGGGCGTACCTCCGACGAAGGGAGCCGCGGTGGGTACCGACGAGCGGCTGCGCACGTACCGTGACAAGCGTGACTTCGGACGGACCCGGGAGCCGTCGGGGCAGGCCGCGCCGGACGGCGGGCGGCCCCGGTTCGTGGTGCAGATCCATGACGCGCGCCGGATGCACTTCGACTTCCGTCTGCAGGTCGACGAGGTCCTGAAGTCCTGGTCGGTGCCGAAGGGCCCGTCGGCCGACCCCGGGGACAAGCGGCTGGCCGTGCCCACCGAGGACCATCCGCTGGAGTACCAGGACTTCGAGGGCGTGATCCCGAAGGGCGAGTACGGCGGCGGCACCGTGATCGTCTGGGACCACGGCTGGTACGAGCCGCTCAGCCACGACCGCCAGGGCCGGCCGGTCGGCTTCGCACAGTCGCTGGAGCGCGGGCACGCCACGTTCCGGCTGCACGGCTCCAAGCTGCACGGCGAGTACGCGCTGACCCGGTTCCGGGGCGGCGACGGCGAGGACGCCTGGCTGCTGGTGAAGAAGGGGGCCGCACGGTCGGGCGGTCACGGCACGCCAGATCCCCGGCGGGCCCGCTCGGTGACCTCCGGCCGCACCCTCGCCCAGGTCGCGGCGGACGCGAGCGCGGGGTGACAGGCCGTACCCGGTCCCCGGCTTCGCCTACCGGGGCACCTGGTTCGACAGGCCGGAGGGCGCGGGCCCGGTGCACCGGGATTGCGGCGTTCCCGCCCCGGGCGACCCCGTGGGGGCCTAAGTTCACGGAGGTACTCGACCTTCGGCTCAGGAGGCCCTCCGTATGCGCACCGCGCTCCGTACCGCGCTGGCCGGGGCGGTCGCCGCCGGCACTCTGCTGACCTGCGGCACCGCCTACGCCACCCCCGCCGGGCCGGGTGTGACCGGGCGGGTGATCAGCCAGACCACGATCGGCGGCACGGACTACGTGCTGCGCGAGATCACCGTCCCGCCCGGGCAGAGCACCGGCTGGCACTTCCACGACGGCCCGGTCTACGGATACGTCCAGAAGGGCACCCTCAGCCACTTCCACTCGGACTGCGCGGCGGACGGCGTCTACCGGCAGGGCGGCACAGTCTACGAGCCGGGCGGGGCGGGCGATGTGCATCTGGGCGCGAACCTGGGCGACACCGACCTCGTCCTGGACGTGCTGTACATCCTCCCGCACGGCTCGCCGTACTCCGAGTCGGTGCCGAACCCGGGCTGCGACTTCGAGTAGCCCGGCTGCCGCTTCAGGCGTCGATGACCGGCAACGACCCTTCGGGCAGCGGCTGTTCGGCCCAGATGGTCTTGCCGGTGCAGGTCTGGCGGCTGCCCCAGCGCTGGGTGAGCTGAGCGACCAGGAGCAGGCCACGGCCGCCCTCGTCGTAGGCGTGCGCGCGACGCAGATGCGGTGAGGTCGAACTGCCGTCGGACACCTCGCAGATGAGCGCGCGGTCGCGGATCAGGCGCAGCTGGATGGGCGGTTCGCCGTAGCGGATGGCGTTGGTGACGAGTTCGCTGACGACCAGTTCGGTGACGAAGGCGGCCTCGTCCAGGCCCCAGGCGGCCAGGCGTTCGGTGGCCGCCTGCCGGAAGTGCGCGACCTCGGCGGGGTCGGGCGGGACGTCCCAGGTGGCGACCCGGTCGGCGCCGAGCGCACGGGTGCGGACCAGCAGCAGGGCGACGTCGTCGGAGGGCTGTTCCGGCAGGACGGCCTTGAGCGCGTTGTCGCTGAGGGCCTCCAGCGAGTCGGCGGGCGCGCTCAGCGCCCGGCACATCTCCTCGGTGGCGCGGTCCACGTCCCGGTCCCGGTCCTCGATGAGGCCGTCCGTGTAGAGGGCGACGACGGCACCCTCGGGCAGGTCGAGCTCCACCGCCTCGAAGGGCAGACCGCCGACCCCGAGCGGCGGTCCCGCGGTCATCGGGACCAGTTCGGCCTCGCCGCCGGGCAGCACCAGGGCGGGGGCCGGATGGCCGGCGGCGGCGAGGGTGAGACGGCGCGAGACCGGGTCGTAGACGGCGTACAGGCAGGTGGCGCCCAGTTCGGCGACCTCCTCGCCGCTGCCGTCCGCGGCCAGGTGGCTGACCAGGTCGTCGAGGTGGGTGAGGAGTTCGTCGGGGGGCAGGTCGACGTCCGCGAGGGTGCGTACGGCCGTGCGCAGCCGGCCCATGGTGGCGGAGGAGCGGATGCCGTGGCCGACGACGTCGCCGACGACCAGGCCGACCCGGCTGCCGGAGAGCGGGATCACGTCGAACCAGTCGCCGCCGATGCCGGCCAGCGACCCGCAGGGCAGATAGCGGTGGGCCACCTCGACGGCTGCCTGACCGGGCAGGCCGCTGGGCAGCAGGCTGTGCTGGAGGGCGAGGGCGGTGGAACGCTCGCGGGCGAAGCGGCGGGCGTTGTCGATGCAGACGGCGGCGCGGCTGCCGATCTCCTCGGCGAACACGGTGTCGTCGACGGCGTAGTCGTCGGGGTGGCGCATGCGCACGCCGACGACCACGCCGAGCAGGACGCCCCGGGCCCGCAGGGGTACGGCCACCATGGAGTGGACGCCCTGTCGGTACTTGCGGCCCTCGGGCGCGCGGGCGTTTCGCTCCGCGACCCAGCCGCGGAACTCCGGCTCGCCGGCCTGGCTGACCACCGCGCGCCCCTCCCGCAGTGCCCGCGCCGGCGGGGACGACGCCAGATACACCTCCGTCTCACCCAGCCGTACGGCCGCCTCGGGAGTGCCCTCGGTCACCGAGCCGTGGGCGACGCGCCGCAGTTCGATGTCCCCCTCCGGGACGGTGGGAAGTTCCTCGGCGGTGAGCACCCAGTCGAGCAGGTCGACGCTGGCGAAGTCGGCGTAGCGCGGGACGATTAGTTCGACGACCTCCTCGGCGGTGCGCACCACGTCCAGGGTGGTGCCGATGGAGGTGGCCGCCTCGTTGAGCAGGGCCAGCCGCAGGCGGGCCAGGTACTGCTCGGTGCTGTCGAAGGCGGCGAGGGCGACGGCGGTCAGCTCGCCGTCGGGGGCGTGCACGGGCCACATCTCGATGTTCCAGGCGTGCTCCCGGTTCAGGCCCGGGGCGCCGGTGAAGCTCTCGTAGCGGGTGGGCCGGCCGGTCTCGACGACCTGGCGCAGGCGGCTCAGGAAGCCCCCGTGGTGCGGAGCCTCCTCGACGGTGTCCAGAAAGAAGCGGCCGCGCAGGGCCGCCTCGGGGACGCCCTTGAGCCGGCAGACCTCGTCGTTGACGCGGAGGTAGCGCTGGCGGACGTCGAAGACCGACATGGCCATGGAGGCCTGCTGGAAGGCCCGTTCGGCCAGGGTGGGCTCGGCCTTCCGGGGCGGGTCGGCGGTGAGGACGTATCCGGTGGTTTCGCCGTCGGGACCGAGGACCGGGCAGGCGGTCAGGGCGATCTCCATCCGGCGTCCGTCGGCGTGGCGCAGGGCGACGGTCCCGGAGCGGGCGGCGAGCGCCGCCGCGGGGACCGCCTCCGCGAGCAGGTCGGCGGCGGGCCGGCCCACGACCTGCTCCGCCGGTCGTCCGGTGAGTGCCCGCGCGCCTTCGCTCCACCCCGTCACCCTGCCCAGGGGATCGATGATCGCCGCGGCCGCGACACGCTCCATACGCCCCAGGATGGGACCTATGCCCGACCGCATCAAGCGCGGGGAGGGCCTGTCTCAGCCCTGCTGACCGCGCAGTGCGGCGAGCGCCCGGTCGGCGTGCGTGTTCATGCGCAGTTCGCTGCGGACGACCTCCAGGACGGTGCGGTCCTGGGCGATGACGAAGGTGGCCCGCTTGGTGGGGGCGAGCGCGAATCCGCGCTTGACGCCGAACCGCTCGCGGATCGTGCCGTCGCTGTCGGAGAGCAGCGGCATGCCGAGCGTGTGCTTCCCGGAGAACTCCTGCTGGCGCTCAACGCTGTCCCCGCTGATGCCGACCGGCCGGGCGCCGGCGGCGGCGAACTCGGCCGCCAGGTCCCGGAAGTGACAGGCCTCGGTGGTGCAGCCGGGCGACAGGGCGGCCGGGTAGAAGAAGAGCACGACCGGCCCGTCGGCCAGCAGTTCCGTGAGCGTGCGTGTCGTGCCGGTCTCGTCCGGCAGCGCGAAGTCCTCGATCTTGCTTCCGACCTCGACGGTTCCCGCCATTTATCGGCCCTCCTCGTTGTGGGCGACGTTGTGGGCGACACCGCGCGCCCACAGCACCAGGGGGATCTGGAGCGGCAGGCGGGCGAGGGCCGCGGTCCTGAGCGGCTGGGGCCGCTGCTGCCAGTCGACGGCCATCTGTACGTTGGCCGGGAACACGCCGACGAAGAAGGCGGCGGCCGCCCGGGCCGCCACCTTGCGGGTGCGCGGCAGGGCGATCCCGGCCGCCAGCGCCAGCTCCACGACCCCGCTGCCGTACGTCCAGGCCCGGGGCGAGCCCGGCAGTACTTTCGGGATCGTGGCGTCGAACGACTTCGGCGCCGCGAAGTGCGCGACTCCACCGGTGGCCAGCAGCCCCGCCAGCAGCAGGGGTGAACGTTGGGACCGGGCCACGCCGCCTCCTCTGAAGATCTGGCGCGCATATTACCGGGCGGTACCGACTCCGATCCCCGCCGGGGCGGTGCGTGCGTGCCGCTCCTTCACACGGCGCGTCCGGAGGACACCGTCTCGCCGGGCTCCGGGCCGGACTCGTCCTCGACCGCGTAGTCCAGGAAGTCGTCGACCATACGGTGGAACAGCGTGGCCAGCTGGCGCAGCTCCTCCGGCTTCCACTCGCCCAGGGCCAGCTGCATCCCGCGCGCCCCGGCGTCCCGGACCCGGTGGACGGCCTCCCGTCCGGCGTCGGTGAGCTCGATCCGCTGGGCGCGGCGGTCGTCGGGATCGGGGACCCGGGTGACATAGCCCGACCTCTGGAGCTGCTGGACCGTGCGCGTCACATGGGACGCCTCGACACCGAGCCGTTGGGCGAGCTCCCCCGGGCGCAGCGGCTCGGAATCGGCGACCTGGCGCAGCAGAGCCACCGCGGCGCGGTCCAGCGGGACGCCGGCGAGGGCCATCAGCCGCTCGTGCTGCCGGGCCCGGGTGCTCAGATACGTGATGCGTGTCAGCGCACGCTCGATCTCGACGACCTCCGGGGTGGCGGCGGGGACGGCCGGCAGGGGTTCTCTGGACATACCGGCCAGTTTACCATGTCGTTGCGTAACTCAAGTAAGTTATCGCGTGCAGGACACACAGGACTGCGCGGCGGGTCCGGTCCGGGCCCACGCGATCATCTCCAGGATGCCTGCCGCGGGCCCGGCCCACCCTCACACCGGCAGTGCCACACCCAGCCGCTCGGCGTGTTCCGTCAGCTCCCGCCATACCTTCGGCGCCACCGGGATCCCCTTCTCCGCCCGCTGCCCGGCCACCGCCGCGCTGCGCTCCCCCGGGTAGAACACCCCGTCGGCGCCGTCCGCGACCGGCAGGTTCTTCAGCGTGCCCAGGGTGGCGTCGACCGCCGCCACGAAGGCCTCCGGGTCACCGAAGGCGGCCGGGTCCAGGGCTATGAGCAGGGCGTTCTGGCGGTGCTTGCGGTCGCCCGCGTGGAAGGACGCGAAGATCGGGGCTCCGACCAGGACGCTGGTCAGGAGTTCGAAGGCCAGGGACATCCCGGAGCCCTTCGCGCCGCCCAGCGGCAGCGGCATGACCGCCTCTTCCGGGTCGGTCGTCGGGGTGCCGTCCGCCGTCGCGGCCGCGCCTTCGGGCAGCGGGGTACCGCTCGCCTTCGCCTGACGGATCCTGCCGAGGGCGATGGTGGCGGTGGCCATGTCGAGCAGCAGTGGGGCGTGGTCGCGGGCCGGCACGGCGATGGCGAGGGGGCTGGTGGCGACGGCCGCCCCCCTGACGCCGGTGTAGCCCATGTTGGGCATGCCGGCCACGAATCCCAGCCCGACCAGGCCCTCATCGGCGATCCGGGAGACGTAGTAGCCGATGGCGCCGGTGTGCACCGTGCGGCGGACGCCCACCGAGGCGATGCCGGTCTCGCGGGCTCGCCGTACCGCCTCGTCGGCGGCGGCGGTCAGGGCCACCGGACCGGGGGCACGGTCGGCGTCGAGGACGGCGGCGGCCGGTGCCGTGGACTCGACGGTGAGCCGTGGGCCGGCGTTGGCGACGCCCTTGGCGAGCAGGTCCAGGTAGGCGGGGACGCGCGCGGTGCCGTGCGAGTCGACGCCGCGCTGCGCGGCCCAGACGAACACGTCAGCGGTGGTACGGGCGTGCTCGGCACTCAGACCGCCCTTCTCCAGCAGGGCGGCGGAGAAGGTGCGCAGGTCCTCGGCGGGCACCAGGATCTTGGGGGGTGTGTCGGGCATGACGGCGAAAGCCTCCTGGGCTACAGGGCCCCGTCGGGGGCGCGGGACTGCGTCGATCCGCGGCTGCCGCCGCGCGGGCGCGACCGGCCACGGACGGCGGGCGGATGGGGAACGGCGTCTACGGCGCAGCGCTCAGCGGGTGACGAGGACGTCGACCACGGCGGTCGTCCCCTCGGCCACAGCCTTCAGCGCGCGCTCCAGCGCCGGCGCGAGCGTCTCCGTCGTGTCCACGGTCTCGGTGTGCATGCCGAACGGCTCGGCGAACGCGGCGAGCCGGGGCAGCCGGTGCAGGTCGGTGCCAAGCCACTCGCCGGTGTCGGCGGCCGCGCCGTCGGGGTAGAAGCGGCGGTGGTTGAGGTTCATCGACTTGTACACGCGGTTGTTGAACACGACGATCAGCAACGGCAGTTCGTACGCGTTCGAGGCGTCGTACGACGGGATCACCGGGTTGTAGGTGAAGGCGCCGTCGCCGATGGTGAGCACCACCGGCCTTTCCCTCGCGGCGAGTTTGACGCCGAGGGCGACGGCGATGCCCTGGCCGAGTCCGCCCTGGACGTAGAAGTAGGAATCGGGGCCGGCGACTTGGAGATGGCGCCTGACCACCCGGCTGTGGGTGATCGTCTCGTCCACGACGATCGCGTCCTGCCCGTGCAGCAACCTGCGCAGGGTGGCGGCGACCAGCACCGGGTCGACGCCGGTGGCCTCCTCGGCCCTGGTCTCCGCCGCCGCGATCGCCGACCGCTCGGCGTCGTGCCGCTCCGCCTGCGCCGCCCGGCGGACCTCGACCGCGCGCTCGTCGAGATCCTTCGCCCGCTTGGTGAGCTGGCGCAGCGTGTTGGTGACGCTGCCTTCCAGGTACGTGTCGGCGAACAGCACCTGGTAGACGACGTGCGGGCGCTGCGGGACCTCGTCGATGACGACGACCTTCGCCTTGCCGGGGCGCCTGGAGGGCGGGTAGAAGGGGGCCCGGCAGTTGACCAGGAGGATGAGGTCGGCCTCGTCCATCCACGGCCCGATGTCACTGCCGGCGTGCAGCGGGTGGGTGCGCGGGAAGTTGCCGCACACCGCCGAGTCCGGCTCGACGACCGGGATGTTCCAGGCCTCCGCGAAGGCGACCAGCGCCTCGAAGCCGCCCGTCTCGCGCCCCGCCGTCTCCGTGACGATCACCGGGTTGGCCGCCTCGCGGATCAACCGGGCCACGGAGTCGGCCTCTTCGGGCGAGCTGTGCGTGGAGCCCGGCGCGACGACGGGCTTGGCCTCGCGGCCGTCCCACTCCTCAAGGAGGATCTCCAGCGGGATGTTCAGGTACGCCGGTCCGGCCGGTGCCCGCCAGGCCAGCTCCGCCGCCCGGGTGATCATGGTCGGCAGGGTGTGCACACTGGCGGCCTCGGTCGACCATTTGGTGAACGGCTGGGCGATGCCTTGCGGGCCGCCCACGATCGAGAGGTTGCGGTACCACTGGCCGCCCGGGTCGTGCCCGGGAGCGTCGCCGTACGTCGTCGACTCCGAGGAGGCGACGACCATCGGCACGCCGGCCAGCAACGCCCCGTGCACGGCCATCGAGCCCTGGAGCAGACCCGGCGCCGCATGCAGCAGCACGCCCTGCGGACGGCGCCTGACCAGTCCGTAGCCGGTGGCCATGCCGGCGGCCACGGTCTCGTGCGTGAGGTCGAGGTACTCCGGTGCGGGTTCGCCGTCGCGGTGACGGCGGGCCAGCGCCTCCCACACCGGGGCCCACTCGGACCCCGAGGAACAGAAGAGGTAGTCGGCGCCGACGGCGTTGAAGGCGGCGACGAGGGCGTCACCACCGTCGGTTCCTGGAGTGTTGGTCATCGCCGGTGTCCCTCAGCCCTCGATCGGCCAGTTCAGGACCTCGGAGATACCGCGGCCCAGGATCCATTCAAGCTCCTCGGGCGTGAAGTCCCAGTGCTTGGTGAACTGCTCGATCGTGTCGGTGTAGGTGATGCCGTGGCCGAGCAGCCGGGTGATGTCGGTGCCGTAGAAGCAGCGCTGCGGGCCCATCCTGTCGACCATCTCGCGCACGTACTTCTGGATGTTGTTGTTCGGGAAGGGCTGGGTGGAGTAGCCCGGCAGCGCGGACACCTTGACGTAGATGTTCGGGTGGACGTGCAGGTCGGCGGTCTCCTGGACCCAGTAGCCGATCGCGTCGTCGACACAGCGGGCCATGATGCCCATGTGGTCGACGATGATCTTCAGCTCGGGGTGCTTGGCGGCGATCTCGCCCAGCTCCCGCTTCCAGATCGGGGCGTGCACCATGGTCGGGATGCGCAGTTCCTCGGCGACCGGCCAGTACCAGTCGTTGGTGCCGTCGATCATCCAGTTGCGGTCCTGCGGCCGGTGGAAGGTCAGCCGGGTGCCCTTCACATGCGGGTTCTGGGCGAAGTCCGTGAGCATCGCCTTGCCCTCTTCGGGCTTGTTCTGCGGGATGCGGGCCATGATGCCGAACCGGTCCGGGTGCGCCTCGCAGGCCTCCAGGGCGTAGTCGATGCGGTCGCCCTCCCAGGACGGCGGCAGGATCAGTGCCCGGTTCACACCGGCCTCGTCCATGAGCTCCAGGGCCTCCTCGTAGGAGAAGGGGTCCTCGCGGTGGCCGTTGAGCCGGATCCGCTCGCGGGCACCGGGCACCCAGGGGCGGTCCGGGGTCTCTTCCTTCCAGATGTGGATCTGCGTGTCGACGACGAACATGGCGCGAACTCTTTCCTCTAGGAGGGGGCTCGGGGTGCTGTGGAAGGAACGCTAGGCGGCTGGTGAGCTCTTGCGGAGAGCCCGGAGCGCAAGCTGTTGTTGCGCGGAAGTGCGCTGTTCGCGGCGCCTGTCCGGGCGCCGCGAACAGCTCGTTCAGGAGTCGCCGAAGACGGCGGCGGTGATGTGTTCGGCGATCGCCATGGAGGCCGTGGCGGCCGGCGAGGGGGCGTTGCGTACGGCCGTGATCCGGCCGACCCGATGGATGCGGAAGTCGTCGACGAGCGTGCCGTCACGGTCCAGGGCCTGGGCACGCACGCCCGCCCCGCCGCGCACCACGTCCCGGACGCCGACACCCGGGACGTACAGCCTGGCGTCCTTCATGAAGGCGGCGGCGGAGAAGGAGCCGCGGTACTCCTTGACGCCGGTACGCCAGTGCCGGGCGGCCATCCTCCAGGCGCCCGGGTAGGCGGCGAGCCCGAGCAGGTCCCGGGGCGAGACCCTGCTGCGCCGGTAACCCTCCCTGGCGAGGGCGAGGACGGCGTTGGGGCCGACCTCCACGGAACCGTCGACACGCGGGGTGAAGTGCACGCCGAGGAAGGGGTAACGGGGGTCGGGCACCGGGTAGATGAGGCCGCGCACCAGATCCGTCCGGTCCGGTCTCAGCAGCATGTACTCGCCGCGGAACGGGATGATCCGGGGCTCCTGTCCGTCCTGCGCGAGCCGGGCGACGGAGTCGGACTGGAGGCCGGCGCAGAGGATCAGCCGGTCCACGCGCACGCGGTCCTGCCCGGAGGCGACCTCGATGCCGCCGGGCACGGTGGCGATGGAGGTGACCGGGAAGCCCAGCCGTATCTCGCCGCCGGAGTCGGTGATGTCCCCGGCGAACGCCCGGGCGACGGCCGGGTAGTCGGTGATCGCGGTACGCGGCGAGTGCAGGGCCGCGATACCGCCGGCGTGCGGCTCCAGCTCCTTGATCTCCTCGCGGGAGATCTTCCGCAGCTCCGGCACGTGGTTGTTCCTGGCCCGCTGGTAGAGGTTCTCCATCCGGCCCAGCTCGTCCTCGCGGACGGCCACCACCAGCTTGCCGATCTCCTGGTACGGCAGTCGCCGGTCCTGGCAGTACGCGCGCAGCAGCGCCACGCCCCGCACACACAGGTCGGCCTTGAGGCTGCCCGGTGTGTAGTAGATCCCCGCATGCACCACACCGGAGTTGTGGCCGGTCTGGTGCCGGGAGACCTCCTGCTCCTTCTCGAACACCACGACCCGGGTCCCGGGGCGGCTCAGCGCGATCTCACGGGCCGTGGCGAGGCCCACGATGCCGGCGCCGACCACGCCGATCGTCTCGTCAGCCATCGGCGTCCTCCTCTCTCTCGTGCGGTGGTCACGTCTCTCCTACGGTGCTCACGCGCCGAAGTGGACGGCCACCGTCTTGACGCGGGTGGAGAACCTCAGGACTTCCTCCCCCTGCTCCTTGTAGCCCGTGCCGGAGTCGTGGAATCCGCCGAACGGCAGGTGGACGTCCCAGCCGGTGGTGGTCGTGTTGACGGCGACCTGTCCGCACTCGGCCTCGTCGGCGAAGCGGTACGCCGAGGCGAGGTCGCGGGTGAACACGGCGGCGGCGAGGCCGAAGGCGGAGTCGTTGACCGCCGCGACGGCCGCGTCGAAGTCGTCGACCGCGCGGACGGCGAGGACCGGCCCGAAGACCTCCTCACGCCAGACGGCCATGTCGGGGGTGATGCCGGTCAGGACGGTGGGCTGTACGTAGCAGCCGTGAGGCCGTTCGGTGTCCGCCCCGCCCCCGGCGAGGACGGTCGCCCCCTGCTCGACCGCCCGGCTCAGGTCGGCGAGGACGCTGTCGCGCTGCTTCGGGCTCGACAGCGGGCACAGGGTGGTCGCCGGATCGCTGCCCGGGCCGACCGTCAGCGCCGCCACCTGCGCGACCAGCAGCGCGACGAACTCGTCGTGCACCGGCCGCTCGACGATCACCCGGCTGGTGGCGGTGCAGCGCTGCCCTGCCTGGCCGAAGGAGGCGGCCACGACGGCCTTCGCGGCGGCCGGCAGATTGGCGTCGCGCAGCACCACCGAGGCGTTCTTGCCGCCGAGTTCGCCCTGGAAGCGGACGTTGCGGTCGGCCAGGCGGCGCCGGATGCGGTTGCCCACGGCGTTGGAACCGGTGAAGGTGATGCCGGCGATCCGGGGGTCGTCGAGGAGCGCCTCCTCGATCTCGGCGGTGCGGCCGGTGACGACGTTGAGGACTCCGGCGGGCAGGCCCGCGTCGTGCAGGGCGCGGGCGAAGTGCAGGCCCGACAACGGTGTCTCGGTGGCCGGCTTGAACACGGCCGCGTTGCCGGCGGCGAGCAGCGGGGCGAGCTTGCGGGCCGGGGTGATCAGCGGATCGTTCCAGGGGCTGATCACCAGGATCACGCCGATGGGCTCGCGCTGGGTGTGGGTACGGTGGTCCGGGCGTACGTCGTGCAGGAGGGCGCCGTAGCCCTGGCGGGCCAGACCGGCGTAGTACTCCAGGAAGTCGGCGGCCTTGAGGGTCTCGCCGGTCGCCTCGGCCAGGGTCTTGCCGTTCTCGGCGGTGACGTCGGCGGCGATCTCCCCGGCCCGTTCCCGGATCAGCCGGGCGGCCTCGGTGAAGACCCGGGCCCGCTCGAAGGGGCTGGTGCGCTTCCAGCCGGCGAAGCCGCGCTCGGCGTGGTCGTAGGCGCGGGTGACGTCCTTGGCGGACAGGGCCGGGACCCGGGCGAGCGGGGTGCGGACGTCGGCGGGGTCGTGGACGTCGATCCATTCGCCGGTCCTCGTCCACTCCCCGCCGGAGAGGGTTTCCAGGGTGCGCATGGAGATCACTTCCTTCGTCGGCCACGGCTCCGCCGGTGCGGGCCGGATGCGACAACACACCATGTGGGAGGGGGTCCACCAGCCCCGCGGGGGCAGGCATTGGTTGCGCCGTGCGCGGGTCGGCGGGCGCATGATCCATGCTGGAATCGGCGGACCGGACACGATCCTTGGAGGAACCGCATGGCATACGCCGTCGTCGCCCGTTACCGCTGCGCACCCGCCGACGAGGTGACGGTGCGGGCCGCGCTGTTGATGGCACGGGAGGCCACCCGCACGGAACCCGCGAACCTGATGTACGAGGTGCACGTGGTGGAGGGGGAGCCGGGTGGGTTCCTGCTCTACGAGCGGTATGCCGACCGGGAGGGATTCGAGGCGCACAAGGCGGCCGAGCACTTCAAGGAGGTCGTTGTGGGGGTGGTGTGGCCGTTGCTCGTGGAGCGCACCGTGACTTTTGCCGAGGTGATTTAGCGTCTGCCGGGCTGATGTGGGTGAAGAGGGCGCGGGTGACTGTGGTTGCTCGCGCCCACGCGGCGCGCGCCCTGAAGGGGCGCTCGTGCAGCGCCCCTTTCTTTCAGGGGCGCGGGGAACTGCGCGACCAGCCACGACTTCTTTTAGGGGCGCGGGGAACTGCGCGACCAGCCACGACGGCGCCGCAGTCGGCACACGGCACACGGCACACGGCACACGGCACACGGCACACCGCACACCGCACACCGCACACCGCACACCGCACACCGCACACCGCAGATCGTGGCACTTCCAGTGGAGCGGAGCGCTCAGAACTCGTTGCCCCAGCAGTACCGGGCGATGGTCTCGACCAGTACCAGTTTGCGGCGCTGGTCCTCCGCGGTCAGCAGTGGCCTCGACGCCACGTTCGCGAAGCCGCGCGACGGCGAAACCGCCCCGTCCTCCAGGTCCTTGACCTCGCCGACCGCGTCGATAAGGGACATCACGGTGTCGACGTCCTCCAGCTCCGGTACGGTCGCGTCGACCACGCCCAGGCAGAAGTCGCGGTCGTCCGGCAGCGCCTTCACCAGTTCGAGCTCGGCCGGCGTGCCCTGGTCGAAGGGGAGGATCCAGCGGTCGGCGCCGATTTCGGCGTACAGCCGCTCGGCGCGGGCCCGGTCCACCTCGGCCGGGGCCTCCCAGCCGGGCGCCACGCCGATCCGTACGCCCTCGGGGCGCTCGTCCAGACGTACCGCGAGCGCGTCGACGGCGAGCGCGTCCTCGAAGGAGAGCGCGCCGGGGTCTCCCGGGTCGGTACTCAACCGGTCGAGGAGGAGCGGGTTGTCGAGCTGGATCAGGCGGACGCCCCGCGACACCAGCAGCCCGATCTCCGCCCGGACGATCTCCGCGAAGGCCTCGCCCAGGTCACGCGCCGAGGAGACGCCGAGCCCGGGCTGGTAGGTGGTGGCCGCGAGATACCCCGGGGAGGGCAGTGTGACCTTCGGGGCGATCACCGTCAGCTCGGCGAGCCGGGCGGCGGAGTCGGCGAGCAGCGGGCCGTCGGCCTTGGGCAGCGACTCGGCGACCCAGCGAACCAGGCCGTCCGGCCCCGCCTCGCCGGTGCGGCGCAGGCCCGACACGCCGTCGAGGACCGCGCTGCGGAAGTCCTCGCGGGGGAAGTCGCCGTCGGTGACGACGGTGCAGCGCAGCCTGCGCTGGTAGGCGACCGCCTCCCGGACCGCCGCGGCCACGGCCTCCGGGTCGTCGGTCGACAGGCCTGCCGGCCGGACCAGGCTGCCGTGGTGGTCGATGCGGTAGTTGAACGTGTCCGCCATGGTGTCAGTCCTTTCCGCCGGTGACGCCCCACGCGGCGAACTCCAGCTCGTAGCCGAGGTCCTTCAGGACCTCCTCGGCGATCCGCTGGTCCTCGTCCGCGGTGCCGCCGGCGATGCCGAGCCCGCCGATGATCTCGCCGTCCTTCTTGATGGTGACGCTGCCCTCGGCGGCCATGATCGGCAGGGCGGCGCCGGGGAGCTGGGAGAGCTGCGAGAAGAAGACGGGCTGGCTCTCCTGCCACTTCTTCAGCATGGGGCCGGGGCGCTGCATGACGGCGGCGGTGTAGGCCTTGGCGCGGGCGATGTCGGGGGTGAGCGGGCGGGCTCCGTCGGGGCGGCGGATGGCGACCGGGAAGCCGCCGGCGTCCACGACGGCGACGCTCACCGCCTTGCCGATCTCCCGGGCGCGCCGGTGGGCGGCGCCGATGATCTCCTCGGCGGCGGCCAGGGTGAGGCTGCTCATGCTGCTTCCTTCGGTGCGGTGAGGGTGCGGCGGAGCCGGGCGACGGCCGCGTTGTACGGCTGGGGCGTCTCCCAGTACATGGAGTGCGGGGCGCCCGGGACGATCTCCAGGTGCGAGCCGGGCAGCAGCTCGTGGGCGCGGGTGACGGTCTTGACGCTCAGGACGGCGTCCTTCTCGCCCGCGAGGAAGGCGACCCTGACGCCGGAGTCCTGGATCTCCTCCAGGGAGGGGCCGTCGGTGTCGAGGTTGCGCAGGTCCTGCATCCTGGCGACGTTGAACGTGCCCATCTGCTGGAACAGGAAGGTGAGATCGGCCCGCTCCCGCTGGAACGACTTGGTGAGCAGCCGGTCGATCACCGGCAGCTTCACGGCCTCGGCCCGGTCGGCGGCGGCCAGTTCCCTCAGTTCGGGGTGGCTGATGCCGCCGAGGGAGTGGCCGAGGACGACCGAGGAGACCCGTTCGGGGCGCAGCAGGCCGGCCCGCAGCGCGGCGACGGACCCGATGGACTGGCCGACCAGCATGGCGTCGGTGAGGTCCTCCTGGTCGAGGACGGCGACCACGTCCGCGGGGAAGTCCTGGCCGTCGAACTCGGCCATGGCGGAGTCGGACTTGCCGAAGCCGCGCAGGTCCACGGTGACGACCGTGAACTCCTCCCGCAGTGCGGCCACTTGCTGCCACCAGGCGGCGTGGTGACCGCCGCTGCCGTGCACGAAGAGGATCGCCGGGCCGCTGCCGTGGCGCTCGTAGTAGATGGAGGTGCCGTCGGAGTCGGCGAAGGGCATGGGGTGGACTCCCGTACTTGCGCGTCTAGTGGGGACGGCGGCCGTGGTGGACCAGCTCGATCATGGTGTGGTCGGGGTCGTGGATGTAGCAGAACTTGGACTGGTTCTCGGGGCGTTCGATCGGCCGGGTGTGCCGGATGCCCAGCTCCTTGAGATGGGCGAGGAAGTCGTCCCAGTCGTCGACCTCGACGGCGAAGTGGTAGGGCGCCATGCGCTCCATCTCTTCGACAGGCGTGAAGTGCAGGTCGAAGTTGCCCCGGGTCATGAGGACGACCCGTGTGTTGGACTTGGGCATGATGCGCTTCATCCCGAAGACCTTGGTGTACCAGGCGGCGGTCCGGTCGGGGTCGGTGGTGGGGAAGTTGACGTGGTGGATGTAACGGGGTTCCGCGCTCATGAGTGGTTCCCTTCCAGGTGTACGGGGTTGGACAGCACGCCGACGCCGCTGATCTCGACGTCCACGGTGTCGCCGGGCTCGATCTGGCAGGTGGACTCGGCGCCCATCCACAGCACGTCCCCGGGGTGCAGGGTGATGTGCCGGGTGATCTCGACGATGTGGTCGTAGGGGTCGAAGACCATGTCCCCGGTCGGGAACGCGGCACGGATCTCGCCGTTGACGCGCAGTGTGGTGGTCTGGGCGAGGGCGTCGACGTCGGTCTCGATCCATGGGCCCATGGGCTTGAACGTGTCGCTGTTCTTGCTGCGCCAGAAGGTGCGGTCCTGGTGCTGCCAGGTGCGGGCGCTGACGTCGTTGCCGATGGTCCAGCCGAAGACCGCCTTCCGGGCGTCGTCGTAGGTCGCGTACCGGACCGTGCGGCCGATGACGGCGACCAGTTCCGGCTCGGCCTCGAACCGTCCGGTCACCCCAGCGGGTTTGACGATCGGCGAACGGTGGCCGGTGAGAGCGTTGTTGGCCCGGTAGCCGACCTCGGGGCGGTCGGGTGTCGTGGCGCCGGCGTGCTCGATGTGCCGTGGGTAGTTGTGGCCGACGGCGTAGAACACGCCGGGTACGACGGGCGGCAGCCAGACCGCCTCGGCGGACGCGACGGTGCCGAGGACATCGGGGTCGGCCGCCAGCGGCGAGCCGGAGAGGAGCTCGACGTCCGGCTCCCCCACCCGGCCCCACACCGCCCGGCCGTCGACGGACACGCGTGCGTACCTCATGGCGTCAGCAGGTGGGAGACGCGCTTGGTGACCAGGTAGGCGTCCAGCGCCTCCGGCCCGCCCTCCCGGCCGTACCCGCTGTCCTTGACCCCGCCGGAGGGTGCCTCGTGCACCGAGCCGCCGCAGTGGTTGAGGGAGAGGATGCCGGCCTCGAACCCGTCGGACAGCTTCTCGGCGGTGGCGGCCGACCTGGTGAAGCCGTAGGCGGCCAGGCCGTACGGCAGGGAGTTGGCGGTGGCCAGGGCGTCGTCGAGGTCGACGAAGGGCACGATCGGCGCGAGGGGCCCGAACGGCTCCTCGGACAGCAGGTCCGCGTCCGCCGGTACGTCGGTGAGGACGGTCGGGGCGAAGAAGTAGCCGGGGCGGTCCAGGCGTTCGCCACCGGTGAGTACCGTCGCCCCCTTGCGTACCGCGTCCGCGGTCAGCCGCTCGACCGACCGCAGCCGGCGCTCGTTGGCGAGCGGGCCCATGGTGGTGCCCTGGGCCAGGCCGTCGCCGACGACGACCGCCTCGGCGGCCTTCACGAACTCGGCGGTGAAGTCCTCGACCAGGGACTCGTGGACGAGGAAGCGGCTGGGCGAGGTGCACACCTGACCCGCGTTGAAGAACTTGGCCTGGGCGGCGCGCCGGGCGGCCTGACCGGGGTCGGCGTCGGCGCAGACGATCACCGGGGCGTGGCCGCCGAGTTCCATCAGGGTGGGTTTCATGACCTTGCCGGTCTCGGCTGCCAGGAGCTTGCCGACGGGCACCGAACCGGTGAAGGCGATCATCCGGGTGACCGGGGAGGCGATGAGGTGCGCCGAGACCTCGGCGGGCTCACCGAAGACGAGGCCCAGCACTCCGGCGGGCAGGCCCGCGTCCGCATAGCACTCCACCAGCGCGGCGGCCGTCGCCGGGGTCTCCTCGGAGGCCTTGATGATGAGTGAACAGCCTGCCGAGAGCGCCGAGGAGATCTTGCGGTTGGGGCCGCCGACCGGGAAGTTCCAGGGGACGAAGGCGGCGACGGGGCCGATCGGTTCGCGGCGGACGGTGAGGACCGTGCCGGGCGCGGAGGGGATGATACGGCCGTAGGCGCGGCGGGCGTCCTCGGTGTGCCAGCGCAGGGTGGAGGCGGTGCGCCTGGCCTCGCCGGTGGACTCGGCGAGGGTCTTGCCCTGCTCCAGGGTCATCACCCTCCCGATCTCGGCGGCGCGTTCGGCGATGAGGTCGGCGGCCCGTTCGAGGATCGCGGAGCGGCGGGCGACGGAGGTCGCGCGCCACACCCTGAAGCCCTCGGCGGCGGCTTCGAGCGCCCGGTCGAGGTCGGCGGTGGTCGCGAGGGGGACCTCGCCGATCGGCTCCTCGGTGGCGGGGTTGACGACGGGGGCGGTCCGTCCGGTGGAGCCCTGGCACCACTCGCCCGCTATGTACATGCGGACGGCGGGATAGCCGTGGTCGGTGGTCATGAAGGTGTGCCCTCTCAGGGTCAGGACGCGGTGGGGGCTTCCTGGTCGCGGTTGGTACGCAGGGCCCAGATGTGGTGCGGCGGGGTCGTCTCGTGGACCCGGGTGCCGTACTTCTCGTCGGCCCGGTCCATGTCGGCCGCGTATTCGACGCGGCCGCCGCACGGGGCGTGCAGGAAGCGGAAGACGTTGGAGCCGATGGTGTGCCGGCCGAGCCTGCGGGCCTCCCGCCAGCCCTGCTCGATCATGTGGTTGCCGCCCTCGATCACGTCGTCGAAGCCGGGCACCTCGTAGGCGATGTGGTTGATCCCCGCCTTGTCGGGCCGGTGGGACAGCAGCATGGTGTGCTGGTCGTCGTCGCCGGGCGCCTGCATGAACACGCCCATGGGTTCGACCACGTCGGTCGGGTGGAAGCCGAGCCGGTCGACGTAGAAGCCGACGGCCTGCTCGCGGCCCTGCTTCGGGATGTTCAGGGCGACATGGCACATGCGCAGCGGGCGGACCCGGGTGATCGGCTCCAGGGCGGTGTTCCAGCGGTTGACCGTGCCGAGCGTGTTGGCGGCGCGGGGCGTGACGGGCGCCGACCGGGGGCGGGCCAGGGTCAGGCCGACGCCGAACCCGGTCTCGTCGACGGTGTGGTGGACGCCGTCGGCGCCCTCCCGGATCTCGCGGTCCCGGCCCGCCGCCGCCACCAGCCGCTCCAGTTCGGCGAGCGTGTCGACGCCCCAGACGACCTCGCGCAGGGTGGGCGCGTCCTCGACCGGGGCCGGCAGCAGCGGCCCGGGCAGGGTGTCGAGATGCAGGGTCTGTCCGGTACGGGTCTCGAACACGGCGTGCTCGTCGGTCCGTTCCACCGGGAACAGACCGAAGTCGTCGAAGAACCGCACGCAGGTGTCGAGGTCGTCGATACCGTATGTGACCGATTCGATTCTCTGGATTCCCATGGATTCCTCGTTTCCAGGTCGCCTCGCGAGCGTAGATATCGGCCGGCGAGGGCCTCAATGGCCTGAGCTCTACGGAATGCGCAAGCGTTTCTTGCGGCCCCGGCTACGACCGGATCGTGGGAATCGGGTTCTGCGAGAACCACTCGGCGAGGAATTCCAGGAACACACTGATCTTGCGCGGGGTGTCCCGCCCGGGACCGTAGATCGCGTACAGCGGGCGGTCGGGTACGGCGAGGTCGGGCAGCAGCACCTGGAGGGCGCCGGAGACCAGGTCGTCGTAGGCCGGACGCTGGGGCAGCAGGGCGATGCCGCGGCCGTGCACCGCCGCCTTCTGCAGGGCGATGTAGGAGTTGGACGAGAACGCGATGTTGCGGATCTTGTGCAGGGTGCTGGCGTGCCCGTGGCCGATCCGCCAGACCGGGTCGTTGAGGTGGACCAGGCAGTCGTGGGCGGCGAGGTCGTTCGGGTGGGCGAGCGTGCCGCACCGCTCGACGTACTCCTCTGAGGCGCACAGCACGAACGGCAGCGAGGCGATTTTCTTCAACCGGACACTGGAGTCCCTCAGGTCCCGGGTGTGGAAGGCGACGTCGAATCCGCTGTCCAGGAAATCGTAGGTGCGGTCGGACATCCCGCCGAGTTCGAACCGCACCTGGATCTTGGGATGGGCGGCCGAGAACGCGGCGATGGCGTCCCCGAGGTCGAGGCTGCCTATCCACTTGGGACAGATGACGCTGAGAGTGCCCTCGGGCCGGTCGTGGAGCTGGGCGATGCCGGCGTCCTCGGCCTCGATCTCGTCGAGGATGCGCGCGGCGAACTCGGCGTACCGCTGGCCCGGTTCGGTCAGGCTCACGGAGCGGGCGGTGCGGTTGACCAGGCGGACACCGATCTGCCGCTCCAGTTCCGCCACGTGCCGGGAGACCAGGGAGCCGGAGGAGCCGAGTTTCTTGGCGGCTCCGCTGAAACTGCCGACCTGGGCGACGGTGACGAAGCTGTGCATCAGGAGCAGGCGATCCATTTTTTCCTCCGAACGCGCGTGCGGCTCGCGCCGGTCACCCACACAAATCGAATGTCGGCAATCCTGTCAACGGTTCTCCGCTTAAAAGATCGGCCGCGTTTCTCATGGTCAGGCCCTGGATGGGGCCCGGGTCAGGCTCCGTCCGGGGTGATCCGGCGGTAGCCGCGGACGTCGGGGAACGGCGGCTCCTCATCGGCCTGGAGGTCGACCTGGAAGGTGTTGAGGCACATGCCGAGCATGGTGAAGTTGCCGAGCGCGCCGACGGTGTCGACCAGCCCCTTGGAGCCGAAGTGCGCCAGCGCGCGGGCGAAGGTCCCGTCGGTGACGAAGTGCTCCTCCAGGATCTCCCGGCAGAACTGGTAGAAGGCCTGGTCGGCCTCGTCGTCGAAGACCGCCGGGCGGTTCTCGGCGATGGCCTTGACGGCGCCCTCCGGGATGCCGGCCTCGATCGCCTGGTGGACATGGGCGTTCCAGGAGTACTGGGCGTCCCAGTTGCGGGCGGCCATCAGCAGGGTCAGTTCGCGCAGGTGTTTGGGCAGGCTGCAGTCGAACCGGGCGAACGCGCCGAGCGATTCGGCGCGTTCGCACATCTCGGGGCTGTGCAGCCAGACCCGGAACGGGCCGCGGACGGCGCCGCGGCGGCCCGCGATCCGGGCGGCCAGCTCCTGCTGCCGCGGGTCCATGTCTTCTTCGCCGAGTACGGGGAGCCTCATGGGGGCCGGTACCTGCTTTCTCTCGCCGGCGGCCGTCGGATGCCAGGTGACGCTACAGCCGGATCCGGCCGGCTCACCCCTCCCGGAGCGCAAGGTAAAACTGCACGCCAGGGGGCGCCCGATCGCGCGGACGCGGCCTAACGTCGGTCGGCGTATCGCATCGCAGTGGAGAGGAATCCCCGGATGACCACGATCATCAAGGCCGCGTCCGTGCCCCTGCTCGACCGGGGCGGCTCGGTCGTGACGACACCGCTGATCACCACGCCGTCGGCGGGCGGGGAGAACCTGGTCACGAGCGGGATGAGTGTCTATCCGGTGGGTTCCGGGGCGCCGTTGCACTCGCACAACTGCGACGAGCACGTGACCGTCCTGGAGGGCGAGGCGGAGGTGTGGGTGGACGGCGAGGTGACCCGGCTGGAGCGGTTCGACACCACCTACGTCCCGTCCCCCGTCCCCCACCTGTTCCGCAACGTCGGCGACACCCCGCTGCGGATCCTGTGGGTGTATTCGTCGGGGTATGTCACCCGGACCTTCACGGAGACGGGAAAGACGGTCGAGCACCTCTCCGCCGACGACCAGATGGGCTGAGTCCCGTCCCCGGGGACGTCCCAGGCGTCCCGCGGCACGCGGGGACGACATGACGGCCCTCGGCCATGGCAATCCTCCGAATCGTGATCACGCTTCGTGGTCACGAGCACGACAGCACGGAGGTTTCCATGTCCCGTCGGATCCTGAAGAGCGGCCTGCTGGCCACGGTCGCGGTGTTCGCGTTCCTGCCCACGGCCGGGGCCGCCACCGCGAGCGCCGCCACTCCGATCCCCGCACCGCAGGGAATCATCCAGTACTACAACTACACCACCCTGCCCGCCCCGGCGGCCCACCGTCACACCTGGTACCGCACGACCGGCCGGGTGACCACGCGCCACGTCCGGCTGAACGTCCGCTCCGGCCCGAGCACCCGCTACCGCGTGGTCGGCCACCGTCACAGCAACCGGCTGGTCCCGGTGGCCTGCAAGACGTACGGCGGTTCGGTGCGCGGCAACCACACCTGGTACCGGCTCCCGCACCGCAAGGGGTACGTCTCCGGCCGCTACGTCCGGGTAGGCCACGCCGTTCCGTGGTGCTGACGGGTCCGTCCCGCCGCACTCCCTGACCGCCGAAGGCCTGTTCGGGAACCTCGTTCCCGAACAGGCCTTCGACATGCACCCCCTGATTGACCGACTTCACACCTGTTCGCCGATTGCGGCCCCGGTATCCATGGGAAGCCATCCCGACAACAGGGGCGAAACGCCCATAGCGTAATGAAGTCGAGGCACGCGACATGCGGCACTCCGAAGGAGCGACCACCACCCCACCCGACGAGTCGCCGGCGGCGAGCCTGCGCGAACTGAAGGAGCGCACGGGACTGAGCCTGGCGGCGCTGGCCGCCCGCACCCCGTACAGCAAGTCCGCCTGGCACCGCTATCTCACCGGCGCCAAACGGCCGCCGCGTCCGGCCGTGGAGGCCCTGGCCCGGCTCGCGGGCGTCGACCCCGCGGCCGTACTGGCGCTGTGCGAGGCCGCCGAGGAGCAGCCGGCCGCCACTCCCGCACCGGCGACGCCGCGAGCGCGGCGGTGGTGGCGGCTGCCGCTGACCGCGCTCGCGCTGCTCGCCGTGGCCGGGGTGACGGCGGCGGCCGTGAGCGTGTCCGACCGGCGCGCCGCCCAGGGCGCGCAACCGGTGTCGGGGGCGCCGCGCTGCCACGGGCGGTCCTGCCAGGGCGAGTTGCCGGACGCCTCGGCGTGCGCCCGGGACGCGCAGACCAAGAGCAGGGTCACCGGCACCGCGTACGACGTCCGGCTGCGCTACTCCCCCGCCTGCGGCACGGCCTGGTCCGAGGTGCGGATGCACGCCCCGCACGCCCGGGAGGTCTCGGTCCGGACCGGGCAGGACGTGCTCTCCGCGAGCTATCCCGCGGAGGACTCCGTCGGCTACACCAGCCCGATGCTCGCGGTGCCGACGCCCCGTGGGGTGGAGGCGTGCGCGGACGTCGGGGGGAGGCTGGCGTGCACCGGCCTCGAGGCCGAACCCGGCGACCTGGAGGAGTGAGAGGTGGCGCCGCGCCCGTGGCGGGAGCGCGGCGCCGGACCGGCCGAACACACCGGTCAGTGTGCGGCGACCAGTTCCTCCTGGTCGTTGCTGCGCTGCGGCTGCTTGGCCGAGCGCAGGGCCGCGATGCCGATGAACACCATCGAGGAGACGCCGGCCAGCGCGAAGGCGGTGAAGCCCCAGTCGCCGTTGCCCGCAGCGAGCAGCTGGCCGCCGAGCCAGGGGCCGAAGACGGCACCGAAGCGGCCCATCCCCGAGGTCCAGCCGACGGCGGTGGCCCGGTTGGCCGGGGTGGAGCGGATGGAGACGGTCGCGTAGATCATCGTCTGGGCGCTGTTGAGGAAGACCCCGGTGAGGAAGACGACCACCATGGTCACGCCGGTGGCCATGTGGATGCTGAGCAGGTAGACGCCGACGGCGGTCAGGGCGAACCAGACGGCGGAGATGCGCGGGGCGCCGAACCGGTCGGCGGCACGGCCGGCGGCCAGCATGCCCACGATGCCGCCGAGGTTGAAGACGACGACGAAGGTCAGGGCGCTGCCGAGCTCGTAGCCCTCGCCACGCATCAGGGTGGGCAGCCAGGTGGCGACGCCGTACACCAGCAGCAGGCCGCCGAAGGAGGCCAGCCAGTACAGCAGGGTCTGGATCCACTCGCCGCCGCGGAACAGGCCGAGCAGCGCGTCCCAGCGGTCGGCGGCGGTCTTCCTGCCGGCGGCGGCGGGCAGTTCGACCTCGTAGCGGTCGGCCAGCGCGCGGGCCTCCTCGCCGCGGCCCTTGGCGACCAGGAAGCTCAGCGACTCCGGCAGGAGCTTCAGCAGCACGGGCACGAAGAGCAGCGGGAGCACGCAGACCCAGAAGGCGGCGCGCCAGCCGACCGGCTCGACCAGCCACTTGGCGACGTAGGCGGAGAGGATGCCGCCGGCGTGGTGGGCGGTCATCAGCATGCCGATGGTGATCGCCACCCGGCCGCCCCTGGCGTAGTCCGAGACCATGCTGATCGCGGTCGGCAACAGCCCGCCGAGGCCGACGCCGGCCAGGGTGCGGCCGAGGCCGAATACCGCGACGCTGCCCGAGACCGCGCAGATGCCGGAGGCGAGCGAGAACAGCGTGACGCAGCCGGTCATCAGCTGCTTGCGGCCGATCCGGTCCGCGACGGTGCCCGCGGTCAGGGCGCCCACCAGCATGCCGAAGGTGGCGTACGAACCGAGGTCGCCGGCCTGGTCCGCGGTGAGGCCGAAGGTCCTGGTCTCCAGCAGGTGGGGCAGCACCGAGCCGTAGATGAACATGTCGAGGCCGTCGAAGAGCACGGCCAGCCAGCACAGACCGACGACCAGCAGGGCCAGTCTGCTGCCGCGAGCGGACAGGGCGGGGGAGGAGGACATCTTTGTTTTCCTCTCGTCCAGGAGGCGTTCCCTGGAGGGGAAGCGGGGAGGGGGTCGACGCGGCTCGTGCGGCTGACCCGTGGTGCGTAGACGCTAGGATCGGGACCGGAGGATGTCAACGTTTTTGTCAACAATCTCAGCAACGATCCAGGCACCGGCCCGGCCACCCAGGGGGAAGGGGCAAACCCCCAGGTGGCAAAGGGGGGTGGGCGACGCACGGCAGCGCGTCACCCACCCCCCTGAGGACCGGAACGGGTCAGTCGACCGGCGGTGTCCCATGGGTGTGGAAGGACTCGATCGTCTTCAGGCCCCAGGCCTGACCCTTGGCGCGTTCGGCCTCGGTCCAGGTGATCAGCGGCCAGTCGGGCGCCAGTACCAGCCTGGTGAGCGGGTTGCAGAGCTCGATGCGGTTGCCGCCCGGCTCGTAGACGTACAGGAAGAACGTCTGCTGGATGGCGTGCTTGTGCGGGCCGGTCTCGATGAACACCCCGGTGTCGATGGCGAGATCGGCCGCCCGCAGCACGTCCTCGCGGGTGTCGGTGGCGAAGGCGATGTGGTGCAGCCGCCCGGTCGCGCCCGTCCAGTCCGAGGTGTACACGACGTCGTACGACTTGTTCGTGAAGGTCAGCCAGCGGGCCGCGACCTTCCCGGTGTCGAGCCGGATCTGCTCGGTCGGCCGGGCCCCCAGCACCTGTTCCTGGAACTCGGCGTTGGCGAGCACGTCGGCGGCCAGGAAGTTGATGTGGTCCAGGCGGCGTACCCCGACGCCCCGGTTGGGCTTGGCCTGCGGCTGGTTCTTCAGCGCGGGCCTGAGCCCGTCGGGGGCCTGGTAGTGCTCGCTCTCCCAGTAGAGGGCGTGCTCGTGGCCGTCCGGGTCGGTGGTGACGTAGAGCTTGCCGAGGCCGGGTTCGTCCTCGGCCCACTGGCCGGTGCCGCCCGCCTCCTCGACCGCCCGGACACGGCGGTCGAGGGCCTCCTCGCTGGAGGTGCGCAGGGCGATCCGGCCGAGGCCGGGCCGGTCGCGGGCGGTGAGGACCAGGCTGTGGTGCTCGTAGTCGTCGAAGGTGCGCAGGTAGACCGTGTCGCCGTCCCGGCCGTTGACGGTCAGGCCGAGGTAGTCGGTGAAGAAGGCGACGCTGGCGTCCAGGTCCGGGGTGAACAGCTGGGCGTGGCCGATATGGGCGATGTCACCGAGGGGCGGAGCCATCGTTGCCTCCTTGGGGCTGTGCGGGGATGGCGGCGGCGCGGGGGAAGACCGTGCCGTCGAAGATCTTGCGGGCGGTGCGGACGACCGCGGTGCGGCGGGCGGCCGGCGGGGAGCCGTCGGATCCGGGGTCGACGTTGGTGTCGATCTCCAGGAATCCGGTGGGGTGTTCGATGCGGATCCGGTCGCCGTGTGCCGGGAGCCGGGCGATCCCCTCCCCCGCGCCGCCGGGCAGCCTGAGGCCCGCGGCCACGCTCGCGGCGCCGAGGACGCCGATCGAGGTGTGGCAGCGGACCGGGATGAAGGTCCGGGTGGTGACCGCGCCGCCGTCGCGGGGCGGGGCGAGCAGGCTGAGCTTGGGCACGGTGGCGGTCTCCACGTCCCCGAGGCCCATCAACTTGCCGGCCGCCAGCCGGATTTCGTGCAGGCGGTCGGCCAGCGCCAGGTCCTCCTCGAGGTCCTTGGGCGTCTCGTACCCGGTGAGCCTGAGGTCGCGCGCGGCGATGAGCACGGTCGGCATGCCGTTGTCGACGCAGGTGACCGCCGTACCGGCGACGGTGTCGCGGACGTTCCCGGTGGGCAGCAGCGGGCTCTGCCCGGCCGGGAACTCGATCACCACCGGGGCGGCCGTGCCGGGCACGCCGGAGATCTCGGCGTCCCCGGTGTAGTCGACGCGGCCGCCGGGTGTGGGGAAGCCGGCGATGGCCAGCTCCCCCGTGTTGAGCATGCGGATCCGTACGGAGGTCGCACCGTCACCGGGGGTCACGAGCCCCCGCTCCACGGCGAACGGGCCGACTCCGGCGAGGATGTTGCCGCAGTTCTGACGGTCGGTCACTTCCGGCCGGTCGACGGCGACCTGGAGGAAGAGGTAGTCGACGTCCGCCTCGGGGTCGGCGGACGGCGCGACCACCGCGACCTTGCTGGTGAGGGGGTGCGCCCCGCCCAGGCCGTCGATCTGGCGCGGGTCGGGGCTGCCCATCACCCGCAGGAGCAGGTCGTCGCGGGCCGCGGGGTCGCCGGGCAGGTCCTCGGCCAGGAAGTAGGCGCCCTTGGAGGTGCCGCCGCGCATCAGCATGCAGCGCACCTCCGCGGGCCCGCTCACGGGGCGGACTCCTCGTGCTCCTCGCGCCCCTTGTACTCCTCGTACGTCCGGTACTCGACGCCGAGCCGCTTCAGGGTGTCCCGCAGTCCGTAGCGGTCCAGGCCGAGCTGGCCCTCGACGAACGCGGCGCGGGTCGCGGCCTCCTTGGCCTCGCGCGCCTCGGACCTCTCGGCCGTCTCGCGGACCCGCTCCCGGGGTACGACCACGACCCCGTCGTCGTCGGCGAGGATCACGTCACCCGGGTTGATCACCTGGCCGTCGATCGCGATCGGCACGTTGACCGAGCCACCGGTCGCCTTGACGGTGCCCTGCGAGGAGACCGCCCGGGACCAGGCGGCGAAGCCCATGTCCCGCAGCTCCTGGGTGTCGCGGATCCCGGTGTTCAGGACGACCCCGCGCACGCCGCGCTGCCGCAGCGCGGTCGCGAACAACTCGCCGAACAGCCCGTCCGTGCAGGGCGAGGTGGTGGTGACGACCAGGATGTCGCCCGCGCCGCACTGCTCGACGGCCGCGTGGATCATGAGGTTGTCGCCGGGCCAGCTGAGCACGGTGACGGCCGTGCCCGCGACCCGCACGCCCTGCTGGACGGGCCGGATCCCCGGACCCAGCAGACCGGTCCGGCCCATCGCCTCGCTGACCGTGGCGACACCGAAACCGGCGAGGGCGTCCACGTCCTTCAGCTCCGCCTTCGGCGGGTCGGTGACGATCACGCCGCTCATGCCAGCTCCTTCGCGATCTGCGGGAACGGCCGCATGAAGGCCTCCGCCATGGTGTGGTGCGCCAGGCCCAGGTTGGGGCCGGCGTTCCGCCTCAGCTGGACGCCCCGGCGGACGGCGAGGTCGGTGTAGTAGGCCCAGAGGTGCTGCTGGGCGCCGAGGCACTCCATCGCCTTGCGCTTGGTGTCCCAGACCTCGGTGATGTCGAGGAGCAGTTCGGGCCTGAAGCCGCTCATCTCGGGCTGGTGCGGCTCGAAGTAGAAGACCGGCGGGGCGCCGATGATGTCGCCCTCGCCCGGGTACCCGATGGCCTGGGCCAGGATGCGCGCCTCCAGGGCCATCCGGTTGGCGGCCGGGTGGTCGCCGTTGTAGGGGTCCTCGACGGGGTGGGTGAGCACGACGTCGGGCTGGGTCTCGCGGTAGACGGCCACCAACTGGTCGGTCAGCTCGGCGGAGGCGACCAGCGGGTAGTCGCCGGCGTCGAAGAAGCGGACCTCGGCGCCGAGAGCGGCGGCGGCCTTCTCCGCCTCCTCCCGGCGTATCGCCTTGATCTCCTCGAGGTTCTTGCCCTCGCGCCACGCCTTGGCGGACTCACCGCGCTCGCCGAAGGTCAGACACGCGATGGTGACCCTCTCGCCCCGGGACGCGGCCAGGGCGATGGCTCCGCCCGCCCGCCACACGAAGTCCCCGGCGTGCGCGGTGACGACCAGGGTGGATCGCGGTGGGGTGGAAGGCGCGTTGGCGTGCGTCATTGCAGAAAACTCCTTGGTGGACAGGTGTGCGCCCACCCAGCCCCGGGCGTCTCAGTCGCTCAGTGCGTCGATCACGCTCGTGAGGTGGGCGCGGACGGCCGCCTCGGCCGCCTGCGGGTCCCTGGCCCTGATCGCCTCGATCATCGCCAGATGCTCGTTCAGGGATTGCTGCGGACGCCCCGGGCGCAGCGCCAACTGGAAGCGGTGCCGCACCAGTTGGGCGTTGAGCCGCTCCAGCAGCGCCACGGCGGTCTGCTGGCCGGAGATCTCCCGGATCCTGTCGTGCAGCGCGTGGTTCAGCTCGGAGTAGGTGACCGGTTCGCCGTCCGCGACGGCCTTGGTCATGGCCGTCCCGAGGTCGGCGAGTTCGGCGAGGTGCTCGTCGCCGGCCGCGACGGCCGCCTTCGCCGCGCACAGTCCCTCCAGGACCATGCGGCACTCCGTGATCGCGACCGCTTCCTCCACGGTCACCACCCGCACCCGCGAACCGCGGTTGCGGATCCGCTCGACCAGTCCCTGGGCCTCCAGATCGATCAGTGCCGCACGGATGCTGGCCCGCGTCACACCGAACTCCTCGGCGAGTTCGTTCTCCACCAGCCGCTGGGCCGGGGCCATCTCGCCGTGCAGGATCGCCTGCCGCAACAGCGCGAGCGCATGCTGCTTGGCCTGCTCTCCGGTGCTCGGACGGGCTTCTTTCGGCATCGTTTGCCCTCCCTGAGTGAGTGCCTGTCGAACGTAAATCTAGCCAAACAAGATTGTCAACAATTTTGTCTGCCGTATTGCCGGGCGAATCGGAGGCCCCGTGCGCTCAGCCGGTGCGATACAGCTCGCTGAGCAGTTCCAGAACGGCCTGGCGCGCCGGGTGCGGATCGTCCCGCCACCAGGCCAGCCGGACGGCGACCGGTTCGGCGTCCCGCACCGGCCGGTAGACGATGCCGGGCCGCGGATACTGGTGGGCGGTCGACTCCGGGGTCACGCCGACACCTCGCCCGGCGGCGATCTCGGTGAGCCAGTCGTCGACGGAATGCGTCTCCTCGACGGCCGGGCGGGACTCAACCGGCCACAGCTCAGCAGTGGTGGTGCCGGTGCGCCGGTCGGTCAGGACGGTCCGGCCGGTGAGTTCGGCGAGCCGCACGGACCGGCGCCGGGCCAGCGGGTCGTCGGCCGCCAGCGCGCACAGCCGCCGTTCCAGCCCCACGATCGCCGTGTCGAACCGCCGGTCCGCGAGCGGCCGCCGTACGACCGCCAGGTCGCAGGCTCCTTCACCGAGTCCGGCGGAGGCCGTGTTCACCCGCACGAGATGCAGGTCGGTCCCGGGGTGCGCGGCGGTCCAGCTCCGCTGGAAGGACACGGTGTGCCGGCCCACCGCCGACCATGCGTAGCCGATCCGCAGCCGGGTGTGCCCCGAGCCGGCCTCCTGCACCAGGTCGGCGACGTCCGCCAGCACCCGGCGGGCCCGCCCCACCACCCGCAGCCCGGCCGCCGTCGGCGTCACCTCGCGCGAGGTGCGCCGCAACAGCCTTACGCCCAGGGCCCGTTCGAGCCCCGCGAGGGTGCGGGACACCGCGGCCTGGGACACCCCCAGGGCGATCGCCGCGTCGGTGAAGGTGCCCTCGTCCACGATGGCGACCAGACAGCGCAGCTGTCGCAGCTCGACGTCATCCATACGCCAAGCGTATAGATCCCGGAGCGCATGCATTTTGCGCAACACTCGGTGGAGCGGAACCTGCTGTCATGCGACGAGGCTTGATACGCCCGGCCCCTTCGACCACGGCCCCCGCCGCCGAGCCGGGACGCCTGGCCGGCCTGGCGACCATGTTCGGCAGCGGCCTGTCCAACCAGACCGGCGCGGCGATCGGCGCCCTGGCCTTCCCGGTCCTCGGCCCGCTCGGTGTGGTGGCGGTACGGCAGTACGTGGCCGCACTCGTCCTGGTGGCCGTCGGCCGCCCCCGGCTGCGCGCCTTCACCTGGCGGCAGTGGTGGCCGGTGCTGCTGCTGGCGGCGGTCTTCGGCACCATGAACCTGACCCTGTACACCGCGATCGACCGGATCGGCCTGGGTCTGGCGGTCACCCTGGAGTTCCTGGGCCCGCTCACCATCGCCCTGGCCGCGTCCCGCCGCCGGGTGGACGTGGGGTGCGCGGCGCTGGCGGCGGCCGGGGTGGTGGTGCTGATGCGCCCCCAGCCGTCGACGGACTACCTGGGGATGGGCCTCGGCCTGATCGCCGCGAGCTGCTGGGCGTCGTACATCCTGCCGAACGGGGTGGTGGGGCGGCGGATACCGGGAGCACAGGGGTCGGCGGCGGCCGCATCCGTATCGGCACTGACGTTCCTGCCGATCGGAGTCGTGGTGGCGCTACGGCACCCGCCGACAGCCGGGGCCGTCCTGTGCGCGGTAGCAGCGGGTGTCCTGTCGTCGGCGGTGCCGTATCTCGCCGACCTTCTGACCCTGCGCCAAGTCCCGGCCCGGACGTTCGGCCTGTTCATGAGCGTCAACCCGGTCCTGGCAGCGGTGGTCGGCTGGGCGGTACTGGGGCAGAGCCTGGGGGTGCCGGAGTGGGCGGGGACAGGAGCGGTGGTGGTGGCCAACGCGGTGAGTCTGACGCCCCGATAGGGGCGCGGGGCCGTATCAGGGCCAGCGGCTGGCCCAGGCACTGGTGGACGCCGAAGCCGAAGGCGACATGACGGCGGGCGTCGCGGCTCAGGTCGAGCCGGTCCGGGTCGGGGAAGGCCTGGGGATCGCGGTTGGCGATGTCACTGGCCATGATCACGCCTTCGCCTGCCCTGATCACCTGTCCGGCGACCTGGATGTCCGCGAGGACCGCACGGCGCCGGCCGCTGTGCACGATGCTCAGGTAGCGCAGCAGTTCGCGCCCGGGTTCACCTTGCGCCGGAGCCGGGAGACCAGTTGCTCGATGGCGTTGTCGCCCCGGAAGTCGCCCCAGACGTACCGGCCGATCTGCTCCTTGGACAGCACCTTGCGGGCGTTGACGAGCAGGTGGCGCAGCAGCCGGTACTCGGCGGGCATGCGGTAGCCGGCCAGCTCCAGGGTGGTGGTGAGGAGATCGGCGGTGTCCTGGTCGCCGACGGCGACCAGGAGCCGTTGCCCACTGCCGCGGGCCGGCGGTCGGGGTGCCGGAAGGCTGTCGTACATGGGCTGACCCATTCGTTCGATGCTCGGCCAATTCGCTTGCTTGACTCAAGTAAGCCACATGTGCTTGCCTAACTCAAGTAACCGGGGCGCCACTGAGCGGCGGCCGCCCCGAAGGTCTGCGCCGGCGGACAGGCCCTGGCGCCGGACCCGTGGGGACGGGGACCGGCGCCGCCCTCGGGCTGGGACACCGGCCCACTCCCCCCGGCCCGACACCCGGCCCGAGGGCACCTCCCCGGTCGCACCACAGCCGGGCGAAGCCGGACGCCCGCCCGCCTCAGCCCCCAGAAAGCGAGAGTCACCCCATGGCCACGATGAAGTCCGTACAGACCGGCGGCGTCGGCAGGATCGAGGTCGGGGACGTCGAACGTCCCGTACCGGGCCCCAAGGACGTGCTGCTGAAGATCCGCGCGGGTGGCATCTGCGGCACCGACGTCACCTTCCTGCACATGGGCGGCATGCCCTCCCGTGCCCACCTGGGCGGCGACCTGGTCCCGATCGCCCTGGGCCACGAGCCGGCCGGCGAGATCGTCGAGGCAGGCGCCGAGGTCACGGGGCTGAAGGTGGGCGACCGGGTGGTCGTGAACCCGCAGGACGCGCCCACCGGGATCATCGGCTGCGGCGGCCGGTACGGCTCGCTGAGCGAGTATCTGCTGATCGAGAACGCCGAGGCCGGCCGGAGTGTCGCGGTTTTCCCGGACACCGTGCCCTTCGAGGTCGCCTCCCTCAACGAGCCGATGGCCGTCTCCCGGCACGCGGTCAACCGCTCCGCCGCCGGACCCGACGACAAGGTGGTCGTGTTCGGCGCCGGACCGATCGGGCTGGGCGCGGCGATCTGGCTGAAGCTGCGGGGCGTCAGGCACGTGGTCGTCGCCGACGTCATCCCGGCCCGGCTGGAGAAGGCGCTGGCCGTGGGCGCCGACGCGGTCGTCAACTCGGCAGAGGAGGACGTCACCGCACGGCTGACCGAGCTGCACGGGCAGAGCGCCAACGCGCTGGGCCAGCCCCGCCCGGGCACCGACGTCTTCATCGACGCGGCCGGTGCGCCCGCCGTCTTCAACACCGTGGTGGCCAACGCCAAGTGGCACGCCAGGCTGGTCATGGTCGCCGTGCAGAAGAGGGGCGAGATCGATCTCGGCGGCATGCTGCGCAGCGAGCTGACCCTGGTCGCCTCGCAGGGCTACCCGACCGAGATCTTCGAGGTCACCCCCGAACTGGTCGAGCACCACGAGCGGTTCGCGAAGCTGATCAGCCACCGCGTCCCGTTCACCGAGGTCCGGCACGCCTTCGAGCTGGCGCTCACGCCGGGCGCCGCGGAGAAGGTCGTCGTCACCTTCGATGCGTAGCGGTGACGGGCGCCAGCCACAGCCCGAGGAGCGCGTCGGTGAGCCCGGTGGCCGCGTCGCTCCAGGTGGCGCGGGGGGTGTCGGTGCCCTCGGCGAGGGCGCGCTCGCGTTCGGCGCAGGTGTGCAGGATCAGCGTCCGCGCCATCTGGCCGCGTTCGGCGCGGACTTCGGGGGGCAGTTCCGGCAGACACCGGCTGAGCCCGGCGACGGCTTCGCGCAGCGAGGGCGAGGCGAGGGACTCCTCGACCATGATCTCGTAGAGGGCCGGGTCGGTCGCCACCTGGGCGCAGAAGCGGGCGTACCAGGTGGGGCTGCCCAGGCTCGCGAGGTGTTCGGTGACCGGCCGGACCAGGCAGTCCACCCGGTCGCGGACGTCGTCGGAGTCACCGGCCGCCGCCAGCAGGCGGACCCGGATCTGCTCGATCCGGTCGAAGTGCCGGGCCGCGATCGCCCGGACCAGGTCGGCCTTGGTGCCGAAGTGGTAGCCGACGGCGGCGTTGTTGCCCTGGCCGGCGGCCTCGCTGACCTGACGGTTGGACACGGCGTACACGCCCTGTTCGGCGAAGAGCCGTTCCGCCGTGCTCAGGATGGCCTCCCGTGTCGCGCCGGCCTGCTCCGCCCGCGCCGCCCTGCCCGCCATGCCCACCACCGCTCGGGGACCGCGCACCGCCCGGTGCGGCCGGTCCCGCGAGCCGTACCGGGGCCTCGCCCGGGGCGGCGAGGTCCAGCCGGGAAAGCGTACGCGGCAGCGGCGCGCGGCGCCCGCCGCCCTTGCCAGTAAGGTAAGTCAAGCGACTGACTTAAAGTACGCCGTGTCGCCCCGTGTCGCCTTGCGCCGCTCCCTGTTCCGCCATCTCCCTGTTCCGCCATCTCCCTGTTCTGCCATCTCCCTGTTCTGCCATCTCCCTGTTCTGCCATCTCCTCTTCCGCCATGTTTCCGCCTATGGAGGCCCTCTCCCATGTCCGAAGCCCCTGCCCGGTCCGCCGGGTCCGCGAGACCGGCACGCCCCAATCCGAACGCGGTGGTGGCGGTGCTGGCCCTGGCCGGTATCACCGTCTCGCTGATGCAGACCCTCGTGATCCCGATCGTCCCGGAGCTGCCGAAGTACCTCGACGCCTCCGCGTCCAACGCGGCCTGGGCGGTGACCGCGACCCTGCTGGCCGCCGCCGTGGCCACCCCGGTGGCCGGCCGTATCGGTGACATGTTCGGCAAGCGGCTGATGCTGCTGATCAGCCTGGTGCTGCTGGTCTCGGGCTCGGTGGTGTGCGCGCTGAGCGACGAGCTGGTCCCGATGATCGTCGGCCGGACCCTCCAGGGTCTGGCGGCCGCCGTGGTCCCGCTGGGCATCAGCATCATGCGCGACGAGCTGCCGCCGGAGCGTCTCGCGGGATCGACGGCGCTGATGAGCGCGTCGCTGGGCGTCGGCGGCGCCCTGGGCCTGCCGTCCGCGGCCTTCATCGCTGACCACTTCGACTGGCATGTGCTGTTCTGGACCTCGGCCGCCCTCGGTGTCGTCGCGTTCGCGCTGGTCCTGTTCCTGGTGCCGGAGTCCAAGGTGCGCTCGGGCGGCCGATTCGACGCGGTCGGCGCCGTGGGCCTGGCGGTCGGCCTGGTCTCGCTGCTGCTCGCCGTCTCCAAGGGCGCCGACTGGGGCTGGGCCAGCGGCACCACGCTCGGCCTGTTCGCGCTCGCGGTCGTGGTCCTGGTCGCCTGGGGCTTCTTCGAACTGCGCACCACCCAGCCACTGGTCGACCTGCGCACCACGGTCCGCCGCCAGGTGCTCTTCACCAACCTCGCCTCGATCGCGTTCGGCTTCTCGATGTTCGCGATGTCCCTGGTGCTGCCGCAGCTGCTCCAGCTGCCGGCCCAGACCGGCTACGGCCTCGGCAGGTCGATGATGACCGTCGGTCTGGTGATGGCCCCGCAGGGTCTGGTCATGATGGCCTTCGCCCCGGTCTCCGCCGCCATCACCAAGGCCAGGGGCCCGAAGATCACGCTGATGACCGGCGCGGTGATCGTCGCCGCGGGCTACGGCCTGAACATCGTCCTGATGTCCGAGGTCTGGCACCTGATCCTGGTCTCCTGCATCATCGGCGCCGGTGTCGGCTTCGCCTACGGCGCGATGCCCGCGCTGATCATGGGCGCCGTCCCGGCGTCGGAGACGGCCGCCGCCAACAGCCTCAACACGCTGATGCGGTCCATCGGTACGTCGGTGGCCAGCGCCGTCGCCGGTGTGATCCTGGCGCAGCTGACCATCAGCCTCGGCGGCGCCACGCTGCCTTCCGAGAACGCGTTCAAGGTCGTCATGGCGGTCGGTGCGGGCGCGGCCGTGCTGGCCTTCGTCCTCGCCTCCTTCCTGCCCGGCCGCCGGCCTGTGGACGCGGAGCCCGGCTCGGCCCCGGCCGAGCCCGCGGCCGAGTCGGTGCACTGAGCGACCGGGCAGGGAGCGGGCCGTGCCTTCGGGGGCGGCCCGCTCCACGGGCCCCCATCCGGCGTACCCGCACAGCCCCTCACATCCACCGGGCGATGACCAGGCCGGACACCCGCGGCCGGGCCCAACTCATCGTGATGACCCACCAGACGGGTCGGTGCGGTTGCGGGCCCCCGGCGAGGGGCTCCTGACGGCTGTTCGGGGGAACCGGCGCCGCGGGACGCGTGCCGCTGCCGTACACGGTTCACATCTCCTGCCGTGACCACCGCCCTGCCGCTGATCCCGCCGATGCTCGCCACGCCCGGCAGGCTGCCGCCCGCCGCGCAGGACGCCCGGTGGGCGTACGAGACCAAGCAGGACGGCCAGCGCGCGGTCCTCTATCTGCCCGGTGACGGCGGTCTGCGGCTGCGCGCCCGGTCCGGTGAGGACATCACCGCCGCCTATCCCGAACTGCGCCCGCTGGGCGCGATGCTGGGAAGGGTTCCGGCGGTCCTGGACGGCGAGGTGCTGGCCCTCGACGAGCACGGGCGCGCCGACTTCCAGCTGCTGCAGAGCCGGATGGGTCTGGCCCACGCCCCGGCTCGGGCGGCGCGGATGGCGGCCCGGGTCCCGGTCCATCTGGTGCTGTTCGACGTGCTGCACCTGGAGGGCGGCCCGCTGCTGCGGGTGCCCTACGCGCAGCGGCGCACCCGGCTCGAGTCGCTGGGGCTCGACGGCCCCTACTGGTCGACGCCCGGGGCCGTCGTCGGACACGGCGCCGAGGCGCTGCGGGCCACCCGGGAGCACGGCCTCGAGGGTCTGGTCTGCAAGCGGCTGGACTCGCCGTACGAGCCGGGGGTGCGGTCCCGTGCCTGGATCAAGATCCGGAACATGCGCGCCGAGGACGTGATCGTCGGCGGCTGGCTGCCGGGCAAGGGGCGCCTGACCGGGCTGCCGGGCGCGGTACTGGTCGGCCAGCGGTCCGCCGACGGGCGGCTGCGGTACGTCGGCGGGGTGGGCACCGGCTGGAGCGAGGCGGAACGGACCGAACTGGCCGCGCTGCTGCGGGTCGCCGGCACCGACGCGTGCCCCTTCGACCCGGTCCCGCCGGTGCCGGGCGCGCACTGGGTGCTGCCCCGGCTGGTCGGCGAGGTCAACTACAGCACCCGCACCCGGGCCGGACTGCTGCGCCAGCCGTCCTGGCTGCGGCTGCGCCCGGACCTCACGCCGGAGGAGTCCGCGGCGGACCTGCCGGCCGGCGTCGACTGACCGTCGCCGGCGCTGATCCGGCGCATACCGACCCGGCGCTGATCCGGCGACACCGACCGACTGTTGGGCGGGGCTTCACCGGCGGGACGCCCAGGCCGTCTTGGCAAGGTCTTGACCGAAGGGGAAGCTGAACGTCCCTTCCCCCCACAGCAGTTGGAGGCCCCCCGTGTCGTCACGGACGTTCCGCATCGGTCGCCGTAGATGGCTGACCGGACTCGCCGGAGCCGCCGCCCTGGTCGTCGCCTTCCCCGCCGCCGCCTTCGCCGCCCCGCCGCAGGCGCTGCCCGCCAACGCCGAGACCGTCGAGAAGACCTACCAGCCGGCCTTCGACTACGACACCGACGGCTGCTATCCGACGCCCGCGATCGGCCCCGACGGCACGGTCAACGGCGGCCTCAACCCGACCGGCGCGCTCAACGGTTCGTGCCGGGACGCCTCCGACCTCGACAACACCAACAGCTACTCGCGCTACAAGTGCAACAACGGCTGGTGCGCCTACCTTTACGGCCTGTACTTCGAGAAGGACCAGGCGATAGCGGGCAGCAGCATCGGCGGGCACCGGCACGACTGGGAGCACGTCGTGGTGTGGGTGCAGAGCGGCCAGATCAAGTACGTGTCGACGTCCAACCACGGCTCGTTCACCGTTCACGCGGCGTCCGAGGTCCGCTTCGACGGCACCCACGCGAAGATCGTCTACCACAAGGACGGCGTCAGCACGCACTGCTTCCGGCTGGCCAACTCCAACGACGAGCCGCCGGAGAACCACAAGGGCACCTGGCAGTACCCGCCGCTGGTCGGCTGGAACGGCTATCCGGCAGGCCTGCGCGACAAGCTGAGCGCCTACGACTTCGGTAGCGCCAACTTCGGCCTCAAGGACGCGAGTTTCGCCTCCCACCTCAGCTCGGCCAAGCCGTCGGGAATCACCTTCGACCCGGCCGCCTGACCCCCGGCGCCCGGCCGGGCGCCGTGACCTGCGGCGTACCCGTCGCCCGCCGCGCACGGCACCCGGCCCGGCCGCGGTGGCCGTGCGCGGCGGCCGACAGCATGTCGGAATACGCGGTCGGCACGAAGGTCTATCGTGTCCCCATGTCCGTGCCAGAGTTGATCCGTATCGTCTCCCGCGACTCTCCGATGGCGCTCGCTCAGGTGGCCCGGGTCCGGGCCGAGTTGGCCGCTCTTCATCCGCAGGTGCGCACCGAGGTCGTGCCGGTGAAGACGACGGGCGACAAGTGGCTGGGCGATCTGTCGCAGGTGGAGGGCAAGGGGGCGTTCACCAAGGAAGTGGACGCCGCGCTGCTGGCCGGCGAGGCGGATCTGGCCGTGCACTGCGTGAAGGACGTGCCGGCGGACCGGCCGTTGCCCGCCGGCACGGTGTTCGCGGCGTTCCTGAAGCGGGACGATATCCGTGACGCTCTCGTCCACCCGGGCGGCCTGACCCTGGACGAGCTGCCGCCGGGTACCCGGATCGGCACCTCCGCGGTCCGCCGGGTCGCCCAGCTGTCGGCCACCCACCCGCATCTGGAGTGCGTGCCCTTCCGGGGCAACGTCAACCGGCGGCTGGAGAAGCTGGCCGCCGGCGAGGCCGACGCGCTGCTGGTGGCGATGTCGGGCCTGGAGCGGATCGACCGCATGGACGTGATCACCGAGGTGCTGGACCCGGAGGCGATGATGCCGCCGATCGGCGCGGGCATCCTCGCCCTGCAGTGCCGGGAGGGCGACTCCGAGCTGATCGACGTGGTCAGTGGGCTCGGTGACCCGGACACCTACCGGGAGGCCACCGCCGAGCGGATGTTCCTGCACGTGCTCCAGGGCCACTGCAACAGCCCGATCGCCGGCTACGCCCGGGTCGACGGCGGCGGTGAGCTGTCGCTGCGCGCCTGTGTGTTCACCCCGGACGGCAAGACCCGGCTGAACGCGCACGAGTGGGCGGGCCGGCTCGACCCGGCCACGCTCGGCACCTCGGTCGCCGTGGCCCTCCTGCGCCAGGGCGCCCGCGAGATCATCGACGGGATCCCGCACTGAGCGCTCCGCTGGACGGCGCCGGGTTGTGTCGTGGTTCGGCTGCGGGCGCGTGGGGGGTGCTCGCGCCCACACGGCGGTAGCCGCACATTCAATGCAGCCCCGCGCCCCTTCCGGGGCGCGTTGTGGCTCAGGGAGTAGTCGGGCCGGGTTCGGTCTGGTCCTTGAGGAAGGCGGTCACCTGGTGGGCCAGGCTGCCCGGGGCGGCGCTCTGGCAGGCCGCGGCGGTGGTCGACTCCAGCACGCCGATGCCGCCCGCCCACAGCCGGCGTTCCGTCCACTCCTCGTCGACACGCAGGTGGACCTGGATGTCCACCTGGGTCAGGGCGGCCTCAGGGCCGGCGGCGTAGAGGACGGCGGTGGCGCGGCGCAGCGGGTAGACGTCGAAGCCCTCGATGAACTGGGAGTTGCGCCAGTCGATGAACGCGCCCTCGCCGTCGGGGCCGACCCGGACGTCGATCTGGCCGTCCTCCAGTTGGACGCCGAAGTGGCGGGAGCCGCGGTTCTCGATGGTCACCCGGGCACTGAAGTACGTCAGCCCGGCCGCGGCGTCGTCCCGGCCGCGCGGCGGCTCGGACTCCTCCAGGCGGTGGACGCGGACCCGCAGACCGGCATGCTCGTCGTACTCGTGCCAGTCCCCGACCACGTTCGGCTCGTACACAGTGCCCCTCTCGACCCCCGCTGTTTATCTGTGCGCTCAGCGCACTGTCAAATGAGCGGAATGCGCTGTGGCCAGGGGGTTCGCCCGCTTTGATCGCTGATCAAGCGTTGCGCAGCGGTTATCCCGCCCCGGGGGCCCGGGGCGGGTCGCGGCCGCGTGCCGCACATCACGTCGGCGTCCGTCCGCCCTGCGGCCGGCTCAGCGGGCCAGCCGGCCGAGCAGCGAGGAGGCCGCGGTGATGCCGAGGGCGGCGGCGACCGCCAGCACGGCGAAGTCGAGGCCGAGGTGTGAGGGCGTGCCGAGCAGCAGCCCGCGCAGGGCGTCGACCTGGTAGCTCAGCGGGTTGATCTTGCTGACCACCTGGAGCCATCCGGGCATGATCGCCACCGGGTAGAGGGCGTTGGAGCCGAAGAACAGCGGCATGGTGATCGCCTGCCCGATGCCCATCAGCCGGTCGCGGCTGAGGACGATGCCCGCGATGCTCATGGACAGGCAGGAGAAGAACGCGGAGGCGAGGACGACGGCCAGCCCGACCCCGAGCAGCTTCAGCGGGTTCCAGGTGAGCGAGACCCCGAGGATCGCGGCGATGACGATCACCACGACGGCCTGGATCAGGGACTTCACCCCGGCCGCGAAGGCCTTGCCGGTGATGAGGGCCGAGCGCGGGGTGGGGGTGACGAGAAGCTTGTTGAGGATGCCGGCGTCACGCTCCCAGATGATCTGGATGCCGTAGAAGATCGCGATGAACATCGCGGACTGGGCGATGATGCCGGGCGCGAGGTAGTCGATGTAGGGGATGCCGCCGGTCGGTATCGCCTTGATCCGGGTGAAGGTCTGCCCGAAGATCAGCAGCCACAGGGCGGGCTGTATCGCCCGGGTGTAGAGCTCGGTGCGGTCGTGGCGGAGCTTCTGCAGCTCGACGGCGCACATGGCGACGACCCGGGCCGGCAGCAGCCGCCACCCGGAGCGCGGCTGGGGCGGCGTCAGCAGCAGGGATGCTGCCGGCGTGCGCTCAGCCGACGCGGTTCGCGGTGCGGCGGGTGCTTCGGACATCGCGGAAACCTCCTGACTGGTCGTCGAGGCCGCTGCCGGCCACGTCGCGGAAGACGTCTTCGAGGGTGGGCAGGGTGTCGGTGCCCTGGCGTTCGGCGAGGCCGCGCCGGAGCTCGTCGGGGGTGCCCAGGGCGCGGATCCGGCCCCGGTGCATCAGCCCGACCCGGCCGCAGTGCTGGTCGGCCTCGTCCATGTAGTGGGTGGTGACCAGGACGGTCATGCCGGTGGCTTCGCGCACGGCGTTGATCTGGTCCCACACGCCGGTGCGGGCGATCGGGTCGAGGCCGATGGTCGGCTCGTCGAGGATCAGCAGCCGGGGCGCGCTGACCAGGGCCTGGGCCAGTTCCAGCCGGCGGACCATACCGCCGGAGTAGGTGCCGGCGAGCCGGTCGGCGGCGTCGGCGAGGTCGACGGCCTCCAGCGCCTGTGCGACCCGCTCGGCGCGCTCGCGTCGGGGGACGTCGAAGACCCGGGCGAACAGGGCGACGTTCTCGCGTCCGGTGAGCCCGCTGTCGGCGGACAGCTGCTGGGGGACGTAGCCGAGCAGTCTGCGGACGGCCATCCGCTCCCGGCCGGTGTCATGGCCGAAGACGCGGACCATCCCGGCGGGGACCGGAAGCAGGGTGGTGATGCAGCGGATGGCGGTGGTCTTGCCGGCGCCGTTGGGGCCGAGCAGTCCGAAGACCTCGCCCTCGCCGACGGTCAGGTCGAGCCCGTCCACGGCCCTCGTCTCCCCGAAGGTGTAGGAGAGCCCTGTGCAGGCGACTGCGGTGGTGTCCGGCGTCATGATTCCTCGGCCTCCTCGTGCAGGGTGACGGCCAGCTTGCGCAGCGCCGGAAGCGCGGCCTCGAGCGCCGCGCGGTCCGCCTCGTCGAGCCGCGACACATGGCTCACGACCAGGTCCGCGCGGCGCCGCTGCCAGTCGGCGAGCCGCTTCTCGGCGGCCTCGGTCAGCAGCAGCCGGGCGGCCCGGCGGTCTGCGGGGTCGGTCTCGCGGAGCAGGAAGCCGTCCCTGGCCAGCTGGTTGACGAGGGTCGACACCGAGTTGCTCGCCAGGTACAGCTCCTTGGCCGCGTCCGAGATGCCGATCCCGGGCCGCCCCTCGACCAGCCGCAGCAGCTCCACCTCGGCACCGCGCAGCCGGGGCAGCGCGAGCCCGCGGCGTAGTCGGCGGCGGATCAGCCGCTGGATCCCGACGAGTGCGTCGGCCAGCTCTTCCGGGAACGTCTCCGATTTCACACCTGGAAGATTACCTCTGCTACAGAGGTAATCCCACCCAAGGGACGGTCAAGACCCCAGAGGCCGAAGCAGTGAGAGCAATCTCGCCCTTCCGGGCGGATTGTTTGGATTTACCCCATTTGGGGCATCTGCTTCTCAGTGCTTCGGACCGGAGGCACGTGCGTGGGAGCCGCCTTCCGCCGGTGCCCCCGTGTTCTCCCCGGGGTCCGAGGTGCGTTCCTCCCACGGTGTCCGTCCACACAGCACCCGTTGAGGGAGGTGCGCCCCATGCGTGCCACCACCGCCACCATCACCACCAAGCCCCATCCACACGACGACGCCCCCGACACGGCAGCGGACTTCGTGCGGCTGGCCGGGCTGCCCGAGGGCCCGGAACGCCGGGCCCTGCGGGACGAGCTGGTCGAGCTCTGGCTGCCCATGGCCGAGCGGATCGCCGTACGGTTCCGTGGCCGCGGGGAGGCCCTGGAGGACCTCTGCCAGGTCGCCGCGCTGGGGCTGGTCAAGGCTGTCGACCACTACGACCCGGCGCGCGGGCGGGCCTTCGAGGCGTACGCCGTGCCGACGATCACCGGCGAGATCAAGCGCCACTTCCGTGACCACATGTGGACCCTGCACGTGCCGCGCCGGGTCCAGGAACTGCGCAACCGGGTCCGTGTCGCCCTCAAGGAGCTGGACCAGACCTCCCCGGGCGGCATGCCCACCGTCGCCGAGATCGCGGAGTGGGCCCAGCTCACCGAGAGCGAGGTGCGGGCCGGGATGGAGGCCCTGGACTGCTTCTCGGCGCTGTCGCTGGACGCCGAGGTGTCCGGCGCCGACGGCTACGCGCTCGGTGACACATTGGGCGGCCCTGACCCCGGCTACGATCTGGTCGTCGACCGCACCGCTGCCGAGCCCTGCCTGCAGAGCCTTCCCGAGCGCGACCGGCTCATCCTCTACCTGCGGTTCTTCCGCGGTATGACACAGAGCCGGATCGCCGAGCAGCTCGGCGTGTCGCAGATGCACGTGTCCCGTCTGCTCACCGCCTGCTTCGAGCGGCTGCGCGAGGAGCTGCTCGCCGAGGCGGGCTGAGTCCCACCCCCACCCGGACGGTGCGCCGGGAATCCGCGTAGGCCCGCCGGTCGGGGGCGCCGTGCAGTTCGGCACGGATCTCGGCGGGCATCGCCCCGGTGGAGGACCGAGTCCACCTCGCCCTCGCCCGCTCCACCGTCGTCGTCACTCGCCTGGCGGAGTGCCTCCGGGGTACTCGGCAGGCAGCCCGGCCGCCTCCGGTTGGAGACTGGTGTCAGACCGGTTCCCCCGGCCGGCCCCGACCCCAGGACGCGAGTGCCATGAACAACGACACGCCTGCCCCCGGCCCCGTGAAGAAGGAGCGAGAGATCGTCTCCACGCACTCGGTATTCGGCGCCCCGTGCTGGGTGAGCCTGACCAGCCGCGACCTGCAGACGACCGAGGACTTCTACAGCGCCGTACTCGGCTGGCGATGGCGCAGTGTCCGGCTCGGCGACCACTTCCGGATCGCCCTGGCGGACGGGGTGCCGGTCGCGGGCATCGCCGCGGTCGCCGCGATGTGGCAGATGGCGGTGGCCTGGACGCCGTACTTCGCCGTCGAGAACGCGGACGAGGCGGTCGCCCGGGCCCGTGAGCGCGGCGGCACGCCGGCGGTGGGGCCGCTGTCCTTCCCGCCCGGCCGTGCGGCGCTGCTCGCGGACCGGGACGGGGCGATCTTCGGCATCTGGGAGGGCCAGCTGGTCTCCAACTGGGAGATCTGGCGGCAGGCCGCACCCACCTTCATCCGCCTGCACACCCGCAACGCCTTCGACTCGGCGATCTTCTACGGCGAGGTGCTCGGCTGGGCCTCCGACAAAGAGGGCTGCTGCGAGGTCGAGTACGACGGCGGCGAGGTCGTACTGCGCAGCCGGGGCGACGCCGTGGCCCGGATCGACTCCGGGGCGGTGGAGGCGGCCCCCGATCCCACCGTACGGCCGCACTGGCAGATCCACTTCGCGGCCAACGACGTCGGCGAGTGCGCCCGCGCGGCCGAGAAGCACGGCGGCAGCGTCCTGCAGGAGAAGGACACCGAGGCCATTCTGCGCGACCCGGACGGGGCGCAGTTCACCGTGACCGCGCGCCCCTTGCGTCCCTGATCCCTCCGGTTCCTCAGCCCTTGCCGCGGGAGGGCCGGGACAGCAGGACCAGGCTGCGGGCCTCGGCACGCAGCCTGGTCCCCGCCTTGCGCTCACGTTCGTCGGGGATGCCGTCGGGTTCGGCGGTGTCGATGAGGGCCGTCCAGCGCTCCCCGTAGGAGTCGTCGGGCAGCCGGAAGTCGACCGGTTCCCAGAAGCTGTTGAGGAGCAGCAGGAACGAGTCGTCGACCAGGCGTCGGCCGTAGGGGTCGCGTTCGGCGATGGCGTCGCCGTTGAGGAAGACACCGACCGAGTGCGCGTCGGGACGCTCCCAGTCCTGGTCGGTCATCTCGCTGGCGTCGGGCAGCAGCCAGACCAGGTCGGGCAGCGGCTGTCCGCGGTGCACGGCGGTCTCGCCGCGGAAGAAGCGGCGCCGGCGCAGCACCGGGTGGGCGGCGCGCAGCCCGATGACGTACCGGCTGAAGTCGCACAGCGTCCGCTGCTCCTCGGTGAGTTCCCAGTCGGTCCAGGAGACCTCGTTGTCCTGGCAGTAGGCGTTGTTGTTGCCGCGCTGGGTGCGGCCGAGTTCGTCGCCGTGGCTGAGCATCGGGATGCCCTGGGACAGCAGCAGGGTGGAGAGGAAGTTGCGCTGCTGACGGGCCCGGAGTTCGAGGACGGCCGGGTCCTTGGTGTCGCCCTCGGCGCCGCAGTTCCAGGACCGGTTGTGGCTCTCGCCGTCCCGGTTGTTCTCGCCGTTGGCCTGGTTGTGCTTGTCGTTGTACGACACCAGGTCGCGCAGGGTGAAACCGTCGTGCGCGGTGACGAAGTTGACGCTCGCGCGCGGCCGGCGCCCCCGGTGCTGGTACAGGTCGGAGGAGCCGGTGAGCCGGGAGGCGAACTCGCCGAGCGAACCCGGCTCCGCCCGCCAGAAGTCCCGTACGGCGTCCCGGTACTTGCCGTTCCACTCCGACCACAGCGGCGGGAAGTTGCCGACCTGGTAGCCGCCTTCGCCCACGTCCCAGGGCTCGGCGATGAGCTTCACCCGGCTGATCACCGGGTCCTGCTGGATCAGGTCGAAGAACGCCGACAGCCGGTCCACCTCGTGGAACTGCCGCGCCAGGGTGGCGGCGAGGTCGAAGCGGAAGCCGTCGACATGCATCTCGGTCACCCAGTACCGCAGCGAGTCCATGATCAGCTGGAGGACGTAGGGGTGGCGCATCAGCAGGCTGTTGCCGGTGCCGGTGGTGTCGTAGTAGTGCGCCCAGTCGCCGTCGACCAGCCGGTAGTAGGAGGCGTTGTCGATGCCCCGGAAGGACAGCGTGGGGCCCATCTCGTTGCCCTCGGCGGTGTGGTTGTAGACCACGTCGAGGATCACTTCGAGGCCGGCCGCGTGCAGCGCCTTGACCATCGCCTTGAACTCGTTGACCTGCTGGCCCCGGCTGCCGAAGGCGGCGTAGGCGTGGTGCGGGGCGAAGAAGCCGATGGTGTTGTAGCCCCAGTAGTTGGACAGGCCCCGGTCCTGCAACACCCCGTCCTGCACGAACTGGTGGACCGGCATCAGCTCGACCGCCGTGACACCGAGCGAGGTCAGGTGCTCGATGACGGCCGGGTGCGCGAGACCGGCGTAGCTGCCCTGGAGCCGTTCGGGTACCTCCGGATGGGTGCGGGTGAGGCCGCGGACATGGGCCTCGTAGATCACCGAGTCGGAGTAGGCCCGCCGGGGCGGCCGGTCGTCGCCCCAGTCGAAGTAGGGGTCGGTGACCACGCCGAGCATGGAGTGCCCGGCGCTGTCGGCCGGGGCCGGCCCGCCCGGTGTGCGCTCGTACAGGGACGCGTGGTTGTCGATCTGGCCGTCGACCGCCCGGGCGTACGGGTCCAGGAGCAGCTTCGCCGGATTGCACCGGTGGCCGACCTCCGGGTCCCAGGGGCCGGTGACCCGGTAGCCGTAGCGCTGCCCGGGCCCGACGCCGGGCAGGTAGGCGTGCCAGACGAAGCCGTCGACCTCGGTCAGCGGCACCGGCCGCTGGGTGCCGGCGTCGTTCACCAGGACCAGCTCGACCCGCTCGGCGACCTCGCTGAACAGGGCGAAGTTGGTGCCCTGTCCGTCGAAGGAGGCGCCCAACGGGTAGGGGTGCCCGCTCCATACGGGCACCCCTTTCCGGGACTTCCGAGCCGTCACCGGGCGCCCTCCAGAACGCCTTCGGCGGATGCGGCCAATTGGGCGACGGGGACGGCGCGGGGCACCCGGAGCGTCCGGCGCAGGCTGGGCGCCGGCGCGGTCCTGACCAGCGGGACGCGCTCACCGGACCGGGCTCGCTGCGAGAACCAGATGATCTTGCTGCCGGTCTCCGGGGCACAGCACCCCCAGCCGTCGCTGGTGGCGGCGAGGTGCGCCAGGCACGACCGCAGGTCCTGATCGGGGCGCAGATCACGGTCGTCGTCACCGATGGCGGTGATGAGGTGCTGCCCGTTCCACCACATCTCGATGGACGTGTGCTTGTCCGTCGCGTGCTGGTCGATGGCGGTCAGCAGCAGTTCGACACCGCGGCAGACGGGGTCCACGAGGTTGTCGAGGTCCCAGTAGCGCAGATGGGCGGCCAAAATGCGGCTGACCTGTCCCACCCGTTCCGGGCTGACCTCCACGTCGAGGTGGTAGTAGCAGGGCACTGCGGTCTTCATTGTCGCTGGCTCCTCACCCGGCGCGGCTCCCGCTCCCCTCACCCGTCCGGAAATCCGTTCCCGACGCGTAGCGTGAGCACTGATCGCTTCTGAGTCACCTCCCACAGTGCGGGCGCTACGCCATTCGTGCAACACGAGAGGCGCGTGGGGTGGTTGAAGATCCAACAAGACGCTCCGTCGTCAGCCGTGCACCATGAGTGAAAGCCTCGATTCGCCGTAACGGCTCCGTGCCCTTCCGTGCCCGGACGCTCCCCGACCGTCGGGGACACGTGCCCACTCGAGAGCGTCGGAAGGAAAGACACGGCCATGCTGCTACCCGCGAAGGCCGAGGTGGCCCGGCAGCTGCGGCGCTACCGGGCGTGGGAGCGCGTCATGCTCGCCTCGCCGCAGGACCGCGAGGTGCGGTCCACCTTCGAGGACTCGGGCTACACGCTGTGTGTGCTGATGGGCAAGCGCTGCGCCCGGGAGGCGGTGGAGGCGGCCGAGCGCTATCTGCGCACCAGCCTCGTCACCTATCTGCGGGAACAGGGCGGGCGGCCCCAGCTGAGCGGGAAGGTCCGGCGGGGTCCGCCCTCGGACCGGAGTTCCGCGCGGCAGTGATCCGCAGGCGGACCCCGCGGGAGGACACCTCGTCCGCCCGCGCACTACGGACCGCGGAGCCGGGCCACCGGCCCGGCTCCGCGCACGGCGGAGGTGAGACCCATGAAGGCGACAGAGGCCATCGGCCGTGTTCCGGTGCGTGACGTGCAACCGGCCGTGGACGGCGGCGGGCGTCCGGCGAAGGCGGTCCCCGGCGAGACCTTCCGGGTCACCGCGACCGTCTTCCGCGAGGGTCATGACGCCGTCGGCGCCAATGTGGTGCTGTGCGACCCCGAGGGCCGGCCCGGTCCCTGGACCCCGATGCGGGAGCTGGTGCGCGGTACCGACCGCTGGGGCGCCGAGGTCACCGTCGACGGGAAACCAGGCCGTTGGACGTATCACGTCGAGGCCTGGAGTGCCCCGCTCACCACCTGGCGGCGGCACGCCCGGGTGAAGATCCCGGCGGGCATCGACACCGGCCTCGTCCTGGAGGAGGGCGCCGAACTGTACGCGCGCGCGGCCGCCCGGATGCCCGCGGGACCGGAGCGCGAACGGGTCGTGGCGGCTGCCCGGGCCCTGGGCGACGACACCCTCCCCCTGCACACCCGTCTCGCGAACGCGCTGGCCCCCGAGGTCGACGAGATCCTGACCCGGTATCCGCTGCGGGAACTGGTCACCTGCTCCGAGCCGTTGCCGCTGCTCGTCGAGCGCGAGCGGGCCCTGTACGGCTCCTGG
>NZ_JBVHQG010000020.1:0-80377 GCF_055567535.1 Streptomyces sp. NPDC026538
GTCGGCCACTGGTTCGAGGACAACTGGGACACCATCGTCACGGTCTGCAAGGTCGTCGTCGCGGTCGTCGGCATCATCGCGATGATCATCGGCGGCCCGATCCTCGGCGCGATCGTGCTCGTCGCCGCCCTCGTCGTGCTCGCCGACACGCTCTACAAATACTCCAAAGGCCAAGCCTCGCTATGGGATGTGGCGTTCGCGGCCCTGGACTGCATACCCGGCGGCAAGGGCATCACCAGCCTCGGCAAACTCGCCAAGGGATTGAAGACCTTGGGCAAGGGCGGTCTGAAAGGCATGGCCTTGGCCCTGAAGGGGATGGGGCCAAGGCTCAAGGGTCTGGGCCGGGAGATGAAGAGTCTCTTCACCTGCGGCGACCCCATTGACATGGCCACCGGGCAGATGGTCATGTCGATCGCGGACCTGTCCCTGCCCGGTGTCCTGCCGGTCGTCGTGGAGCGCAGCCACCGCACCGGAGTTCAGGCCGGCGGCTGGTTCGGACCGAATTGGACCTCGACGCTTGATCAACGGCTGATCTTCGACGATGACGGCATCCGGTTCGTCGCGTCCGATGGCACTGTCCTGTACTACGCGATCCCGGAGCCGGGCGAAACGACGGGTCCGATACTCGGCCCCCACTGGCCACTCACGCAGGGCGGTTTGCCCGACGCGGGCTTCGCACTGCGGCAGCCGGAGACGGACACGACGCTGCGGTTCCGCCGCCTACCGGGCGGCCCGGCGAATGAACTCCCCTTGGTCGGTGTGCAGGACCGCCACGGCAACACACTCACCCTGCACCACGCCGAGGACGGCTCCCCGTCGGAACTGATCCATCACGGGGGGTACCGCGTCAGCATCAGCACGGCGGGCGGCCGGGTGACGGCCCTGGCTCTCCTCAGCGCGCCCGGCGAGCCCACACTCCTGAGATACGGATACGACGCGGACGGCCGTCTCACGGACGTCGTCGACTCCTCTTCCGTACCTCAGCGCTACAGCTACGACGAGCGGCTGCGCGTCACGGGCTGGCAGAGCAGAACAGGCGACTGGTACCGCTACGCATACGACGACGAAGACCGCTGCGTCCGCACGGGCGGTGACGACGGCGTACTCGCCTACCACTACAACTACGACACCGACACCCGCACCACGATGGCCACGGACTCCCTGGGTCACTCGATCACCTACGTGTTCGACGAGAACCACCGTCCCCTGCGCGAGACCGATCCGTTGGGGCACAGCACCCTGCGCGACTGGGACGATCTCGGTCGGCTCGTGGCACAGACCGATCCGCTCGGTCACACCACGCGCCACGGTTACGACGCTGCTGGAAACCTGACTCGGACCGTGCGCCCGGACGGCGCCGTGGTGTCGTTGGAGTACGACGACTACGGCCACGTCACCAAGGTGACGCAACCCGACGGCAGCGTGTGGCAGTCGGTCTACGACGAGTGGGGCAACCGGGTGGCGGTCATCGACCCCCTGGGTGCCACGACGGCCTTCACCTTCGACGAACGAGGCGGCCTCACCGGCATCGTCGACGCACTCGGCGAGCGCCAGCAGACGCTCGTCAACGATGCCGCGGGCCTGGTCGTCGGCGTCACCGACGTCCTGGGGGCGACCGAGAGACTCGTTCGGGACGCCTTCGGCCGTATCACCGAACTCACCGACGGCTTCGGCGCGGTCACGCGAGTGGGCTGGACCCTGGAAGGGCAGCTCGCGTGGCGCCACCTCCCCAATGGGAGCACCGAGCAGTGGACGTACGACGCCGAGGGCAACCCCCTGGAGTACCGCTCCTCGAACGGCAGGCACACCAGGTACGAGAACACCCACTTCGATCTCTGCACCTTGCGGGAGGACGAGGACGGGAGCGTCGAACGCTTCGCGTACGACAGCGAGCTCAGACTCCGCAGCGTGACCAACGGCGCCGGAATGAGCTGGAGTTACGAGTACGACGGGGTCGGCCGGCTGGTCGCCGAGACGGACTTCAACGGCCGTACTCTCACCTACGGCTACGACGCGGCGGGGCGGCTCGTCCAACGGACCAATGGGGCGGGTGAGATCACGCGTCTGCGCCACGACGTCCTCGGAAACGTCGTCGCCATGGATGCCGACGGCGCCACCACCACGTACGAGTACGACCTGCGCGGCAGACTCGTCGGGGCCAGGAACACCGAAGTCGAGCTGCGCCGGGAACTCGACGCGGCGGGCCGTCTGCTCACCGAGTCGTGGAACGGCCGGGAGGTCCGCTCCGAGTACGACGCCGCGGGCCGCCGGGTACTGCGCAGGACGCCGAGCGGCGCGGTCACCCGATGGGCCTACCAGCTCGGGAGGCGAGAGGTCGTCCAGCGGATCGGGGAACACGATCTCACCTTCCGGTACGACGTCGCGGGGCGTGAGATCGAGCGGGTGATGGGGGAGGCCGCCCGCTTGACACAGGACTGGGACAGCGAGGGGCTGCGTACCACCCAGCGAATACTGACCGCAGCCGGTGACACCCGGCAGCGGATCTTCCAGCACCGTGCCGACGGCGCGCTCACCGAGATCCACGACTCCCGCCATGGCCCGCGGACCTTCACCTTCGACCGCTCCGGAAGGGTGACAGCGGTGCACGCCGGCGTCGGCCGGGAGGAGACCTACCGATACGACGCGGTCGGCAACCTCACCGCCTTCACCACATCGGCAGCCGTCCGGGACGAGGAGACGGGGCCCGGCGATCGCAGCTACTCGGGCACCCTCATCGAGCGTGCCGGCCGAACCCGCTATCACCACGACGATCAGGGCCGGGTCGTCCGCAGAGTCACCGGGCTCATCTCCGGCGGCAGGCGCGAGTGGCACTACGCGTGGAACGCCGTAGACCAGCTCACGGACGTACTGACACCGGACGGCCGTCGCTGGCACTACGTCTACGACCCCGTCGGCAGGCGGGTGGCGAAACAGATGCTCGCCGCCGATGGGACCGTCCTCGACGAGACGCGGTTCTACTGGGACGAGGACGATCTCGCCGAGCAGGCCGCCGGGACCGTCAGTACGGTCTGGGACTGGGCCGGTGGCCCGGCGCCGGTGGGGCAGCGCGTGCGTGAGGCCCGTCCGCTCGGCCCCGGGACGTCCCAGGAGGAGATCGACGAGCGCTTCTACGTTATCGTCACGGATCTTCTGGGCACCCCGACGGAAATGGTGGACACCGAGGGCGGTGTCGTATGGACGCAGTCGTCCACGCTCTGGGGGGTCCCCGTCGTCTCGACGGCAGCCCCGCAGGTCGACTGCCCGCTGCGCTTTCCCGGGCAGTACGTCGACGCGGAGACGGGGCTCCACTACAACTACCACCGCTACTACGAGCCCGGCACCGCCCGTTACCTCAGCCCTGACCCGCTGGGGCGGACCCCTGCCCCAAACCCTCACGCCTATGTGAAGAACCCGCTCCAGTGGAAGGACCCGCTGGGGCTCAAGGCTCCGTGTCTCGTCGATCTCTACCATGGGACGCTCGGCCAGCACGCGGACAGCATCATGGCGAACGGGATCGACATGACGGCCTCGGCCCGCAAGATGGACTTCGGGAGGGGCGGCTTCTACGTCACGAACGATGCCCGGCAGGCCCTGGACTGGGCGAAGAAGCTGGCGAACGACAGGGGCGGGGTGCCGGCCGTCATCCACTTCAAGGTACCCAAGGCCCAGCTGGAGGGGTTGCGGAGCAAGATCTTCAGCGGGCCGGGGGACGACGTGGCCGAGTTCATCCGGCATAACCGCAACGGTGGCGCCATGCACAACTACGAGCTGGTTGAGGGGCCGATGCTGCGTAACCTCAAGGGATTCCTGAGGGAAGGGAAGCCCCCCGTGCTGAACGGGCACCAGATCGCGATCTTCGGTGACAGGGCCGCCGAGCTCTTCACTGGCTCCGTTTTCCGACGAGTAGGACCTCCGACACCATGACAACGGAATTCTTGATGGATCTCGACGAGGGAATGGTCGAGTACTTCCGCGACATCGCGAACGAGATGATCTCGCGGTTCGGTATTTCTCGGGCGGAAGCGGTGGCCAGGATCAACGAGCGGTATCACGACTCGGAGATCTCTGCGTACCCCGATCTCATGTGCCACGAGTTCCCGGAGTACTGGTCGTACGGCCTGTACTACTACCCGAACGAGTCCGGACGCCTGCCGACCGGTGACGAGGACGACGACGAGGGCTTCGACATGTCCGCCCTGCGCGTCCGCCCCGCGCCTCCGACGGACTCGCCCTACTGGACGCTCGGGACCTGACCGCCCTTCACGATCGACGGCGAGGTCTTCCCCGCCGTCCCCCGTCCGGCCACCACCGCGGTCTCCGGGCCGCCGCCACGTCCTCCACCCACCCGAAGGCCAGCACCGCCGCCGCGATCAGGGGCCACACCAGCACGAACGTCCAGAAGCCGTACGTCGAGTCCAGCAGGGACGCCGCCCGGTCGGAGGCCATGAAGGGCAGGTTGTACGCCTCGTCGATGATCGGGAACGTTGCCATGATCAGCACGTTGTGCCAGAGGTAGATGGTCACCGCCCGGTTGTTGGCAAGGGTGATCGGTCTGTCCCAGCGGCGCAGGCGGCCCGGCAGCTCCCGCCATGACGGGGAGTACTGCAACAACAGCACCACGGCCCCGAACGACCAGCAGGCCTGCGCCAACGGGATGTCGTTCAGGTCCCAGCCCTCGGGGCCCGGGTGGCCCGACGCCCACCACAGGCCCACCGCCATCACCAGGCAGGACAGCGAGACCGCCGCGTATCGCGGGACCCGCGCCAGCGCGCCCTCGTGGTGGGCGAAGCCCAGGATCCAGCAGCCGCCGTACACCGCGAAGTCGGTCACCGCGTCGCCGGTTTCGCCGGGGACGGACACCACTCCCGTGCCCACCACCGCCGTCAGCGCCAGCGGCGCCAGCACCGTCGGCAGCGGCGCCCTGCGGAACGCCCGCAGCAGGAGCGGGGACAGGAGCACGAACCAGAGGTAGGCGCGCAGGTACCACAGCGGGCCCGCCGCCTGTTCCGCCCAGGTGTCGTCCAGCAACCCCGAGGCTGAGCCCAGGTGTTCGGGGTACGGCGGGGCGCCGATCGGCAGGAAGTAGTCGATCAGCCTGCCCCAGCCGGCCCAACCGCTGCCCACGTCGGGGTCGTTCAGCGGGTGCCAGCCGGCCGTCAGCATCATGGTCAGCAGGACCGCGCTGAACAGCCAGAGTGGCGGCAGGAGTCGGCGGAGCCTGCCCCGGATCACGTTCGCCGCCGGGCGGCCCAGGCTGCGTGCCATCAGCGAGCCGGCCAGCGCGAACATCACGCCCATGGAGGGGAAGAGGATGGTCAGCCAGGGCCAGCCGAACAGGTGGTAGACCACCACGCGGAGCAGGGCCAGCGAGCGGAGCAGGTCCAGGTAGCGGTCCCGGCCGCCGGTTCCGGGCTTCCCCGTTCGGACGGGGGCCGCTTCTGCCTGTGTCATGCCGCCTGCCTCCCCTTCGCCTTCGCCTGGTCGGCGCCGCCGCCCGGCGCCTCCACCACCCCCGTGCGCCGCAGCTTCTGCCAGCGCAGCCGGCCGCCGGTGAGGGCCGTGATCCAGGACTGGAGCAGCACGACGTACATCAGCTGGCGGTAGAGGATCTGCTGGAGAGGGAGCGAGACGAGATGGGTCATGCGTTCGCGGTCCAGGCGAAAGGCGTAGGCCGCGCAGACCGCCTGCACGGCCAGTACGCCCAGCCATGCGCCGATCGTCCGCTGCGTCGGTCCGAAGACGATGCCGTAGAGGAGGAACGCGTCGATCAGGGGGGCCAGGAGGGGGGCCACCACCATGAAGAGCGAGACCAGGGGGAGGCCGACGCGGCCGAAGCGGCCCGACGGTCCACGGTCCAGGAGCGCCCCGCGGTGTTTCCAGATCGCCTGCATGGTGCCGTACGACCAGCGGTAGCGCTGGGACCAGAGCTGGGAGACGGACTCCGGGGCCTCGGTCCAGGCCCGTGCCCGTTCGGCGTACACCACCCGCCAGCCGTCCCGGTGGATGGCCATCGTGATGTCGGTGTCCTCGGCGAGGGTGTCGTCGCTCATGCCGCCGACCCGTTCCAGGGCGGTACGGCGGAACGCGCCCACCGCGCCCGGGATCGTCGGCATGCAGCGCAGTACGTCGTACATCCGGCGGTCCAGGTTGAAGCCCATCACGTACTCGATGTGCTGCCAGGCGCCGATCAGCGAGTCCCGGTTGCCGACCTTCGCGTTGCCGGCGACGGCGCCGACCCGCGGATCGCCGAAGGGCTGGACCAGCTCCCGTACCGTGGCCGGTTCGAAGACCGTGTCGCCGTCCATCATCACGACGATGTCGTGGCGGGCGTTGACCAGGCCCCTGTTGAGGGCGGCGGGCTTGCCCGCGTTCACCTGGCGGATCACCCGGACGCCGGGCAGGTCCAGGTCCGTCACGATCTCCGCCGTGCCGTCCGTCGAACCGTCGTCGACGACGAGGATCTCGATCGGGTGCTCGCTCGCGGTCAGTGAACGGACCGTGTTCTCGATGCACTTGGCCTCGTTGTACGCGGGGACCAGGACGGAGACCGGATCCGTGACCGGCCGGCCCCACGTGAATCCCCTGCGGCGGACCCTGCGGGTGTGTACGAAGGAGAGCCAGAGCATCAGGGCGAACCGGGCCAGCACCGCCACACCGACCACCGCGAGGCCGGCCACCAGCACGTTCGTGACGCCGTCCGCCGCCTGGACCAGGGAGATCCACGCCCTGCCCTGCCAGAGGTCGGCGCCGGTGACCGGGGTGTGGGCGCTCGGCGCGTTCAGGGCCTCGGTGAGGTTGCCGAGGGTGTAGCCGCGGTGCTGGAGCAGCGGAATGAAGCGGTCCAGTGCCTGGACGGTCTGGTGGCGGTCGCCGCCCGAGTCGTGCATGAGGACGATCGCGCCCTTGCCGTCGTGCGGGGTCGCGTTGCGGACGATGGCGGCGACGCCCGGCTTGCGCCAGTCCTCGCTGTCCGTGTTGTTGACGACCGTGATGTAGCCGCGGCTGCCGATGTACCGGGTCACCGGCCAGGAACGGTTGTCCATGGCGTCGGCGAAGGAGGAGTACGGCGGCCGGAACAGGGACGTCCGGATGCCGGCCGCGCCGGTGATCGCCAGCTGGGTCTGGGACAGCTCCCAGTCGATGCGCTTCTTCGACTGGTACGACAGATCGGGGTGGCTGAAGGTGTGCACGCCGACCTCGTGTCCCTCGGCCACCATGCGCCGCACCAGCTGCGGATAGCGGGAGGTCATGGTGCCGGTGACGAAGAAGACGGCGTGCGCGTGGTGCTTCTTCAGGACGTCCAGGACCTTCGGGGTCCAGGTCGGGTCGGGGCCGTCGTCGAAGGTGAGGACCAGGTGGTGGTCGGGGATGCGCAGTGACGTCGTACGGCCGCCCCGGGTGTCGATGACCGGGCCGCCGTCCAGGATCTTCTCCGGCACCTTCTCGGAGGAGGCCTCGGGGCGGACGCGGTGGTCGGCGAGGATCTCGCTGTGGACGTAGCCGCGCAGCATCAGCATCGCCATCACGGCGCCGAGCACCAGCACGGGCAGCGTCAGGCGCATGGGCAGGCGGCGGCGCCGGGAGCCCTCGGTGAGCGGTGCGGGGGCGGTTCCATGACGACGGGTACGGGTGCCGGTCCGGGTACTGCTGCGGGTACGGGTGCCGGTTCGGGTACGGCTGCGGGACGCCATCACAGGACGGGGGTGGGAGAGGTGCCGGTCCCGGTCCGGGGGGCCGCGCCCTCCGCGACCGGACCGCCGGTCGGCGCGGCCGAATCGCTGGGCGAGGGCGGCGCCGACGACGCGGGCGGGGTCGGAGTGGCCGACGTGGGCGCCGAGACGGACGGCGAGGGCGGCACGGACGACGCCCCGGCCTTCGGCGAGGAGCCCGCCGTCCCCGCGGACGACGTCGGCTGCGCGGACGTCGACGCGCTCGGCCGGCCGGCCCCCTTCTTCCCCGCCCCGGGCGCCCGGGAGGAGGCGCGGGCGGACGGGGTCCTGCCGTCGCCGCTCACGGCCGGACCGGCCACCGGGACGCCGTCCCCCGAGGACCCGGCGCCCGGGGCGGGCTGCGGCGAGTCGTCGACCTTGCCGGCCGGCCGGTCGTGGTTCTGCCCGGGCACCGGCAGCCAGGGCGCGTCGGAACTGCCGGACAGCAGGGTTACGACGATGACGACCGCGTAGACCGCGCAGGCGAGGCCGACGGCCATCCCGATCCTGCGGAACCGGCGACTGCGGCGCCCCGACTCGTCGACGAAGACCGGAGCGTCGGAGAGCTCCGCCGCACCGGTCGGCCGTATCCGTACCGCACCGACGTCGACCGGGGCGGCCACCCGGTCCGGGCCCTGGAAGGAGCCCGGGCCCTGGAAGGAGCCCGGGCCCCGGAAGGAGTCCGGGTCCTCGGCAGCGAACGGCCCCTCCGCGCCGGCCGGGACCGCGCGAGCCCCGCCGCCCGGGATCACGCCCCACGGATCCCGTAGCGCACCGACCCGCAGCACCTCGGTCATCCCGGTCGCCTCGGTCGTCCCGGTCGCCGCGGTCGTACCGGGCACCCCGGACGTCCCGGTCACCCCGGCGCCGTCGGCTCCCCGGGCGGCCTCCTCCGGTGCGTCTCCGCCCGCCAGTGGCACATCCCGGGCATCCAGGGCCGCCTGGGGCAATTCCGGTTGGGTTTCTTCTCGCCAATTTTTCACGCGCACGCATCCCCCCACGGGAGTGTTCCGGGCGCGCTGACGAACCCGAGCACACGTCATCGGATCCGGGCCCCCACCCGGTTCCGAACGCCCCCTTCTAGCTCTCCGCGCTCGGGGCCATGAAGCTAGCGCACGAGGGGAGGCCACGTTCCCGATGTGTCATTTGTGGTCGTCCATCACATCTTGATCACTGGCCGGAATCCATCCATCGGACGGCCACCGAAGCCAGCCCTCCGCCCGCCCGATCTCGGCGGCCGCCCGCCGCAGCGCGTCCACTCCCGGATGGACCAGCCCCTTTCGCCACACGAGCGACACGGGCGACAAGGGGACGGGGTCTACCAGGGGCCGCGAGACCGTCCCAGGTATGGCCGGAAATCCCACTACCCCGAGGATCGGATTCCGGTTCTTGGCCATGATGCGCTCGAACTCCTCCTCTCCGACGGCCAGCGGCAGGGGCGGCGCGACCGCGATACCCCGCCCCTCGAAGAGAGAGAACGCCAGGTCAGTCCATTCCAGCGTGCGCTCGTTCCCCGCGCCGGCGTACACCGTCTCGCCCGCCAGCGCGGCCAACGGCACCTCCGCCAGTCCCGCCAGCCGGTGATCCGAGGGAATGATTACGGCCATTCGTTCGAGCCGTACGGGCTGTTGTTCGAGCCCGGAGCGCAGCGCCGGATCCAGTCCCGCGAACCGTCCGAAGGACGCGTCGAGCCGCCCGGCGAGGAGTTCGGCCGCCGCTCCGGTGAGCCCGCTCTCGTAGCGGGCCATCAGCTCCCCGTCGGGGGCGAGTTCACGGGCGCGGTGCAGCACCCGGCGGCCGGTCTCCAGACCCGGGGAGTTGAGGTCCACCAGCAGCGGCCGGGCCTGCCCGAACGCGGCGAGCAGCGCGTCCTGGGCGGCCAGCACCCGGCGGGCGTACGGCAGCAGCCGGGCACCGTCGGCGGTCAGGGCGACCTGCCGGGTGGTCCGGAGGAACAGCTCGGCGCCCAGCTCCCGCTCCAGCCGCCGTACATCACGGCTCAGGGCCTGCTGGGCGACGTACAGCCGGGTGGCGGCGCGAGTGAAGTGCAACTCCTCGGCGACGGTCACGAAGACACGCAGCAACCGGGGATCGATGTGGGCGGGCGCTGACATCACGCGAACTTACAACACGGGTGCGTGAATCGGCACCGAGCAGGTGTTGGACCCCTTGATCGGCCCTGGGCGACGGTGATGGACATGCCGCATCCGACCGAGCCGACCGCCCCGAAGCCCCGCCCACAGGCCCCTCCGAGGCCGCACCCGCAGGACCCTCCGCACCCCCTCTACACCGTCACCGCCGACGCCCTCGTCGCCGTCGACTTCGGCCCCCGCACCCACCACCGCACTCGCGGCCGCTCCGGCTCCCGCACCACCGCCCTCTCCCACCGTCCCCGCCGCCCACCCGGCCCCTACCGCCGGCTCTTCGCCCTCCCGGGCGCCCGCGCCTTCACCGCCGGGAACCTGCTGGCCCGGCTGCCCATGGGCATGTTCAGTGTCAGCGCGGTCGTCATGATCGCCGGTGCCCGTGGTTCGTACGCCCTCGCCGGTGCCGTCACCGCGACCGGCCTCGCGGCGACCGGGGTGGCCGGGCCATGGGTGGCACGGCTGGTCGACCGGTACGGCCAGGCGCGGGTCGCCGTACCCACCACCGTCACCGCGGTGCTCGGCAGCCTCGCCCTGCTGCTCTGCGTCCGCTTCGGCGCCCCGGACTGGACCCTGTTCGCCGCCTACGCGGCCACCGCCACCACGCCCAACCTCGGCGGCATGTCCCGGGCCCGCTGGGCCCATCTGCTGCGCGCGGACCCGGATGCCCTGCACACTGCGAACTCCTTCGAACAGGCCGCGGACGAACTGTGTTTCATGCTCGGCCCGGTGCTGGCTTCCTTCCTGACCGGCACGTTCTTCCCGGAGGCCGGCACGCTGGTCGGCGCGGTCCTGCTGCTGTCCGGCATGCTGCTGTTCACCGCCCAGCGGTCCACCGAGCCGCCGCCCCGGCCCACCCGCACCGGAAAGGGCCCCCTGCCCATCCCTTCCCTCCTCGCCTGCTTCGTCGCGACCGGCGCGGTGTTCGGCTCGATGGAGGTGGTCACGATCGCCTACGCCGACGCCCAGGGCCACCGTGCGGCGGCCGGTGCCGTCCTCGCCCTCCAGGCGGCCGGCTCCTGCGCGGCGGGACTGGTGTACGGGGCGATCCGGCCGACCGGACCGGCCGAACGGCGGCTGCCGGTCTGCCTGTTGTCGATGGCGGCCCTGATGCTCCTCCCCCTCCTCGCGGCCCGCACCGCCGACAGCCTGTGGGCGCTGGCGGCCGCCCTGCTCGTGGCCGGCATGGCGACCGCGCCGACCATGGTGACCGCGATGACCCTGGTCCAGGACCGCACTCCCGAGGAGCGTCTCAACGAGGGGATGAGCCTGGTCGTGACCGCCCTGCTGACCGGCATCGCGGCAGGCTCCGCACTGGGCGGCTGGGCGGCGGAACACGTCTCGCCGACGGCCGCCTTCGCCGCACCGGCCGCGGCGGCCGTCACAGCCCTTGTGGTCAACACGGCCGGCCGAACGGTGAACATGGCGAGATCGTCGAGGCGGCCCGGATCGACGGCGCGAACACGTGGCAGATCCTGGTCCGGATCGTCGTCCCGGTGAGCCGGCCCACCCTGGGCGTCCTGCTGGTCTTCTTCATCTGGACCTGAGTTCACCGACGGCCACGGTGAAGCAGGCGGTCGGGAGCGATCAGTCGGCGTCGATCAGGTACTGCACGTCGGAGACGTGGTACTCGCCGTACCCGATGCGCTCGCCGATCGCCTCGTAGCGGCCGTACTGCTCCCGGGTGAGCGGTACGGCCAGCGTGCTCAGGACGCGGAGGAACAGTCGGAAGCCGAGATCGGGATCGATCCGGGTGACCACGTGTTCCAGGGCGGCCATGACGTCCGCGGCGGGAACGGGGCGCCAGTGCGGACTGGCGACCTCGTCCACCACGACGGCCGCCGTCTCCCGTACTTCCCGCAGCACCGTGCCGGCGAGTTCCGTACGGGCGGGCGCCACCACGGGTGTGTACGCGGGGGCGGCCTCCGCCAGCCGCTCCCGGCACACGTCCGCGATCAGCCGCAGCCAGTCACGGCCTTCGACGCGCCCCGGTGTGCCCGAGGCTCCGACCCACAGCGCGCAGACCGCGGCGTCGGACAGCGCGGACCGCAGCAGGCGGAGTGTGTCCTCCAGGAGGACGGCGGCCGCGGAGCCCGGGGTCTGCCCGACGTCGTCGCCGTCCGCCGCGTCGCGGATCTCCTCCCGGCTTCCGGACCAGTCCTGGTGTGCCTTGCCCGCGAGGTGGGAGAGCCCGAAGTCCCAGACGGTGTCGCGGCGGGCGGTGTCGATCGGCGGCCACGCGATGTCGAGACCGGACTCGACGAGCGCGGAGTGGTGCTCGAACCTCTCGGCGAGCGCCTGGAACCGGTCGTACCACGCCTTGTCGATCCGAACGGAGTGGACCTTCAAGGTCCGCAGGAGGAGCCGGAACGCGAGTTCGGGACTGGCGTGGGCGGCCACCTCTTCGAGGGCCGCGATGGTGTCGGCGGAAGGCGGGGCAGCCGCCGTCCGCTCGCGGCAGAACCGTATCTCCGCGACGACGTCGTCACGCACCTCGTCGGGCTTCGGCGGCCGGGCGTCCCAGATCGGGGACGGCGCCGGGCGCCGCCCGGGGACCTGCCGGGGCGGACGGGCGGCGCAGGTCTCGTCGACGCGCCGCAGCCAGTCACGTGCGCTCATGCCGTGCGCCGCCGGATCCCACCGGCCTCCGGCGGCGGCTCGCCACACCGTCCGGATCGTTTCGTCCGTCAGCGGTGAGGCGACGAGAGCGCGCACGTCCTCGCGCAGATCGTCGGCGTACCCCCACTCGTCGTGGCTGGTGTCGTAGCCGAAGCTGCTGCGCTGTTCCGCGCTGAGGTGGTCGACGGTGTACACCGGGCGGTCGAGGTCGTAGGCATCGAGCTTCGCGGTGACGAGATCGAGTGCCGTGCCGGTGTCCCGCGGGGTGGCCGAGAGGGCGAACGCCTCGGTCAGCCCGCTGAGCCCGAAGTCCCCGTAGTAGTCCACGTAATACGGTTCCTGACGTCCCGTCATGGCCGCCGCCTCCCCTTCCCGGTCAGAGCGACGGCTCCGCGGTCGGCACGGCCCGGCGCCTGCGTCCGCGCAGCAGGTTCCTGACGGTACGTATCCGCCACGCGGTGAAGCCGAGGATGACGACGCCGGTGAGGGTCGGGATCTTCCAACTGCCGGAGCCGTCACGGGTGGCGGTGTGGTCGCCGGGGCCGTCGACGAGGGCGGGCAGGGTCCCGTCGGCGGGACGGGAGTCGACCACCCCGTCGACGGTGACGGCGCTGACGCCGACGGTGTGGTCGGTGGCCGCGAACGAGCCCTCGCAGGCCCAGCCGTCCTGCCACAGGTCGCTCAAACCGCCGGTCGCGGGCGTGCAGTCGGAGACGGTGACCGTGCCGGGGACGCCGGTCGCCTCGGCGTAGGCCTGCTGGACACCGTGCACGGTCAGGAACAGCCCGAAGACGAGCCCGACGAGGCCGAGGGATATCTCGCGGGGCAGCGGAGGGAGAAAACGGAGCAGGAACATGGGCGGACGGGTCCTTCACGAAGTCGGCCAGCGAGGGCAGTGGGAACGCCACCGGACCACGGACTCGTACCGGTGCTGGGACAAGGTAAGGCCCGCACCCGGGTGCGTGCCCCCCTATCGCCTACAACTTCCTTTCGCCCTGCCAGGTGAGGGCCGTCATCATGGACAGGCCGCCGTGGGCCAGGCCCCGGTAGGTCACCCTCCGAGCGGGGCCGACCTCGTGGGCGACGCGTCCGGCCAGCTCCTTCCCGTCGTGGAACAGCCGCTGCCACGCGTCGTCGTACCTGCCTTCCTCCCGGTCCCGCAGGTCCAGGTTCAGCGTGGTGTCGATGGCCTCCGCCCACGCGTACAGGTCGGCTACGAGTTCTTCGGACAGGTCCAGCCCGGCGGCGGGATCGTCGGGGAAGAAGTCCCCGAATCCCTCGGCGCGCAGCGGGCCGAACCGGAACTCGCCCTCGACCGTGAGGTCGACCGGGTACGCGGGTGCGCCGTGGCTGTCGCGTTCCCAGTGCAGGCGGTCGCAGCTCCAGCACACCCACTTCGCCGTCCGGTGGCGCTCGTCCCAGAAGCGCAACGGCCACGACGGCCCGAGCCGCACGGCCAGTCGCCGGGCGTTCACCAGACCCCGCGCGACGTGCCTGCGCAGCTCCGGGCGGGAGGTGAAGCCCTCCGGCGGGCGCGACAGCGACCAGGAGCTCAGCGCGTCCGCCAGCTCTGCCGGAAGGGCCAGCCGGCCGTCGTCCAGCGGGACGTTGCGGGTGAAGGCGGCGGGATCCTCGTGAGTCCCGGAGTCCTGCGGCACGTACAGCGGAGACGGCTCGCCGCGGGCCTGCACGAGCAGGTCCCGCGGTTCTTGGTGGGTCATCCGGGGTTCACTCCGATCACGTGTCCGTCGCCGGCCACGGTCCTGTCGGCGCCGACGGCCTCGGGGACCGGCGGCCTCGCGTACTCCGCCGGCGGCATGACGAAGGCCCCGCCGCTCGGAAGCGTCGGGGCCTTCGCCCACATGGGATGTGGAGGTCCGGGGACCTCCTGATCGTGGAGATGGCGGGAATCGAACCCGCGTCCAACGGTGCAAAAGCAGGGCTTCTCCGTGTGCAGTTCGCTGTGATTTTCTCGGCCCCGGCGATCACGCGAACAAGTCGCCGACGGGCCCAGTCACTGTTTGATTTCCCATCGAACCCCGTGACCGGGCTCGATGGTTTAGTCCCCTAGATTATGCCAGGGTCCGGGTCGGGAACACCCCCGGGCTGACACCCGTTAAGGGCCTTCACTCACTGCTTATTAGGCAGCGAGGGCGAAGGCGCGGGAATCGCTCTTGGAATTGGCGATTATTGGTTGCGACATATGGTTAACGAGATCATTGCCGCTTCCTCGACACGCTTCCCCTGTTTCAACATCCGCTGTCGAAACCGATCATCCCCATGTTGATTTTTCAATGCGCACACCCGGGCTTCCCCTGGTGTTGGTGCCATCGTACGTGACCAACGCACGTCGATGCCACCGTATTCCCGGCGGCTTCGCCCTACTGGCCGCGCTGCTTCCGCTTCGCCGCCGCGATCGCCCGGTCCGACTCCCGCCGGTCCTGCTGCTCGCGCAGGGTCTGCCGCTTGTCGTACTCCTTCTTGCCGCGGGCGAGCGCGATCTCCGCCTTGGCGCGGCCGTCCTTGAAGTAGATGGCGAGCGGCACGATCGTGTGGCCCGTCTCCTGGGACTTGGCCTCCAGCTTGTCGATCTCCTCCCGGTGCAGCAGCAGCTTGCGCTTGCGGCGCACCGAGTGGTTGGTCCAGGTGCCCTGGCTGTACTCGGGGATGTGGGCGTTGTGCAGCCACGCCTCGTTCCCGTCGATCTGCACGAAGCCGTCGGTCAGCGAGGTGCGGCCCTGGCGGAGCGACTTCACCTCGGTGCCGGACAGCACGATGCCGGCCTCGTAGGTGTCGATGATCGCGTAGTCGTGCCGCGCCTTCTTGTTCTGCGCGACGATCTTGCGCTTGCCGCCCTTCTCGCCGTCCCTGGCTTTGGCGGCCGTCCCCTGCTGCTTCTGCTGGGACTCTTTCGGTACGTACATTCCCTTGGCCATAGTGCCCTCCATTTTCGCACTACGGAGGGGGTGCGAGGGAAGTGGATTAGCTGCGGGTCCCGCAGGGGCACCCACGGCGGGCTACGACGGGTCGCCCAGACCGCTGAGGACCGTCTCCGCCCGCTCCAGCGCCCCGGAGCCCACCTCCAGGTCGGGGGTGATGCCCCGGCCGTCGACCGTGTGGCCCGAGGGGGTGCGGTAGTGGCCGACGGTGAGCTCGGCGACCGAGCCGTCGGGGAGCCGGGTGGGCATCTGGATGGAGCCCTTGCCGAAGGTGCGGGAGCCGAGGACGACCGCCCGGCCGCGGTCCTGGAGGGCGCCGGTGAGCATCTCGGCCGCGCTCATCGTGCCGCCGTCGACGAGCGCGACCAGGGGTCTCGCGGTGTCGCCGCCGGCGTCGGCGTGCAGGGCGCGCTGGGCGCCGTCGACGTCGTAGGTGGCGACCAGGCCGCCGTCGAGGAAGGCGGAGGCGGCGGTGACGGCCTCGCTGACCAGGCCGCCGGAGTTGCCCCGCAGGTCGAGGACGATCCCGCCGTCGGCGGGGGCCTGCCGTACGGCGTCGCGGACGAGTTCCCCGGAGCCCCTGGTGAAGGCGGAGATCTTGATGACGGTGATACCGGTGGACAGCTTGCGGACGGTCACCGAGTCGGTGGACAGCAGCGCGCGGCGCAGGGTCTCGGTCCACGCGTGCGTGCCGCGTTCGAGGCCGAGGGTGACAGTCGTGCCGGCGCGGGCGTCGGTGGCGTCACCGCGCAGTAACGAGACGACGTCGGTGACGGGCCGCCCGTCGACGTCCGCCCCGTCGACACTGCGCAGCCGGTCGCCCTTCCTGATGCCGGCGGTGGCCGCCGGCGACCCGGCCTGCACCTTGGTCACCTCGATCCGGCCGTCCCGCTCCCGCCGGGCCCACAGCCCGACACCGGTGTACTGGCCGTCGAGCGCTTCCTCGAACTCCTGGTACTCGCCCTCGGAGTAGACCGCGGCCCACCGGTCCCCGCTGCGGCTCACGGCCCGTTCGGCCGCCTCCATGGGCGACTTGCCGTCGGCCATCGCCTCGGCGGCCGCCCTGGCGACTTCGTCGTGCCCGGCGGCCGAACGAGCGGCTCCGCCCGACGTCTTCCGGTCGGCCAGCCCCGGATCGGGAAACGCCCCGGTGGCCGCCCCGGTCACCAACAACCCTGCGAACACCAACGTCAGAGCCGCCCCCCGGCGAACCCGGCGGGGCTGACAGAACAGCTCTCGGCCTGACATGCCGGTGAGTCTAGGACAACCCGAAGGACCGTACGGGAGGTTGTCCGCACGGTCCTCGTGGCATCCGTCACGCGGCGCCGCCCCACGGGGGATACGGCGTCCACCGGACGATCAAGCATTCACTCGTGAGAGTTGCGGCGACTCGACTGCGCCCAGCTGTTCGGAGGAGGCGGCCTGAGCCGGGAATCCCCTCCCCCCAAGGAGGGGAGCGGTCAGACCTTCAGGTACTTGCGCAGCGCGAAGAACGCAGCAAGGGCGGGCATCAGGAGACTTGTTGCGAGGATGAGCGGGAGCTTGGTCAGCACCGCGTCCCAGCCGATGAAGTTGATCAGGTTCAGCTTCTGGGAGAGGGCCAGGCCGTGGTCGATGATGAAGTAGCGGGCGATCACCAGGAATCCGCAGGCGACCGTGCCGCCGATCAGGCCGGCGACCGCGGCCTCCGCGATGAACGGGGCCTGGATGTAGAAGCCGGAGGCGCCGACCAGGCGCATGATGCCGGTCTCGCGCCGACGGCTGAACGCGGAGACGCGCACCGTGTTGACGATCAGCATCAGGGCGACCACCAGCATCATCGCCATGACCGCGCGGGCCGCCCAGTTCATGCCGTTCAGCAGCCCGAAGAGGTTGTCCAGGATGCCCTTCTGGTCCTGGACGGACTGGACGCCGTCACGGCCGTCGAAGGCCGTCGCGACCACCTGGTACTTCTGCGGGTCCTTCAGCTTGATCCGGTAGGACTCCTGCATCTGGTCCGGCGTGAGGGAGTCGGCGAGCGGGGAGTCGCCGAACTGCTCCTTGTAGTGCTTGTACGCGTCGTCCTGCGACTCGTAGGTGACCTTCTCGACCACCGACATCTTGCTGAGGTCGGCCTGGATCTGCTTCTTCTGGTCGTCGGTGACCGCGCCCTTGGCACAGTGGGGGTCGGACTCGGCATCGCTCTTGTTGCAGAGGAAGATCGAGACGTTGACCTTGTCGTACCAGTAGCCCTTCATAGTGGTGACCTGGTCGCTCATGAGGAGCGAGCCACCGAAGAGCGCCAGGGACAGGGCGACCGAGACGACGACCGCGAAGGTCATCGTCAGATTGCGGCGGAGACCGACTCCGATCTCCGACAGTACGAACTGGGCGCGCATGGCGTCGGGTTATGCCTTTCCGTCGTGGAGCGCGTGAAGCGTCGGGAACGTGTGCATCGGTTTCAGTGCTGGTAGCCGTAGACGCCGCGGGTCTGGTCGCGGACGAGTCGGCCCTTCTCCAGCTCGATGACGCGCTTGCGCATCTGGTCCACGATGTTCTGGTCGTGTGTCGCCATCACCACGGTGGTGCCCGTCCGGTTGATCCGGTCGAGCAGCTTCATGATGCCGACGGAGGTCTGCGGGTCGAGGTTGCCGGTCGGCTCGTCGGCGATCAGCAGTTTGGGCCGGTTGACGAAGGCCCGCGCGATGGCCACCCGCTGCTGCTCACCACCGGAGAGTTCGCCCGGCCTGCGGTCCTCCTTGCCGCCGAGCCCGACGAGGTCGAGCACCTGCGGCACCGACTTGCGGATCTCGCCCTTGGACTTGCCGATGACCTCCTGGGCGAAGGCCACGTTCTCGGCGACCGTCTTGTTGGGCAGCAGGCGGAAGTCCTGGAAGACCGTCCCGAGCTGGCGGCGCATCTGCGGCACCTTCCAGTTGGAGAGACGGGCGAGGTCCTTGCCCAGGACGTGCACCTGGCCGTGACTGCACCGCTCCTCGCGGAGGATCAGCCGCAGGAAGGTGGACTTTCCGGAGCCGGAGGAACCCACGAGGAAGACGAACTCGCCCTTCTCCACTTCCAGGGACACATCCCTGAGTGCGGGGTGGGTCTGCTTGGGGTAGACCTTGGAGACATTGTCGAATCGGATCACGGATGCACCACGGGTCGCCGGGGGTAGATGAGCGTGACCATACGCGAGTCGGGTGAGGAAGCGCAGGCGCCGGTCACGGTTGGGTGAGGCTTGTGCGGTTTTGTTCCGGGGGAGTCTTTCCGGAACGCCGGGGCGAGGTCTACGGACGGCCGCGCTCTTTCCGGGGGAACCTGGCACAGTGGAGGGGGAACGTTCTCGTTCCGCTGAGCGTTGTGTAGGTAATGGCCGGTGCAAGGAGGGCGAGCGCATGACGTACGACCGGTTGGTGTGCGCGAACTGCGCGGCGCCCGTGAGCGAAGGCCGGTGCCCCGTGTGCCGCGCCAACCGCGAGCGTCTGCAGCAGGAGAACTTCCTGGGTGGGCTGAACCCGATGGCGCTGATCGGGCTGCTGGCGGTACTGATCGCCGCCGTGGCGCTGCTGGCGCATCAGACCGCGTAGCGAACGTCACAGACAAACGCACCGCGCGAAAAGCGACCGAAGGGCCCGGAGCTGCTGCTCCGGGCCCTTCGCCGCACGTGAACGCCTACGCTCCGTGAGCGAACGGCTGCCGTCAGGCGGCGGCGCCGCCGCGGCCGCCCATGAGGCGCGGCAGGATACGGAAGCCGATGCCGCCGGCGATCATCGTGGCGGCACCGACGATCAGGAAGCCGGTCTGCGCGGCACCGGTCTCGGCGAGCTGGTCGCCGCCGCCCTGGGCCTGGGTGTTCGTGGAGTCCGAACCGGTGTCGGTGAGGGCGGAGGAGCCCTCCTCCTGCGCGGAGGTGCCGGAGTTGCCGTCGGTGCCGGTGTTGTTGCCGCCACCGGTGCCCGTGCCGCTGCCGTCGGTCGGGTTGTCGCTGGTCGGCTCGTCCGTCGGCTCGGTGGGCTCGTCGGTCGGCTGGGTGGGCTCGTCCGAGGGCTCCGAGGACTCGGACGGCGGCTCGCTGGTCGGCGGCTCGCTGGTCGGCGGCTCGCTCGTGGGCGGCTCGCTGGTGGCCGGGCCGGTCGGGATCCCCGTGGGGTCGTCGGTCGGGTCGTCGGCCGTGTTGACGGTGGCGGTCAGACCGTCCTCGTTGGCCTCGACGCCGATGGAGAGGGCGGAGGCCGCGCCGGCGGCGGTCAGCGAGGCACCGGCGGCGATCACGGCGCAGGCGGCTATCCGCGCGACCCGGATCCGTGTCTTCTTGGTCATCTGGTTGCTACCCCCAGTAGCTGAATGTCAGGTTGGCGGCGCTGGGGCTGTGCTCTACGGAGGTAGCTACGGATACGCGAGCCCCCCGGTTCTCATGCGCCCCAGAGATACGCATGCCACGCTTCACCCTTCCCATTTTTCAAAGCAACGTCAAGGCCGTTGCGGGCGCGATGTCCAGTTGCGCGCCGAATGCGGGGAGTTGAAGCCTGTGAGTGTGATGTAAAACCCAGACACAGCCCCGGCGTGGCCCGGAAATACGAGAACTGCCGCCCCGGGGGCGGCAGTTCTCGAATCGGGCCGACTCGCCATGGGCAAGTCGACAAAGTTACTTCTCCTGCTGCTTGCGCCAGCGAATTCCGGCCTCCAGGAAGCCGTCGATCTCGCCATTGAAGACGGCCTCGGGGTTGCCGACCTCGTACTCCGTACGCAGGTCCTTGACCATCTGGTACGGGTGCAGGACGTACGAACGCATCTGGTTGCCCCAGGAGTTGCCGCCGTCGCCCTTGAGGGCGTCCATCCTGGCCTGCTCCTCCTGCCGGCGCCGCTCCAGGAGCTTGGCCTGGAGGACGTTCATCGCGGTCGCCTTGTTCTGGATCTGCGACCGCTCGTTCTGGCAGGAGACGACGATGCCAGTGGGGATGTGGGTGAGGCGCACCGCGGAGTCGGTGGTGTTGACGCCCTGCCCGCCGGGCCCGGAGGACCGGTACACGTCCACCCTCAGCTCGGACTCGTCGATCTCGATGTGGTCGGTCGTCTCGACGACGGGGAGGACTTCCACGCCCGCGAAGGAGGTCTGCCGCCGGCCCTGGTTGTCGTACGGCGAGATCCGCACCAGCCGGTGGGTGCCCTGCTCGACGGAGAGCGTCCCGTAGGCGTACGGCACCTGCACGGCGAAGGTGGTCGACTTGATGCCGGCCTCTTCCGCGTACGACGTCTCGTAGACCTCGGTCTTGTAGCCCTTCTGCTCCGCCCAGCGCAGGTACATCCGCTGCAGCTTCTCGGCGAAGTCGGCGGCGTCGACGCCACCCGCTTCCGCGCGGATGTTCACGAGCGCCTCGCGGGAGTCGTACTCCCCGCTGAGCAGCGTCCGCACTTCCATCTCGTCCAGCGCCTTCTTGACGGCGGCGAGCTCGGAGTCGGCCTCGGCACGGGTGTCCGGGTCGTCCTCCTCCTCGGCCATCTCGAACAGCACCGCGAGATCGTCGATCCGCCCGCGCAGCGCCTCCGCCTTCCTGACCTCGGCCTGGAGGTGGGAGAGCTTGCTGGTGATCTTCTGCGCCTCGTCCGGGTTGTCCCACAGGGACGGCGCGGCCGCCTGCTCCTCGAGCACGGCGATGTCTGCCCTCAGCTTGTCGAGGTCCAGAACGGCCTCGATCGACTCCATGGTCGAGGAGAGGGACTTGAGCTCTTCGGATACATCGACGACTGCCACGCCTCCCAGCGTAACGGCTCCGCCAAGCGCACAGCGCCCGGCCACCGGCGCCCGGCCCGTCCGCCGGGTGGAGCGGGGTGCCCGGGGACCGCGGTCGCCGGGTCAGGCGGGCGGGCGGAAGGTCACGGCGTAGAGGTGCTGTGGGTGTCCTGGGGCGGGGAGTCGTCTCCGGAGCCCGCCAGCCACGCGCCGACGCCCACCGCCGCCGCCAGCACGATCCCGGCCACGCCCAGCGTCACCCTGCGCCGCCGTGCCGCCGCCTTGTGCCGGGCCGAGCCCGGTCGCGGCGCCCCGGACGCCCTCGGCGCCCTGGCCGTGCCCCGCGCGCCGCCCGCCAGCTCGTCGGGACCCGGCACCCTCATCGACGTGTGCGTGTCCCGGTTGGAGTCCGGCTTGGCGCCCGGCACCAGGGAGACGGCCCCCCGGCGCCGTACCCGCTGCTCCTCCGCGGCCGGAGCGGCGGCCGTCTCCTCGGCGGCCTCCTCCGACGCCTCGGTCTCCGGCTCGTCGACGTCCAGTGGCGGCATCCCGGCCAGCGTCGGCAGCTGCTCCCGCAGCCGCGCGGCCAGCTCGGACGCCCGCAGCCGGGAGGCCGGCGCCTTCGCCAGGCACTGCACGAGCAGCTGCCACAGCTCCTCGGGGATACCGGGGAGGGGGACGACGGTCTCCGTCACGTGCCGGCGCAGGACCGCGCCGGGGTGGCCGCCGCCGAACGGGGTGAAGCCCGCGAGGAGCTCGTACAGGACGGTCGCCAGGGCGTAGATGTCCACCGAGGCCCGGGGCGGCAGGCCCTCGACGATCTCCGGTGCCAGGTAGTCCGGGGTGCCGATGATCTTCGTGGCGCGGGTCCGCTTGGGGGAGTCGATCAGCTTGGCCACGCCGAAGTCGGTCAGCAGGGCGGGGTGGGCCCCGCCGGGGCCGAGCGGGCCCTGCATGTCGAGCAGGACGTTCTCCGGCTTCACGTCCCGGTGGACCACGCCCGCCGCGTGCGCCGCCGCCAGCCCGTCCGCGACGTCCGCGACGATGGCCACCGCGGCCTCGGGCGCGAGGCGCCGCTCCCGCTCCAGGCGGGTGCGCAGATCGGTGCCCCGGACCAGGTCCATGACGAGGGCGAGGTCGTTGCCGTCGACGACGAGGTCGCGGACGGACACCACGTTGGGGTGCTCAAGGCCCAGGAGGGCCGTGCGCTCCTGTACGAAGCGGCCCACGAGCTCCTCGTCGGACGCGAGATCCTCGCGCAGCAGCTTGATGGCGACGGGCCCTTCCGGCCCCTCGCCCAGCCACACCGTGCCGGCGCTGCCCCGCCCCAGGATCTGGTTGGCGGTGTACCGGCTGCCGATCTTCCGTGCCAAGGCTGCTCCTACAGACGCGTGTTGCCGACAAAAGTACGCGTCCGATGAGCCAACCTTCACCACGGAGGCGGAAATCACCCGCCAGGTGTCGACAAATCCCCAGACTCGCGGTCAGTTGTTGTTGCCGGAGCCGTTGCCGAGGTCGCCGATCCAGTTGCTGACCGACGTCGTCCAGTCCTTCAGCTGGCTCCAGTAGCCCCTGCCCTCCCCCACCCATGTGTGCACCGGGGTCAGGTCCCAGATCAGCCAGCCCGCGACGAACAGGATGACGACCATGAACAGGCAGCCCTTGAGGCAGCCGAGCCCGGGGATCTTCATCGGGTTGGCGCTGCGCTGCCGCGGCTCGCGCGGGGCCCGCTGCGGCTCGGCGGGGGCGGCCGGGGGCGCGTAGCGCTGCTGCGGCCGCTGGGGCTGCTGCGGCGGGGCGTACTGCTGCGGCTGGTGGCCGTACCCGGCGGGCTGCTGCTGCCCGTACCCGCCCTGCTGGCCGTACCCGCCGCCCTGCTGGCCGCGCGGCTGCGGCCGGCGTACCGGCTGCTGCTGCGGAGCCTGGCGCGGTTGTTGCTGCTGCGGCCGGGCCACCTGGCGCTGCGGGCGGCGGCGCAGCGGGTCCTCGTTCGGGTCGAGGTACTGGACCTGGGTCTGCTCGTTGCGGTCGCGGGCCGCGCGGAGCTGGGTCTGCCAGGGGTGCGGCTGGTCCGGCTGCGGCTGGCCAGGCTGCCCCTGGGGCATCGGCGGCATGACGGCCGTCGGGTCGGCGGCGCCGGTGTTCGGCAGCACGGCGGTCGGGTCGGCGGCGCCGGTGGGGCCGCCGGTGTGCGGGAGCACGCTGGTCGCCGCGTTCGGGTCGTACGACCCGAACGCGCCGGTGTTCGGCAGCACCTGCGTGGGGTCGGCCGACCCCGGTACGGCCGTCGGCGCCGGGTCGGGGGCCAGCAGCGCGCCCACCCCCTCGGCGGCGGCGATCTGCGCGGAGTTCGCGTGCACGCCGACGCCCTCGGCGACGACCCGCAGGCCGCGCGCGAGATTCTCGGCGCTGGGCCGTTCGTCGGGGTTCTTGCGCAGGCAGCGCTCTATGACCGTCCACAGCGGGTCGGGGACGGTGGAGGGGCGGCGCGGCTCGGCGCTGAGGTGCTGGTGGAGGACTTCGAGGGCGCTGCCGCCGGAGAACGGCGGGCGTCCGGTGACCAGCTCGTACAGCAGGATGCCGGCGCCGTAGACGTCGACGGCGGAGGTCTGCGGGCGGCCCTCGGCGGACTCCGGCGCCACGTACGCGGGCGTGCCGACGAACTCGTGGGTGCGGGTCAGGCCCGGGGAGTCGGCGAGCCGGGCGATGCCGAAGTCGGTCAGCAGCGGGTGCATCTGGCCGTCGTACTGCTGGAGCAGCACGTTGGCGGGCTTCAGGTCGCGGTGCACGACGCCGTCGGCGTGGCTGGCGGCGAGCGCGTCGGCGATCTGGGCGGTCAGCAGCGCGGCGGCGACCGGCGAGAAGGGGCCGTTCTCCCGCAGGTAGCGGTGCAGGTCGGGGCCCTCGACGAGGTCCATGACCAGGGCCAGCAGATCACCCTCGACGACCAGGTCACGGACCCGGACGATGTTCGGGTGGGTCAGCCGGAGCAGCACCGAGCGCTCCCGCAGGAACCGCATCACGACATCGGCGTCGCTGGCGAGCTCCTCCTTGAGGACCTTGATCGCGACGGTCTCCCCGGGCTGGCCGGGCACGGCCGCCTCGGCGCCCGCGGTCTCCCGCTGGCGGGCACGCCAGACGGTACCGGTGGCGCCGCGTCCGAGCGGCTCCTCCAGGAGGTACTTGCTGCCTACCGGCCGCACGTCATCCGCTCCCTGTTGCTTGCTGGTGTGTCCGGTTCTTGTGTCCGACCCACTGTAGTGCCGTGGTCCCTGGCACCGGGCTGTCGTCCGGCTGTGCTTTCCCCCGCACCGTAGGCGGCCGATAAGTGTTCCGGACGTATCCCCATACGTAGGCGTTCCCTCAGTTGTTCGATGGAAAGACGCTCGCTTCGGTCCGGTGGTTGCCGGGTCCCGACGTGACCGATCTCAAGTGATCGCCCGCACGGTATTGGTCAGGCACTTTTGGGGGCAGAGCTGACCAATCAAGATCACTTACCATCGGGGCGTGGGCGCGTTGTCAGTGGCAGGTGCGAGGATGCGTGCGACAGCAGAACTGGCCGACGTGCTCGTGGCGGTGGGGGGAATTCCGCGCCCGCGCAGAAGGGACCGCTGACGGCGATGCAGATCCGGCTGACCGTCGTAGACCCGCTGGGCCCTGCCGCGCAGCGGGGCCGGCCCGTGAGCCGGGACGTGCTGGTGACGGCGCCCGCGGGCACGGATCTGGCCGCGGTGGCCTCCGCGCTGGCCTCGGCTGTCACCGGTGACGGCGGCCCGGGCGGCCGGGAGACGAGCGGCGCCCCGGTGGTGCTGTACGCGGGGACCGAGCGGCTGGACGCCCGCCGCCGGACCCTGGGCGAGCCCCCGCTGGTCGACGGCGCCGTGCTGTCCCTGGGCGCGCCGGCCGCCCCCGAGCCGCATCCCGAGCTCGACGACGCCCCGACCCAGCTCCATGTGATCGCCGGGCCCGACGCGGGCGGGGTCCACCTCCTGCACGGCGGCCAGATCACCATCGGCCGCTCCGCCGACGCCGACGTCCCGCTCGACGACCCCGACGTCTCGCGGCTGCACTGCGCCGTCACGGTCGCCGCCGACGGCCGCGTCTCGGTCGCCGACCTGCACTCCACGAACGGCACGGCCCTGGACGGCACCCGCGTCACCGACCGCCCGGTCCGCCTCGCCGCGGGAGCGCTCCTGCGCATCGGGGAATCGGCCCTGCGGCTTACGCCGTCCGGGGGACCGGGAGCCCGGGTGGACACGGCACCGGACGGGGAGGGCTGCGTACGGGTGCTGCTCGGCGGTGAGGGCGCGGACGCGGACGAGGGGAGCGGCGGCTTCGCGGCCGGTGGTTTCGCGGGCTCCGCGCGCGGGGCGGCCGCGGCCGACGGCCCGACCGGACCCGCGGGCCGCACCCATCACGCCTACGGCACCGCGGGCTGGGGAGCCTCGGGCGGAGCGGCGGGGGGCCAGGAGCACGGGCCGGTGGAGCCACCGGTCGTACCCGCGCAGGGGGAGGCGCCGAGGATCGAGAGCCGGGGTGGACTGCCGACGGCCGGCCAGGGCGGCGGGTTCCCCGCGGGCGCCGGGCGCGGGGACGCACCGCAGACGGCCGGGCGCGCAGACGGTTCACCGCCGGCCGGGCCCAGGCACGAGCCCCCGTCGGCCGGGCGCGGAGGCGGACCGCAGCCGACCGGATCCAGGCACGAACCGTCCCGGGCCGGACGCCGGGACGGAGCACAGACGACCGCACCCGGGCAGGAACCGCCCATGTCTGCCGGGCGCGGGTACGAGTCCGCGCCGAGCGGACACGGGTACGACGCTGCGTCGACCGGAGGCCGCGGCGGACTGCCCGGCCCACGCGGTGGCGCCGCCCCCGCGCAGCGCTCCGGCGACCCACAACGCCCCGCCGCCGCGGAAGGCTCCACCGTCACGGACCGCCCCACCACCACCGACCGCTTCACCGCCACGGGCCGGTCCGCTCCCACGCAACGCTCCGGCGACACCCACGTCGGCCGCTCCGGAGTTCTCGGCGGCCCCGGCGCCCCAGGCGGCTCCCACGGTCCCGCGTCCGGCCCCAGCGCCCGAAGCGGCGGCTCCGCCGGGCCCGCGGCCTCCGATCCTCCGGCGGCAGCGCACCACCGCCCGTCCCCGGACGACGCCTCACCGACCGACGACGCCTCCGACGGCCCCGCCCTCTCCGCGAGGCGCAAAGGCACCCCCCTGCGCGGCACCGACGCCCCCGCCCTGCCCGGCGCCCGTAGGCGCGGCGGGCTCGGGGCCTGGGCGCGGCGGCTGGCCGGCGGGCGCGGTGAGATCCCGTCGGCCGCCGACGGCGAGCCCGCGGCCGAGGTCGGCGGCCCGGCATCGGCCGGTCTCCCCGCCCAGCCCGAGACCTGGCCGGATCCCGCCGCCCTGCTGCTGACCGCGCTCGGCCCCGGCCCCCGTCTCTGGGAGCGCGGGCCCGGCCACCCGGAGACGCTCACGGTCCGGCTCGGTACCGCGGACCGCCCGGCGCCCGACGCCCCGGGGCTGCTCCCCGCCGTGCCGGTCACCGCCGACCTGCGCGAGGCCGGCGCCCTCGGTCTCGCGGGCCCGCGCAGCCGCCTCGCCGGCCTCGCCCGCGCGGTACTGGCCCAGCTCGCCGCGCTGCACTCCCCCGACCTGCTGGAGATCGTGCTGATCAGCGCGGACCGGGCCCGCCCCCTGGAGGAGCGCACGGCCGAGTGGTCCTGGCTCGGCTGGCTCCCGCACGTCCGCCCCGGACACGGCCAGGACTGCCGCCTCCTGCTCGCCTACGACCGCGAACAGGCCGCCGCCCGCGTGGAGGAACTGCTCCGCAGGGTGGAGGACCTGTCCGCGCCCCGCCGACCGGCCACCGCCGCCGACCGCCCGAACCTGGCCGGTACGACCCCGGACGCCTCGTCCGCCGAGGCCGGCCACCGCCCCTCCTGGGCCCGCGACGACCTCGGCGCCGACGACGGCGACGGCAGGGGCGGCTTCCCGGGGCCGTACACGGTCGTCGTCGTGGACGGCGATCCCGGCGGCTCCGCGCTGCGGGACGCGGTGGCGCGGCTGACCGTCGCCGGGCCGCGCGCCGGAGTGCATGTGATCTGCCTGGCGGAGACGGCACCCACCTCGCCCACCTCGCCGGTCACCCAGACCTACGAGGCGGCGTGCGCGGTCACGCCGACGTTCCGGGAGTGCGGGGCCGTGGCCCTGCTCAGCGGGGACGTGGCGACCGCACTGCATCTGCTGCGGGTGGCCCGCACCGACGCGGCGGGCCCTCTCGGCCCCGGCACCCTGGCCGCGGTGGACGCGGTCTCCCCCGCCTGGGCCGAGCGGTTCGCGAGGGCGCTGGCCCCGCTGCGCCCCGACGGGCCGGCCGGCGACCGGCACACCCGCGTGGCCACCCCGCTCCCCCAGTCCGCCCGTCTGCTGGACGAGTTGGGGCTGGCCCGGGCCACCCCGGCCTCGCTGATGGCCCGTTGGGCGGACGCGGCCGACGACGCGGAGTCGCTGGGCGGCCGGGCCCGGGCGGTGCTCGGCGCCGGACCGCGCGGCCCGCTCGGCGCCGACCTGGTGGCCGAGGGACCGCATCTGCTGATCGAGGGGCCGCCCGGCAGCGGCCGTACCGAACTGCTGCGGGCGATCGTCGCCTCGCTGGCCGCCGCCGAGCGCCCCGACCGGCTCGGGATCGTCCTGATCGACGGCCGCGACGGCGTCGGCACCGGTTCCGGCGCGGGACTCGGCGAGGGCCTGCGGGTGTGCACGGACATACCGCATGTGACCACCCATCTCTCCGTCAACGACCCGGTCCGGATGCGTGAGTTGGCGCAGTCGCTGAGCGCCGAGCTGAAGCGGCGGGCCGAACTGCTGGGCCGCTCCGACTTCGCCGACTGGCACGCCCAGCGGGAGATCTCGGGCCGTATCGTCGCCCAGCGCGGCCGCCCCGCCGCGTCGGGCGCCGCCGACATAGAGGCGCCGCCGAGCTCCACGATCCGGCTGCGCCCGTCGGCCGGGGCCGCCGCCCGTCAACGCACCGAGGCACCACCGCCGTTGCCGCGCCTGGTCGTCGTGGTCGACGATCTGGACGCCCTGGTCTCCCCCGCCCTCGGCTCACCGGGCCGGCCGGCCGCCGGTTCCGTGATGCGGGCGCTGGAAGCGGTGGCGAAGGAGGGCGACCGGCTCGGCGTCCACCTGATCGCGGCGGCCGGCGCGAGCGGTCGTACGGCGGAGACGGAACCGGCCCGGCGGGCCACCCTGCGCGTCACCCTGGACCCACCGGCCTCGGGACCCGACGAACCGGCGCCGGGCCGCGGCCGCCTGACCACCCCGGACGGCCGTGTCACGGCGTTCCAGGCGGGCCGCGTCACCGGCCGCATCCCCCGCACGGCGACCCAGCGCCCCACGGTCGTCCCCCTCGACTGGCCCCGCATGGGCGACCCCCCGACCCGCCGCCCGGTGAGGGAGCTGGGCAACGGCCCGACGGACCTGGCGCTGCTGGCGAGCGCGGTGGAGAGAGCGGCCAAAGAGGTCGCGGCGGCGGAGGTTCCCTCGCTGCTGTGAGCGAGGGCGAACCCGGGTCACTGATCACGAGGCGATCACGATCTACGGCCCTCACCTGTACGCACCCTTGCCGCACAGGCGCCCCCCGCGTACACCGGAGCGCACGGAACAGAGTTCTGACGTTCAACGAGGAACGACGAACGGGGAAGTGATGCGCGCCATGAGCAACACCATCCGGACAGGCAGGGCCCTCACGACACTCACCGCACTCCTCGCGGGAGCCCTCGTGCTCACCGCGTGCGGAGGCAGTGACGACAAGAAGGACGGCAACGGCTCGGAGAGCAGCGCCAGTACGTCCGGTTCCACCCTCACCCTCCCGAAGCTGGACGGCACCACACTCGAGGTGGCCGCGGTCTGGACCGGCCAGGAGCAGAAGAACTTCAAGCAGGTGCTCGCGGAGTTCGAGAAGCGCACCGGTGCGAAGGTCACCTTCGTGCCCGCCCAGGATCCGATCATCAACTTCCTCGGGTCGAAGATCGCGGGCGGTCAGCCGCCGGACATCGCGCTGCTGCCGCAGCCCGGCGCGATCAAGCAGGCCGTGCAGAAGGGCTGGGCGAAGCCGCTCGGCGCGGACGCGGTCAAGGAAGTGCAGAAGAACTACTCGCAGGGCTGGCAGGACATCGGCAAGGTCGGCGGCAAGCAGTACGGCGTCTACTACAAGGCCGCCAACAAGTCGCTGATCTGGTACAACGCCAAGGTCTTCGAGAACGCGGGCGCCACCGAGCCGAAGACCTGGAAGGACCTGCTGACGACCTCGCAGGCGGTGTACGACTCCGGTGTCACCCCGTTCTCGGTGGCCGGCGCGGACGGCTGGCCGCTGACCGACTGGTTCGAGAACGTGTACCTCTCCCAGGCGGGCCCGGAGAAGTACGACCAGCTGGCCCAGCACAAGATCAAGTGGACCGACCCGTCGGTGAAGCAGGCGCTGACCACGCTCGCCCAGATCTGGGGCAACAAGAACTATCTGGCGGGCGGCCAGAACGGCGCGCTGCAGACGGAGTTCACCACCTCGGTCACCCAGACCTTCACGGGCGGCGACCAGCCGAAGTCGGCGATGGTCTACGAGGGCGACTTCGTGCAGGTCAACATCGGTCAGACCAAGGCGAAGGTGGGCACGGACGCCAAGGTGTTCCCGTTCCCGGCGGTCGGCTCCGCCGCGCCCGTGGTCTCCGGCGGTGACGCGGCCGTCATCTTCAAGGACTCCAAGGGCGCCCAGGCCCTCGCGACCTTCCTGGCCTCCCCGGACGCGGCGACGATCCAGGCGAAGCTCGGCGGCTATCTCTCGCCGAACAAGAGCGTGCCGAACTCGGCGTACCCGAACGAGGTGCAGCGCACCATCGCCAAGGCCCTGATCTCCTCCGGTGACGACTTCCGCTTCGACATGTCCGACCAGGCCCCGCAGGCGTTCGGCGGTACCCCGGGCAAGGGCGAGTGGAAGGACCTCCAGGACTTCCTGAAGAACCCGAAGGACGTCGCGGGCACCCAGGCGAAGCTGGAGAAGGACGCGGCGGCCGCCTACGGCAGCGGAAGCTGACCGGGCGATGGCCGCACCCGCGACGACGGCCCCCGCCCCTCCGGGCCGCCGCAAGAGCGTGACCGGCACCCGCAGGACCGTGGCGTTCCTCTTTCTCCTGCCCGCCCTGGTGCTGCTCGGCGCGCTCGTGGTCTACCCGATCGGGTACTCGCTGATCCGCAGCTTCTACAACGCGAACGGCGACGGTTTCGCCGGCTTCGACAACTACAAGGCGATCTTCACGGACGACGGCATCCGCACCGCCCTGAAGAACAACATCATCTGGGTGGTGTTCGCGCCGACGGTCTCCACCGCCCTCGGTCTGATCTTCGCGGTGCTGACCGAACGGATCCGCTGGGGCACGGCGTTCAAGCTGGTCGTCTTCATGCCGATGGCGATCTCGATGCTGGCCGCCGGGATCATCTTCCGTCTCGTCTACGACCAGGATCCGGACAAGGGCGTCGCCAACGCGGTCTGGGTCGGGATCCACGACACCTTCGCCCAGTCCTCCGCGTTCCCGAACGCCCACCCGGGTCGCGAGTCACCGCTGAAGCCGGACCAGGGCGGCTTCGTCACCACGGCCACCGTCCACACCGGGCAGACCGTCGCTCTCCCCCTGGTCGGCGTCGCCCCGGACCAGATGCCCGACGGTGCGAAGAAGGCCGTGGCGGCGAAGCCCGACCCCGGGAAGATCACCGGCACCACCTGGCAGGACTTCACCCGTGGCAAGGGCGTCGGCAGGCTCGGCGCCCCCGACCCGTCCGAGGTCGGCTACGACGGGATGCGCATCGAGGCGGTGAAGGACGGCAAGGTGGTGGCCTCGGCCAAGGCCGCCGCCGACGGCACCTTCACGCTGCCCGCCGCCGCCGACGGTGCCCGGCTCAAGCTGCCGGCGAGCAACTTCAAGCAGCCCTACAACGGCGTCGACTGGCTCGGCCCGTCCCTGGTCACGCCCGCCATCATCGGGTCGTACATCTGGATGTGGGCGGGCTTCGCGATGGTGCTGATCGCGGCCGGGCTGGCGGGTGTCCCCCGGGAGCTCCTCGAGGCGGCCCGGGTCGACGGGGCGACCGAGTGGCAGGTGTTCCGCAAGGTCACCGTGCCGCTGCTCGCGCCGGTCCTCGCGGTGGTCACCGTCACCCTGATGATCAACGTGCTGAAGGTCTTCGACCTCGTGTACATCATCGCGCCCGGCTCCTCGCAGGACGACGCGAACGTGCTCGCCCTGGAGCTGTACCGCAAGGGCTTCGCGGAGGACCAGCCGGGCATCGCGAGCGCGATCGCGGTGTTCCTGCTGCTCCTCGTGATCCCGGTGATGTGGTTCAACGTGCGTCGGCTGCGACGGGAGGAACGGCGATGAGCTGGCTGCTGGAGAAGATCAACGGCGGTCTGGTGCGGGTCTTCCTGATCGTCGTCGCCCTGTTCTGGCTGGTGCCGACGATCGGGCTGCTCGCCTCCTCCCTGCGTTCCCCGGAGGACATGAGCGCGAGCGGCTGGTGGAACGTGTTCGCCAAGCCGTCCCAGCTGACGTTCGACAGCTACCAGAACCTCCTCGAGAACAGCGACATCACCCACTCGCTGTGGAACACGGTCCTGATCACGGTTCCGGCGACGGTCCTGGTGGTGATCATCGGGGCGCTGGCCGGTTACGCGTTCGCGTGGATGGAGTTCCCGGGCCGGGACTGGTGGTTCCTGATCGTGGTCAGCCTCCTGGTGGTCCCCGTCCAGGTCGCGCTGATCCCGATCGCCGAACTCTTCGGCAAGATCGGCCTGTTCGGGACGATTCTCGGGGTGGTCCTCTTCCATGTCGGCTTCGGCCTGCCGTTCGCGGTGTTCCTGCTGCGGAACTTCTTCGCGGAGATCCCGCGCGAGCTGCTGGAGGCGGCCCGTCTCGACGGCGCCGGTGAACTGCGCCTGTTCACCCGGGTGGTGATGCCGCTGGGCGGCCCGGCGATCGCGAGTCTGGGCATCTTCCAGTTCCTGTGGGTGTGGAACGACATGCTGGTCGCGCTGGTGTTCACCAAGTCGGGCACCCAGCCGATCACGGTGGCGCTCCAGACCCAGGTCCGCCAGTTCGGCAACAACGTCGACGTCCTGGCCCCCGGCGCCTTCATCTCGATGGTGATCCCGCTGGCGGTGTTCTTCGCGTTCCAGCGGCAGTTCGTGACGGGGGTGATGGCCGGCGCGGTCAAATAACCGCACAAGACGCCTCGAAGAAGGGCGAGTCGGTCATCGGCTCGTCCTTCGCCGGGTTCTGGGGGTGGCCCTGTCCCCCGGAAAGCGCAGGTACGGAACGTAACCCACATGACGTAGGGAACCGTAACCAAATCACTCCATTGGCCGTTCCCGGGCAGAACGCCCGCGCCGACCGACCCATGGATGCCCCTTGCCCAGGTTCAGTGTCATTGTCCCCGCGTACAAGGTCCAGGCGTATCTGCACGAGTGCCTGGACTCGGTGCTCTCGCAGTCGTATCCCGATCTGGAACTGATCGCCGTCGACGACCGCTCACCGGACGCCTGTGGCGCGATCATCGACGAGTACGCGGCCCGTGACGCGCGTGTACGGCCTGTGCACCTGCCGGAGAACCAGGGCCTGGGCGGTGCCCGCAACACCGGGATGGAGCAGGCGGGCGGCGACTACCTGCTCTTCCTGGACGGTGACGACACGCTCACCCCCGACGCGCTGCGGGCGATCGCCGACCGGGTCAAGGAGACCGGCGAGCCGGACGTGCTGGTCTACGACTACGCGCGGACCTTCTGGACGGGCCGGGCGGAACGCAACAAGGTCGCGCCGCAACTGACCGAGCAGGGTCCGGCGCCCTTCCGTCTGGAGGACCGGCCGGGTCTCCTCCGGGTTCTCATGGTGGCCTGGAACAAGGCGTACCGGCGGGAGTTCGTGGCGGAGCACGGCTTCGTCTTCCCGCCCGGCTTCTACGAGGACACCCCCTGGACCTACCCGGTCCTGATGACCGCCGGGTCGATCGCGACCCTGGACCGGGTCTGCGTGCACTACCGGCAGCGACGGCAGGGCAGCATCCTCTCCACCACCAGCCGCGGCCACTTCGACATCTTCGAACAGTACGACCGGGTCTTCGCGTTCCTCGACGAGCGGCCCGAACTGGCCCGCTGGCGGCCGGTGCTGTTCCGGCGGATGATCGACCACCTGTCGACGGTGTTCACCAAGCGGGAGCGGCTGCCCCGCGGCACCCGCGCCGAGTTCCTGCGCAGGGCCCGTGCCCACTACCGCCGGCACCGGGCCGAGGGCGCCCCGGTCCCGTGGCCCACCCGGCTCCGCCACGGCCTCGTCCACTACGGTCTGCACCGCACCTACCGCGCCCTCCAGCTGGCCCGGTTCGCGGGCCGCCGCACGGTGAAGACCGGCGTCAAGTCCCTCCGGGGCCTGCGCTCGGCCCTTCTCCAGCTGCACTACCGCGTCCAGCTGCGGCTGCCGCTGCGCGCCGACCGCGCGGTCTTCGCCGCCTACTGGAACCGCGGCCACAGCTGCAACCCGGGCGCGCTGGAGGCGGCGTTCCGCAGCCACGCCCCGCACATCCGCACCGCCTGGATCGCCCGCCCCGAGCACCAGCACGCCGTCCCGCCGGGCCCGCGCCGGCTGCGCCCGGGCACCTTCGGCTACTGGACCGCGCTGGCCCGCTCCAAGTACCTGGTGAACAACGTCAACTTCGACCGGCGGCTGAGGAAGCGCCCCGGCCAGGTGTTCGTGCAGACCCAGCACGGCACCCCGCTCAAGCACATGGGCCTCGACCTCCAGGAACACCCGGCGGCCGGCGCCCGCATGGACTTCGAGGAGCTCCTGCGGGGCGTCGACAAGTGGGACTACCTGCTGTCCGCCAACCGCCACACCACCCTGACCTGGGAGCGCGTCTACCCCGGCGGCTACACCACCCTCGAATACGGGTATCCGCGCAACGACGTCTTCCAGCAGGCCACCTCGGCCGACGTGACCCGGATCCGCGAGTCGCTGGGCGTCCCCGAGGGCACGGTCGCGCTGCTGTACGCGCCCACCCACCGCGACTACCGGCGCACCCAGCGCCCCGCGCTCGACCTGGACCGGATCGTGCGCCGGCTCGGCCCGCGCTTCGTGGTCCTGGCCCGCGCCCACTACTGGCACGGCGGCCCGCTCGCGGCCGGGGCGCGAGTGATCGACGTCAGCGACCACCCGAGCGTGGAGTCGCTCTGCCTCGCCTCGGACGCGCTGATCACCGACTACTCGTCGATCATGTTCGACTACGCCAACCTGGACCGCCCGATCGTCGTGCACACCGAGGACTGGGACGCCTACCACGCGGCCCGTGGCACCTACTTCGACCTGCGCTCCACCCCGCCGGGCGCGGTCGCCCGCAGCGAGGACGAGCTGATCGACATCTTCGCCGGCGGCCACTGGCGCGGCTCCCGCTCCGCGCAGCTGCGCGCCGCCTTCCGCGAGCGGTTCTGCCCGTACGACGACGGACGCGCCGCCGAGCGGGTCGTACGGCATGTGGTGCTCGGCGAGACGGCCGGGCTGCCGGAGTTCATCCCCCTGGACGAGCGACACCCTGTTCCGTCGGCGGCCTCGGGGCTCGCCCACTCCCCGCTGGCCACCGTTCCGCAACCTTCTGGTCACCCGCCCGTCACCGAGAGCCGCTGACCGCCGTTTGCCTTCCAGGGAGTTCTTTCGTGCCCCCCAACACCTCGCGGCCCACTCCGTCCCGGCCGTCCACCTGGCGCCCCACGGGGAGGCCGGGCCGCATGGACACCTGAGAAAGAGCAGCATGCCCCGCTTCAGCATCATCGTCCCGTCCCACGGGGTCGCCGGCCGGCTGTCCCAGGCGCTGGACTCGGTCCTCGCCCAGTCCTTCGGCGACCTGGAGCTGATCCCGGTCTGCGACGCGCCCGACGCCCCGGCCGCCTCGGTCGCCGCCGCCTACGCCGAGCGGGACTCCCGGGTGGCCCCGGTGCACTCACCGCCGTCCGCCGGGCTGAGCGGGGCCCGGAACACCGGGATGCGGGCGGCGCAGGGCACGTACCTGCTGTTCCTCGACGGCGACGACGTCCTGGTCCCGGGCGCGCTGGCGCGGCTGGCGGCACGGCTGGCCGAGACCGGTGACGTGGACGTGCTGTACTTCGAGCACGAGCGGGTGCCCTGGTGGGAGGGTGAACCCGCCAACCCGGCGGCAACGCTGCCGGCGGGCACCCCGCAGGGCGCCTTCGCCCCGGCCGAGGCACCCGCGCTGACCGGCGTGACACGGCCTGCGTGGAGCGCGGCCTACCGCGGCGCCTTCCTCACGGATCGTCGGCTCCGCTTCCCCGACGGCCACTTCACGGACCTCGGCTGGGGTGGCCGGACCACTGTCGCCGCCGGCCGTGTCGCGGTGCTGCGTTCGGTGGTCGTACGCCACCGGCTGCGCCGGCAGGGCAGTCGGCTGAACCTGCCGGGTGCGCACCAGCACGAACTCCTCGACCAGGTCGAACGGGTACTGGCGGGGGCGTTCGCGGCGGAGCTCCCGGGCGAGCGGACGCGGCCGCTGTTCGAGCAGCTCTTCGAGGCCGTGCTGGGGACGGCCGCCCGCCCGCAGCGGCTGCCGTCCGGGCACCGGGCGTTCTTCCGGCGGGCGGGGGCGCTGTACCGCACGTACCGGCCGGCCGGGTTCCGGATGCCGGGCGGCAGTCTCGGGGTGCAGCACCGGCTCCTCGCGGCGGGCGCGTACACCGCGTTCCGGGCGCTGCGCGGGGCCAACCGGGCGGTGGTCCGGGCGGCCGGACGGCTGCCCCGCCCAAGGCTGCCGCTCACCCGGCTGCGCTACGCCCTCGACCTGCGCCGCCCGCTGGACGAGAGCCTCGCCGTGTACTGCGCCTACTGGGGACGCGGTTACGCGTGCAACCCGGCCGCGATCCACGCCACGGCCCGCCAGCTGGCCCCGCGGCTGCGTTCGGTGTTCCTGGTCGAGGCCGGCCAGGAACACACCGTGCCCCGGGACGTCGAGTACGCCGCGATCGGCAGCCGCCGCTACTGGCAGGTGCTGGCCCGCGCCAAGTACCTCGTCAACAACGCCAACTTCGCGGAGGGCGTCGTCAAGCGGCCCGGCAGCGTGCATCTCCAGACACAGCACGGCACCCCGCTGAAGAAGATGGGCGTCGACCAGTCGACGTACCCGGTGGTCGCCGCGCAGACCGGCAGCTTCACCAAGCTGCTCGGCCGCGTCGACCGCTGGGACTTCAACCTCTCCGCCAACCGCCACTCCACCCAGACCTGGGAGCGCGCCTTCCCCGGCTCGTACGAGGCGCTGGAGTACGGCTATCCGCGCAACGACGTCTACTACACGGCGTCCGCCCACGACGTGGTCCGGGCCCGCCGCGGCCTGGGCGTCCCGGACGGCAGGACGGCCGTGCTGTACGCCCCCACCCACCGCGACCACCACAGCGGCTTCGAGCCCGGCCTCGACCTGGAGGCGTTCTGCGAGGCGGCCGGCGAGAACGTCGTCGTCCTCCTGCGCGCCCACTACTTCTACGACCGGGGCGCCTTCGCAGGCACCGGCCGGGTCATCGACGTCACCTCGCACCGCTCCGCCGAGGACGTGTGTCTCGCGGCGGACGCGCTGATCACCGACTACTCCTCCATCATGTTCGACTACGCCAACCTGGACCGGCCGATCGTCGTCTACGCCGACGACTGGGAGGTCTACCGGGAGACCCGGGGCGTCTACTTCGACCTGATGGCCGAGCCGCCGGGCCCGGTCGCGCGCACCCCCGAGGAACTGGCCCGGATCTTCCGCGAGGGTTCCCACCTGAGCCCGGAGTCCAAGCGGCTGCGGGCCGAGTTCCGGGCCCGCTTCTGCCAGTTCGACGACGGTCTGGCCGCCGAACGGGTCGTACGCCGGGTGTTCCTCGGCCAGCCGCCGGAGTCGCTGCCGCCGCTGATCCCCCTCGCGGAACGCCTGCCCGCGCCGGCGTCCACCGCCTTCGTGAGGAGCTGACCGTGCCCCGACTCAGTCTGATCGTGCCCTGTTTCAAGGTGCAGGGCTTTCTGCGCGAGTGCCTCGACTCGGTCCTGGACCAGTCCTTCCACGACATCGAGGTGATCGCCGTCGACGACCGCTCCCCGGACGGCTGCGGCGCGATCCTCGACGAGTACGCGGCCCGCGACCCGCGGGTACGGGTCCTGCACCTGCCCGAGAACGTCGGCCTCGGCCGTGCCCGCAACGCCGGACTCCCCCACGCCACCGGCGACTTCCTCCTCTTCCTCGACAGCGACGACACCCTCACCCCGGGCGCGCTGCACGCGATCGCCGACCGGCTGACGGAGACCGGCGACCCGGACGTCCTGGTCTTCGACTACGCCCGCACCTACTGGTGGGGCGGGACCCGGCGCAACGCCCTCGCCGAGGTGCTGAGTTCGACCGACGGCGTCTTCACCGCGGCCGAACATCCGGAGATCCTCGACCTGTTGATGGTGGTGTGGAACAAGGCCTACCGGCGTGACTTCGTCGCGGAGAACGGCTTCCGGTTCCCGCCGGGCTACTACGAGGACACCCCCTGGACCTTCCCGGTCCTGCTCGGCGCCGGCCGGATCGCCACCCTCGACCGGATCTGCCTGAACTACCGCCAGCGCCGCCAGGGCAACATCCTCTCCACCACCAGCCGCAAGCACTTCGACATCCACGACCAGTACCGGAGGGTGTTCGAGTTCGTCGACTCGCGCCCGGAGCTGGCGGGTTGGCGGCCGTATCTGCACCGGAAGATGGGCGAGCACTGCCTGGACATCCTCGCCAAGCCGGACCGGCTGCCGCCCGCCGCCAAGGGCGAGTTCTTCCGCCGCACGGCGGAGCTGTACCGGGCGTACCGGCCGGAGGGTGCCGACCTCGGGGTGCTGGGCGGCTCGTACGCGTCGTACCTGCTGCGGCGGCAGGCCGGGCGGGCCGGCCGGGAGAGCGGACGGCAGGTGCTGCGGGTGCGGCGGGCGGCGGGCGCCCGAGCCCGGCGCGCGCTGACCGGGCTGGGCGGCCACCGTGCGCTGGACGAGCGGCTGGTCCTGTACTCGGCGTCCTCGCACCGGGGCCTGCGGGGCGACCCGGCGGCCGTCTACCGCAAGGCCCGGGAGATCGCGCCGGAGCTGCGGGGCGTCTGGGTGGTGAAGGACGCGGAGGTGGCGGCGGACCTGCCCGCGGACGTGGAGCACGTCCTGCTGGACTCCCCGGAGTACCGGCGGCTCACCGCCCGCGCGAAGTTCCTCGTGAACGACGTCAACTGGCCCGGCGCGCTGGTCAAGCGGCCCGGCAGCGTGCACATCCACACCCATCGGGGCACCCCGCTGAAGTACCTGGGCGCCGACCTGCTGGGCAAGCCCGGCGCCCGGCTCGGTCTCGACGTGCCGCAGATGCTGCGCCGGGCCGACCGCTGGGACCACAGCCTGGTCGCCAACCTCCACTCCGAGTTGGTGTGGGAGCGGGCCTACCCCTGCCACTTCGCGTCGGCCCGCACGGGCAGCCCGCGCAACGACGTCCTGGTCCAGGGCGGTCCCACGGACTTCCGGGCCCGGTACGGCATTCCCGCCGACCACACGGTCGTGCTCTACGCCCCGACCCGCCGGGACTACGTCCGGGGCGGTCATGTCGAGCGGATCGACCTGGCCCGGTTCGCCGCCGACCTCGGCGCGGGCCACACCCTGGTGGTCCGGCTGCATCCGGCGCTGGCGACCGGCCCGGCACGCGGGATGGGCCTGGCCGAGCTGCACCGGCGCGGGATCGTGGTCGACGCGACCGGCGAACCGCACGGGGAGCAGGTGCTGCTGGCGGCGGACGCGCTGGTCACCGACTACTCCTCCGTCATGTTCGACTACGCGAACCTGGACCGGCCGATCGTCGTGCACGCCGACGACTGGGCCGCGTACACCGCGAGCCGGGGCGCCTATCTGGACATCACCGCCGAGGCGCCGGGCCATGTCTCCCGCTCCTACCGGGAGCTGGCGTGGCTGTTCGCCTCGGGCGGCTGGCGGGACGAGGAGTCGGCACGGCTGCGGGCCGACTTCCGCTCCCGTTTCTGCGAGTTCGACGACGGCAGGGCCGCCGAACGGGTCGTACGGACGCTGCTGCTCGGCGAGTCGATGCCGGCCGCCGACGTGCGGGTGCCGGAACCGGCCCCGGGTCACGATCTGCTGGCGTCGACGTGAGACCGCGCACCTGGGTGCTGGTCCTGGCCGCCGTGTTCGCGGTGCTGCAACTCGCCGACGTCACCGGCCGGGACACCCCCGACTCCAGGAACTACGTGTCCTACGCGCTGACCCTGGGCGGCGCGGACCAGCGGACGGCGGCGGCCCGGACGGTCGACTGGGCGTGCGCCGGCCAGGCGTCCGAGGCGGCCCGCGCGCAGAGCGTGAACGTCGTGCACTTCCATGCGCCGAGCCCGGCGGAGCGGGTCTTCGCCGAGTGCCGGGAGGACGAACTGCGGCGCGTGGAGACCCGGTTGGCGGCCGGGCAGACGGACGGGCACGTCGTGCCCTTCGTGGGCCCCCGGCTGCGGGCCATCTTCGAGGTGCGGCCCGGCTATCCGGTGCTCCTGCTGCCGTTCGTCACCGTGTTCGGGGTGACCTGGGGGGTGTGGCTGGCGTCTGTCCTGGTCACGGTCGCGGGCGGGGTACTGGCCTTCCTGGTCCTGCGGACCCTGTCGGTACCGGTGCCGCTCGCGCTGACCGGGCAAGCCCTGTACTACGTCCTGCCGGTGGGCACGACCGCGATGCGGCCGATGACCGAGGGCCTGATGCTGGCGCTGACCCTGACGGCGGTCTGGGGCTGCGCACTGGCCCTCACCGGGCGGGCGCGAGGTGGAACGGCGCTGGTGGCGGGCGCGCTGTCGGCACTGTTCGCCGTGAAGCACGCACAGGCGCTGTTCCTCGGGTTGTGCCTGGCCGGGGCGGGAGCGGCGGTCGCCCTCGGGCGGCGACGGCACGGCCGGGCATCCGGGCGCGGGGTGGTGGCGATCGCGGCGGCGGGCTGCGTGGCGGTCGCCGGCACCCTGCTGCTGGCTCGGCTGCTGCACTATCCCTCCGAGGCGGAGAGCATGCAGGACCTGCTGACCGACCACTACCGCCACCCGGACCGGGTGCGGCCCTGGCCGGAGTTCCTCCATCTGGAGTGGGACTTCTGGGTGGAGTGGCTGCGCCGGCAGCTGCCGTCCCCGCTGTTCCCGGCGGCGCTGGCGGCCGGGGCGTGGGGAGCGCGGCGGCGGCCGGCCTTCGGGGCTTTCCTGCTGGCCGCCGCGGCCACCGGGATCCTGACCCAGGCCGGGCATCCCGACATCACCATCGGGGGCGACCGGCTGATCGTGCTGGCCTGGCTGCTGCCGGTGGTGGGCATCCCCCTGCTCCTTGACCGCCTGGCGCACCGGGCGATTCCGGTTCCCCTGCAGGGGACACTCGCGGAGACGAACGCTGCGGGCCTGCGGGAGGGTCACTCGATGACGTGAGCGGTATGGGCCTGCGGGAGGGTCACTTGATGACGTGAGCGGTGTGGGCCTGTCGGAAGCTCACTCGTTGAGGTGACGGGCGGCAGAGCGGACGGGATGCCGGCGGGGCGGGCGGGAACACTCGGCAAATGGTCCGCCCTGTCCGTTCTCTCCGGTGAGCACCGGCGCCCTGGTCCGGCGCGCCGCGCGCGGCTCCACCGCCCTGCGCGGCGGCCGCGTCCGGAGACTCACCCCGTACCAGGTCTTCGGCCTGCTGTTCTGGCTGGTGATGACCCTCGCGTACTGGCGGGTGCCGCCGTGCTGCGAGGCCGGACAGCACGCGGCGGCGGTGGAGCGGCTGCTGCGGGCGCGCCCGGCCGACACCGCTGCCTCCCCGTACGTGCTCGCGCAGGACGCGCTGGCGCGGCTGACCGGGCTCAGCGGGTGGCAGCTGCTGCGGGTGTGCGGCCCGCTGAACCTGCTGGTGCTGCTGACCGGGCTCGGCCGGCTGGTGCGCGTCCTCACCCCGCGCCCCTGGGCGCCGGTACTGGCGCTGGCCTTCGGGTCCGTGCTGTGGGGCACCCGGCCGGGATGGGGCGGTGGCTCGCTGGCCCTGCTGCCCCTGACCGGCAGCCTCGGCTACCCCTCCGCGTTCGCCCTCGGCCTCACCCTCTGGGCCTGGGCCCTGACCGGCGCCCGGGCCCGTGATCTGCGCCGGGTGCGCTATGTCGGTCCGAGCGGCCTGCGCAGCCGCTCCGGATACGCGGCGCTCGGGGTGCTCTACGGAGTGGTGGCGCTGGTCGACCCGCTGCTCGGCGTGGCGGCGGCAGCCGGGGCGGTGGCGTTCGGGGCGGGATGGCAGCGGGGGTGGCCGGGCGCGGTGTGGGGGCGGTGGGGGCTGATGGGCGCGGTGGCGGCCGGGGTGATCGCCTGCGGCACCCACGCGCGTGTGCTGCCGCAGGCGGACGGGCTGGACGGACTGGAGGGCGTGTACGGGCTGTACGGGGCCTACGGCGGGGTGGTCGGGCAGTGCTGGCTGGCGCTGCTCGGCGTACCCGCGCTGTGGCTGCGGGCACGGGACGCGGGATCGGCCCCGGAAGTGGCCGCGGGATCGGCCCTGGGAAAGGCCGCGGGATCAGCCCTGGAAAAGGCCGCGGGATCAGCCGCGGGAAGGGGCGAGGGATCAGCCCTGGAAAACGCCGCGGGATCGGCCGCGGGAAGGAGCGAGGGATCGGCCGCGGGAAGGGCCACGAGGCAGGACGCGGGACGGTCCGCGGCTTGGCGTGATCCGCTCGTACTGCTGTTCCTCATGGGGGCCCTGTTGGCCGGGTACGGCGTTCGCCACGGCTTCGGCGAACTGCTCGGCCCCGCCCTCCTGGCACCGCAGTGCGCGCTCGCGGTGGAGCTGGCGGCACAGCGTCCCTGGCCGGTCCGGCGGCGGGCGCTCGGCTGGGCCGCGGCCGGCGGGGTCTGCCTGGGCTTTCTGACGGCGCAGGCCGGAGCGGTCGTACCGCGGTCACTGGACCCGGTCGGCTTCGTCCAGCCGCCGCGCTGGCCGTCGTACGACTGGGCGGCCCGGCACATCGGCCCCGGGGAACCCGTGGTCACGGACGCCTACTACGCCGTACGCCTGCTCCCCGGATACGGCATCGAGCTGGCCGACGCCCGCGACCACCGCCCCCGGGTGCGCTGGCTGCTGCTGACGCGGCGCGAGCGGCTGCCCGGGGATGCGGTGGTCGTGGACTGGAGCCGGCGGACCGGGGAGGTGCTCGCGCGGCTCACCGGGACGAAGGACGTACCGGTGACCGCTCGGCCGGCTGCCCGACTGACTGCTCGGGCGACTACTCGACGATGAGCTCGACCGGGATGTTGCCCCGGGTGGCCTTGGAGTAGGGGCAGTAGTCGTGGGCCTGGTGGACGAGCTTCTCGCCGGTCTCGTTGGCGAGCTCCTCGGGGAGCTCGACGCGCAGCGTGACCTTGAGCGCGAAGCCGCCGTCGGACTCGTCCTTGCCGATGCCGACCTCGGCGGTGACGGAGATCTCGCCGGTGTCCACCTTGGCCTGGCGCCCGATGGCGCCGAGCGCGCTGGCGAAACAGGCGGCGTAACCGGCGGCGAAGAGCTGCTCGGGGTTGGTGCCCTGTCCGTTGCCGCCGAGAGCCGGCGGGAACGCCAGCGCGAGGTCCAGCTGCCCGTCCGAGCTGACCGCCCGTCCCTCCCGGCCGGTGGCGGTGGCGGCTGCGGTGTAGAGCGCGTCCATGGAAGACCATCCCTCTCGAAGTTTCGGTGTTCCGGCGGCTCCGTTCCTGCCGCCCTCACGACGACAAGTAGAGCACACAACTCAATTGCGCACAACTAAATGACTCACAAGAGGTAGGATGGAGCCATGACCGCGACGACCCCGACCCCCGCCCCCGAGGCAGAGTGGCTGCGCCTGGACCGCCAGATCTGCTTCTCCCTGCACGCCGCGTCCCGCGCCTTCAACAGCGTCTACCGCGTGATCCTCAAGGACCTCGGGCTCACCTACCCGCAGTACCTGGTGATGCTGGTGCTGTGGGAACAGGGCGACCTGCCGGTCAAGAAGCTCGGCGAACACCTTCGTCTGGACTCCGGCACGCTGTCACCCCTGCTCAAGCGTCTGGAAGCGGCGGGTCTGGTCCACCGGGAGCGCAGCGCCCGCGACGAACGCTCGGTGGAGGTACGGCTGACGGAGCAGGGCGCCGAGCTGCGGGAGCGGGCGTTCGAGGTACCGCGCAGGATCATGTCCGCGACCGGCTTCGACGTGGACGAGATCCGGGATCTGAAGGCACGCCTGGACCAGCTGACGGGGTCGTTGGACACGGCGGCTTCGGAGGAGGGGGCGCGCTGAGCGCCCCGCCAGGGCAAGGGGCGCGCTGAGCGCCCCGCCAGGGCATGGCGCGCGCTGAGCGCCTCGTCAGAGAAGCGTGCGCTGAGCGCCCAAGTCAGAGAAAGGGGCCTGGTGAGCGTCCCGCCAGGGGCGCGGGGCTGTGTCAGGGGCGGTGTCGATGGTGCGGCTTACCGCCGCATGGGCGCGACCAGTGCTCCCCAACCCCCGCCGAGCCCGCAGCCGGCACTCAGCCCAACCCGCTCCGGATCGGCCGCACATACAGCCGCAGCGCGATCCGGTCGATCACCATCTCTTCCCGCAGCACGAACTGCTGGTTCAGCACGGCGAGTTTGGCGCGCTCCGTGCCGAGCCGCGGCCGATACCCGCTCACCAGCGCGTACTTCTCCATCACCGCCCACACCTCGTCCACTCCGGCCAGCCGCCGCCGCAGTGTCCCCGCCCCGACCTCGCGGCCGTACAACGTCCCGGACGCCGAAGCCGGTTCGGCCAGTGCGACGTCCCGGGTGCCCTTGAAGTCGTCGGGGTAGGCCAGCTCCGTCCCCCGCGCGTGGGCCGGCAGGTACAGCACGGGATCGCCGGGCCGCAGCACCCGCGCCGCCGCCTCCGCGACCGCGCCGAGGTCGTCGGGCCGGTTGGTCGGCACACGGTCGTGCCGCAGCAGCGGCACCTGGTGGGTGAAGGCGAGCACGAGCGCCAGGACCCCCGCCAGGGTGAGCGCGGGCGACCTGGGCGTGGTCGCCGTGCCGCGCGGCCAGAGCCGGCCGAGCGCCCCGGCGACCCGGTCCGCGCCGAGCGCCACCAGCAGGGGCGCCCCGGCGAGCGCGTACAGCACATACCTGTCGACGTAGAGTGGCGTGAGCTGCGACGCCAGCATCAACGCCACCGGTGGCAGCACCGCGAGCGGCAGCGCCACGGCCGCGAGGGTCACCTCACCGCGCCGGCCCACCAGCCGGGTCAGCCCCAGCAGACCGAGCGCGAGGCACGCCCAGTACACCCCGTCGGTGGGTCCGAGGTACTGGCGCAGCAGCACCTGCGCGGTCTCCAGGTCCGGCTCCCACAACCACGCCAGCTGGGCCGACTGCGCGTGTGAGATGACGGCCATCGGAGCCAGGGACACCGCCACGCCCGCGGCCGCGCAGCCCCACCCCCGCCACACCCTTCCCGACGATCGGGTCAGCGCCAGAGTTCCCGCGTGCGCGAGCAGCAGCAGGACCGCGAACTCGTGCAGCCAGCAGGTGACCGCGAGGACGGCGCCGTACCACCACCAGGCCCGCCATCGCCCTCCGGCCTTCGCTTCGTTCTCCGATTCGCCCTCTCCTGCGGCCTCCGCCTCGGTCTCTCCGCCGGCCTCCCTTTCGGCCGCCGCCCGTACGAACAGCAGGGTCGCGCCGGTCGCGCCCGCGGCGACCAGGGCGTAGGAGCGGCCCTCCTGCGCGTAGTGCCCGACCAGCGGGGTGACCGCGTACATCAGTCCAGCCCACAGTCCGACGCGCGGCCGGGCCAGGCGGGTGCCGAGGGCGGCCACCAGGCCCGCGGTGACGGCCGCCGCGCACACCGAGGGCAGCCGGAGGTCGACCTCGCCCGGCCGGCCGGGGGCGACGGCGAGGACGACGTGCATCAGCAGGTAGTACAGGCCGTGCACCGCGTCCACACCGTGCAGCAGCCGCCAGATCTGCGGCACCGTGCGCCGGGCGACCTGGTAGGTGACGGCCTCGTCGCGCCACATCCCGCCGCGGTGCAGCCCCCAGAGGCCGACCGCGAGCATCACCGCGGCCGGAACGGCCACGACGACGGCACGGCGCGCGCGGCCCGGCGGACCGTCGGGGGGTCCCCCCAACGGCTTCGGCCGACTCGACGGAGTCGGCCGGCCGGTTGCTGTCGTTCGCGTTGTCCGCGGATGCGCTTTTACGAGAGGCCCGATACTCACCACGGCCCGATCTTTTGCGATTAGCCAACCTTTGCCGGGTATTGACGGCGTATCGGCATGGATACACCATCCGCGCGGCTTACGCTCGCGGTTGATGAATCACCGCTCTTACTTCCCGCTCCCACCGGCCCCGTTCGCCCCGCCTGTTCGACTCCCGCGCCTGTGGCGCCCCGCGCGCACCGCACGCCCCCCGCGCTCGCCGCGCCTCGCGCGCCCCCTCTGCCTCGCCGGTGTCTGGCTCGGCACGCGCGCGCTGATGCTGTGGCTCCTCGCCCACAACAACGAGCGACTCCTGGGACACGGAGCGGTCGCGCGCGAAGTATGGCGGCTCTACTTCCACTGGTACGGCGTCCTGTCGCAGGGCGCGTTCCCGGCGCACGACACGTTGTGGCAGTACCCGCCGGGCGCCGGCGCGGTGTTGCTCGCGCCGGGGCTGGTGCCGGGGCTGAGCTACTTCCAGGCGTTCGTGGCGCTCACCCTCGCGACCGACGCGCTGATCACGGCGGCGCTCGTGCGCGCGGGCACGCGCCCCGGGCGCACGCTGCTGGGCGCGGCCCTGTGGACCGGCGCCCTCCCTCTCCTGCTGCACCTCCCGCTCGCCCGCTACGACGTGGCGGTCACCGCCTTCGCCGTGCTCTCCCTGCTGGCGCTGGCGCGCGCCCCGCGCGCGGCCGGGGCGCTCGCGGCGCTGGGCGCGCTGGTGAAGGTGTGGCCCGCGCTGGTGCTGCTGGGCGTCGAGCGCGGGCGTACGACGCGCACGGCGTGGACCTGGGCGGCCGTGACCGGGGCCGCGACCCTCACCGCGTTCCTGCTCTCCTTCCGCAACCCGCTCGCCTTCCTCCGGCAGCAGGGCGGCCGGGGCGTGCAGGTCGAGTCCCTCGGCGGCACCGCGCTCAGCCTCGCCCGGCACGCCGGCTGGCGGGGCACGACCCGCTACCAGTACGGCGCGATGGAGCTGGTCGGCCCGCATGTGCACGCGGTCGCGACCGCCTCCCTCGCGCTCACCGCCGTCGCCTTCGCGCTCCTGCTGCTGTGGCGGGTTCGGGCCCTGCGCTGGACCCAGGCCACCCCGTACGACGCGGCGCTGAGCGCGGTGCTCCTCTTCACCGTCACCAGCCGGGTGATCAGCCCCCAGTACCTGATCTGGCTGCTCGGTCTGACGGCCGTCTGCCTGACCTCCCGGCACACCACCCAGCGCCCGGTCGCCGCGCTGGTCGTGACGGCGACCGCGCTCAGTGCCGTCGCCTATCCCACGTTCTACGCCGAGGTGGTGCACGGCACCTGGACCGGCTGTCTGCTGATGCTCGCCCGCAACGGCCTGCTGGCCACGGCCGCCGTCCTCTCCCTCACCCGCCTGTGGCGCGCCACGCGCCGCCCGCAGGCCGTCGCGCGCCCCTCCGTGAACGCGGGACGTCACCCCGTCCGTCCACTGACGTCGGCGGCACCTGCTTCACTGAAGGGTGACCGCGGCTGAAGAACAGCACGGGCCGACTGACGGAGGGAACGGGCATACATGACCTGGCTCATCACCGGCGGCGCCGGCTACATCGGGGCGCATGTCGTACGCGCGATGACCGAGGCGGGCGAGCGGACGGTGGTCTACGACGACCTGTCCACCGGCGTCGCCGAGCGCGTGCCGAAGGATGTCCCGCTGGTGGTGGGCTCCACGCTGGACGGCGAGAGGGTGGCGCGCGCCCTGGCCGAGCACGAGGTGACCGGGGTCGTCCACCTGGCGGCGAAGAAGCAGGTCGGCGAGTCGGTGGAGCGCCCCCTGCACTACTACCGGGAGAACGTCGAAGGTCTGCGTGTCCTGCTCCAGGCGGTGACGGACGCGGAGGTCCCGTCCTTCGTGTTCTCCTCCTCCGCGGCGGTCTACGGCATGCCGGACGTCGAGCTGGTGACGGAGGAGACGCCGTGCGTGCCGATGTCGCCGTACGGCGAGACGAAGCTCGCGGGTGAGTGGCTGGTCCGCGCGACGGGCCGGGCCACCGGTCTGTCCACAGCCTCGCTCCGCTACTTCAACGTGGCCGGCGCGGCCCGCCCCGAACTCGCCGACGTGGGCGTCTTCAACCTCGTCCCGATGGTCTTCGAGAAGCTCACGGAGGACGCGCCGCCGCGCGTCTTCGGCAACGACTACCCGACGCCCGACGGCACCTGCGTCCGCGACTACATCCACGTGGTGGACCTGGCCGAGGCCCATGTGGCGGCGGCCCGCGCCCTCCAGGCCGAGCCGGGCCGCGAACTGACCCTCAACATCGGGCGCGGCGAGGGCGTCTCGGTCCGCGAGATGATCGACCGCATCAACGCGGTCACCGGCCACGACCGCCCCCCGACCGTCACCCCGCGCCGCCCCGGCGACCCGGCCCGCGTGGTCGCCTCCGCCGACCGCATCGCCACGGAACTGGGCTGGAAGGCCAAACTCGACGTCCAGGACATGATCACCTCAGCCTGGCAGGGCTGGCTCCACCACCACCCAGAACCGACCCGAACCTGACCCACGGCCCCACCGCCCCGCCGCCTCACCAGTCGCCGCCCCCCGGCCGGGGGTGGTGAGGGATGGTCAGTCCCCGGGGTGGCGGGCTCGTTTGAGTTTTTCCGAGATGGCCCAGGCGTCGGCCACCGGGCCCATGTGGGCGAGTTTGTCGGGGTTCAGGACCAGGCGGATCGTCTGGATGCGGCCGTCGAGGATGTCCAGGGAGAAGGTCTGGAGGACCCTGCCGTCGCGGTCGTGGAAGATCGCGCCCGGCTGGCCGTTGACCTCGTGCTGCTCGCAGCTCACCTCGACCCGGTCCAGCACCGGGAAGACGGCCGCGAGCAGGCGGGCCACGTTCTGGGCGCCGGCGATCGTCCGGGCCAGCTGCGGGGCCTTGCCGCCGCCGTCGCCGACCAGGGACACGTCGGCGGCGAGGAGGTCCTGGAGGCCGGCCAGGTCGCCTTCGTGGAGGGCCTCGAAGAAGCGTGCCGCCAGTTCGTCGCGTTCCCTGCGGTCCGCCTCGAAACGGGGGCGGCCCTCGGCCATGTGGCGCCGGGCCCGTACGGCGAGCTGACGGCAGGCGGCCTCGGAGCGGCCCACCGCCGACGCGACGTCGGGGAAGCCGAAGTCGAACACCTCGCGCAGCACGAAGACGGCCCGCTCCAGCGGGCTGAGCCGCTCCAGGAGCAGCAGCGCCGCCATCGACACCGAGTCGGCCAGCTCCGCCGACCGTGCCGGATCCTCGTAGGGGTCGGCGAGCAGCGGCTCGGGGAACCACGGGCCGACGTACTCCTCGCGCCGGACGCGGGCCGAGCGCAGTACGTCGATCGAGATCCGGGTGACCGCGGCCGACAGGAACGCCTTCGGTGACCTGACCTCCGTCGGTGAGCCCTCGAACCGCAGCCAGCTCTCCTGGACCGCGTCCTCCGCCTCGCTGACGCTGCCCAGGATCCGGTACGCGATCGAGAACAGCAGCGGCCGCAGCTCCTGGAACTCCTCGGTCCTGTTCATGTCCACTCCCCCATGTCCCCCTTCTCCCCCGACTCCCCCGTCGACATCCATGAACCGGCCGCTCAGAAGGGCGCGGGACCGAACCGGCCCACCGCGACGACCAGCGCGAGCACGAGGTAGACCAGGTTCAGTGCCACGAACGCCCGCTCACCGCGCCGGCCGTGGGTGATCATCGCTCCGACCATCAGCAGGATCCAGCACGCGGCGGTCACCGGTACCAGCACCGGCGCGGTGCCGGTGGCGGCGGGCAGCACCAGACCCACCGCGGCCAGGAGCTCCAGCACACCGAGCGTCTTGACGAAGCCGGTGCCCGCCTCTCCGGTCCAGCCTCCGCCGTGGGCCGCGGCCAGCCTCTCCCGGGGTACGAACGTCTTGCTGATCCCACCGGTCAGGGCCACCGCGGCGAGCAGTCCGGCGGCGATCCACAGGGCGAGGTTCATCGTCCACTCCTTGATCGAGGATGCCTGCGCCCTCTACGACGAGACGGCAACCTCGCCTGTGACATCCCCGGCGGAGTGGTTCACAGCGCCTTGAGCGCCTCCGTGGTGCCACGGGCCAGCGCCGCCAGATACCCCTTCGGCAGCTTCGGGGTGCGGATCACCACCGAACGCCAGTACAGCGGGCCGGAGATCAGGTCCATGGCCAGGTCGTCGTCGAGGCCCGCGGCGAGTTCACCGCGGCGCTGGGCCGCCTCGATGATCTTGCTGGCGACGCCGTCCTGGCCCTCGCGCAGCGTCTTCTGCATGGCCTCGGCGATCTCCGGGTTGCGGGCCGCCTCGGCCTGGAGGTCCGGGATGATCTGCGAGGCGACCGGGTGGCGCAGCGCGCGGGAGGTGACCTCGTACAGGAGCCGCAGGTCGCCCTCCAGGGAGCCGGTGTCGGGCACCGGCAGGCCCAGCACCGCGAGGGCCGAGACGACGTCGAGGACGAGGTGCAGCTTGGAGCGCCACCGGCGGTAGACGGCGGTCTTGCCGACGCCCGCGCGGCGCGCGATGCCCTCGATGGACATGCGGGCGTACCCGACCGCCGCGAGTTCCTCGAAGACGGCGGCCCGGATGGCCTCGGTCACGTCCTCGCGGAGGACGGCCGCCCCGGCGGGGGCTCGTCGGCGCGGACGCGTCTGGGACTCCTCGGCGTTCGTCGTCATGCCCCCCAGCATAGGGGCGTAACGACGAAACGGTTGCGTCCCGACGAGGCCCACCACCCGATCGCCGCAACACAGCCGCGCTGAACGACTCCCAGCTCACCGCCGTACCGAACACGAGCGCGGCTCGTCCCCCGGCAACGAATCGGTCGCGTCCCGACCTCGGAAGTGTTACGGCGCACACCAGTCCGTGACGACGAAACGGTTGCGTTCCGACGCCAACTCCGCCTACGCTCCCGTTGCGACGATACGGTCCCGTCCCGACGTAAGAAAACGTGAAGAGAAGCGTAAGGAAACGCCGGATGACGGGCCGGTGCCCAGCCGGACGCCGCACCCCCACCCCCCGAGTGAAAGCAGCGGATGTGACCCAGGTTCTCCACACACCGCCCCCGACCCCGGTCACGGCCGAGGACGACCTCGCGGCGCTCGCCGCCCGGCACGGACTCTCGGTCAGCGGCGCCCGCCCCTCCCTGCCGCAGTACGTCCGCCAGCTGTGGGCACGGCGGCACTTCATCACCGCCTTCGCGACCGCCAAGCTCACCGCCCAGTACGCCCAGGCGAAGCTCGGCCAGGTCTGGCAGGTCATGACCCCGCTGCTGAACGCCACGGTGTACTACTTCATCTTCGGCATTCTGCTGGAATCGAAGAAGGGTGTGCCGGACTACATCCCGTTCCTGGTCACGGGCGTGTTCATCTGGACGTTCACGTCCAGCTCGATCATGACCGGCACCCGTGCCATCGCCGGCAACCTCGGGCTCGTCCGCGCCCTGCACTTCCCGCGCGCCGCACTCCCGATCTCCTTCTGCCTCCAGCAGCTCCAGCAGCTGCTGTTCTCGATGGCCGCCCTGGCCGTCATCCTGCTCTGCTTCGGCGTGCCGGTCGCCGCCTCGTGGCTGCTGGCCATCCCGACGCTGATCCTGCAGTTCACCTTCAACACCGGCATGTCGCTGATCATGGCCCGGTGGGGCGCCAAGACCCCGGACATCTCCCAGCTGATGCCGTTCGTGCTGCGCACCTGGATGTACATCTCCGGCGTCATGTGGAGCATCGACAAGCTGACCGGCAAGCACAAGGGTCTGCCGAGCTGGGTGGCTCCGGTGCTCAAGGACAACCCGGCCGCCGTCTACATCGATCTGATGCGCTACTCCCTGATCGACAGCTTCCACGGCAGCCAGCTGCCGCCGCACGTGTGGCTGGTCGCGACCGGCTGGGCCCTGGTCGTCGGCGTCGGCGGCTTCATCTACTTCTGGAAGGCTGAGGAGACGTACGGCCGTGGCTGAGAACGTGAGCGACACCCGCATCCCCACCGTCGTCGCCGACAGCGTCGACATCGTCTACCGGGTCAACGGCACCGGCGCCGGCCGCGGCTCCGCCACCGCCGCCCTCAACCGCATGATGCGCCGCAAGAAGGCCGAGAAGGCGGCGGGCGTCCGCAAGGTGCACGCGGTCAAGAACGTCTCCTTCGTCGCCTACAAGGGCGAGGCGATCGGCCTCATCGGCACCAACGGCTCCGGCAAGTCCACCCTCCTCAAGGCCGTCGCCGGCCTGCTCCCGGTGGAGAACGGCGCCATCTACACCGACGGCCAGCCCTCCCTCCTCGGCGTCAACGCGGCCCTCATGGGCGACCTGACCGGCGAGAAGAACGTCTACCTCGGCGGCCTCGCCATGGGCATGTCCCGCGAGGAGATCAAGGAGCGCTACCAGGAGATCGTCGACTTCTCGGGCATCAACGAGAAGGGCGACTTCATCACCCTCCCGATGCGCACCTACTCCTCCGGCATGGGCGCCCGGCTGCGGTTCTCCATCGCCGCCGCCAAGGACCACGACGTCCTGCTCATCGACGAGGCGCTGGCCACCGGTGACGCGGCCTTCCGGATGCGTTCCGAGGAGCGCATCCGGACCCTGCGCGAGCACGCCGGCACGGTGTTCCTGGTCAGCCACAACAACAAGTCCATCCGCGACACCTGCGAGCGGGTGCTGTGGCTGGAGCGCGGTGTGCTGCGCATGGACGGGCCCACCGAGGAGGTCCTCGCGGAGTACGAGGCCTTCACCGGCGACAAGGGCAAGGCGAAGCCGAAGCCCAAGCCGAAGCCGAAGGCCGCGCCGCCGAAGCAGGCCGACGCCCAGACCGACGCTCCGAAGGTCACCACCCAGCCCTCCTGAAGCAGAGGTGTACGACCCGAGCCGCGCCGTCCCCACACGGCGCGGCTCGGGTCCGTCCGGAACACCCGTGCCGGCGCGAACCGTCACCGCCGAGACAGAAGCCGAGAAAGAAAGGCGCCCCGAGCCGTCACCGGCCCGGGGCGCCTTTCATGTCGCACGACTGCGACCGCGCCTACGAGTGCGTGCGCAGCAGCGTCCGCATCGTCCGCATGGCCACCGACAGGTTGGCCAGGTCGAAGGAGTCCGAGCTGCGGATCTCCTCCAGCGTGGCCCGGGCCCGGCCCAGGATGGCCGCGTTCTTCTGCTCCCAGGCCTCGTAGCGCTGCTCGGGCGTCGACGCGCCGTTGCCCGCCGCGAGCACGTCGGCGGTGAGCAGCGCGTGGGCCGCGTACAGGTCCTCGCGGATGGAGGCACGGGCCATCGACTGCCAGCGGTCGGCACGCGGGAGCTCGATGATGCGGTCCATCAGCTGGGACACGCCGAGACGGTCGGCGAGGTCGTAGTAGACCTCGGCGACATCCAGCGGCTCCTTGCCCGTGCGGTCGGCCACCGAGACGATGTCCAGCGCCGGGAAGGCCGAGGAGAAGCCGGCCACCCGGGTCGCCAGCTCGTCCGGGACACCGGCCGCCGACAGCTCGTCGTACACGTGCTGGTACCACTCCAGGTCCGCGCCGCGCAGCAGCTTGGGCAGCTGCTGCCAGACCTGTTCGACCCGCTCGGAGAAGAAGTCGACGTTCTCGATCAGCTCCAGCGGCTGCGGCCGGTTGTTGAGCAGCCAGCGGGTGCCGCGCTCCACCAGACGGCGGGAGTGCAGCCGGATCCGGGTCTGGACGGCCGCGTCGACCTTGTTGTCCAGCTCCTCGACCGCGTCCCAGACCGGGGCGGAGCGGAAGATCGCACGCGCCGCGGTCTGGGCCCGGACGATCTCCTCCAGGGAGGCCCCGGTCTCCTCGCGCAGCCGGTGCAGATAGGTCGTACCACCGGTGTTGACCGTGTCGTTGACCAGGACCGTGGTCGTGATCTCACGGCGCAGCGGATGGGTGGCGAGCGCGGCGGCGAACCGCTCGCGCAGGGCCGTCGGGAAGTAGGCGTGCAGCAGGCCGCTCAGATACGGGTCGTCCGGCAGCGAGGTCGCCAGCAGCTCGTCGGCGACCGTGATCTTCGTGTACGCCAGCAGGACGGCCGTCTCCGGGCTGGTCAGGCCCTGGCCGGAGCCGAGCCGCTCGCGGATCTGGCGGTCGGTGGGCAGGAACTCCAGCGCCCGGTCCAGATGGCCCTCCCTGACCAGGTGGCGGATGAACCGCTGCTGGGCGTGGAGCATGTCCTTGGACTGGGCCAGGGCGTTGGCGATCGCCACGTTCTGCGCGTAGTTGTTGCGCAGCACCAGGCCACCGACCTCGTCGGTCATCTCGGCGAGCAGCTTGTTGCGCTGCTTGACCGTCATGTCGCCGTCCGCGACCACGCCGTTGAGCAGGATCTTGATGTTCACCTCGTGGTCGGAGGTGTCCACGCCGGCGCTGTTGTCGATGGCATCGGTGTTGATCTTGCCGCCCTGGCGGGCGAACTCGATCCGGCCGAGCTGGGTCAGGCCCAGGTTGCCGCCCTCACCGACGACCTTGACGCGCAGGTCGGCGCCGTCGACGCGGATGGCGTCGTTGGCCTTGTCGCCGACGTCCGCGTTCGACTCGGTCGACGCCTTGACGTAGGTGCCGATACCGCCGTTCCACAGCAGGTCCACCGGCGCTTCCAGGATCGCCTTCATCAGGTCGGCCGGGGTCAGCTTGGCGACCTTCTCCTCGATGCCGAGCGCCTCGCGGATATGGCTGTTGACCTGGATCGCCTTGGCGCTGCGCGGGAAGATCCCGCCGCCCGCCGAGAGCAGTTCGGTGTTGTAGTCGCCCCAGCTGGAACGGGGCAGGTCGAACAGACGGCGGCGCTCGGCGTAGCCGGTGGCCGCGTCCGGGGTGGGGTCGATGAAGATGTGCCGGTGGTCGAAGGCGGCGACCAGGCGGATGTGCTCGCTGAGCAGCATGCCGTTGCCGAAGACGTCACCGGACATGTCACCGATGCCGACGACCGTGAAGTCCTCGGTCTGGGTGTCGACGGCCAGCTCCCGGAAGTGCCGCTTCACGGACTCCCAGGCGCCGCGCGCGGTGATGCCCATGCCCTTGTGGTCGTAGCCCGCGGAACCGCCGGAGGCGAAGGCGTCGCCGAGCCAGAAGTTGTAGCTCCCGGCCACCTCGTTGGCGATGTCGGAGAACGTCGCCGTGCCCTTGTCGGCCGCGACCACCAGGTAGGTGTCGTCCTCGTCGTGCCGGACCACGTCCTGCGGGGGCACGACCTCGCCGGCCACCATGTTGTCGGTGATGTCGAGCAGCGCCGAGATGAACGTCTTGTAGCTGGCGATGCCCTCGGCCAGCCACGCGTCCCGGTCCTTCGCCGGGTCCGGCAGCTGCTTGGCGACGAACCCGCCCTTGGCGCCGACCGGCACGATGACGGTGTTCTTGACCATCTGCGCCTTGACCAGGCCGAGGATCTCGGTCCGGAAGTCCTCACGCCGGTCGGACCAGCGCAGACCGCCGCGCGCGACCTTGCCGAAGCGCAGGTGCACACCCTCGACGCGCGGCGAGTACACCCAGATCTCGAACGCCGGGCGCGGCGCCGGGAGGTCCGGGATGGCCTGCGGGTCGAACTTCATGGAGACGTACGAGTGCGGGGTGCCCTCCACCGTCTCCTGGAAGAAGTTGGTGCGCAGCGTCGCCTTGATGACGGTCAGGAAGGAGCGCAGGATGCGGTCCTCGTCGAGACTCGCCACCTGGTCGAGGGCGGCGTCCAGCTCCTCGTGGAGGGCGTCGGTGATCTCCAGGCCGGCCTTCTGCCGGTCCGGCGACATCCGCGCCTCGAAGAGCGACACGAGCAGCCGGGTGGTGTGGACGTTGTGACGGAGCGTGGTCTCCATGTAGTCCTGGCTGAACGTGGAACCGGCCTGCCGCAGGTACTTGGCGTACGCCCGCAGCACCATCGCCTGCCGCCAGCTCAGCCCGGCGCTCAGCACCAGCGCGTTGAAGCCGTCGTTCTCCGCCAGGCCGGTCCAGGTCGCCGCGAAGGCGTCCTGGAACCGCTCACGGCCGTCGTCACCCAGGTAGTCGCCGTTGCCGCCGCCCGCCGTCTTCGGCATCCGCATGCCGAAGTCGTAGATCCACGCGGTCGTCCGGTCCGAGCAGCGCAGCTCGTACGGCCGCTCGTCGATCACCTCGACGCCCAGCCGGTTCAGGACCGGCAGCACCGCCGACAGGGAGATCGCCGCGCCCTTGCGGTAGATCTTGAAGCGGCGCTCGTCCGGGGCGGCGCCCACCGGCTCGTAGAGGCTGAGCGCGAAGTCGTTGCCCGCCTCCTCGGTCAGCCGCTCCAGGTGGACCAGGTCGGCCACCGCCGCACGCGGGGTGTGGTCGGCCTTGTAGCCCTCGGGGAAGGAGTTGATGTAGCGGCGCTGCAGCTCGGCCGCGCGCTCCTCGCCGCACTCGGCGGTGAGCGCCTCGGCGAAGCTGTCGGCCCAGGAGCGGGCCGCCTCGACCAGGCGGGCCTCGATGCGGTCCCTGTCGGCGTCGGACAGCTCGGGCAGCTCGGTGCCCTGCGGGACCCGGACGACGAAGTGCAGCCGGGAGAGGATGGACTCGGTGTTCCAGGCCGTGAAGTCGACGCTGATGCCGCCGAGCTCTTCCTTCAGGATGTCGATGATCCGCAGCCGGACACCGGTGGTGTAGCGGTCGCGGGGGAGGTAGACGAGGGCCGAGTAGTAGCGGCCGTACTCGTCCTGGCGCAGGTAGAGGCGGAGCCGCCGGCGTTCCTGGAGGTAGAGGACGCTCGTGACGATCGACTCCAGCTCCGGGACCGGGGTCTGGAACAGCTCGTCGCGCGGGAAGGTCTCCATGATCTGGAGCAGGTCACGGCCGTCGTGGCTGTTGGGCGAGAAGCCGGCCCGCTCGAGCACCGCGTCGACCTTGCGGCGGATCACGGGCACCCGGCGCACCGACTCGGTGTACGCGGCGGACGAGAACAGCCCCAGGAAGCGGCGCTCACCGACGACGTTGCCGTCCGCGTCGAACTTCTTGACCCCGATGTAGTCCAGGTACGACGGCCGGTGCACGGTCGACCGGCTGTTCGCCTTGGTCAGGACGAGGAGCTTGTGCTCGCGTGCCTTGGCGCGCGCGTCGGCCGGGAGCCGCTCGAAGGAGGGGCTGACCGGGTGGCCCTCCTCGCCGGCGTGCGGCGGGTCGGAGCGCAGGATGCCGAGGCCGGTGCCGGGCACGGCGCCCAGCGAGTCGTCCTCGCGCAGCTGGTACTCGCGGAAGCCGAGGAAGGTGAAGTGGTCGTCGGCCAGCCAGCGCAGCAGCTCGCGGGCCTCCTCGACCTCGGGACGGGGCAGGTCACCGGGGACCGGCTCGGAGCCGAGGTCCTCGGCGATACGGACCGCCGCCTCCCGCATCTTCTCCCAGTCCTCGACGGCCTCGCGGACGTCGGACAGCACCCGCAGCAGATCGACGGTGATCTGCTTGAGGTCGGCGCGGTCGGTCTCGCGGTCGATCTCGACGTGGATCCAGGACTCGATGTGCGCGTCGTGGGGCAGTTCCTCGCCGGCGGCCGGGGTGGGCAGCATCTCGATGAGCTTGCCGGTGAGGTCGCGGCGGACCACGAACTGCGGGTGGATCACGACATGGATGCCGCGCCCCTGCCGGGTCAGCTCGTTGGTGACCGAGTCGACGAGGAAGGGCATGTCGTCGGTGACGACCTCCACCACGCTGTGGCTGCAGGTCCACCCGTTCTCCTCGACGGTCGGGGTGTGGACCCGGACGTTCGCGGTGCCCTGCGGGCGGGTCTCGGCGAGACGGAAGTGCGAGACGGCTGCGCCGAAGACGTCGACCGGGTCACGGTCGGCGAGGTCCTCTGGCGCGGTGTGCAGGTAGTAGCGCTGAAGGAACGCGAACACGGACTCCTGGTCCGCCGTCCCCGTCGTCCCAGTCGGTAGGTGCCCCCCTGCCGGGCTGTTCTCAGCTACCCGGGCGGCCCGTTCGAGCAGCTCGGCCTTGGCTTCGTCCAGCTTGGTCTGCATTGTCCTCTGGCTCCTGTCGCGCGCCATTGCGTGACGTAGAAGGAAGTACGGGCTCTTCCCCCTGCGGCTCGACGCCACGGCCGGGGTCTCCGGTCTGCTCCGACGCTATGCCGCAAGGTGAGACGAGCGGGGGGTATTCGGCCATTCTCGACATGCCCCGAGGGTGTGACGTCGCTCTCGGCGACGCCGCTACCAGGGCTGTTTCGGGTGCCCTCCGCCCGCGAAGACCAGCCACCGCCGCCCGGTCACGGAGGTGTTCCGTGCTCACCGGGCGCAGGGCAGGGGCGCCGAGGCCCCCGCGAACTATCGCGCTGATCACGCCACCAAGGCTATCGCTCCTCACCCGGGGGCCGTCATGAGCCGTATGTGTACAAAAGAGGGGGTGGAAGTTTGACGTTCTGCACAGCGCGCTGCGCCGGCCCGGCCGACTTAGGGGGGTGGGGTGCGTGGCGATGGTGCGGGTGCGCGGGGCCGGTCGCGCGGGTTCCCTTGCCCCTGAAGGGGCGCATCCCCCGCACAACCGGTCACGCCACGAGCCGCTGTGCCTCCTCGACCGCCTCCGCCAGTGAGTCCACGACCGGTACACCGACCTCTTCCAGGCTCGCCCTGCCGTGCGACCCCCCGGTGTACAGAACCGCCTTCGCGCCCACGGCCCGCGCGGCCACCGCGTCGTCCGCCGCGTCCCCGATCACCACGGTCCGCCCGGGCTGTACCTCTCCCAGCGACCGCAGATGCCGCACCATGTGCTCGGCCTTGCTGCCCCCGGACGGCCCGACCCGCCCCTCGACCCGTATGAAGTGCGGCTCGATCCCGAATCCCCGCACCAACGGCACGAGCTCGTCATGCACATACATGCTCAGCAGCGACTGGCTGCCCCCGGCCGAACGCCATCCGGCCAGCAGCTCGACCACCCCGTCGGTCAGCCCGCACCGGCCGCGGTGCTCGGTGTAGTACCGGTGGAAGATCTCGTCCATGACCTCCCACTCGGCCTGGGTGGGCAGCCGCCCCATCAGCCGCTCGTAGAACTTCGGCACCGGCACGCAGTACAGCGACCGGTACTGCTCCAGCGTGATCGGCGCCAGGCCCAGCTCGGCCGATGCCGCGTTCGTCGCCCCGATGATCGCGTCGTTGTCGTGGAACAGGGTCCCGTTCCAGTCCCAGACGATGTGCGCGCTTCCGTGCTTCCCCATGCCAAAAACGCTACCCGCCAGCACTGACAATCAAGACCCGTGACGCATCACCGCAGGTCACAGGAGTCGAATGAGCCCCGTCGGCCCCGCTCAGCCGCCGAGCCCCACCAGGTTCGGGATCTCCTGCGTGGCGTACCAGAGCAGCTCGTGGTCCTCGGCCCCGTCCACCACGAACTGGGCGTCGTCGTCCCCGCCGTCCGCCGCCGCAAGAGCCCCGGCCGCCGCGGTCACGTCCTCCTCCGCGTCGTCGGAGTCGACGTGCACGGACGCCGCCTTGGCCAGCGCGACCGTCCTGGTCACCCGCACCTCGCCCAGCGCCGCCGGCTCGAGCCCGCGGTCCGGGTCGGCCGCCGCCGTGCCGTCGGGGACGTCCACGGCGACCACGACCCGGCGCCGCGGCGCGTCTCGGTCGGCGGCCAGCAGCCGCAGGGAGGCGAGGGCGGCCCGGTTGAGCGCGGCGTACTCCAGTTCCTCTATGTCGTCGGAGAGGTACCACTCGCGCAGCGCGGGCGTGACGGCGTAGGCGACGAAGGGGCCGGTCCCCAGCTCGCCCGTCTTGTGCGCCTCGGCGAGCCCGGGGAGGGTCAGGGGGACGTAGACGCGCATGGGTGGCCGCTCTCTTCCGGACTCTTCGACTCTGCGTCTCCCGAAGGTCCTGGCGCCTCCCGGAGGGCCTTCAGGATACGTGCGGGCGTCCCCTTTCGGGTCCCGGGCGGTGACGTCGGGGACGTCCACCCGGTGCCCGCCGATTCACCCGGTACCGCCGCCCGCCCAGGGGGTTTCCCGCACCACCGATCACTCGGATAGGTGAACCCTCCGAGGCCCTCGACACGGGCGGTCACCGCCTTGCTGCCGCCGCCCCCGTCCCCGTACAAGATCCTTAACCGCAAGTTACCGCCTGGTACCCGCCGGGCCCGCCGAACGGGGATCCCCATGAACAAGGTCATGACCAGGACCGCCCAGCTCCGCCCGGGCACCCGCCCGCCCGGGCGCCGTGACTCCCGCCGCCCCGGCGTGTCCTCCCGCAGGCCTCTGACGCCTCCGGCGGCTCCGCCGAGCCCGCGCCCCACCGACCTCTTCGCGGAGCGGCTGCTGGCCGTCCTGAGCGGCCGCCGTCCCGTCCACTGGATGCTGCGGCACACGGCTGGACCCGCCTACGACGACCTCGCCCGCCTCGCCGAACGCGGCCCCCTGCGCACCCGCGGCACCGACCCGGTCGTCCGCGACATCGGCTACTACGTCCCTCGCGCCGGCGCCCTGGAGGTCTTCGCCCGCGTCGCCGCCGGCGACCAGCTGCGCGCCATGGCCTTCCGCCTGGAACAGGGCCAGGACCTCCGCTGGCGCTGCACGGCGGTGGAACTGGGCGGCCCCCGCACACCCCACGACGGCCGGCCCTAGCGTTGCGAGAACCCCGTACCCCCAGCCACAGGCCGAAGGTGCACCAGCCCCGGCACAGACCGAAGGGCCGGCCCCCCTTGCGGGGTGGCCGGCCCTGGTGAAGCGCTGTTGGCTGCCGTTACTTCCTGCGGCCGCGGCGGCTCTTCGCCTGCTTGCGGCGCTCGGCGCGGGTCAGGCCGTCCGCCTCGGAACGGGCCGGCTCCTCGTCGTCGTAGTCGAAGTCGCCCTCGACGATGCCGCCCTCGCCGTCCACGGTGGCCGCGGAGAAGTGCATGCCCCGCCGCTGCGGCGCCTCCAGCCCCTTCGCACGGATCTCGGGACGGGAGCCCGCCTGAGCCGGCACCGCGTCCTGGACGCCCTCGGCGACCGCCTGCGCGTCCTCGACCGGGACCTCCTCGACCTGCTGCTCGACCTGGACCTCCAGGTTGAACAGGTAGCCGACGGACTCCTCCTTGATGCCGTCCATCATCGCGGTGAACATGTCGAAGCCCTCGCGCTGGTACTCGACCAGGGGGTCCTTCTGGGCCATCGCGCGCAGGCCGATGCCCTCCTGGAGGTAGTCCATCTCGTAGAGGTGCTCACGCCACTTGCGGTCGAGGACCGAGAGCACGACCCGGCGCTCCAGCTCACGCATGATCTCGGAGCCGAGCTGCGCCTCGCGCGAGGCGTACTGCTCGTGGATGTCGTCCTTGATCGACTCGGAGATGTACTCGGCGGTCAGACCGGCCCGGTCGCCGGCCGCCTCCTCCAGCTCGTCGATGGTCACCTTGACCGGGTAGAGCTGCTTGAAGGCGCCCCACAGACGGTCGAGGTCCCAGTCCTCCGGGAAGCCCTCGGCGGTCTCCGCGCCCACGTACGCGTCGATCGTGTCGTCCATGAAGTGCTGGATCTGCTCCTGCAGGTCCTCGCCCTCCAGGACGCGGCGGCGCTCGCCGTAGATGACCTCACGCTGGCGGTTGAGCACCTCGTCGTACTTCAGAACGTTCTTACGGGTCTCGAAGTTCTGCTGCTCGACCTGCGACTGCGCGGACGCGATCGCGCGGGTGACCATCTTGTTCTCGATCGGCACGTCGTCCGGCACGTTGGCCATGGACATCACGCGCTCCACCATCTGAGCCTTGAACAGGCGCATCAGGTCATCGCCGAGGGAGAGGTAGAAGCGGGACTCACCGGGGTCGCCCTGACGGCCGGAACGACCGCGCAGCTGGTTGTCGATCCGGCGCGACTCGTGCCGCTCGGTGCCGAGGACGTAGAGGCCGCCGAGGTCCTTGACCTCCTCGAACTCCGCCTTGACCGCCTGCTCGGCCTTCTCCAGGGCGGCGGGCAGCGCGTGCGCCCACTCCTCGATGTGCTCCTCGGGGTCGAGGCCGCGCTGGCGCAGCTCCGCCTCCGCGAGGTCCTCGGGGTTGCCGCCGAGCTTGATGTCCGTACCACGGCCGGCCATGTTGGTGGCCACCGTCACGGCGCCCCTGCGGCCGGCCTGCGCGACGATCGACGCCTCCCGCTCGTGGTGCTTGGCGTTGAGCACCTCGTGCTGGATGCCGCGCTTGGAGAGCTGCTGCGAGAGGTACTCCGACTTCTCGACGGAGGTCGTGCCGACGAGGATCGGCTGGCCCTTCTCGTGCTTCTCCGCGATGTCGTCGACGACCGCCTCGAACTTGGCGACCTCGGTGCGGTAGATCAGGTCCGACTGGTCCTTGCGGACCATCGGCCTGTTCGTCGGGATCGGGACCACACCGAGCTTGTAGATCTGGTGGAACTCGGCGGCCTCGGTCATGGCCGTACCGGTCATGCCGGACAGGCCGGGCTGTTCCTTGCCGCTGTGGTCGTGGCGCTTGTAGAGGCGGAAGAAGTTCTGCAGGGTGATCGTGGCGAGGGTCTGGTTCTCGTCCTTGATGTCCACCCCTTCCTTCGCCTCGATCGCCTGGTGCATGCCCTCGTTGTAGCGGCGGCCGGCGAGGATACGACCGGTGTGCTCGTCGACGATCATGACCTCGCCGTCCATGACGACGTAGTCCTTGTCCTTCTTGAAGAGCTCCTTCGCCTTGATGGCGTTGTTCAGGTAGCCCACCAGAGGCGTGTTCACCGACTCGTAGAGGTTGTCGATGCCCAGCCAGTCCTCGACCTTGGAGACGCCGGACTCGTGGATCGCGACCGTGCGCTTCTTCTCGTCGACCTCGTAGTCGCCGGTCTCCTCGATGCCCTTGAGCGGGTTGCCGGCCTCACCCTTCTTCAGGCGCAGCACCAGCTTGGCGAAGTCGCCGTACCACTTGGTGGCCTGGTCGGCCGGGCCGGAGATGATCAGCGGCGTACGGGCCTCGTCGACCAGGATGGAGTCGACCTCGTCGACGATGGCGAAGTTGTGGCCGCGCTGGACGAGCTCGTCCTGGGACCACGCCATGTTGTCGCGCAGGTAGTCGAAGCCGAACTCGTTGTTCGTGCCGTACGTGATGTCCGCCGCGTACTGCTCGCGGCGCTGGGCCGGCGACATGTTGGCCAGGATGCAGCCGACGCTCAGGCCCAGGAACTTGTGGACGCGGCCCATCATCTCGGAGTCGCGCTCGGCCAGGTAGTCGTTGACCGTGATGAGGTGGACGCCCTTGCCCGACAGCGCGTTGAGGTACGCGGGCAGGGTGCCGACGAGGGTCTTGCCCTCACCGGTCTTCATCTCGGCGACGTAGCCGAGGTGGAGGGCGGCGCCACCCATGATCTGCACGTCGTAGTGGCGCTGGCCGAGGGCGCGCTTGGCGGCCTCGCGGACGGTGGCGAACGCCTCGGGGAGCAGGTCGTCGAGGCTCTCTCCGTCGGCGTAGCGCTGCTTGTACTCATCGGTGAGGGCCCGCAGCTCGGCGTCGGAGAGGTCGACGAAGTCCTCTTCGATGGAGTTGACCTGGTCCGCGATGCGGTGCAGCTTGCGCAGGATCTTGCCTTCGCCTGCACGCATGATCTTCGAGAGGACGGACACGGGGGTTTGTCTCCTTGCCGGTCGGGCCTGGGACGGTCGGTTTCCATTGGACGTACTGAGCAACGGCCATCGTATGCGAGGACCCGGCCGCGCCGGGAGGCCTGGCGGCCCGACGGCCGTCCGCTGCTTTCCCGAGGGCTCCACGAGCCCCCTTCGTGTGACTCCTCCGGGTGGCTATTCGGTTGTGCCGGTTGGTGTCGCCAGGTTGTTTTCCGCTTCATCTCCGCTTCAAAGGTGACAACGGCCGGGGCATGCGGATAGTGCCGCATCCGCTGCGGAATTGCGCGAAACGTGATCACCCGGTCACGGAACGCGAAATGGATGGCGTGCCGGGCGCCGGGCCAGCAGAATCGGCCGATGGAACCCGTCACGCTCACCACCCCCCGCCTGCTGCTGCGCACGGTCGGCCCGCAGGACACCGAAGCGGTGTACACGGCCGTCCAGGACCCGGACATCCAGCGCTGGACGACGATTCCCTCGCCCTACCTCCCGGAACACGCCCGGAGCTTCACGGAGCAACTGGTGCCCGACGGCTGGTCCGAGGGTTCGATGTTCACCTTCGGTGTCTTCCTGACGACCGGGGACCTGGCCGGGATGCTCGGCCTGACCATGCGTTCCCTGGGGACGGCCGAAGTGGGTTTCTGGGCCGCCAAGGAGCACCGCGGCCGCGGCCACATCACCGAGGCCACCCTCACGGTCGCCCGCTGGGGGTTCACGCAGCTGGCGATCGACCGGGTCGAGTGGCGTGCCGAGGTCGGCAACCAGGGCTCCCGCGCGGTCGCGGTACGGGCCGGCTTCACCATCGAAGGCACCCTTCGCTCCGCCCTCAACAACAAGGGTGTACGACGCGACTGCTGGGTGGGCTCCCTGCTGCCGTCGGACCTGGGCCTGCCCTCGGCCGCGCCGTATCTGCCGGACCCTTCGCAGGGATGAAACCCCAGGTCGTACCGGACTGTCAGACCCACCCTCTATCGTCCGAGCCATGACGACCCTTCCGCGCCCCGCCACCGCCCTCTCGGCGGACGAAGCCCGCCGTATCGCCCTGAGGGCACAGGGTTTCCTCGGCGCCCCCGACCGCCGCTCGGGCGTGCGGGGCGTGCTCCGCCACCTCGGCGCGGTCCAGCTCGACACCATCTCGGTCCTCGCCCGCTCCCACGAACTCATCCCGTACGCCCGCCTCGGCGCCGTCGGCCGCAAGGCGGTCGAGGCCGCCTACTGGACGACAGAATCTCCCGGCGCGTCTCCGGCGCGGCCCCACGCGTTCGAGTACTGGTCGCACGCGGCCTGCATCCTGCCCATCGAGGAGTGGCCGCACTTCGCCTTCCGCCGCCGCGCCTACCGCGACCGCCCGCACTGGAGCCACGAACTCCCCGACGGCGCCTACGACCAGGTCATCAAGCAGCTGCGCACCGAAGGCCCGCTGACCGCCACGGAGTTGGGCGGCGCGAAGAAGACCAGCGAGTGGTGGGACTGGTCCGGCACCAAGGTCGCCGTGGAGCGCGCGCTGATGTACGGCGAGGTGGTGTGCGTCCAGCGGCGCGGCTGGAAGCGGGTGTACGACCTCGCCGAGCGCGCGGTCCCGGACACGTTGCTGCACGACGATCTGGACGACACCGAGTGCCTGCGCCGCCTGGTCCGGCTGGCCGGTCAGTCGCTGGGCGTCGGCACGCGCGCGGACATCGCCGACTACCACCGGCTCAAGGGCGAGCAGGTCGACGCGGTGATCGCCGACTCGGGCCTGGTCCCGGTCGAGGTGGAGGGCTGGTCCAAGCCGGCCTGGGCGGACCCGGCGGCCCTGGCCACACCCCCGCGCGGCCGACACCGTACGACTCTGCTCTCCCCCTTCGACTCCCTGATCTGGGACCGGGCGCGCACCGAGCGGATCTTCGGCTTCACCCACCGCCTGGAGGCGTACGTCCCGAAGCCAAAGCGGGTCTACGGCTACTACGCGATGCCGGTGCTGGCCGGCGGCCGCCTGGTGGGCCGGGTCGACCCGGCGCGTGAGGCCGGCGGCATCCTGGTGGCACGCCAGGTCACGCTGGACGGCCCGAAGGCGGTTCCGGCGGTGGCCGAGGCGCTCGTCGAAGCGGCGAGCTGGGTGAACTGCACGACGGTGCGCGTGGAGCGGGTGGACACCCCGGAGCTGCGCGAGCCGCTGGTCCGAGAGGTCACCGGCGCGCTGATGACCGCGCTGCGCTGACCGGCGTCGGCGGGCTCAGCGGATCTCCAGGATCTTCTCCCGCATCGCGTAGACCACCGCCTCCATCCTGGAGTGCAACTGCAGCTTCTCCAGGATGTTGCGCACATGGTTCTTCACGGTGTTCTCGGAGATGAACAACTCCTTCGCGATATCGCGGTTGTTCATGCCCGTGGCGACGAGTTTGAGTACTTCCAGTTCCCGGTCGGTGAGCCGTGGCGCCGGCACCAGCCGGCGCTCGTCGGTGCGCTGGATCATCGACTTGAACTCGGTGAGGAGTTTCGACGCCATGGAAGGACTGATCTGCGACTGGCCGTCGGCCACCGCGCGAATGGCGGTGGCCACCTCGTCCGTCGAGATCTCCTTGAGGAGATATCCGGTCGCACCCGCCTTGATCGCCTCGTAGAGATCGGCCTCTTCGTCGCTGATCGTCAGCATGATGATCTTCGCGCTGGGTGCGACCTCCTTGATGGAGGTGCAGGCCTCGATACCACCGCGTTTGGGCATCCGGACATCCATCAGCACGATGTCCGGCAGCAGGTCGGCGGCCTTGTCGACGGCCTCGGCACCGTCCCCCGCCTCCCCGACGACCTGGATGTCCTCCTCGGCGGCGAGCACGATCTCCAGACCGCGGCGGAACAGGGCATGGTCGTCCACGACAAGGACTCTGATCGGTTCCTTGCGCGAAGTGCCCTCCGCGTCCGGGCCCAGGCCGACGACGCCGCCGTCGGCATCGTCCTGCATCGGTCCGAAGCTGTCCGCCATCGTTCCTCCCCCTGAAGGCTGTGGCCTGTGGTGCTGTGCCATCGCCAACCCAAGGCAGCGGCCCATCGGTTGGACCGCTGCGGCCATGATTCCATGCCCGGGCGACAACGCGGAGACAGAGCGGGGCGCGAAGTGGTCGCACACCGGTGCCCCCGGGGGCGCACGCACGCTTCCAGGGGCACAGGCTCAGCTGCCGGGCGGGCGGGTCAGCCGCCCAGCGTGCCTCCCGCCGCCGGGGGTTGCGCCTGGGCGACCATCGGGTCCGTGCTGAGGTGGATGACGCCGTAGTCGTACGCGTGCCGCCGGTAGACGACGCTCGGCTCCTTGGTCTCGGAGTCGACGAACAGGTAGAAGTCGTGTCCGACCAGTTCCATCTCGTAGAGGGCCTGGTCGAGGCTCATCGGGGAGGCGACGTGGGTCTTCTCGCGGACGATGAGGGGGCCTTCACCCTTCACCTCCAGGGAACCGATCTTCTTGGTGGGCACACCGTCGGGCTCTTCCGCCCGGACGGGGCTGCCGTCGCCGTTGAGCGTCGCCGCGTCCGGGACGTGGTCGGGGACCTCGGCGGCCGAGATCCGCTGTGCGCCACGGCGCGAGAACCGCTTGTCGTGCTGCTTGCGCAGCCGCGCGTCCAGCTTCTCCGCCGCCAGGTCGAGTGCCGCGTACGGGTCGCTGGCCGCTGCCTCCGCCCGGATCACCGGACCGCGGGAGCGGAGCGTGATCTCCACTCGGTCGCAACGGTCGGCCTGTCGGGGGTTGGGCTCCTTGGACACCTCCACGTCGAGGCTGATCACCTTGCCGTCGAGCTTCTGGATCTTCTCCAGCTTCAGCTTCTCGGCCACGTGCTTGCGGAACCGCTCGGGCACCTCGGTCTTGCGGCCCTTGACGACGATGTCCACGCAGAACTCCGTTCCCGGAGCGCTCCGCTTCACTGGCGGAGCATCTCCTTTTTTACACCCGACTCCGGTGAACCCCGGAGCCTCGGACTCGGCGACTTCACCTCCTCCTCCCCCATGGGCGAGATCTGCACCCCAGCACCGCGATGATTACGGAAAACCCGCGGCACGGCATTCGGATACGGGAGGCACGGCCTGCGGCTTTCTCCCTCACAACCGAACATATCTCGCCCGGACGGATGTCGTCACCCTCTACTGATGCGTACCTCCATTCAGGTGAATTGGCCCGGTCACTACCTGCAACGATGAGCGTTCCCAGTCAGTTCCGGTTCATTTCGAAAGAATCCGGTGCGGCCGCGACCACAGCCGCACGGAGCGGCCACGCGAGGGAGTTCCCCTCGGCCATTCCCGGTGCGTCCTGTGTCCACCTCGCTCCTTCTTCCCTGGGGTCGGCCGTCCGTTCCTCCCTTCCTTCCCAAGCCGCGCGCCGATACACAGCCGTTGTCTCCTCTCCTGCCCCTCCGGGCCCCGTAGCCTCCCCTACCGCACGCGCCGCCTCCGCGAGGGTTGCGCCGGTCGTGACGAGGTCGTCGACGAGGACGACACGGCCGCCCGCGAGCAGCCTTGCGTCGCCGGCCGTCACCTCCAGTGCGCCGTCGAGGTTCACCAGCCGCTGCCGGGAGTTGAGCCCCGACTGGTCGGCGACGGGCCGCCGCTGCCGCAGCACCGGGACGACCCGGGCCGAGACCCCGGTGCGCCGCAGCTCCGTGGCCGCCGCGAGGGCGATCCGGCGCACCGGATCGTGTCCCCGCGCCCGCACGGCCCACGGCGCGGAGGGCACCGGCACGAGCAGCACGGGCCCGCCGACCCGGGCACCGCCGCTCCCGTCACCGGCCCCGGTCGTCAGGCCACCATTTCCGCCGCCGACGCCGCCGGTTGCGCCGCCCATCGCGTCCTCCGTGCCACCCGTCGCGCCGTCCGCATCACCCGTACCGCACCTCGCGCCGTCCGCATCGCCCGTCGCGCCGTCGGCCATCGCGCCGTCGGCCCAGGACGTCACGATCCTGACGGTCCGGGCTGTCCTGGCCGTCCGGGCTGTCCGCGCCGTTCGGCTCTCCCGGAGCCCAGCCCGTACCGCTCCCGCCAGGGCCGCGCCCAGGGCCCCGGCGAGCGCCAGCGCGCCCCGTTCCTTGTGGGCGAGGAGAGCCGCCCGTACCTCGTCCGCGTAAAGCGCCGCCGCGTACACCGCCGGCAGCCCGGGCGGCTCCGGCACCGGTCGCACCCGGCGCGGTACGGCCCCGTTCAGGGCGGCACGGCACTCGGCGCAGAGCACCGTGCGAGGCGTACCACAGCCTCCGCACTCGGCCGGGAGCACCAGGTCGGTGAGGTCCTGCCACCACCCCCGCATGTGCCCACTGTGCCAACGGCCGACCGTACCGGCCACCCCTGTGGACAACTGCCTGTGGACAACTCCGTGCGACACAGACAACGCGTCACCCACACGGGTGAGGAGACCGGTGTTCCACCCGAGAACGGTCGCCCTGGGCACACAACACCAGGCACTTCGCACCAGGTCGTCCCGGCCGCACGGACAACGAGCGCCCCGACCGAACAAGACGGCCGCCCCCGCCGGCTCCGCGCCGGACCGGGACGGCCGCTCTCACGCCGCTCCGGGCTCAGCCCGGATAGACCGGCGCCGACCCGTCCTTGACCACCTTCTGCCACTGCTCCCCGGACGGCAGCCGGACGATCCCGTCGTCCTGCGAGCGGGCCACCAGCGGTACCCGGTCGTCCTCGGACGCGGCGATCGCCAGGACACCCGTGAGGGCCGCGGGCGCCAGCCCGTCCGGCGTGGAGCCGTCGACCTGGACGTACCGCGTCTGCTGCACGCCGCCCTGCTCGCGCCCGACCACCACGAGCCGGCTGTCCCCGGCCCAGGACATCGCGGTGACCTCCTCCGAGCCAGGAGTGGCGGAACGTAGTTCGAGGACCGAAACCTCCTGCTGGTCATCGGACTTGGTGCGCTCGATCCGCCCCACGAACAGCGACTGCTTGCCGTCCTTCTCCACGACGAGCGCGATCCGCACCCCGTCGGCGGCGACCCGCACGTCCTCGATACGGCCGTTCAGCTCGGGGATCTGCACCGCCAGCGGCTGTCCGACGCCCTGCGCCAGCATGTACAGCTGCGGCTTGGCGGGGTCCCGGTCGGCCACCCACAGGTCGCCCCGGGCGTCCCAGCTCGGCGCCGTCAGCCGGTCGTCCTCGGCCGCGCCGTGGCTGGTCAGCACGGCGTCGCCCAGCGAACCGTCCGACGTGAGCGAGGTGACGTACAGGGACCTGGCGTCGCCCGTGACCCCGGCCGCGGTCCGCTCGTCGCGGGCGACCGCCACCGACCGCAGGGACTTGGTGCCCGCGCCGAACGGGCCCGGCACGGCGACCGCGCTGGTGCCGGCACCGCCGGTCGTCATCCGCACCAGCCGGTGCTTGCTGTCGAGGAAGTACAGGAAGTCGGGCCGCTTGGCGGACGGGCGCCAGGCGGTGGCCTCGGCCTGATCCTCGGTGACGTCGCACATCCGACCGCCGTTGACGGACTGCAGCGCAACCGATTCCACGGTGGGCGTCAGGCTCCGCAGCGTGAACAGCAACTGGGTCGCCATCTCGGTGCACTTGGCCGCCCCGATCCGGGACGCCTTGACGTTCAGCGGCACCGTGACCTGGTTCTGGTCGTCCGGTGTCAGCCCGGACACACCCTTCTTCAGCGCCGTACCGGTCGGGAAGCTCGACCGGACCACCGGGCCGAGCCAGGTGGTGGGGCCCTTGATCAGCGAACGCACCAGCTGGGTCGTCGGATCCACCGGGCTGCGGACGAAGACCGGATCGGCGACCGCCACCGGCTGCCCGGTCTCCCCGGCCGACGTGTCCGAGGCGAAGTAGTACTTGTTGACGGACGTGTAGTTGCGCTGGAAGTCGGACTTGCCCATCACGACGCCCTGCGGCAGCGCGTCGATCCGCCACTGCCCGCTCTTCGCGTCCTTCGTCAGATGCACCGTCCGCTGGTACGCCCCGGCGGCGGGCGTGTACGCCTGCTGCGCGTCGACCGTGGCCACCCGGCTGCCCTGCAGCGAGTAGGTGATGCTGTCCGTGCCGTCCCGGCCGGCCGGGCGCGGGTCGGTCTGGATGCTCGGCCCGTTCGCCAGCACCGTCGCCTGCGACTCCGGCCGCCAGGTCTTCGCGGCGCCCGTGCTCAGATACTTGCGCGCCGTGTCGTAGCGCGGATCGTCGCTGGTCAGAGCCTCCAGGAAGCCCTGGACGATCTCGGTGGAGGAGGCGTCCTGCTGGGGCGGCATGGCGAACACCCGCACCTGCGTGTCCTGCCGGGGCGTGGACTCGACGTCCCGCAGGTCGCCGCTGTCCGGCATGGAGGCACAGCCCGCCAGCAGTACGGCCCCGCAGGCGGCGTACGCCACCGCGCGCACCGGTCCGGGCCGCGCGCTCCCCTCGCGGTCAACGACCACGAATTGCCTCCCCTGGCTTGTTCGACTAGTCCGGCCCACCGACGCTCCCGTCGTCCGCCGGGCCGGTCCCCGGCGTGCCCTCCTGGCGCCGCGCGCCCCCGCTGGGCCTCGGCACCACCCGCGCACCACTGCCGGGCAGCGCGGTGGGGTCGGCGGTCGGGGCCACGGTGGCCATCCGCTGTGTCATGGGAGTGAGCGCCGCCCCCTGTCCGCCGCCGGACTGCACCGGCACGGTGGCCCGCTTGTCCTCACCGCCGCTCGGCAGACCGGCGTCGCCAAGGCCCCGGTTGCGCCGGGAGTCCTTGGGTTCCAGGGGTATCGGCGAGCCTCGCAGCGGCTCGTCAGCGGTCCTCGGCAGCGTCAGCCGGAACTGCGAACCGCCACCCGGTTCCCCCCACGCCTGCAGCCAGCCGCCGTGCAGCCGCGCGTCCTCCAGGGCGATCGACAGCCCCAGGCCCGTACCGCCGGTGGTACGCGCGCGTGCCGGGTCCGCCCGCCAGAAACGGCTGAAGACCCGGGTCGCCTCGCCGGGCTTGAGCCCGACGCCGTAGTCGCGCACCGCGATCGCGACCGCCCCGCCGGCCGAGGCCAGCTTCACGACCACGTCCTTGCCCTCGCCGTGCTCCACGGCGTTGACCACCAGGTTGCGCAGCACCCGCTCCACGCGCCGGGCGTCCGCCTCGGCGACCACGGGCTGCAGGTCGCCGAGCACACGTATGTGCGTGCCCTTGCGCTCCGCGAGCGGCGCGGCCCCGCTGACCACCCGCCGTACGACCTCCCTGAGGTCTATCGGCTCGGCCTCCAGCGTCGCCGCGCCCGCGTCGAAGCGGCTGATCTCCAGCAGGTCGGCGAGGAGCGACTCGAACCGGTCCAGCTGGTCGGCGAGGAGCTCCGCGGACCGCGCGGTCACCGGGTCGAAGTCCTCGCGCGCCTCGTGGATGACGTCGGCCGCCATCCGCACGGTCGTCAACGGCGTACGCAGCTCGTGCGACACGTCCGACACGAACCGGCGCTGCATCCGCGACAGGTCCTCCAGCTGCTGGATCTTCAACTGGAGGTTCTGCGCCATCTTGTTGAAGGCCTCGCCGAGCCGTGCGATGTCGTCCTCGCCGGTGACCTTCATCCGCTCCTGGAGCCGCCCGGCGGACAGCCGCTCGGCGATCCCGGCCGCCATCCGCACCGGCGTGACGACCTGCCGAACCACCAGCCAGGCGATGGCCCCGAGCAGTACGACGACGAAGAGCCCGGCGGTCGCGAGCGTGCCCTTGACCAGGCTGAGGGACTTCTCCTCCTGGGTGAGCGGGAAGAGGTAGTACAGCTCGTACGGGTCGCCGTTCGGGTCGTTGACCTGCTTGCCGATGACCAGGGCGGGCTGCGACTCCTTGTCGCTGTCCTTGTAGACGATCCGCGTGTAGCTCTGCGCGGCCGTCATGTTGGCGTTGATCCGCGTGCGCAGGTCGTCGGGCACGCTGGACGTCGGGTCGACCTGGCCGGAGGCGCGCGGTCCGCGCCCGCCGCCGGTGTTGTCGCCCGCGGGCAGCGTCACCACGTCGAAGGCGCCCTGACCACCGCTGGAGAGGGACTCGACGAGGTCGCTCATCCACGGGGTGAGGTTCTGCGACTGCCGTCCGTCCGCCGACACGGCGGTGTCACCGGTGCCGGCCGCGGCCTCGTCGGCCTTCTGCTTGGCCACCGCGAAACCGCCGGTGGCCTGGCTCTGCGAGGCCTTCACCTTGGCGTCCAGCAGGCCGTTGCGCACCTGCCCGATGACGACGAATCCGAGCAGCAGAACGACGCCCAGCGACATCAGCAGGGTGGTGACGACGACCTTGAGCTGGATGTTGCGCCGCCACAGCCGCATGACCGGCAGCAGCGGCCGCCGCACCCAGCGCATGAACAGCCGCAGCACCGGGCTGCCCTGGACCCCGCCCTGCAGCATGCCGCCCTCGAAGAGCAGTGCCCAGCGCGAACGGGGCCTCTTTCCGCCGACAGGCCGCTCCGGACGGTCCCCGGACCGGCCGGGGGCCGAAGCGGCACTGTCCCCGGACATGTCAGCTCGGTCCGGCCTTGTATCCGACACCACGGACGGTCACCACGATCTCCGGCCGCTCCGGGTCCTTCTCGACCTTGGAGCGCAGCCGCTGGACGTGAACGTTGACCAGACGGGTGTCCGCCGCGTGCCGGTAGCCCCAGACCTGTTCCAGGAGCACCTCACGCGTGAACACCTGCCACGGCTTGCGGGCGAGCGCGACCAGCAGGTCGAACTCCAGCGGGGTCAGCGCGATCGACTGCCCGTCCCGCTTCACCGAGTGCCCGGCCACGTCGATGACCAGGTCACCTATGGCGAGCTGCTCCGGCGCCGGCTCCTCGGACCTCCGCAGCCTGGCCCGGATCCGGGCGACCAGCTCCTTCGGCTTGAACGGCTTCACGATGTAGTCGTCCGCGCCCGATTCCAGGCCCACGACCACATCGACGGTGTCGCTCTTCGCTGTGAGCATCACGATCGGTACCCCGGACTCCGCCCTGATCAGACGGCACACCTCGATACCGTCCCGACCGGGCAGCATCAGGTCCAGCAGCACCAGATCGGGCTTGGTCTCACGGAAAGCGGCCAGCGCCTTGTCGCCGTCGGCTACGAAAGACGGCTCAAAACCTTCACCACGCAACACAATGCCGAGCATCTCGGCCAGTGCGGTGTCGTCGTCGACGACAAGGACTCGTCCCTTCATAAACGACATCATCCCATTCTCATAACAGTGAAGGTTGCGCAGGTGACCAGGGTCACCGGCAAGTGACGATAGCCGCAGGGGGCCGTAACTGTCTGCCCCCGCCCGCCGACGTCGATGTCAGTGAGGGATGCCGGCCCGTTCGCAGACGGGCAACCGGCTGATGGGGCGGCCCACGGACGTCACCCTCTGACGTCACGGCCCCTTCGTCTGCGAATCGCCACAGGTCGAGGGGCCGCTGCCGTCGTCGGGCCGCCATCGTCCGGTCAGCTGATCGTGACCTGGCGGGACCTGGCACACAGCCCGGCGAGGGCCTCGGCCGTCACGGGCGAAACGGCGCCTTCCTCGGTGACGATCGCCGTCACCAACTCGGGCGGCGTCACGTCGAACGCCGGGTTGTACGCCTGGGTCCCCAGAGGTGCCACCGGAATCCCGCCTCCCGCTCCCGTGATCGGCACCTGCGGTGCTGTGACCTCGGTCACCTCATATCCGGGACGCTGTTCGACCTCGATGGACGCACCGTCCGGCGTCTCCAGATCCACTGTCGTCACCGGCGCCACCACGATGAACGGCACGTGGTGGTACCGGGCCAGCACCGCGAGCGGATAGCTCCCCACCTTGTTCGCCACCGAGCCGTCGGCCGCGATCCGGTCGGCCCCGATCAGCACCGCGTCCACCTCTCCCGCAGCGAACAGCGAACCGGCCGCGTTGTCGGTGAGCAAGGTGTACGTCATGCCGCTGCGAGCCGCCTCGTAGGCCGTCAGGCGAGCGCCTTGCAGCAACGGACGCGTTTCGTCCACCCAGAGCCGCCGCAGCCGCCCCACGCGATGCGCTTCGAGGGCCACCGCGAACGCCGTCCCCTCGCCTCCCGACACCAGCGACCCGGTGTTGCAGTGCGTCAGGATCCGATGCCCGCCGCCCGGCAGCAACTCGTCCAGCAGCGCCAGCCCGTGTCCCGCCATCCGGGCGCTGGCCTCGGCGTCCTCCCGGTGCAGCGCCCGCGCGGCAACCAGTGCCGCCACGGCCGCAGCCCCGCTGTCACCGCCCTTGGCCAGAGCCGCCCGGTAGGCCGACGCGGCCCTGCGCACCCCGACGGAAAGGTTCACGGCCGTCGGCCGGGCACCCGCCAGCGCCACCGCGGCCTCGTCCACGTCGAATCCCCGCACGGCGGCGAGCGCGACGCCGTACGCCCCCGCTATCCCGAGCAGCGGCGCCCCGCGCACCGCGAGCGTCCGGATCGCCTCCACCAGCGCGGACGCATCCGTACACACCAGCTCGACCTCCTCGGCCGGCAGTCTGGTCTGGTCAAGAAGGACCACTACGGGGCCCTCGGGCGGCTCCTCCCACCGGATCACGGGCATTCCTGTCGGCCGCTTGTCCTCGCCGGTTTGCGCGTACTGATCAGCCATGCGGTCAGTCTGCCCCGTATACGGCGGACAATTGAAGGTGCGGAGCCTGTACCGCGGCAGGTCACTGGGTGACCACCCCATGGCACGATGGCAGCCAACCTGCCACCGCGACCGCGGACGGGCACCGTGAAGGAGCTTCGATGAACGACACTCCGGGCTGGGCCTCGCCCGGATCCGCCCCGTCCGACGGGCGGGAACCCGGCGCGTCCGCCCCTGCCGACCGCCCCGTCCCCGCAGGCCCTGCCGAGCAGCCCACCGATCAACCGGGCACGGACCCACAGGGCTCCGGCTCGAAGTGGTCCAAGGACCAGCCCCCGCCCGGCCAGTGGTCCGCGCCCACGGGCGCCCCGGCACCAGGCCAGGCACCGCCGCCCCCACCCCCCGGCCCCGGCTGGGGCAGCCAGGCCCCCGGCGGCGGCTATGGAGGCTACGGCGGCCCCGGTGGACCCGGCGGATACGGTCCGCCCGGCGGATACGGAGCCTGGGGCGGCGGCTGGGGCGGCCCTCCGCCCGCCGCCAAGCCCGGCGTGATCCCGCTGCGCCCACTCGGCGTCGGCGAGATCCTCGACGGCGCCGTCTCCACCATGCGCACCTACTGGCGCACGGTCCTCGGCATCTCGCTGACGGTCGCCGTCGTCACGCAGGTCGCGGTGATCCTCCTCCAGGGCCTCGTCCTCAACGACACCGAGACCACCGACACCCTCAACGACCCGAGCGCCTCCTTCAGCGAGGTGGCCCGCGCCGCGGGCGAGGTCACGGCCAGCTCGGGCGCCGTCCTGCTGATCACACTGGTCGGCACCATCATCGCGACGGCCCTGCTGACAACCGTCACCAGCCGCGCCGTGCTCGGCAGGTCCGTGACCACCCGCGAGGCCTGGCGCGACGCGCGCCCGCAGGTCGTCAAGCTGTTCGGCCTCATCGTCCTGATGGGACTCATCGCGGTCGGCGTCCTGCTCGTCGGCGCACTGCCCGGCATCGTCGTCGCGATCGCCGGCGGCCCCGGCGGCGCCATCGCCGCACTGCTCGTCGTGGGCATCCTCGCGGGCTGCGTCGTCACCCTCTGGCTGATGATCCGCTTCGCCCTGGCCTCCCCCGCGCTGATGCTGGAGAAGCAGGGCATCACGAAGTCGCTGGGGCGCTCCGTCAAGCTGGTCCGCGGCTCCTGGTGGCGGGTCTTCGGCATCCAGATCCTGGCGACGATCATCGCCAACATCGTCTCCTCGATCGCCGTCATCCCCTTCGCCGTAGGCGCCGCCATCCTCAGCGGCGACGGCTTCTCCGGCTTCCTGGACAGCACCAACTCCAACGTCGGCTGGACGTTTCTCATCGTCAGCGGCATCGGCTCGGTGATCGGCTCCATGCTCACCTTCCCGATCAACGCGGGCGTCACCGTGCTCCTCTACATCGACCAGCGCATCCGCCGCGAGGCCCTCGACCTCGAACTGGCCCGCGCCGCCGGTGTCGAGAACTACGGCACCAGCACCCCCGGCACCGTCCCGGGGAGCTGATGCGGTGAGTCCGACGGGGGGAGTTCTCACAGCGGTGCCCGCGGCCCTGCCGCGCGCCGCAGGCGAGGCCGTACGCGGCCTGCAACGGGCCCGGGAGACGGCCCTGCTGTCGCTGTCCGGCTCGGGCGACGAGCCGCCCGTGACGATCCCGCGCGACCCCGCGCGGGAGGCGGCACGGCATGAGCTGTCCAAGCGGATGTACCACGAGAACGACCCCGGGCTGTTCCAGCGCGCCCTGAACGCCTTCCTGGACTGGGTCGACCGCCTGCTCTCCGCCGCCGCGTCCGCGACGCCCGGAGGCACGCTGGGCCTCGTCGTCGTGGTCCTGGCCGTCGTCGCCGTCCTCGGCGCCCTGTGGTGGCGCCTGGGCACCCCACGCCGCCGGCCCGTCTCCGCCGCCGCCCTGTTCGACGACCGCCCCCGCAGCGCCGCCGAACACCGCGCGGCCGCCGAGGCGCACGCCGCCCAGGGCCACTGGAACCAGGCCCTCCAGGAACGCATGCGCGCCGTCGTCCGCGCCCTGGAGGAACGCGCCCTGCTCGACGTCCGCCCGGGCCGCACCGCCGACGAGGCCGCTGCCGAAGCCGGCCGCGTCCTGCCCGCCCACACGGACCGGCTGCGCGCCGCCGCCCGGGACTTCGACGACGTGACGTACGGCGGCCGCAGGGCGACCCAGGCGTCGTACGAGCGCATCGCCGAACTCGACCGCGACCTGGAACGCGCCAAACCAATGCTCGCCAGCAGTACCCCGAGCACGGCCCACAACACCCGCCAGGGGGCCGCCGAATGACCACCGGCCTAGCCCTTCCGCCCACCTCCACCGCGCCCACCACCTGTCAGGTGTGGACCCGGAGCCGGGGCATCGTCCTCGCCGTGGTGCTCCTGCTGGCCGGTGCCGTGGCCATCGCAGTCGTCCGCTCCGACAGCAGGCACGGAGACCTCGACCCGCGCTCCGCCGACCCCTACGGCAGCCGCGCCGTCGCCGAACTCCTCGCCGACCGGGGCGTGTCCACCCGTGTGGTCACCACCCTTGCCGAGGCCCGGGCCGCGGCCGGCCGCGACACCACCCTGCTCGTCGCCGTCCCCGACCTGCTCACCCCGGGTCAGCAGTCCCAACTGCGGATGTCGACCGCCGGATCGGGCGGCCGCACGATCCTGGTCGCCGCCGGCGGCACGTCCGTCGAACGGCTCGCCCCCGGCGTCACCGCCGACCCCGCCACCAGCCTGAAGTCCACGCTCGACCCCCACTGCAGCCTGGCCGAGGCCCGCCGCGCGGGCAGCGCCGACACCGGTGGCATCCGCTACACCACCACCCACCTCGACGCCGACTCCTGCTACCCCAGCCAGCGTCTGGCCACGCTGATCCGCGTGCCCGCGGCCTCCGGCGGCGGCGACACCATCGTCCTCGGCGCGCCCGACATCCTGCTCAACGACCGGCTCGACGAACAGGGCAACGCCTCGCTCGCCCTCCAACTCCTCGGTTCCCGCCACCATCTGGTCTGGTACCTCCCCTCGCTCTCAGACGCCTCGGCCGCCGGCACGGGCGACCAGAAGTCCCTGTTCGACCTGCTCCCCTCCGGCTGGCTCTGGGGCACACTCCAGCTCTTCTTCGCCGCGGTCCTGGCCGCCTTCTGGCGGGCACGCCGACTGGGCCCTCTGGTACCCGAGAAACTCCCCGTGGCGATCCGCGCCTCCGAAACCGTCGAAGGCCGCGCGCGCCTCTACCGCAAAGCCAACGCCCGCGACCGCGCGGCCGCCGCTCTTCGCTCCACCGCTCGCACCCGCCTCGCCCCCCTCGTCGGCGTCCCCGTCTCCCAGGCGGACGCGCCCGAAGCCCTGCTCCCCGCCCTCTCCGCCCACCTCCACGGCGACGGCCAGGCCCTGCACTCCCTCCTCTTCGGACCGCCGCCCGGCGACGACACGGCCCTCGTCGCCCTCACCGACCAACTCGACGCCCTCGAAAGAGAGGTACGCCGTCCATGATGGACCCGACCACCGACAACGCCGGGAACACCGGGAACCCGGCCGACGCCCGAGCCTCCCTGGAGGCCCTGCGCGCCGAGATCGCCAAAGCCGTGGTCGGCCAGGACCCCGCCGTGACCGGCCTCGTCGTCGCTCTCCTCTGCCGCGGACACGTACTACTAGAAGGAGTCCCCGGAGTAGCGAAAACGTTGCTCGTGCGCGCCCTCGCGTCCGCACTCGAACTGGAGACCAAGCGCGTCCAGTTCACCCCCGACCTCATGCCCAGCGACATCACGGGCTCCCTCGTCTACGACACCCGCACCGCCGAGTTCTCCTTCCAGGCCGGCCCGGTCTTCACCAACCTCCTCCTCGCGGACGAGATCAACCGCACCCCGCCCAAGACCCAGTCGTCCCTTCTCGAAGCCATGGAGGAACGCCAGGTCACGGTGGACGGCACACCGCGCCCGCTCCCTGACCCGTTCCTGGTCGCCGCGACCCAGAACCCGGTCGAGTACGAGGGCACGTACCCCCTCCCCGAAGCCCAACTCGACCGCTTCCTCCTCAAACTGACGATCCCTCTTCCCTCCCGCCAGGATGAGATCGACGTCCTCACCCGCCACGCCGAGGGCTTCAACCCGCGCGACCTGCGCGCCGCCGGCGTACGACCCGTGGCCGGCCCCGCCGACCTCGAAGCCGCCCGCGCCGCGGTCGCCAAGACGACCGTCTCCCCCGAGATCACCGCATACGTGGTGGACATCTGCCGTGCCACCCGCGAGTCGCCGTCCCTCACCCTCGGCGTCTCCCCGCGCGGCGCCACCGCACTTCTCGCCACCTCGCGCGCCTGGGCGTGGCTGACCGGCCGCGACTACGTCATCCCCGACGACGTCAAGGCCCTCGCCCTGCCCACCCTCCGCCACCGCGTCCAGCTCCGCCCCGAGGCCGAGATGGAGGGCGTGACGGCCGACTCCGTCATCAACGCGATCCTCGCCCACGTCCCGGTCCCCCGCTGATGCCTCTCACCGGACGCGCCGCCCTCCTCGCGGCCATCGGATCGATCCCCATCGGCATCTGGGAACCGAGCTGGACGGGCTTCCTCGCCGTCAACGGCCCGCTCGCCCTGGCCTGCGCCTGCGACTTCGCCCTGGCCGCTCCGGTACGGCGCCTCGTGCTTTCCCGCTCCGGCGACACGTCCGCGCGCCTCGGCGAGACCGCCGACATCACACTGACCGTGACCAACCCGTCCGGACGCACCCTCCGGGCCCGACTCAGGGACGGCTGGCCGCCCAGCAGTTGGGAGCCCGGGTCGGAGATCGAAGCTTCCCGCCACCACCTCACCGTCCCACCGGGCGAACGCCGACGCGTCACGACCCGCCTGCGCCCCACCCGCCGTGGCGACCGCCAGGCAGACCGCGTCACGATCCGCTCATACGGCCCCCTGGGTCTGTTCTCCCGCCAGGGCGGCCACAAGGTGCCCTGGACCGTACGGGTTCTGCCCCCGTTCACCAGCCGCAAGCACCTGCCGTCGAAACTCGCCCGATTGCGTGAACTCGACGGCCGCACCAGCGTCCTGACCCGCGGCGAGGGCACCGAATTCGACAGCCTGCGCGAGTACGTTCCCGGCGACGACACCCGTTCCATCGACTGGCGAGCCACGGCCCGGCAGTCGGCGGTCGCCGTACGCACCTGGCGTCCCGAACGCGACCGGCACATCCTCCTGGTCCTCGACACCGGCCGCACCTCCGCCGGCCGTGTTGGCGACGCCCCACGCCTGGACGCCTCGATGGACGCGGCACTACTCCTCGGCGCCCTCGCCTCCCGCGCGGGCGACCGCGTGGATCTGCTCGCCTACGACCGCCGTGTCCGTGCCCTCGTCCAGGGCCGCGCCGCAGGCGATGTCCTCCCATCCCTGGTCACCGCGATGGCCACACTGGAACCGGAGCTCGTCGAGACGGACGCGCGCGGGCTCACGGCCACAGCGCTCCGTACGGCTCCACGCCGTTCCCTGATCGTCCTTCTGACGACGCTCGACGCGGCACCGGTCGAACAGGGTCTGCTTCCCGTGCTCTCCCAGCTGACCCAGCGCCATACGGTTCTGCTCGCTTCTGTGGCCGACCCACATGTCGCCCGGATGGCGACGGCACGCGGAAACGCCGACGCGGTGTACGAGGCGGCGGCAGCGGCACAGGCGCAGAGCGAACGGCACCGCACGGCGGAGCAGCTCCGTCGGCACGGTGTGACGGTTGTGGACGCGACGCCTGAAGATCTCGCTCCCGCGCTGGCCGACGCATACCTGGCCTTGAAAGCGGCGGGCCGGCTCTGAAACTGGACGGCAGGCCCGCCGGCGGGCCTGCCGATTTCCCCACGAATAAAAAAGCGCCTAAAACGCGAAAGAGCCCCACACCGGAAGGTGTGGGGCTCTTTCTCAAAATTTGTTCGGCGGTGTCCTACTCTCCCACAGGGTCCCCCCTGCAGTACCATCGGCGCTGTAAGGCTTAGCTTCCGGGTTCGGAAT
>NZ_JBVHQG010000021.1:0-48311 GCF_055567535.1 Streptomyces sp. NPDC026538
GTCCGGCCACGCCCAGGCCGTCGACCCCGACGCGGATGGCCGGAAAAGCCGAGGCCCAGAGGACGACGACCCCTGCCAGGGCGAGGAAGCTGCGGCTGCCGGTGCTTCTGCTCATGGGAACGACGATGCCCCGCCCAATGGTAAAGATCCAGTTACTTATTCTTGTGTTACCAATAAGGATCGCTTACACATTTTGGGAGCGGCCCGCCTGGCGACTGGATCCCGCTTGGCGCCTGCCTACAGGGGGATTTGATCGATTTTAGGGCGGTCGGTAGCGACGGTGAACGGCAGCTTCGCACCGGCCGGTTCGCCACGGCCGGGAGGCTCCGTGATGTCGCCCCGTCTTCCGCAGTTCTGAAGGGCACCGTTTTCCCGGTGCTCGCGAGTGGGGTCGCGGAGGCGGACGTCGGAGACTTGCAGCAACAATTAAGACTCTTATTCGGTAAAGCTAGTGGAGGGTGAGCTGGTCGGTGGCGAGTGCTCATTCTGGGCCTGTGAGCCCAGCAAGGCGCTGCTGCGGCAGCGCGCGCGGACGCGCGACATGTCCCTGGACTGCGCCAAGCGGTGCAGGGGCCCTGGATGTCGCCGCTGTTCTGTCGCACCGCGATGCCATGTCCGGCCATTGGCAGGACGAGGACCAGGTCGAGTGGCTGCGGAAGGCCGACGTTGACCTGGTACGCGGTCACGGACGCCTTGACGGCCCGAAGCGGGTGACAGTGCGGACCTCCGAGGGCAAGACGGTCTGGCTGTCCGCCCGGCACGCCATCGACCTCTGCACGGGAAAGCACAGCTAGTGCCGGACCTGCAGGGACTGACGCAGACCCTGGACCAGCCGAGGAGCCACCAGCGCCCACGAGGTTCCTGGTCGGCTGGCCGTGGTGGGTGGGGGAGTTGTGGCTGTCGAAATGGCCACTGTCTGGCAGGCGCTCGGCTCCCACGTAACCCTGCTGGTCCGTGAGGACGGACTGCTGCAGCGGATGAAACCCTTCGCCGGAACGATGGTTGCTCAGAGCCTGCGCGAGGCTGGCGTCGACGTGCGCTTCGAAACGAAGGTGACCTCGGTGGCACGGGCCGGCAGCGAGGTACGTGTCGAGCTTGCGGACGGCGGAGAGCTGACGTGCGACGAGATCCTGTTCGCCGTCGGACGGGCTCCGCGCCTCCGACGTCGGCCTGGAGACCGTCGGCCTCACCCCGGGCGACTGGCTGACCCGTCTACGACACCTGTCAGGTAACCGCCGTGGACGGCAGCTGGCTCTACGCCGTCGGCGACGTCAACCATCGCGCTCTTCTCACCCACCAGGGCAAATACCAGGACCGGATCGCTGGCGCCGTCATCGCAGCCCGCGCCAAGGGCGAACCGGTGGACGACACACGGTGGGGCGCGCATGTCGCGACGGCCGACAGCGTCGCAGTCCCCAGGTCGTCTTTACAGACCCAGCAGTCGCTTCCTTCCGTCGGCCTGACCGTGCGGGAGGCCGAACAGAGACGGCGACGGGTGGATGTGGTGGACCACGACATCGGACAGGTCGCGGGCGCGGCCCGTTCGCCGAGGACTACCACGGCAAGGCCCGCACGGACTGCCGCACGGTGGTCGGGGCCACCTTTCTCGGCTCGGGAGTCGGAGAACTTCTGCATTCGGCCACCATCGCTGTCGTCGGCGAGGTGCCCCTCGACCGGCTCTGGCATGCCGTACGTGCCTTCCCGACGATCAGCGAGGTCTGGCTGCGACTGCTGGAGGCCTGTCGCAGCCAGTGAGGCCGGCCAGAAGCGCGGCTACTGCTGGCCCGCCTCGCTTCTTGGCCGCCCACATAGCCATTACCTCTGCTTATCCCTTGGACGTTCGGGACGTGATGTTCGAACGGCCGAGGGCGTTTCCCCGGGATCGGTCAGCGCGATGACGAAGTCCTCCAGGTCGGCGCCGAGGGGTGTGTCGCAGTCCCAGACGGCTTCATAGGCGATCTCGACGGGTTTCCCGGCTCGGAGCAGGGGACGGCAGCCGGCGTGCTCGTGCGTGACTTTGGAGCGGGGTAGGAGCGCGGCCCCGAGGCCCATGGCTGCCCACTCGTCGACCGCGCGGAAGCTGGCGGCTTCACCCGGATACGCGCGCAGCGCCAGGTCGTGGCTGCGGAAGAGTTCGGTGGTGAAAGTGGTCAGTCCGCAGGTGGGGGGCCCAAGGATGTAGGCGGCGTCTGTCGCGTCCTCCAGCTCGACCGGACTGTCGGTCGCGACGGCGGCAGGGTCGATCACGACTATCGGTTCCCGGGCGACGACATGATGGCGCATGGCAGGCATGCCGGGCACGGCGGGGACGAGGACGATGTCCAGGCGGCCCGCCTGCAGGTCACTGCGCAGCGGATCGAGGTCCGCCTCCCTCAGGACGAGATCACGTGGGGGCACCAGACTGCGGGCCGCGTCGAAGGCGCGGGCGACGAGTTCCGCCCCGACCAGGGGTGACACACCCATGCGAATCGTTTCGACGGCCGGGCCGGCCAGCCGCTGGGCCTGGGCAGCCAGCATGTCGAGAGAGCCGAGAGCATGGTCGATCAGGGGCAGAATCCGTGCGCCGTGCTCGGTGGGCCTCACGCCGCGGGGTGAGCGGTCGAAGAGCTTCACGCCCAGCTCTTTCTCCAGCCGTGCGACGCCGTTGGACAGCGCTGGTTGCGTCACGCCGTAAGTCCGTGCTGCGGCACTGAAGGACTCCGTTCGAAAGACGGCCTGGGCGTAGCGCAGCGCCTCGATATTCACGCCTCTGCCTTTCCTGGTCATAGCCAAAAGCTATATCTGCATCACCAAAGATCCTCTACCGGAGCTGCGCGGGGCGATCTACGGTCGAGGACATCGCCGGGATGTGGGCCTCAGTAGATCAGTTCAGCCCAACTTACGTATGCGTAAAAAACCACTAACTGGACCTTAGTCCTGTATTACTGCACTGTATGGCGTAAGGGGACGAACACCCACCCGCTTCTGCAGTTTCCGGGCCACATCCGCTCCAACGCGGCAGGCCTGGCCTGTTCCGGCGAACGGACCCCACCGGTGGATCCGGGGGCGCCACCTCGAGGACGCCGGCCGTCGTGTCCCGCGCCCGGCCACCAACTTGCAAAGCCACCAGATTCAGGAGAGAACCATGCCCACCAACGCTTTCGATTTCACCGGGCGGAAGGTCGTCGTGATCGGCGGTACCAGCGGCATGGGGCTGGCTTCCGCCCGCCGTGTCCTCGAGGGCGGCGGCAACGCCGTCGTGACCGGCCGGTCCGAAGCCAGCGCCGCAAAGGCGGTGGCCGAACTGGCTTCCTACGGGAAAGCGGTCGGACTGGCCGTCGACCTGTTCGACCCCGCCTCCGTGGACCGCCTGCGCGACACGCTGACCGAGCAGCACGCCGATGCCACGCTGCTCGTCAACGCCGCAGGCGTCTTCGAGCCGAAGACCTTCCTCGCGCACACCGAGGAGGACTACGACCGCTACCAGGCCATCACTCGGGCCTTCTACTTCATCACCCAGACCGTCGCCGGCAACATGATCGCCCGCGGCAGCAAGGGAGCCGTCGTCAACATCGGTGGCATGCTGGCGCACCAGGCCATGGCCGCCACGCCGTCCTCGGCGTACTCCGTGGCCAAGGCCGGCCTGCACTCCCTCACCCAGCACCTGGCCATGGAGCTGGCCCCGTACGGCATCCGCGTCAACACCGTCGCCCCGGCTGTGGTGCGCACCCCGATCTACGAGGCGTTCATGCCGAAGGACGAGATCCCCGCCATGCTCGAGTCCCTCAATTCCTTCCACCCCATCGGCCGCGTCGGAAACCCCGATGACGTCGCTCCCGCCATCGCCTTGCTCCTCTCCGACCAGGCTGACTGGGTCACCGGCGCCACCTGGGATGTCGACGGCGGCGTCCGGGCCGGACGCAACAAGTACTGACAGGCCCTCCCACCCCGCTCACCAGCCGACAGCCCAGGAGCACGCCGTGTCCTACCACGAACACACCGACCACCAGTACGCCAAGCACATCCGCGCCGGCGCCCCGGAAGCTTTCAAGGCGTTCATGGCCTTCGACAACCAGGTCCTGCGTGGCAGCGACAAGGTCATCTCGCCCAAGCACACCGAACTCATGGCCGTGGCCGTGGCCTTGACCACCCAGTGCGCCTACTGCATCGAGGCACACACCAAGGCCGCACACTCCGCAGGCGCCACCCAGCAAGAACTGGCGGAAACCGTCATGATCGCCGCGGCACTGCGCGCGGGCGGTGGATACGCCCACGGCTTCATGGCCATGAAGTTCTTCGACCAGGCCGAGCAGAACAACGCTCTGTGACCTGACATGGGAACCATGCCGATGACCACCTCTGTCGGCCTGCGGTGAGCGCCGCGCCCCGGACGCAGCCCCGCAACTCGGCTGTGAGCACGGCGGCCGGAGCTCACGGCAGGCCGCCCCTATGCGACGAAGGAGACCACACCGATGACCGATATCAATGAGGTCGACGTCCGTGCCCTGCGGGACAGCGTCGACGCCATGCGAGCCGATCCCGGCCTTGGCCGGGCCACATTCGCCATCGACGGTTCGTGGCAGGGCGGCTACCGCATCACCACGCGGACGGGTGCTCTGAACCAGGGCGGCGAACGCGATGAGACGCGCGTCGCGAAGTTCGCGATGCCCAGCGACGAACCGACGGCGTCGCTGGGCACCGACACCGCACCCACACCCGCTGAATACGTGCTGCACGCGCTCGCCGGCTGCTACACCGTCACCATCACCACGCACGCCGCCCTGCAGGGCATCGAGCTCAAGGCCATCGGTCTGGAACTCGAAGCCGACATCGACATGCGCGGGTTCCTCGGAATCGCCCCCTCGGTTCGACCGGGCCTTCAGCAGATCCGCGTGCGCGTCGACCTCGACGCTCCCGCCGCCACCCCCGAGCAACTCCAGGAACTCATCTCCCTCGTTCAGAAGCGCTCGGCCATCCGCGACACCCTCGCCAACCCGGTCGACGTCCACACCACACTCGCCTGAGTACAACACCAGGCGCCAACTGCGGCGATCCAAGTGCCAAGGAGCTTCCCGATGCTGATGTCAAGCCGCTTTCGTGGCAGTGTCGTCCCCGGGGGCCAGGCGAAGCGCGTCCAAAGGCGCGGTCCAGGAACTGCGACCCGGCTCGAGTGCGCAGATGATCGAGTACGGCCAGCCGGGAACAGGGATGTGCTGGTCCTTTCCCCGGCCGTAGGTGTGACACAGGATCCGCTGCAGTGAGGTGTGGGCATCGGGGCGTAGCCAGCAGGTGATATCGATGGTCAGGACCAGCCTGCCGTCGGCGGCCCGAGACAGTGGCATTGCGGCCAGGGTCCGCTGCAGCCGGCTGGTATCGATGCGGCCACGGGCGACGTCGGCGTAGAGCCCGCCGTGACCGCGGCGGTGCTCGCCGACCAACGACAGCTCGGCCAGCGATCTCACCGGCCCGTCGCCGCACAGGATGGCGTCAGCCAGCTCGAACAACGCATCCGAACGAGCGGTGAGACAGGAGTAGAACTCGCCCCGGAAGCATGACAATTCAGCCAACGCCTCTTGTCGGGTATCGCGATGCAGCAGACTCATCCCCACGGCCTTCGTGCTGGACGTGTGTGTTCCTTGGTCGGAGCACATGTTCAGACGAAGGCCGCTTTGGTGTACGGCGGTTACCGCACCGAGCGATCAAGTTCGAGGCACCATTCGACGTCGGCCGTTAAAGATCAAGTTAGGCGGACCGGCTGGCTGGACGTCACACGTGCGACGCGGCCGCCAGCCCGCCGCCAGAAGCTCAACAACCACCCGCCGCCAGAAGCTCAACAACCAATGGAGTGATGACAGCGTGCGGAAGAGCCAACCGACTCGCTCATCCCGCCCTGAGCCCTGGAGGCGTCTGTTGTGCGCGACGGCGCACTGCTGTATGCCGTTGCGCGTCTCCGTGCTGTGCCCCGTGCGGTAGACCGGCAGCCCGGTGGGGGAGCATCGATGCCGGTGCCCATGGAGCGACAGCCTCGCCCTATGGGGACGGGGATCCGCCAGGCGTTCCACCGCCGGTATCTGGCCTGCATTGTCATAGGGCAAGCAGCGGAACCGACGGCCGGGAGACAGGCTGATGGACATGGGATCCCCTCCGGATCCCTCGTCGCTCGTCCCCGGTTGATTCGGAATTTCCGGATCGCAGACCACGGACATGGCTTCGGCCGCCTAGTCGGCGGAAGCGCGGCATGTCACAAGGAGATGACTATGAACAGGTGGATCAGGCGCGTCTCGATCGCTCTCGTTTCTGCGGCGACGGCGGGCGGAGCCCTTCTCGGTGCCAGCGGCTCGGCGTCAGCCACGACGGCTTCGGGGTCCGTAGAGCGCGCGCAGACCTCGATCGCCGCCTTCGGGACCGACGGCGGACGTGACGGCTACCGCGACGACGGGTACGGAAGCGGTCACGACGGGGAACGGGGCGACGGCGGGGCCGGACACCTTGGCTGGTACAGGGTCGACGACCGTCGAGGTGACCACCATGGCCGGCACCACCACCGCAGGTGGGAAGAATGGTGGGACGGTCGCCATCTGTATGTTTGGGACGGGGACCGGTGGGTCAAGGTGACGTGGCGGCACGACGTCGATGTCGATGTCGACCGCTGGTATCTGGACCAGTTCGTGTGGTACGTGAGCCACCGCTGATGCCGCCCAGGCCACGAGGTCGGCAAGGACGCAGCCTGGGGTTGCGTCCTGTTGGATGGCCGCTCGCCGGGCCGGAGTCAGGCCCGGGCTGATGAGATTGCTTCCCGACCGAACGGGGGTACACGCAGAGGCCGCGTGCGCTGTTTTCGTCTTCCAATCCTTTCGGCTGCGCTGCCATGCCGCCATGTCTCATGCTGCGAAGCGCACGGGGAGCGATCGGAGTGCTCGGCGAGCGGAAAGAGGTAAGTGAGGCACAGGTGAGATCGGAACGAACCGTGGCGTACGAGCTGCCCGTGCGGCCTCTCGTGTCACAGGTGTCGGTGTCGCTGCGTGTAGCACTGCGGTACGAGGCGGATGATCCTTATGCTGTCCGTGCCGCCTTCTATCCCCTGGGCCGGGGTGGGAGGGTTGAGTGGTTCCTCAGCCGTGACATGCTGGCTCAGGCCCTGCGCGGACGCAGCGGGCAAGCAGATGTGCGGATGTGGTCGACGGGCGGTGCGGGACGCGAGGCGCTGTGCATCGCTCTTCGTTCGCCTGCGGGATCGGCCCTGCTGGAACTCCTGCGCGGGGCATGGAATCCTTCCTGCGCGAAACGCGGTCCGTGGTGCCGCCGGGGGCCGAGTCCAGCCGGTTCGACCTGGACGCCGGGCTGGCACAGTTGGTGGCGGGGAGCTGAACGCTTGCCCTGGATGGTGGCGCCCCCTTGGGTGTCAGGTTGCGGTTGCCGGCCGCGCCCCCCCGGGGCCCGCTGTATGTCCTATTGCCCGGCGACCTCGCCTGCGGTGGCGGGCCATGCCTTCTCGGGGCGGTCGAGAGTGGTGAGGGTTCGCTCGACCTCCTGGGGGCAGCGGGGGCTCGGGCAACTCGTGGACGCACTCGGCGCAGAAGGCGTCGAGCACAGGTGAAAATGGCGGCGCCGGGCGGTGGGGGCGACGGTGCGTGTGGTCTGGATGATCCCGGCCTGGGACCAGACACGAAGACGATGTCTTCCGGGGTGACGTCGTCGCGGAGGACACCCTTCTCCTGGGCGTTGCGGAAGATCTGAGCGCCCAGTTCTTCCGTGCTCTCGAACGTTATCCTGCCGAGGGTGTGGACGGGCAGCCGCACCGTGCCAAGTAGTTGAAGGCGCTGTCACAGGCCTGCAGCTCACATAATCTTTCCTCAAAACCCCTCCCAGGCGTCGTCCATGGCTGCGGCCTCTCGGTGGTGCCGAGCAGCTCTGGGAACTTCGCGGCGAAGAGCTCTTCGACCAAGTCGAGCCGGTTGGGGAAGTGGCGGTAGAGCATTCCGATCGCGACTCCGGCCTCTCGGGCGACGCCCTCCAGAGAAGCATTCAGGCCCTGCTCGGCGAAGGCCTTGCGGGCGGCGGCCATGAGGTAGCCGGGGACGCTCCACCAACGCACCCCCGGTTCGAGTGACAGCTACGTGACCTCGGCCGCTGGCATGGCGGGAATCAGCAACAACGCCGCCTGCGCGGCTGCCAAAGCAGCCCAGATCTCACTGATCCGCAGGGCCGCCGCGGAATTCGCAACCGAGGTCTGCTGTCCCCTGCTCCATGAAGCAATCCTTCTTTGTTTCCAAAGCATAAGTAACTGGACATCTCGTTTTGCTCGATGCACCGTAAATCGTGTGAACGCAAGCACCGGCAACCGCAGCGCCCGTGAAGGGGGCGTTTTTATCCTGCCGTCGCAGGGTCCGAACGCCCGGACGGCTTGGCCCGTGCGACCGGGTACCCCCAACCCGTCAACATGCGAAAGCAGTAGGCCATCAGGCCTCGGGCCCCGTATTCAGTATGTCGGCAAGGGTCGGCTTCCCTGGGGTTGGCGAAGATCGGCCTCGGCTGCTGGACCAGCAGGCCGGCTCGCCGATCGTCCCGGGCGAGATGCTCGGACCGAGAAGTCGTCACGTGGACCGGGACACCGAGGGCGAAACGTCCATCTGGCGGCTGCGGTCACGGGTGTCCGCTCTGACCGGGGCGGGAAGCGTGGGCAGCTCGATTGTTTGCATTGGTTGCCGCTGTGTTGGGGCGTCGCCGGGAACCCTGGCCGTGGGGCATTCCTAAAGCAAAACTGGCGCCCCGTTTGGGAAAAGTGAGGTGGACATGCGGTTCGGAATCTTCGGCGTGGGAGATGTGTTTGCCCATGGCTGAGTTCGCAGAGGAGATCAGGTCAGGCGAGATGTCGTTTCTGCGATCACGCCGGGAACAACTTAGACCTGAACAAGTGGGTTTGCCCTCCTTTGGTCGGCGGCGGACCCCTGGGTTGCGGCGGGAGGAGCTCGCTGCGCTCGCCGGTTTGAGTGTCGAGTACCTGGAACGGCTGGAGCAGGGCCGGGATACCAATCCCTCACATGCGGTGCTCGCCGCGCTTGCCGAGGCGCTGCAGCTCTCCGACAGCGAGAGGCAGCACCTTGCGACGTTGGCCATGAAACGTCGCAGCGCCGCGCTCTTGCCGCCTCCCCGTCCGGTAAGCGATGACACACGACCCTTGGTGCGTACGCTGCTGGATCATCTAGATCCCATGCCGGCGAGCGTGTTCGGGCCGATCTGCAACATTGTGGCATGGAACAGCACATGGGAAGCCCTGGTCAGGCCGCTGGGGGTGTTGGATGAAGAATCGCCCAATTTGATTCGCTACCACTTCCTGAATCCCATGGCGCGCGGGATATTCACCCAAAGCGACTGGGCTACCAAGGCGGACGAGCTGGTTGGCTGGCTGCGGGCTGCCCAACCGGACTGGGGTAGCGCTGATGAGTTTCACGCGCTGGTCGACGGCTTGGGCTTGGTCCCCGAGTTTACGTCGCGATGGGCTGCCCACCCGGTTGCTGAATACACGCAGCCTTCCGACACAATTTTCTCTCACCCCGATGCTGGAATCCTGGGCATCACTACCGAGGTGCTCCTCGTCGGGGAGGCGGGTCAATGGCTCCAGATGTTGATCCCGGCCGATGAGGGGACTGCGTCCGCCATCAATGCCCCTACTCCGGGCTGACGGCGAGCCGTGAGCGGGCCCTCAGCGGAATCGCCTCGCCAACCTGAAGCAGGTCAGCCCTGGCGTACAGGCCCCCTGTCCGTGCCGCGGGTGACCTGAGCCGGAGATTGGTCGGCAGCACTTGGCGACTTTGTCGAGGATCTCGGCGGCGGTCTTCGGTGGTCTTCGTGCAGATGAACGGCCGCGGGTGTGTTCAGGTCTGCGGGTCAGGCTTGGATGTCACGTTCGAGGGCTTGGACGGAGCGGTGGACGTTATCCCGGAGGCTCGTGTGGGTGAGTTCGGCAAATCATCTTTCCACCAGACTCAGCTCGTCCTGTGTCGCACGGCGACACCGGACGGGCTGAGGTCGTTACTGACTTCGGCTCGTCAGGGAGTCGGTACGGATGCAGGCGGCCGAGTTGGGGGCCCGCACGATCGCGTGTGGATCCGTCCCGAGGCCGGCTCAGTCGCACCGGAATACCTCCTCGCCCTCGGTTCGCCTGCTTGCCCAATGACGATGCAGGCCACGCACCGGCGGTGGAACCCCGGGCTGATCCCCGTCCTCGCAGGGCGGGGGAGTCTTTCGTGAGCTGCGGCATCGAGCGGACGGCCTTTTCGGCCTCATGGACATTGGCCGACTTGCCCGCGGCCCCCTATCTGCCCGGCTGACGTCACGCACGTCGCCTCAATCGCTCACGCGCGAAGCTCTCAGGCAAGCGGTCAAGGAGTCTGCGTCGCCGGGCGACACCATGTGGTGCCCAACAAGCGGCAGCCCCGCCCTGTGGGGACGGGGATCAGCCTGGCGTTCCACCACCGGTACCTGGCCTGCATCGTCATAAGGCAAGCAGTTGAACCGAAGGCGAGGAGACAGACTGATGAACATCAGGCCGATGCGATCGTGGATTCACCACAGCAGGGGCAAGGTGCTGCGGCAGGCGCAGGCAGGAGTGACCGACCGCACAGCCGAGACCCTGCAGGAAACCGTCCGACTGGTCGAAGCTGCTGGCGACTTGGCCGAGCCCGTAGTCTCCGAGGCCACTGATGAGTCCCAGACCGAAAGAGGCGTCACGGCCGCGACCACAGACACCGGCCGGCTCGCCTTCGCCCTGAAAGACAACGGCTACGAAGGAGAGTTCCCACTCACCCAGGACTACTCCACCGACCCACGGAACCTGGTGATCGCCATCGTCGTGCGCGGCACCTTCCTGTCAAGGGGTCGGCATCGTGGGCGAGCAGCGGTGGACCGTCTGCCGAACCTCTGGCTTTCCGGCCAAGGACAGCATCGCCGCCCTGCTGCTCTCCACGGCCCAGGAAAGGCAGCAGTGAGCCGGGTACCGTCCTGAGACCGCCGCTGTGCAAAACGCTGGCGCTGCGAACGGCCCTCTCACCGCTGCGCCGGATCCAGCCGAACTCGTCGTGCTCTTCGAGCGCGTGGCCACGCCATTCCTCGACCAGTTGTACGCAGCGGCAGTACAGATGACCCGCGACCGCGGGGACGCCGAGGACCTGATTCAGGATACCTATCGGAGAGCGTTCGACGTCTTCGGGTCATTCGCTTGGAAGACAAATCTCAGGATGTGGCTGTTCCAGGTCTTGGCCGACACCGCGCTCGATGCTTGTGGCGAGCCGCAGCCCCCCCGTGCGCTCAAGCTCCCCGCCGGGACGCCCCGTCGGCCGGTTGCCGGAACCAACGCACCCGACGTTGCGGGTTCCCCAGACCGCTGAGGCGCAGGCTTTGAGCCGGCTGTCAGACCATGAGGTGAAAGCTGCGCTTCGGCAACTCCCGCGGAAGCTCGCCATCGTTGTACACCTGGCTGATGTTGGAGACTTCTCTCACATGGAGATCGCGGAGATCCTCCGCGTCCCCTCCAACACCGTGCGATCCCGGTTGCACTACGGGCGACGATGTGTGCGGGGGCTGCTCACCGACGCCGCTCGCCGGCGCGGTCTTCTCAGTCGCACGGGCAAGGGCTCTGTCGGAGACTCGGCTGCGCCGTGAGGCGTGGAATCCGCGCGCGGGTGGAGCCTCCACCGTCGTTCCGTCGCGGCTGGACCGCGGTCCGCATGTGCCCGCGCGTGCAGAAACTCCCGGATCGGGTTGATCTTGCCGGTCAACAGGCCGGAGTGAGGACGGCGGCGTCACCGCAAGACCTCAGGGCGAATGGGTGCCAAAAGCCGCACAATCCACGCATGGGGGGAGCGCAGGGAAGGCTGCACGCCCTGCCAGCTGCTCCCGCTGCGGCTCGGGCTCGAGTAGCCAGCGGCAACACAAACTCACGTAATTTCAGCGAAATTGAACCACCAATCAGGTAAGGCGAACATGGGACCCCTGGCCGCAGCGGCACCTGGTGCCGCTGTATCACACCGTAGGACCAGCGCGCAGTTCCCCGTGCCGCTGTCGGTCGTGCATACGGTGACCAAGCGATGCCGGCTGCTGACCGATGACGGTTTGCCGTCCTCCCGCCAGGCCTTGGCACCGCACGTACGTGCCGTCAGGCAGTACGTCACCGACGCCTGGAGCGGACACCAGCTTGAGGAACTCGGTCGCGTCCACCACGCGGCGCTTACCCGCCTTGCCCTCCTGGGCCCCGACCGGAGCGGGCCCCGCCCCGCGCCGCACCCGGGCGTCCAAGGCAGCCGCCACATTGTTGAGCACACGCGATGAGGGTGGTCGCGTTCTGCGCGCGGCGCCCCCGCTGCGCGGTGTCCAGGGCTTTGCTGGGTCGTTCGCCACGTCTGTCGCGGCCATCGGGAGCCTCATCCCGCATCGTCCTGCGGATCGGTATCGTCATAGGGGCCGTCCTCGGCTACTTCGGTGTCAGAGGACTGACAGACAGCTCGCAGGTCACGGCGTTGCACGACGCCGCACGAGTCGAGGCGGCCGAGCGGGGCCTGCACCTTGACTGGGAGCCCACCGTGCAGAGCCTGGTGGTCAACGACCAGGCCATCACTCGCCTCCTCAACTGGATTTACATCTTCGGCCACTGGCCGGTCATCGCTCTAACCCTGATCTGGTTGTTGTCCCGGCACCCGGAGCTATACGTAAGGGCGGCCTGCGCGATGCTGCTCTCCGGGGCGGTCGGTCTCGTCGCCTTCGCCGTGTTCCCGGTGGCCCCGCCCCGGCTGGCGGCCCTGGGTATGACCGACACCGTCACCGAACAGTCCCACGCCTACCGGGTGCTGCAGCCGCCCGCCTTCACCAACCAGTACGCGGCGATGCCCAGTCTCCACGTCGGCTGGAACCTGCTCATGACGCTGGCGATACTCGCCGCCACCAGGACGATCTGGCTGCGTGTCCTGGCTGTGGCGCTCACCATGTCCATGGACGCCACGGTCGTCCTGACCGCCAATCACTATGTGCTCGATGCATTTGCGGGCGCGGTGCTGGCGCAACTGAGCTGGTATGTGGCAGGACGCCTTCAAGCCCTGGCCACGCGCCGGCACCGGCCCACGGCGCAGGACGGAGACGAGCTGTCACCTCCGGTCCTTGTGCCGCTGCGAAGAGGCTGACCACAGTAGATCTCCCCACCTCGTCGAGACCGCCGGCGTGTGGCCGTGTGCTGCCATCAGGACCGATCGGTGCCTCTTATGCAAGCATCGATCACCGTTCGCTCGGCGGAGAGCTGCGCGCGGCGGTGGGGTCCGCGGCCGAGTGGCTCCGCCGCGACACCAAGCGGTTGCAGACCCGAACCCGAGGCCGACGCCCTGCAGGAGACCATCTGGCGCGGCGCGGAGCGGAGCGTGGGGAGTGGCCGCCGACCATCCGGCGTTGGAACACATCCCCGCACAGCTGACAGGTATGGCACGCCTCTGCCCGGTCCGGGAGAGACGGTAGGCGGATGAGGAGTACCGCACATGCTTCGTCGACGTGGCGGTGCCTCTCCGGCTCGGATTGACGTGAGGCCCAGGTCGCTGTCCGTGGGATGACCGGACGACGGCCTGTTCGCGCCGCATCGTGGGGACGGTGCGGCGCACCCGGGCCGGGTGGGGTTCCTCCTGAGCGGAGAGGAGCTCCACCCGGCTGTCGGCGAGCAGGACTTCGGCATTCCGCTGGGTCGTGTCCTAGCCGGTGCCAATCGCCGGATTCCCCGCTGCTCGCTGCGACTTGGACCGCCTGGGCGACCTGGAACCATTGCCCGACGGCATCACTGTGCACCTGGACGCCGGCTACGACTCAGGCCGAGACCAGCGCCCTGCTTGACGAGCGCGGCCTGCACGGTTGCGTCGCGCACAATGGCGATACGGCACGATCCTGGCCAGTCAGCGTTGAGAACCCGAACGCACCCAGGCTTGGCAGAACGCCTTCTGCCGCCTCGCCTGCTGCTACGAGCGGCGCGCCACCGTCATCTTCTGCCGCGGCAGGCCGTTGAACAGGTCGTGGACGGGGTGGTCGAGCACGTGGAGCGCACCCACGCCTGACAGAACGACTTCTACCGGCTCACGGGCCGTGACCTGTGGATGTACTGGTCGGCCCAGGCGCTGACGATGCGGGCGGCCCGCTGCGCTTGTCCTCGTACAGTCAGGAGATGGTCCGCTCCTTCGAGCGAGACGAAGCTTCGCGGGTGTCGTGCCTCGCGGAAGATCTCCCCCGCGTTGGCGATGTCGACGGTGTTGTCGGTAGGCGAATGCAGGACGAGTAGCGGAACGTGCAACTCGCGTATCCGGTCACGCAGACGAGCATGGCGGACGTCGTCGACGAAGGCACGCTTGAGGACCAGGGTCCTCCCGCCGACGAACCACTCGTGCGACCCTTCACTGAGAACGCGATCCACGACCGCGTTGTACTGCCCCTCGACGTGGCTGGGGTCGACAGGTGCCCCGATCGTGGCGACCGCGCGGACGCCGGTTGCCTCGGCCGCTGCGGCGATGGCGGCGGCGCCTCCCCACGAGTGCCCCACCAGCAGGTCTGCTGGAGTGCCCCGCTCCGCCATCAAAGTTGCCGCACGGATCGTGTCCTGGACCTTGATGGTGAAGGAACCGTCCCCCCAGTCGCCGTCGGAGTCTCCGATCCCGAGGTTGTCGTAGCGCAGCATCCCAATGCCCTCGCGTGCCAGCTGCTTGCTGACGCGCGAGGCGGCCGGCGAGTTCTTGCCGAGTGTGAATCCGTGGACGAAGATTCCCCAGCCCCGGATCTCGCCGTCTGGCAGATCGATTTCTCCTGCCAGTTCCGGGCCGACGATGCTGTTGAATCTCACTTTTTCAGTCATATCGTTGATCACCTAGGCATGGAGCTGTTCGCGGGGTCGGGGAGATGAGAGCGAGACCGGCGAGTGCCACGCGCGTGCTCCGCGCCAGAGAGCAGTGAGCTCGGTGCTTGTCACTGTCGGCGCGTCAGAGGGTGGCTTGTGGACGGCGGCCGGCTGGGTGGTGAGCAGCTGGCAGTCTCAGGGCTACAAGTCCTTCAAGGACTCGTGGGCCCGCCTCAGATCGGCTAGACGAACCGCCGGATGCGAGGCCCGCATCTCCGGTGGTCGGGGGAAGGGGGAGGGCCGAGCGAACCGGCCCTACCCGATCGACGGGTTCTCGCGTGGGCGTGCTCGGTGAGGTGAGCGGGGGACCGGAGGCGCGGCTGATACAGTCAGGGCAGGACAGGTCGCGCCGCGCCTCCGGGGTCTTGCCGGACTCGGATGAGGTCCGGTGGTGAGGGATGACGGTGCCTCGTCGATGTCACTCGGGGTGGGCTCACATGGCCAGGCTGAGGGCCACGGCGGTGGCAGCGGAGAACCCCGTGAGAATGATGGGGCCATGGCCTTTTTCCGGGTGTCGGGCGTTGCGTAGTCGCCGGACTGGGCATGGAAGCCCCCGGCTCCGATCATCGTGAGTGCGAAGCCGATGGCGGCCGCGATGCCCAGGGGCTGCCAGAAGAGCCCCACGTGACGGCATCTGCACGCAGGCACTTAGCACGACGGCGTCGGCGCCGCGAGTGTCGAGTCGGCGCGCGAGTTCCGGCAACTGTCCCTGGTCGAGGCGTCCGATGGCAAGGTTGTCATCCATCTCCAGACGGATCGTGTCCTGGACCTCGATGCCTTTTCCCTCGATGCAGTCGATCACGCGGGCGGTGAGCGGCTTGAGGTACGGGGTCACGAGTGAGACTTTGCGGGCACCGATGTGGTGCAGCCCGGCGGCGAGGGCTCCCGCGCTCGAGACGATGTCCACGGCTGCATCAGCGTCTGTTGACGTCTTGGTGAGCGGCCTCGCGATGTGACGGTGCGCGCGGCGGCCCTGAGTCATGGTGGCGACCAGGCAGGCGTAGGCCATGACGTCCACGGACGCGTCAGCCGGCTCGACCGCTGCACGGTTGGCGTCCGCGTTCATGGCGGCGAGCTCGCTTTCGCTGACTGTCTTCATCCGCTGCCCCCTCCGGCGACGAGGGCTGTCCTGCCTGCGTACTGATAGGTCATTTCTTTGTGTTTTCTTTTTTGCTTTGTCGGGCGCCTGCGGGCGACGACCGTCCGCAGGCGCCCGGCGCCCGCAGGTGTTTGTCGCCGAGGGTGCACTGTGGCCCGCGGGCGGCATTGGGGCTGAGGCCGTGTCAGTAGCGGAAATTTTTCGGGAGGTTGGCCTCGCTGCGCAGCACCTCACCGTCGGGGGATCCGACCGCCTGCGCCGCCTGCGGCGTGAGCACAATTGGCCACTGGGTCTCCACCATGACCATCATTCCCTCGGACTTCTCCGGTACGAGGTCGGCCTGGGTGGCGGCCTCCCAGATGGGTTCTCCCATCCCGTGCGCGGTCATCATGTTGGTCAGCGTGCTGATGCCCTGCCGGTAGCCGCCCGGATTCGGCGCCTCCTCGATCACGCCGACCCACTCGGTGCTCACGTTGCGGTGGTACCACGGGGGCCGGAAGGTGTTCTCGGCAACGGACCACACGGACGGCACGATGAGGAAGTCGATGTTGGGCAGGCCCGGTGTGCTGGTCGTCGAAGTGAGGGCCGTCAGCAGCGAAGGATCCGGGTGGTCGTAACTGACCGTGCCCAGGGCCTGGAAGTCATAGAGGTTGTAGACGAAGGGGACGCTGTTCCCGTGCCACGCCACGACGTCCAGCGGAGAGTGGTCGTAGGTGGCGCTCCAGAGATTCCCGGCGACCTTGTGGATCACCTCGAAAGGCCGCTCTTCGTCGTCATAGGCGGCGACGGGGGCACGGAAATCGCGGGCGTTCGCCAGTCCCGTGGCGCCGATGAGGCCGAGTTCCGGGAGGGCGAACGGCGTGCCGAAGTTCTCGCACACATAGCCGCGGACAAACGACGGGGCCTCTTCCTGACCAGCGGTACCCAGGATCTCGACGCGGAACTTGACGCCACGGGGGATCAGGGCGACCGAGCCGGGCTCCACGCTCAGCAGACCGAGTTCGGTGTGGATGAGCAGGCCGCCCAGCTCGGGCATGATCAGTATTTCGCCGTCGGCATTGCTGAACACGCGGTCCGTCATGGACGTGTCGGCCGTGTAGTAATGGAGCGCCATGCCGCTACGCAGGGCGGGATCGCCGTTGCCGCCCAGGGTCCACAGGCCCGAGACGAAATCGGTTCCCGGCGCAGGTGCTGGCCTCGGCGCCCAGAACAGCAGCCTCGGCTCCACGGGAACCTGCGTGAACGGCGGCGTGAGCAGGGTCCCGTGATCGATGCGCGTGAAAGGCGGATGCACGATCGACGGACGGATGCGGTAGAGCCAGGTGCGGCGAGTGATCGGCCGGAGTTCGGTGAACGCCGTGCCAGACAGCAGCTCCGTGTACAAGCCGTATGCAGGGTGCTGAGGGTTGTTGTGTCCCCTCGGCAGCGCCCCCACCAGGGCCTCACTGCTGTGCTCGTTGCCGAAACCGATGGAGTAGCTCAGCGAGGCCGCCCTCTTGCGGGCCTGTTGCCGCACCCGAGCCTCTGCCGTGATCTCCTCAGGGGTGACTGTCATTTGAAGGTCCTTTCGCGTTGAGCTTTGCCCGATACGTCTCACCGTTCGGGCGCTGTGATGTTCGTGGCACACACAGTCGTATGGCGCCGGTTGTAGTGGGCGAGCCGGCGGAACAGCTCGAGCCGCGTCTGGGCCTTCGAGGTCCAGCTCCCGCTTCAGGCCCTGGAAGGGGCATTGTCGTGGCTCGATCCGACGCGCCCCGTGCTGCGGCGGATGCCGTGTCGTCGGCAGGCGTCGGCGAAGGTCCGGCTCACGTATTGGCGCCGCTGTCCGTGTGGAATACGACGCCGTTGACGTGGCCGCCGTGAACGGCGACTACCATCTCGTCGCGTCGGTCACCAGGGACGTGCGCATGTGATCAGCGATCACGCAGCGTGTGGGTGGCTGCCCGGCGGAGAATCTCGCGCTTCAGTTGCCACTCCTTCTCCACCTTGAGCAGCCGGGCGTTCTCGGTCCTTAGCCGAGCCAGTTCCTCAGCCGGACTGTGGCCGGCCCCGGCGACGCGTTATTCGGACGTGTGCTGGACGGTGTCCTTGCGGACCCACGTGCGCAGAGGGGTGTCCACTCCCAAGGATCAGCCTCAACATCAGGTGCTTCCCGGTAGTTGCGGCACTACCCGCCACCGTGCTCAACGGTAGGCAACCCGCGTTAAGTTACGCGGGGGGCATCGGTCCTCAGCTCCCGGACAGTCACGGTCCCGAACGCTTCATACGGTCTACTCGGTCCGGATCCATTTCGCTTGCCTGTGGTCTCACGGCGCCTGTGCCGGCCGCTTACCGGCCTGCTCGTGCAGGAAGGTTATCTCCATGGACACCAGGTACTGCTCGACCTCCTTCGCCATCGTCTGGGTGTGAGACTGGTTCACGTGGGTCTGGAAGGCGGCTTCGTCAGGGTAGAACTCGTAGATGACACGCTGGAGGGGCTCGTTGTCGGGGATGTGGTTGACATAGACCAAGGCGCCCGGCTCCTTACGGACGCCTTCCAGCGTGCGATCCACAAGGGCGTCGAAGTGCCGAGCGGCATCGGCGTCGCGGATGGTGCAGCGCACGATGAGCGCGTACCCACTTTTTGTCATAGATCCTCCTGAAATGCCGTAATACGGAAAAGTGATGGTGCTGGCCGGTGCCTGTGTGAAAGGCCGCTTTGGGCGCATCGACTTTTGCGGCCAGTGGGGCGTTCTTCGGGGTCTCCTCTGAGGTGGCGGTCACGACCGCTTCCGCCTAATCGACCCGATGGCGGGCGGACTTCCCGGCGGAACTGTCCACCAGACCGTCCCTCCGCTAGGCCGGGGACCGACTGCAACAACTGGTGCAGGACCCCGGCCGATCAATGTCTCGGTGATCCCGGGGGTGGTCCGCGCGGTGACCTTCGCTGTGGTCGTCGACATCCGGGGCCAGCTCCCGGCGACCGCGCAGGTCGCTCACGTCACAACTGGTGGTGGGCGCTTACTGTTGCATCGATCCCCTCACGACGTTCCATTCGCGCACATGGAACGTTGCCTGGCCGGAGCGGATGAGCGGGCTGTCCTGATAGATGTCTCGCGCCTGCTCGAGGGAGTCACAGCGCAGGACGGCCATACCGCCACGGCCGTCGACGAACGGGCCCGCGAGCACGAGGGTGCCCGCGTCGTACAGCTCGTCCAGGAGGACTCCCTGCGCTGCACCCACTTTCTGGTCCGGCGGTCCGCCCGGAAACTCAAGCGTTACGACGAATTGCTTCACAAGATCCTCCACATTGCTGGTCGACCGAGATAACAGTTCTGTTGGTCCATGCCCGACCGGTGTGGTGGCGGGGCGCCCCCACCACACCGGCCAGATGATTTGCTCAGCGGTTCTCCGCCGCGGGGAAGCGCGGAGCGAGCCATTCGACGAGGGTCTGCAGGGCCTTCTCCCGCTCCGGGAGGGGGAGGCCGAAGTGGTCGGCTTCGATGAAGTGCATCGTCTTGTCCTCGGCCGGGCTGGCGTGGAACTGTGTCTGGTTGTCGTCGGGGAAGGCGAGGTTGTCCCCGGTGAAGTTGATCACGAGCAGTGGTTCGTGTACTGACTCCACCGTCTTGAGCAGGTTGGCCCGTGTCGACAGTCCTGACCAGGTGCTCAGCCACGCGCGCGGTGTGATCAGCCGGCCGAACCCGTTGGGCGCGTAGTTCGTCTCGTCCGGTCGGGGCCCGAGAATCGAGGCGGGCTTGCGGGTGGACTTCCAGGAGTGCAGGCTCACGTCCAGGAACGCCGGGTCGGCCTCGGTCCGGTGGACGACCATGTACTGGCCGACCAGTGCGCGGCGGGTGATGTAGTTGCGTTCCTCCAGCGGCAGGTCGGCGAACCCCGGCTCCTGCGTCCGCTGCCGGTGGCGCTGCTGGTCGGCGATCAACCCGCGGGCCCGGGCGTCGAGTCGGGCCACGCGGGCCCGCTGCGCCGCGCGGTAGCGCTCCAGGAATTCCTCGGAGTAGGTGCTGGGCTCCGGGGGTTCGCGGAACCCGTTCGCCGGGTTGTACATGTCCAGGTCCGGATCCACCGCCAGCGGATCGTCTTCGTCGATCACCGAAGGGTCGATGCCGGTCAGCATGAACGCTCCCTGGCCGGGGTGCGCTGCGAGCAGGACGAACCCATCGGCGCCGGGCATCTCCACCGCGTTGAGATCCAGCGGCTCCCCGGCCGCGGTGTCCGTCAGCCGCCCCGGCGGTGCCGTGCTCGCCTGCTGCTGGTAGAACGCCAGAAGCGATCCACCGCCGCTGTTGCCCAGCAGCACGATCTTCTCGAAGCCGCGCTCGTTCTTGAGATGGCTCAGCCCGACCGCGAGATCGAGCAACACCCGCTCGTGCTCGCAGTCGACGTCGTTGTTCAGGCTCCGGGGCTGGTGGACATAGAAGGCATACCCGGCCTCCAGGACCGCCGGAGCGGCGTAGTGCCGACTCATGTCGCCCCGGGGATGCGACGCCACCACGACCGTCCGCTCGCCGCCCCGGGCGTAGAGGATTCCGCGTGAGGCGACACCGTCAAAGGCGTTGACCGGGATGACCGTCGTTTCGGTCCCTGCGGGCAGCGCATCGAAATCGATGATGCCGACGCCCACAGTACTGATCTTCTTCTGCTGCTCAGTCATTGTCCGGTACCTCGAATGCGTCGTTGTCTGTGATCGTTACTGGGCCGAGCCCCACCCGGAATATCTGCTCCTCGCGCTTCTTGGCCTGCGCCTCCGGCGTTGGGGTCAACGATTGCGCCGTGTCCACGAAAATGAACTCGAAGTCCGCACGGTCGCCCGGCTTGATGTTCTTGCGAAGCTCCTCCTCGACCGAGGTGGGAAGGCCGTGGTGCAGCCCCCGCGGCGTGAGCGAAACGCTGGCTGGGGCTACGGGCAGACCGAGAGCTGTCCCGCTGTGCGTGAACATGAACTCGTCGTAGTCCATGTTGCGGTGGTACGGGGGGAATTGCTCCGCGTCCGGAGCCGCCTCGAGCGGACGGGGAAGGAGATTGCCCACGACGACAGTCGACGTGGCGAAAATACTGTGTGCGCTCGGCATGAGATGGATGCGGTCGCTGGTGATCGGTCGAAAGTCCCGGATGTTGATCTTGAATGGGAACAGGTCGCCCTTCCACCCCTCGGCGTCGATCGGGTCGAAGTCGTAGAACGCCGAGGTGTACTCACCATGCAGCTTGATCCGTACGGGCCACTCGCCGTCCTCGGTACGGCCGTCGCCCAGCTCGTCCAGGGCCGGGGAGGGTACATACAACAGGGCCGGGTCGAACGGAGCGCGGCGACCCAGCGGGCCGATGTCGGCGAAGCCGAGCTCCTCGGTCGTCTCGACGATCAGGAAGTAGTTCACCGGACCGGTAGGGCGGATCCGGTATGTCACGCCCTTTGGCATGACGACGTAATCACCGGGCTCGTAGGGGATCGGGCCGAACTCGGTGTAGAAGGCGCCCGTGCCCTCGTGCACGAAGTACAGTTCGTCCCCGTCGGCGTTGCGCGCCGAATAGGTCATGTTGGCGCTGCGCCGGCTCACCCAGATGGAGACATCGGGATTGTGGAACAGCCGCAGCGGGCCGCCATGGGCGTGCGTCAGGTCGGAGGGCTCCAGCAGCCGCCCGTCGATGTCGAGGTGGTTCCCGCTTCCCTCGGCGCGCTTCCAGGCGGTCGGTTCGTTGCGTCGGTACAGGTGTGCGTCTCGGCCCTCGAAGCCATGCCGCGTGAGCATGTCCTCATGCAGGTCACCCACCTCGTGCCGGGCCACGCCTGCCTGCCGCAGCACCGTGCCCCTGCTGTGGTGAATCCACGATCGCATCGGCCTGATGTCCATAGGACTGTCTCCTTCGACTGTGTCCGACCGTTGGGCATGACGATGGACGCGACGTGCTCCGTGGTGGAACGCCGCAGGGATACGGGTACTCGCAGGGAGACGCTGCCGCTGCGCGCCGGTGCTGTTGGGTATTGCCGAGCCATGCGAACCGCACGACCTTGGTGCGTGAGCGCCGTGAGGTGCCGCGCGTGACGTTCCGGCCGGGCCTGCGTGGGTCCGTGGGCAGCAGGCCAACCTCAGCGAAACCGATGGACGTCCACCCGGTGCCGCGCCTGCGAGAAGGAGCCTCGCCCTGCGGGTACGCCTATTCCTGGGGCGTTCCACCACAGGTACGCGGCGTACATCGTCATGGTGAGCGGTCGAAGCAGAGCGCAAGGAGACAGTCCGGTGTGATCGGGCGGGCCGGGCGGGATCCACAATCCCGGGTGCCGGCGAAATCAACGGATGCCCTATTCACCACCTCTCGTCCGCGCGAGTCGGGCGGTGGTCTTGCCGGCGACTCACGCGCGGTCCGATGAGCGGCGTCATCTGTGCGTCGCAGCACAGACCACCAGTGCCGATCCACACTTACAACGAGAGGCGACTATCGATGAGTTCATACCGCGTGGGACTGTTGGTGCCGAGTTCCAACACAACGATGGAGACCGAGGTTCCCGAGGTGCTGCGCCGGGTGGCGGCCACAACCGGCGACCGGTTCACGTTCCACTCCAGCCGGATGCGGATGAAGACGGTAAGTGAAAGCGAGCTCGCCGCGATGAACGCGGACGCCGATCGCGCGACGGTCGAACTGGCCGATGCGTCCGTGGATGTGATGGCCTACGCATGTCTGGTCGCCATCATGGCTCAGGGCCCTGGCGCCCACCGTGACATCGAAAAGCGGCTCACCAAGACGTCGGCGGAGGCGGGTGCAGCCGTGGACGTCGTGTCGAGCGCAGGGGCTCTCGTTGCCGGGCTGCACCACATCGGCGCCCGCAAGGTCTCCCTCGTGACCCCGTATCTCAAACCTCTCACCGCACGCGTAGTCGAGTACATCGAGGAAGAAGGCATCGAGGTCCAGGATGCGATCAGTCTGGAGGTGGACGACAACCTCGCCGTCGGGCGCCTCGACCAGGGACAGCTGCCGGACATTGCGCGTCGGCTCGACACGCGCGGGGCCGACGCGGTGGTGCTGAGTGCGTGCGTGCAGATGCCGTCACTGGAGGCCATTCCCGCCGCCGAAGCCGCCGTCGACCTGCCAGTCATCACTGCTGCCACCGCTACGTCCTGGCAGGTGCTGTCCGCGCTCGGGGCCTACGCCTCAGTCCCAGGGTCTGGCGCACTGTTCAAGGGCTGAGCCCGGGCGGATTTCCGAGGAAGGCTGACAACAGCCATGGCCTGTGAGGACCGCTTCGGCGAACGAATGATCCTGTGCGGCGGCACGTGGGGGCGAGCCCGTCCCGCCCCCACCTCGCGAGCGCGCAGGTGTCTCATGCCTGGACCGCATTCCGTACTCATCATTTCCTGAAGAAGGAGTCGGCCGTGACGGCTGAATCTGCCGGGGAGCTTCGCGATGGCGCTCTGAGACGTCCTGGTGCCCCTGAGCGCTCGCTCAAGACCGATCCCCAGGTGCATCCAGGTGCCGTAGCGGCGCTGGCGCCGTTCGGGCTCGACCAGTTGGCGCCGGCGCCACCGGTGAGTTTCCATTCCGCACGTGCGGAGCTTCTGCATTTCGCCGTCGCTGCCGAATCCGCCTCCGAGCCGATGTTCGACACGATGAACGCCGGCCTACCTGAAGTCGAGGGCGTCACAACCAAGACGCACACCGTCACGGCAGCGGATGGCCATCAGATCCAGCTGTACGTGACCCGTCCGGAGACCGTAGAGGGCCGGCTGCCGTGCCTCTACCACATACACGGCGGCGGCATGGTCATCACGGGGGCCACAAGCGCCGGCTACACCCGCTGGCGGCAAGAACTTGCCGCTACCGGCCTGGTCGTCATTGGTGTCGAGTTCCGCAATGGCGCGGGCAAGCTCGGGCCGCATCCGTACCCGGCCGGCCTCCAGGACTGTGCAGTCGGCTTGCAGTGGGCCGCTACGCATGCCGCCGAGCTGGGGGTGTCGAACATCGTGGTATCGGGCGAGTCAGGTGGCGCGAACCTCGCTCTCGCGCTGACCATCAAGGCCAAACGGGAGGGCTTCCTCTCCACGATCTCCGGGGTGTATGCCCAATGCCCCTACATCTACGGTAAGTGGGCCCACGACGGCGAGGAGCTGCCATCGCTGGCCGACTACGACGGGTACGTCCTCGAGCGCGACATGATGCAGGTACTCGCCGAGATCTACGACCCGGGTTCGGAGAACTCCGACGAGGCGACCTGCTGGCCCTCCCGGGCCACGAGCGCCGACCTGGAAGGGCTCCCGCCGCACGTGATCTCGGTCAACGAGGTCGACCCGGTGCGGGACGAGGGACTCGACTACTACCGCAAGCTGCTCGCGGCGGGCGTCCGGGCGGTGGGCTGGATGAACATGGGGCTGCCCCACGTCGGAGAGACCCTCTTCCGTGTGGCGCTGCCCGATGTCTACGCCGCAAACGTCCGCAGCATCAGCAGCTTCGCATATTCCCTGCGGCGCCCGGCGCCATGAATGTGAGGAATCCGCCGTTGTTCCAGTCGGCGATGCCAACAGCGGCCGTGATGAGCGGTGCGATCCGGTTCCCGGCGTGGAAGCCGGCTTCCTCACTGATGCGCCGACGCAGAGAGCCGACGGGCAAGGGACTGCGCGCCGGCGCTGACCTGCTCAGGGTTGGGCAAGCGGCTGCACTGTGGCCTGCTCGCGGTATGCCGTCGGCCCGGAGTGCTAGCGCGACGGGGCGATGTCGAGGGGTGCGGAGAGAAGTGCATTGATGGCGGGCGTGGTGTTTTCGTCGGGCAGCCACAGCTGGAGCCAGTGGTCGGCCTCTCCGACGCGGAGAACCTCGACAGCGACGTGCAGGACTCCGGCATCGGGGTGGAAGAGACGTTTGACGCTTGACTGCTGGTATGCGATCGGGTGGGCAGCCCATCGGCGCGCGAACTCGGGAACCGTGCCCAGTTCGTCGACCAGGGTACGGAACTCGTTGTCCTCGCCCCAGTCCGTTTGGGCGGAGCGCAGCCAGCCGACCAGCTCGTCCGCAGCAGCTGCCCAATCGTTGTCGGCGAATACCCGGCGCCCCCGGGGGTTCAGAAAGTGATTGCGGAGCAAGTTGGGAGGGTCCTCATCCAGCACTCCCAGCGGCTTGACCACGGTTTCCCACGCCTTGTTCCATGCCACAACGTTGCAGATCGGCCCGAGCAGGAACGCCGGGGTGGGATCAAGATGATCCAGCAGTACACGTACCGTCGGGCGTGGCTCATCACTGACCGGGCGGGGAGCCGGCCAGAGCTCGGCGCTGTGCCGTTTCATGGCCAGCATCGCAAGGTGCCGTTTGTCGTCATCGGAGAGCCGCAGTGCCTGGGCAAGAGCGGCGAGCACCGCGACGGAGGGATTGAGGTTCCGGCCCTGCTCCAGCCGTTCCAGGTATTCCACACTCAAGCCGGCGAGCATGGCGAGCTCCACTCGCCGCAGCCCGGGGGTTCGCCGCCGGCCAGAGGAAGACAACCCCACGAGTTCAGGTTTCAACTGTTCCCTGCGTGATCGCAGGAATGCCGCCAGCTCGCTCTTATCGGTCATCCCTCCATGATGCTTCCCGGTCCGCGCCGTATCCTCCCCCTCTGGTTACCATGATCGAATCGACCGGTCGCCGTCTGCGGCGACCTCCCCGGTGAGGGGCACCCGCTAAAGCGTGTGCCGCCAGTGAGAACGAATCCGAGTGGGCGGCCGCGTCCGTCGCAGCTCGATTGCCATGCGGTCCTCGTTTTCGGTCGCAGGGGAGGGCGCGGGCCGCTCGTCACGCGCTGGTGCCGGGCACGTTCCGCAGCAGTGCGGCGGTCATCGCCAGCAGTGTCTCCGCCTCGGCCCGGTCGTACTTGAAGTCCTTGGTGACCGCGTCGTTGTGCAGGGCGCCACGTCTGGCTGTACAGGGCGTCCTGGATCCGCCACCACCGCTCGGTCTGGTTGCACTGGCTGCCTTGCTTTTTCGACCCGGGGTAGTCAGCAATCAACGCAGCAGGGCAGCGACGCTGGCCCCCGAGCGGATCGAGCAACTATCCGTACGGATCGGGCCCTTATAGCGTACGCACAGCGTACTAATCACGCACCAAGGGCTCGGAGTGCGATCTCAGACCCTGCCTGCCTGGAAAGCGTCTCGGGCAGTGCTCTCGAGCGATCCGTGCCGATGTCCAGGCGTCGCGGGGTGCGATCGGCCGGTCTGAGCCTTCCGGCTCTGCGAGGTGATCCCCGCATGTATCGCTGGGTTCGCGGTGGCCCCGGCCGAAAAGCGCGATTGGCACCGCTGCCTTCGACGAGGGCTGGCCCGTGGCGCCGGGAAGTCATTCAGGGCGGGGGATTTGGGTGAGCGTAGAACCCATGTCGGTGAGACCTCGTAGGCTTGAGGGCTCCGCCGTCTGGGCGGATTCGTCCGTAAGGGGTGCGGGTGCCGGCTCTTCCTCTTCCCAGCGCCACGGGTGCGCGCGTGGCCGGGGACACCTATCAGTGGCTGTACGTGTGGGAGGGGTGCGTCCAAGCCTACAAGGACGCGCTCGACGGTGTCCGCGGCGCGGTGGTGGCGGTCGGTGTCGAGGTCACGGGGGCCGGCAATCTGGATGACGTCGTCTACTACTACGCGGATGGGAAACCGACCCGCTACGCGCAGGTCAAGTACGCGGCGGACGCGTCGACCGCGGTGGGGGAGGAGTACCTGTTCAAACCGAGCGGCGACGGCGGACTGTCGATCCTGCAGAAGATCGCCCGCTCCTGGCAGACCCTGACCCGGAACGGGGAGCAAGTCCAACTGGCCCTGCTAACCAACCGGTCGTCAGATCCCGCGGACGTCCTGTTGAAAGGCCGGGACGCGCGAACCGGTCTGCTGCGGCCCCGGGCAGACCAGCAGGGCCCCCGCTCGGAACGGGGACAGGCGCGGGCCCGCTGGGCCGCCCACGCCGGGCTCGATGAGGCCCAACTCCTCAGACTTCTGAGTGTGTTGGAGTTCGATCTGGGGCGCGAGGAGCCCCTCCAGCGCAAGCTCGTCTCCCGCCTGATGCAGGCCGCCGGTCTGCAGCACGATGATCAGGCGATCATGACCGGCATCCAGTGGGTCACCCAGCAGGTCATCAACGGCAAGCGCCGGCTGTCCCTCACCGACATCCGCGCGGCGGTCAGTAAACTCGGCCTGCTGGCCGGTCGCTCGGCCGGCCCGGGCACCGCCCTGAACGGCGAGGCCCCCGCGCTGGTCGCAAGGCCCCGCCCGGTGACCGCCTGGCAGCCGGACCGCCTGGGCGTGCACCGGGCCGTCCAGGAGCACGACGGCATGAAGTTGCCCCCTTACATAGAACGGGACCACGACGGCGAACTCCGCAGCCACTTGCGCACGGTGGCCGACAAGGGTGCAGGCATGGTCGTCGTGCGCGGGGACTCCTGCACCGGCAAGACCCGCTCGGCCTGGGAAGCGGTCACGGCCAGCGTGCCCGACTGGCAGCTGCTGTATCCGAAGTCCGCCGCCGGACTGCGCTCCTGCCTTCAGAGCAACGTGTTTGCCTCTCCCACGGTGATCTGGCTGGACAACGCCCACTATCTGCTCGCCGAGGCGGACGGCAACCGCGCTGCTGAGGACCTGCTCGGATTGCTGGAACAGCCGCCCGCCCCGGTCATCGTCCTGGCCACCATGTGGCCCACCCCTCTCGGCGCGCCCGGATCCAACCCCAAGATGAAGGGCCGGACCCGGCACATCAACTCTCTGCTCGATCTGGCCCGTACCGTCCACCAGCCCAGGGTCTTCGACACCCCTGGGCTCAACCGGTTCGAGGACCAGGCCCGTGGCGACGGCCAGTGGACCCAGGCAGCCGCCCAGGCCCGCGCGAACGGTGAACTGTGCCAGCGCCTGGCGGCCGCCCCGGAACTCCTGGACCGCTACCGCCATGCCGACCGCGCATCCGGCAAGGCCGTGGTGACCGCAGCTGTCGAAGCCCGCCGCCTGGGCGTACGCGGGCCGCTTCCCCTGGCCTTCCTCGAGCACGCCGCCCTCGGCTATCTCAGCCCCGACCAGTGCCGCAAGCTGGACCGGCAGACCTGGTTCACCGACGCCCTCGCCTGGGCGCGAACCCCGGTCAAAGACGTCGTCTCATGGGCGAAGTCGACGTCCAGGCCCTGATGCCTCATCGTCTTGACCAGGCCGCCGAGCCGGGGCAGGCGTCCGGCGTGCGCGCGCAGATGACGAGCCTCGGCGGCAACGCCCAACGCGCCAGCCAACTGCGCCACCTCCACCTCAGCGACCAGCCACTGATGCTGCTGGCCCTGAAACAGACCGGGCCCGCCGCACGGCCGCTGGCCGTCATGCTGGGCACCGACCCGCACCGCCCCCAACTCCTGCTCGCCCCGCCCTCAGGCAGCACCACTCCCATGCTCGCTTCCCTGGCAGACGCCGTCACCGCCTACATCGATGCCTGCCAGCGGCACAGCGAACACCTGCCCGCCACCTCCAGCAAGCCGGCCCGCCGCCGCTACACCGACGCCCCCCAGATCCTCGTCCCCAACCCCCAGACCGTGCAGCACCTGAGAGACCTCGGAGCCGATCTGCGGTTCCGCAGCACCGACGACCACCATCCCGGCTCCCGGGCCGTCCAGCGCCTGGGACACTGGCTCACCTATCTCACCGACCGCGCCGACCTGGCCGGTTCAGCCGCCCTCATCCCCATGACCAGCTTCCTCGGCATGCACTGGATCAGCGGCCAAAGCCCCCTAGAGGACGAGGACCTGGCCACCCTGCTGGCCTGGATCGACCCGCCCCGCCACGCAGCCTCCGGACGCGACGCCGCACTGGCAGCAGAAGACCCGGCCACCCACCGCCCAGCGGGACCGGTCACCGACGCCGCCTTCGACAACGACCACCTGGCGCCCCTGTTCGACGCCTATGCCCGCGCCCGGCGCCAAGCCCTGGCCCAGGAGCAGACCCGCACCCTGCACGAACTCGACCGCCTGCTGGCCACCTACCTGCAGCCCACCTGGGACCTCATGTGGCAGGCTTACGCACTCCTGCAGGCCCTCCCCGAAGCCAAGAGCACCGCACGCCGCTGGGACCACGAACGCACCGCCTTCACCGACGAATGCCTGCACCTGGCCCAGGACGGACGCTCCCGGCCGGCCCGCGACCAAGCCGTCGCCGCCGCCGTCCGCCTGGCCCACATGGAACACGCAGCAGCCGCCTTCGCCGCCGAACGCACCGCCGACGACCCCTTCGCACGAGCCGAACTGCGCACCACCGGCGAAGCCTTCGGCGGCACCGTCACCGCGATCGACTCGAAGCACACCCTGCGCGGGCCCACCGGACGGCCACAATGGCGGCCCCGGTTCACCGTGTCCACCTCCGACCCGCTGCGCATGGAACCCGGCCAGCTCCTGGCCTGCCACGCCTACTGCAAGGTCGGCTACAAGATCTGCGAGATCACTCCCGCCGACGGCGCCACTCTCGTCAAACTCGAGATCATCGCAGGCATGGGACACGCCCACCGTCCCACCTACGACGTCCTGCCCGAAGCCGGTGCCTTCCTCGTGTTCACCATCGCACCGGATTCCTACCGGATGCCGGAATTTCCCTCACGAGAACAGACCCCCTGGACCCATGGCGGGCCTCCTGCCGACCATCCGGACGACAGCGACGAGGACACGGGCGCGGGCGAGGGAGAGGAAGAACAGTGACACCTCCCCACCAGCCCTCGCCGCAGCAGCAGATGGATACGGCCGCCCGCGCCATCCTGGAGCAACTGCCCACGCTCACCCACCGCGGAATCGTCGTGCACTCCCCGCCTGGTGCCGGCAAATCCACCCTGGTCGCCCGAGCCGCCGACGCCCTCGCGCAGTCCAGCGCCCCCTGCCCCGTCATCGCCCAGACCAACAGCCAGGTCGACCAACTCGTACGACGATTCGCCCGGCACCACCCGCATCTGCGCACCGCCCGGCTCACCGCAACGGAACACTCAGTCCCGCACGATCTGCAGGCACATCCCGGCATCCGTATCGCTACCCGCATCGAAGCCCTCGAGAAGACGGCCGACGTCATCGTGGGAACCGCCATGAAATGGGCCACGGTCACCGACCGCCGATGGCCGTGGGCGATCATCGACGAGGCCTACCAGATGCGTTCCGACAGGCTTTTGTGGACCGCCAACCTCTTTGACCGGGCCCTCTTCGTCGGAGATCCCGGCCAACTCGACCCCTTCTCCGCGGTCGAGACCGACCGCTTCCAAGGCCTGCCCCATGACCCCATGACCAGCGCGGTCGCCGTCCTGCTCGGCAACAACCGCGACCTGCCCGTCCACTTTCTGCCCGTGTCCTGGCGCCTGCCGCCCTCAGCCGTCCCCCTGATCAGCGACGCCTTCTACCCCTTCACGCCCTTCCACGCCGGAAGCCGTGAAGCCGACCGCACCCTCACGTTCTCCATCCGCGGCATGCGTACCCCCACCGACGAGGTCATCGAACACGCCGCCCGAACCGGATGGGCACTGTTCGAACTACCAGCCCGCATCACCGGCCAGCACGACATCGAAGCCTTCCAGGCCGTCCTCCGCATCGCCGAGCGGCTGCTGGCCCGGCGTGCCATCACCACCTGCGAGGAAAACCCCGAAGGCCACGTCCTGCAGCCGGGGGACATCGCCATCGGCACCGCCCACCGCAGTCAGGCCCACCACATCCGCGCGCTCCTGGCCCGCCACTACCCCCAACTCCACGGCGTCACCGTCGACACCGCCAACCGACTCCAAGGCTGCGAATTCCGCGTCATCATCGTCCTGCACCCACTCTCCGGCCGCGGCGACGCCTCCGCCTTCCACCTGGAAGCCGGCCGCCTGTGCGTCCTCACCTCACGCCACCGCCACGCCTGCATCGTCGTGGCCCGCGCCGGCATCGCCGAACTCCTCGACGCCCACCCCTCCAACGACCCCGCACACCCCGGAGCCGCCTCCAAGGTCGCCGACGGCTGGGAGGCCAACCACGCCGTCCTCGCCCACCTGGCCGACCACACCGTCCAGACCCGGGCACAGCCCGGCCGCCGACGCGGATGAGCAGTCCCCGGCACGCGCCCGCCCGCAGCGTGCGCATCGGCAGGGCCCCGGACACTGTGCAGCAGGTTCGGGCCGTCAGGAAACGCTGTCAACAAGCCGGAACCGCTTGCCGACCGTTGGCAGGGTGGCCGGTTTGCACTGGCCCACCATCTCCAAAAATTAAGACAAACGTTCTATTATTGAGTTAGTGGCTACAGTGCGCCGACCAGGTGGTTGGATGCCGGTGTCCGGTGATGCGACACGTCGTTGGGGATGCAGCGGCTCTGACCGGGCCGCCGACGTGAGGCGCGGTTCGAGGGGATGGAGGGCCGGCCAGTGAGTGACCGCAGCGCGATCGAGTGGACCGAGGCGACGTGGAACCCGACGACGGGCTGCGACCGCATCTCCGCCGGATGCGATCACTGCTATGCGCTGACGCTGGCGAAGCGGCTGAAGGCGATGGGCTCGGCCAAGTACCAGGCCGACGGTGATCCGCGTACGTCCGGGCCGGGCTTCGGGCTGACGCTGCATCCGGACGCCCTGCGGGTGCCGTACGGGTGGAAGAGCCCGCGGACGGTGTTCGTCAACTCGATGAGCGACCTGTTCCACGCCCGGGTGCCACTCGACTATGTGCGGCAGGTCTTCGAGGTGATCACTGAGACGCCGCAGCACACCTACCAGGTCCTCACCAAACGTGCCCGACGCCTGCGGCAGATTGCCGGGCGGCTGGAATGGCCGGCGAATCTGTGGATGGGGGTCTCGGTGGAGAGCGCGAAGGAGCTGCCCCGCATCGAGGATCTGCGCCAGGTGCCGGCCGCGGTGAGGTTCTTGTCGTGCGAGCCCTTGCTCGGCCCGCTGAGCGGTCTGGATCTGACAGGCATCGACTGGGTGATCGTGGGGGGCGAATCCGGGCCGGGGGCCCGTCCCATGGACCTGGCCTGGGCGGCGGACGTGGTGGCCAGGTCCCGGCAGTTCGGCTGCGCTGCGTTCGTGAAGCAGCTCGGCTCCCGTTGGGGCAAGGAACACAAGGAGATCAGCCAGTTCCCTGCCGCTCTGCGGGTCCGTGAATACCCCGAGGAACGCGTCCACGTCTGATCCGCGGACTAGAATGCCCCTGGACGGGTGCCGTTTCAGGCGGGCAGGCTGACCTGGCTCTTCGTCGTGAGTTTCCCACTGGAGAGCAGGGTCACCTGACCGTTTTGCCGCATCTCCCGTATGGCCTGCAGGGCGTGCTTCGGCAGCCAGCGCGAGGTCTCGGCCAGCAGCCATTCGCCCACCGTCTCCACCGTCGCCGGTCCCATCGACAGGCGCTGCGCGACCAGTTCCAGAAGCTCGGTGTCGGCGAGCCCAGCCGCCTGGAACAGGTCGATCTGGCCGTCAGGGACGGCCCCGCGCGTGCGCGGGTCGCGGAAACTCTCTCCATCCCGGTCGTCGACCTTCCACATGGCGTCCTTCATCGCCTTCAGGCCGGCCGTGCTGCCGGTGCCGAAGACGAGGTAGAGAGGCTGTCCGGTGCGGGGGACGAGCTCGAACTGCAGCTGGTACGGGAAGCCCGACCGGCGCAGAGCGTCCCGGTAGGTCGACAGCCACACGCGCCACCGCTCGTCGGGGCGCAGTTCAGCATCAGCGGGCGCCCAGAACGCCCGGCCGCCGAAGACTGTGTCGAGGACATCCGGGTTGAGGTTCTCGCGACGGCTGAACCAGTTGGGTCCGAAGGTGGTGACGACCTCGCTGGAGGGATTGCGGGCGATGCGCCTCATCACATCCAGCGGAACATTGACACTGCCCCAGCTGTCGAAGATACCGAGGATGGGGTGGCCCCAGGCACCCAGCCGGGTCAGTAGGGGCATGCTGTCGGTGCCGGCGTCACCGCGCTGGACCTCGAGGTGGACCGGCAGGTCCCGCAACGGCCCGAAGCGAGCGTGGAGTTCGCCCATCAGATGCTTGTGCCGGGCAGGGTCCTTCTCGATGAAGATCAGGTGCACACGCCGCGGACTGAGGTGCATGCGGTCGACCGCGCTGTGGTTCAGCAGACGTTCAAGAATGAAGACGGGCGAGCCCGGCTCGCCGTCCTGATAGCGGCCGGGACCGGCAAACGCGTCAAGGAGCGTGACGCGGGGGCGGGCATAACCAGTGCGCTGGGACGTCTGCAGCAGAATGGGCCACCAGGCATCCAAGTAACGCTGGTACAGGCGGTGTTTGGCGGCTGTCGCCGGTTCCAGCTTCCATAACACACCCATCCCGGCCCCCTCCAGGTCGATGGGCGGGCATGTGCCGGCCGCACCCCTAGGCCATTGATGGTGAGAGCAACCCGGTTCGGTGTAAAGAGCACGTACGAGCCGTCCGCTCCTGTTTGTGTACTGCAGACGCCGAAGCACGGCGATGCTTTGATCGGTGGTTCGTGAAGGCGGCAGGACAGGCCAACAGGCTCTTGCTGTGCCCGGTCAGACCCGCTCGGGGACGCCGCCGGGCCGGTGGCCTCACTCGCGGCCGCGCACCACACCACAAACGATCATGATGCGACGTGCCGATCAGTCGCGGCTCTCGTTGTCAGTTCCTCTCCGTAGCCTTGGCACAGAGTCATCTGCGACAGGAGGGCAATGTGGCCCGCAACTCCCTCAATCAGCGCGCGATCGAGAAGCACCTCAAGGAGATCGCCAAGGGTTATGAACGCGCGGCCCGGCGAAACCCGATCCGCGTGCCGATCCAGACGGAGGCGTCTGCAGAAGGAGGCGCGTTGCCCGGCCGTGACACCGCCGAAGGCGCCCCGGTCCTGTCCCGGCTCCTGCTCTGGCTGGAGGAGCAGGCCCAGCTCAGTTCCGGAAGCTACGTCAACGTGACCCGGTTCGTGGAGGAACAGCAACTGGATGGCGAGGACCCGTTGGTGCTTGCCATCCAGTTGGAGAAAGGCGACCTGGTCAAAGTGCTGCGCGCCTATGGGGGCATGCCCCACGTGCATCTCACCGACGCCGGACGCGCCGCGATCCACCGGTTGAAGAAGCTGCGGACAGACCGCGCCGCTCGTCTCCGCTGCACCATGGACGCCTTCCAGCGGTGGCTGTTCGACACCGCCGGCAACCAGCAGCCCGCCGACCCGGCCCTCTTCCTCACCTCGCCTGCTGCTTATTTCGCCGGGGTCCCCCATTTCCAGCGACGATCTGCACCAGGCTCTCGCCCACCTGGTAGAGCACAAGCTGATCGAACTCATCGACACCGACCCCGCCACAGTCGCCATCACACCCCAGGGCGTCAGCTGCGCCCTGGCAGGAGGAAGCGTGCAGGACCACATCAACCAGCCCCGCCCCGGCGCCACGTACAACAACTACATGCCGAACGCCAAAAGCGTCATCATCGGCGAACAGCAGCACTTCACCCAGACCAACACCGACAGCGTCGACCCGACGCTGTTCGCCCAGCTCGCCGGGTACATCGGCCAGGTCAGCACCACCCTGGGCATGCCCGAGGCGGACCGAGCCGAGCTGGAGCGCGTCGCCCAGGACCTCCACACTGAGGCGACCTCCGACAACCCTGAGCCGGGCCGCCTGTGTCAGTTCGCCACCCAGCTCAAGGACAAGCTCCTGGAGGCCGGTACCACCATCGCGGCCACAATGGGCGTCCAGATGGCAGAGCAGGCCCTCGCGGCGTTGACCCAGTCGACCCGCTTGCAACACCGAAACTCCCGGGGATCAACCACATCCCCGGGCCCCCGGGCTTGGGACCGCGTGGTTCAACGGGCGCCGGCATCATGGTGCGCCAACCGGTCAGGGCGACCGGGCCGGAGCCCGCTACCTCTTCGCCAGCAGCTTGGCCGTGCTCACGCGGTCCGCGTCGACGAACGGGTTGACGGTGACATCGAGACCGAAGAGCGCGTAGATGTGGCGTAGTGCTTCGTAGGCATCGCGTTCCGGATCGCCCAGGGCCTGCCAGCTGTGGTTCCAGTCATCGCTCGTAGCTGGCTGCGGAGCACCCCGCAACGGGAAGGCCGGGTCATCACCAGCGGCGAGTACGCGTCCGGGCGACTGGGTGAAGTCCGAGGCGACGATCCGATGTGTCCATGAGCCGTCGACCAGCGGCAGCACATGCCGGTCGACCAAGCGGAAGTACTCCAGCGTGATCTCGGTCAGCACCAACACGCTGATCCTGCGTGCTCCGCCGTCGGAGTAGCGCTCCATGGCCCAACCCAGCATTTCCGAGGTCGCCGACGCGGCCCCAGTGACCGCCCCGTCCGACTCGACCAGCAGCCCGCGACGGGGAGCGTCGGCCAGCAGGAGACCGCCCTCGCGAGGCTCCGGACGCCTGTACACAGAAGCCCAGTTGAAGGCATTGGCGTCCCGGAGCGTGTCCTGCTTGTCCAGGACGTCCCGCAGACCACCGTCGGCATACATGCCGGGGACAAGGCCGCGCGGGTGATCGGGAACGCTCTGGAAGAAGAGCACCGGCGTCTCCTCCATACCCAGTGCGGCACGCAGGTCCTCCCGGCTCTTGACGCGGTCCGCGGCCGGAGCGGGCACGGCGGAGCCAGGTCGGCCATGTCGCACGCGCAGGCCGTCGTTCACGAGCCGGTACACCTCATCCGGCGGGAGGAAAGCGGTGGTGTCGCCGTTGCGGATCGGGATGGTCCAGCTGTTCTTGATGAACTGGCCGTCGTCGTTGATCCCGCGGGTGACGAGTGCCCACCGCTCGGACTCAGGCAGCGCCGGTACCTCGAGGACGAAGTAGTGCCCGGCCGCCTCCGGGTCGCCTTGGGGGTGGTCGTACCAGAAGAACTTGACCTTGAGCAGCGGGCGTACGTACTCCGTGAGGACGTCCTTGTAGGAGTCGGTGTTCACCACCTTCTTGTCGAAGGGCGTCACCTTCTCCACGACCTCGTGGAGCTCGTTCGGCCGCTTCTTCGCCTTGAAGCCGCACACGATCAGACCGCCGCCGGCGTTCGCGAACGCTGCGACATCCTTGGCGAGTTCGAACTTGCCCTTGTGGGTGCTCAGGTCGTACGGCCCGTCGGGAGGGACGCTCTTGAAGTCGACCCACTCGCTCTCCGGCGTGCCCACGATGTCGTACGGCTGCTGTGCGGTGAGGTAGGAGACGAGCTGAACCATGCTGTCGGCGGCCATGCCGCCGGAGCCTATGCGATCGAGGCCATCGTCCGCACCGAGAATCGTGATGCGCCGACCTGCGACAACTGTTGCGCGAGCCGAATGTCCGCCGTGGAGTTCGCCCATGTCACCGCAGGCGTACGGGCCTTGCAGGGAGCAGGGCTTGCGCGTTGGTGTCGCTGCCTCTGCATCAGTCCGTCGCCGCCTCGACGCGCTGACGGGAGGGCTTGTCAGCGGCGTGCGGCATTATCGGCAGATGGCCTCCACACCTGCCCCGCCGACGTACCTGGATCGCCTCCGGGCGGACCTGGACCTGATGGAAGCGGACTTCCTGCAGGTCCTCGCGGACTCACAGATTCGCAACGTTGATCCGAACCGTCACTCCAACGGCATTGTTCACTTCGGAGCGCCGAAGTGGGGCTGGGTACCCAGCAGTCCCGAACTCGAAGTCCGAAGGATGGAGCTGCTGGGGCGAGTTCGGGAATGGGAACCGCTGTTCCGGCTCCTGTTCCCACACCCGACGCCGGAGGTCACCAAGCGCCTCGATAAGAGCGTTGCCCTGCTGCAGCGCTGGCTTGAGCGCCCCCGGGACACCACCATTCCTGCCACCATCGAAGGGGCTGCCGACAAGATCAAGGAAGCGGCGGCCACGCTCCGGAAGCTGGGCGAGCTCTTGCCCGAGGACGAATGGCCGGTGCGCGTCACGGTCGACACGAACATGCTGCTCGATGACCCCGACGTGGCGATCTACACGTCCGTGCTCGGCAAGCGGTACATGGTCCACCTGTTCCCGGTGGTCCTGCGGGAACTGGACGACAAGAAGCTCGCCGGCCGCACCCCGGATCTCCGGGACGCCGCGAAGAAGGCGGACCGCCGCCTGAAGGGGCTGCGGACCAACGGCAACGTGCTGCGCGGCGTACGGGTGGCCGGCGATGTGCACGCCATCTTCGAGCACATCGAACCCAAGAGCGACACCCTGCCGAACTGGCTCGACCTGGACGTGCCGGATGACCGCTTCGTGGCCTCCACTTTGTTGTTGCAGTCCCGGCACCCAGGTTCTGCGGTCTATGTGGCCACGAGAGACATCAATCTTCAGACGAAGCTCGCTGCCGTCGGATTGCCGTTCTTCGAGGCGCCTTGATGGAAATGGGTGGCCCCGGCCTGGGGTGGGGGACCGGGGCCATCAGTTGCGCCGGGTCAGCGCTGCTGGATCGACCGGAGAATCCGCCGGTCGCGCTGACACTCAGGGCGCCGGCGGCACCGCGGACGATGCCGGGGCCCGCTGTACGGGCGAGAGAGCACAGGCGATGGCGGCTCCGCCGTCCACGAGCTGCCGCAGCCGGGCCCGGGCTGTTCGTGTCGTCCCAAGGCCGTCTGGCCCGGCCATGGCTCCTCGATTGTGTTCATCGGTGGCCCGATGTCCGGCCCGGGTGTCTGCCGCAGCCGATGGACCGCAGGAAGGCGGGACGGCCAGCAGACGCCCGGACCGGAGGTGGGGTGTGGCCAGAGATCAGGTGGCGCGCAGGCGGCTCACGGTGCCGGTGAGGTCGAAGAGCTGGTTGCGGGTGCCATCGAGCCACTGCTGGGTCACGGTGCCGGTCGGGCCGAGGTGGAGCGCGTAGGCGGTCAGCGCCGTATCAGCGAGGGCCAGCTGCTCCGAGACGTTCGTCTCGTGCTGATCATTCGTGATGATCTTCCCAGGGCGCCGGTTCTGCCAGGCATGACGGAGCCACTTGTCGGTGGCGGGCACCGGTTCGCCGTTCTTGGTGACCGGCTCGTAGCGGGTGCCGTTCGGCGGCGGGCTGTCCTGGACGACCTGGGGCGGGATGACAGCACCCTGGAACTGCCAGTAGGTAGTGACGATGGCTTCGGCCTGGCGTCGGCCCCATGCGGCTCGCGGAGTGGCGCCGTCGGTGAGCATGCGGTTGACGAAGGCACTGGCCTGGCCACGTGGCCGGGTGCTGGCCTGGGAGCCGTAGGCGGCCTGCATAATCCCGCTGGCGGTTGCCGCGATCAGCGTGCGGACGCGCGCCTCGGCCAGAGCTGCCGTCCGCAGCCGCGGCGTCGGATTGCCGGTGATGTCGTCGATCACTTCGTGGAACGATCGCTGCACGGGCTCCGTGGGCAGGCTGTTCGAACCAACCAGCAAGGATTGTGCCGCGGCCGCGTGATATTCGGCCTTCGCGCGGGGCAGGCAACGCCGCACAAGGTGTGCGACGACCTCACCCCTGTTGTGCACCTGCGGGCTGCCGGCGCCACCGTTCAGGCCGAGAGCCTCGTAGACACGCTGGGCGGCGGCCGTCCTCCGGCTGAACGCCCACACCGCGAGCAGGGCCAGGTACTCCAGCTCCAGTCCGGCGGGGCGGCCGGAGGGAAGCTTGAGGTACCGCGCGATCGTCCGGCCGTAACCGGGGACGGCATCCAGGACTCCGGCGTCGGCGAGTTGGTCCACGGCCTGCTCCGCGAGCCGCGCCGCCCCGGTCCCGCCCGGCAGCGAGGTGGCGTCGTTGTGGATCGACTCGTAGCGCCGGGTGATGGACGCGGAGAAGTCTGCGCGCTCCTGCTCCTGGTAACCGGCGACCACCACGGAGGCCGTGGTGGTCCAGCTGTTCACCGCCTCCAGAGCGAGCCTGGCCGGGATGCTGACCTCCCGGTCCCGGCCCTTGTACCGGACGGTGAAGTCGACGGTGCCGGACGACCCATCCGTCTCGTTCAGCGCGGCTCGCGCGGCGCGTACCGCCGCGCCGAGGTGGTCCAGAATGAGGATCTGCTCCTGGGCGGGCAGGGTCGTGAATGCCGGGAGGTCATAGGGGAGATCGGTTTCCTGGCAGAACCGACACAGTGCGTCCTGCTTGGCGGCGACCCGGCCGTGGCCGTCGATCACCAGCAGGCCCCTTGCCAAGATCTTTCCGGAACTGTCCACGACGCGGGCGAGGGCTACGTCTGCTGGTCGACGCTGGCCTTCGGTGGTGACCGTTGCGATAGAGCGGCCCGACATGCTGAGCCGTACCTGCTCGAGCGCCCACCGCTGCCGTGCCGCAGTCCAGTCCAGCGCCTGCGGGCCGGAGGCCAGGAGTTCCAGGACTGCGGTCTTGTCCGGTGCGGTCGCAGCGGGGAAGGGCCGTGCGCCGAGGATCTCCTCGGCGCCGCTGTAGTCGCTCTGCTCCAGGTCCCGGATGTTGGAGACGAGCAGGAGATCGAGAGTGTAGAGCCGGGTACTGGGGGCGAGGACCTGCCGGACACCGGCCAGTACGCCCCCGTTGAGGAAGCCCAGCTCCTCCCCGGTGCCGGCGAAGTCCGCCGGGAACAGCGGGCGTACGGCGCCTGGTTCCACGCATGCGCGGGCGAAGATCGCGCTGCCGTCGTTGTCCGGAGTCCAGTCCGCCTGGGAGACGGCGGGACAACCGCGGATGTTCTTCTGCAGGTGCTCAGTGGCGTCCGTAGGGGCCCGCTCGGGGATCGTGGGCAGGACCATGTTGGCCGTGCTGTCCATCGGAGTTTCTGCCTTCGGTCGGCAGGACCGGAGCAGCACGTGCCACCCGGTCCGTGACGTGGAAGGGTGCACAGGGTTTTCCTGTGCTCCCGGCCAGATCGGATCCCGGCCGTAGCCGGGCCTGCGCCTGGGCCGGCCGCGTACGGAGGCATCAGGGTGCGATTCCGGCCTTGGCCGGACCTGGCGATCCCGAACCGTGCCCGTACGGGGCGCGATGAATGGCGAGCCTAGCGCAATAGCCGTACTCCGTACTCCATTTCGATCAGAGGGAGTTGAGCATCATCGCGGGGAGGAGCGGGCAGAACCTGTCGCCGGATCCCGAATTTGTCCTTCCGCTAGAGCAGCAACCTGGTGGCCCCGCCGCTGTGATGGCTTACGGGGAGTAGTCATGCGCGGCCGCCCAGAGCCCAGCCCCGAGCGCGTCGGCTCGGGGGCGACCGAGTCTCCAGCGTGTGCTCCTGACGATGAGCCCGAGGACGAGACCGAAAGACAAAACGCAGCCCGTCGAGCAGGCCGCTCTCCGCGCTCAGCTGAAGGCCAGGGCGGAACCTGTCACCCCATGGAACGGGCCGCCGCTCATCCCTGACGGCCCCGAGCTGAGGGCCTGGAGCACCGTCACCCTCCGGAGACAGGACCAGGCCCCGTGATCACACGAGATCCCGACCATAGCGTTACATAATTCAGCGGCGGACGTTACATCACTTCGGGCGAATATTATGTACCGTCAGCTAGGCTGGGTGGCAGCGTTACATTTTTGACGGCACGGTCCTCCGCACCCCCTCGGCGGCCCACTGCCCGACCTGTCCCTCGCAACCCGCTTACCGCTTCTGCTCTTGGAGTCCCCGGGTGTCCTCCTCGCGTTCATCCCACACCGCCGGTGAGGCGTCTTCCGGCGCGGCCGTGCCGGACAACTCCGCCCCCACTGCCCCGCCCGCAGCCTCGACGGAGCCGTCCGACCCGGCTCCGCGCTGGGCGGGCCACTGGCCCCTGAGTTTCCCTGAAAACGCCGACCGCCCACACGGCGAGGACAGTCAACCCGAGTCAGCTGAGGGCCTGTTGGACGAGCGGGAAACAACCTCCACCACCCCTGACACGGGAACACCACACACCCTGGCGCGCACCCGCCCTGCGACGCTGCACGGGGCCCGCAACGCACTCAAGCAGCTGATCGACGCCGCCATCCAAGGGCACCCCACCCCCCTGACGCGCGGCCCGCACCACGCTCTGCTCACCACCCCCGCCCACGCAACCGAACTGGGCTGGGACCTCATCCAAGCCCCCACCCACAGCATTGCGGACGCCCGCAGACAGCTCGGGGATCTGGTCCAGTACGGCGCCCAGGGCCACCCCCAGGTGCTGTGCCGCCACAAGACCCCCGTCGCCGTACTGATCGCCGCGGCCGCGGACGGCACCCCCGCCCCGCCCGCACCTCACGCCGAGCCCGCGCCTGACACAGCGGCCCCGGACTCCGTTTCACCCCCCGAGGGCCTGCAGACAGTCCAGAACCCCCTTCCGGCCACACCAGCAGACGAAGCCGCCAAAGACCTCGCACCTGCGACGGTAACTACCTCTGTCGAAGCGGCCATTGCCTCCACCATGTCCTCGGAACCGCAGCCGGAACCGGCAGCCCACGACACGCCTGCACCTGCCGATACGCCCCCCGCCTCACCCGGCACCACCCCAGCCCCACTGACCGCCCCCACCGGCTCGCCAGCCGCTACCGCTCCAACCCCCGCCGATCCCGTACTCCAGCACCCGGTCACACCGCCGACCGCCCTCCCAGCACCACCCTCGACCCCGTCCGAGCCGAGCCCGCCGGCCTTCGCTCCCGCGATGCCCGGCACCGGTCACGAGCCCGCACTCCCGGCCGGCGGCCCACCAGCCATCGCTGCGCCGCGTACCCCGCGACGCCTGGCCGCGCTCGCCCAAGCCCTCGACACCGTCCTCCCGACCACCGCCCCCACCGGGGAATCCACCACACCCACACCCCTGATGGGCCTGTCGACCGGCATCCGCGCCCTGGACGACGTCCTCGGCGGCCTCCAGCCCGGCCGCTTCTACCTCGTCGCCGCCGCCCCGGGCGCCGGATCCAGCCTGATCGCCACCGCCGCCGCCCGCACCAGCGCCCTCGACCAGCATCAACCCGTCCTGTACGCCGCCTCCGGACTCACCCGCGCCGACATCGCCGCGCGTATCGTCGCCGCGCACCTGCCCGTCGACTACCGCCGCCTGCGAGCGGGCCGCCTCACCCCCACCGAACAGGACGACACCGCAGCCCTCCACCACCACCTGGCCCAAGCCCCGCTCTACATCGACGACGGCACCGACCTGACCACCGACGCGATCGCCGAAAGCGTCCCGGATCTGCCGGGCCTGGCCCTCGTCGTGGTCGACCGCCTCCAGACCACCGAGGACCCCCGGCTGCCGCTGTCCGGCCCGTCCCAGATCGCCGACGCCGCCCAGGCCCTCGCCCACCTGGCCCGCACGCACGAACTCCCCGTCCTCGCCGCCGTCGACACCGACGACTCCCACCTGATCGCCGCGCTCAGCCTCGACGTCACCATCACCCTGGCCCGCGACGCCGACCAGATCCACGCCACCGTCACCGAACGCGATCTCGGCCCGCAGGCCACCCTCACCCTCCACGCCGACCTCGCCCACGCCCGCATCACCGATCCCTACGTCAGCCCCGTCACCCCCACTTCAGCACCCCAGACGCCCCCGACCGCGACCCCGCCCGCCCCCGCACAGATCCCGCAGACGCTTCTCCAAGCCCCCACCAGCGCATCCTCGGCCCCCACGGCCACCCAGCCCGCCCCGACGGCCCACACTGCCGCCCGACGCAGGCCATCGCCCCACCGCACTACTGCCCCACCCCCGCCCCAGGGCGGCTACGCCAACCGGGACTACAGCTACTTCACCGGCATGATCACCCGCGCCGTCGACGAAGCCCTCCACGACCACGACGGCGACATCGCCACCGCGACCGAAGCCCTGGTGAAAAAGGCCGTGCCGAACGCAATGGCTCTGTTCGAAGCGACCCGCGTCGGCGGAAATTACGAGCACACGGTCTATCCGGAAACCCTCGAATTCCTCCGAAAGAAAACCAAGGACGGCGCCGATGAAATCTGGGAAGGCCGCCACAACTGGACCAACACCCAGCTCACGGACGCCCTACAAAACGGCACCCACCCCCCGATCACCGTCAACGCCCTCGACACCAACGCCAGCTTCCTGTCCGCCTTCAAGACCCACTTGCCCATCGGCGCCCTGATCCACGACCCGCACGGCGGCTTCGACCCCAAACGCTCCGGCATCTACCGCCTTCCCACCCGCCCCACCTGGCACCACCCCGACCTGCCGGACCCGATCGGCAACCGCCGCGAAGACGGCCCAGTCCTCCTCGACGACGCCACCATCCGCCTCCTCATCCGCTGCGCCCGCCTCGGCCTGTGCGAGGCCCCGCACATCACCGAATGCTGGACCTCCGGCGCCAGCGAAGGACTCCTGGAAAAATTCCGCCGCGTCCTGACCGAGGCCCGCGCCAACGCCCTCGAAGCCGACGGCACGGTGACCGTCGAATACATCAAAGCCATGTACTCGAAATTCACCTCCACCATCGGAGAATCAAGCGTCAACCGCGACATCCGCCGACCCGACTGGATGCACATCATCCGTTCCCAGGCATTCGCCAACCTCTGGTATAAGTCCCATCGTGCCTACAGCAACGGCCTGGCCGTCGTCCGTGTCCGCGGTACCGACGAACTCCACGTGACCGGCGACTGGCGCACGGTCTTCACCGAAGGCCGCCTCACCACCCAGATGAAACAAAAAGACCAGTACCCCCTGCCGAGGAAGAGCGCCCGATAGATGTCGACCGACGGATGGAAAAACTTCGGCAACTACGGGGCAGATCGCGACCCCGGAAATGTCCATGGCAAAATCGCCCTCGCCCGTGCCCTCGAAGACGCCCTCGAACGCCTGATCATCGACGGCGGAATCAAATCCCCGGTCGGCACCCGCCGCGGCCTGAAAGCCCGCATGCGCTACCTCACCACCACCAAAGGAGGCCCCCAGGCTCTGGCCGACGCCGGCATCCACGCCACCCCCACAACGATCCGCGCCTGGACCCGCGGCACCCAGCGCCCGCGCCCGGCCAACCTCGAAGCGATCGACACCGCCTACTGGAACCTGCGCGCCCACAACGTGCTCGCCAACCCCGGCGCCCTCAAGCAGCACCTCAACCGAGGCGGCCGCGGCACCCGCATCGAGATCCACCCCGTCAACCAGGCAGCTGTTGACGAGCCACGCCGTCGCGACAACCTGAGGATCCAGCACCGGCAAGTCCGCTACATCTGGGACGACGCCGTCGACGCCCTCGTCGCCAGCGACCTGGACGCCATGGAAGACCTCTGGGACGACGTTATCGCCGAACTCGACTCCGACTGGGGCGCTTACACCTACGTCTCCTACATCGGCATCGGCGCCTGACACGACCGCCCGCGGCCGGCCCGACCTGCCCTGAAGGTCTGCGGGGGAGTGTCAGTGGCGCAGGTGCGGTGACCTGGTTGTTGACGCCGACGGATGGTGCTCACCCGTTGCTGGCATGAGTGACGAAGGGCCATGCCATTCTCACGCCGACCACCAGGCCGGGCCAAGGCCGCACATCTATTTGAACCCCTTCCGCCCCCGGCCAGCGCTCGCCGTCCTGCAACCCAACGCTCATGCCGGTCAGACGGAACCAGTTGCTCACACGCTGCCCGAGGGCAGCGTGGAGGGGACCGCGGGTCGAGGCCTGCGGGAGCTGCGGCCACAGCGACAGTGTCCCCGATCCGCTCATTCCGTCACCCCGCGAACCGCATTTCGTCGGCTTCCCAACAGAAGCGGCAGTGGCAGGCGGGGCCGGCAGCTTCTCAGGTCGGCAGGATGTCCATCCCGAATTGGTGCAACAACCCTTCTGCGAGATCGCTAGCCGCTGCGATGAGGGCATGGTCGTCGGCAAAGGGAGCCAACTCGGTGTGAGCGGGCTGTATCGTCCGCGGCTGCCGTGCCCACTCGGCTATCTCGGGGCGCCCATGGCTGACGACGACGGGGATGAAGCGGAAGCCAGCACCGGGCTCTAGGGCGGCGCGCAGGTCGATGGGAGTATCCGCGTGCAGAGCCAGTCGATGTTCGTGGACGAGGGACACGGTCTCGAAGGCGGCGCTGATGAGTACCCACGCTGCCACAGGCAGATGCACGTCCCCTTCCTCGACGCCCGTATACGGCGAGGCGCTGTGGGAGAGGTCGACGGCGGTGACGACGGTTCCGTCGTGATGCAGCTCCACAAGTATTCGACACTGGTGTGTGGCCCGTGCCGGGACGAGCATGTTGGTGTCCACCCAGCGCCGCAGGCCCTTGCGTGGATTGTTGGCGAGGAGCTCAGGGAAGAGCTGCGGGCCCAGTAGCCGCGGCATCGGGATGGCGCTGGCGAGCAGGCCCTCAGCCCGCTTCGAGCTCCGGGACATGACGTCCTGCGCCTCCGCGCGCGACAGCGCCGGGACCATTCGGGGTATAGGGCGCGTGGGTCGTGCGGCTACGACCAGCCACGCGGCCGCGTGGTTCTCCGACTCCCCAAGGACAAGCTCGGTGGTGTGCCGCATGTGCTGGTTCAAGGCTGCATCAGCAGCATCCTGGCGGGCGAAGCGGGCCCGGTAGGCGAGCGCAACCTGGTGCTCGGGCATGTAGTACGTGTCGTCTCGGTGTCGGAAGGGCGCGTTGAAGGTGGTCTTGTCCTTGTCCTTCTGCTGCCATCCGTAAAGGAAGTGCGGCGCCATCTCGCTGGCTGGAACGTCAACGACCAAGAGGTCCTTACCGCTGCCATCGGTCGCCGGCAGCTTGAGGTAGCTGACGCCGCTCACAGTGGGCTGGAGATGCACACGTAGCCATTGGCCGAGCTGCTTGTCGTTGACCTTGTCCAGGTCGATGCCGACTCTCTCGATGGTGTCGCTAACGCCGTAGACGAGGAGGCCGCCTCGGGTGTTGGCCATGGCGGCGACGTCCTTGGCGAACTCGTTCCACTCTCCTTTGACCTTGGATTCGGTCGGCAGAGCCTCTTTCCAGTCCAGGTCGTCGCTCTCGCCGAGTTTCCGTCGCACGGCCTCGGCGACCATGTCGTAGGTCACCGGTCCGGGCGGATGGCCGAGGTAATCGTGCAGCCGTGTCCATGAACGCGCCATCCGAGCAGAGTAGATCCCGAATGGTTGGGCGTGGTGTCCAATTTTCGGGTATCTGCAGGTCGTCAGGCCAGCAGGCTTTGCTGCCGCGCCCAGACGGCGACGGCCCCAGCGTTACGGACGCTGAACCTGTCGGGACGGAGTTCACCGAGGCGAGTGATGAGGCCGGTTTCGGGATAACCGAAGGCCTGGAGCAGCTCGTCGGCCAGCGCCGCGGTGGCCTCCAGCAGGCCGCGACCCTGATCGACTACGTCGTCCAGAATCACGGCAGCGTGGGCCTCGGCGTACTGGCAGGTTAGGGTGCTGAGTTGGGCGCGCTGTCCGGAGCCGGGGTCCAATGGGTCGACGCGGAAGGGGAGCGCAGCCGGTCGGTCGAGGTCGATGGCCATCCTCCGCGCGGGGTGCTCCGCCATGTGTGCTACGAGGGCGGCTTTGACGAGCGCGGTCCCGCTCGCTCCGGCACGGTCGCGTGCGTGGCTGGCGAGGAAGGGAAGAGCACACAGCAGCTGGTAGACGACGTCGCCGGGTTCGGAGAACTGCAGGTCTACGTCGTTGCCGCGCAGGCGTGATTGGTGGGTGTGGAGGCCCAGGCCGATGACAGCGCTGCCGTCTCGGTGCAGTTCGGCCCGGGCTGCGCGGGCGCCGGCAGGTTCCGTCACGATGAGCCGTCGCGGGCCGACGGCAGGACGTGTGAAGGTGCGGTGTCCCTGGCCGAGATAAAGCTCCGTGCGCTGAATCTCGTCCTGGTAGCGGGCGAAGCGGGCGGAGTCGATGACCATGTCGCCCGGTGCCTCGGGGGCCAGGGTAACGATGAGGTGGGGTGTCGTGCGGTCGGCGAGGGCATCGACGAGATCTTCCTCGACGTCGGCCAGGCGCTGGTCGCGTTCGGCGGCCGCCGTGAAGCGAGCGCGGTAGGCGGTGGCGACGTCCGTCTCGGTGAGCCATTCAGTTTTGCTACCGCCGCGCCTCGGGAAGCGCAGTGTGTCCTTGGAGGGCTTGGTGGGAGGAGCCGTCACGGCGTGTGGGCCGTAGGTGCTGCGGGGCACCGCGAGCAGTAGGAAGCCGGTGCCTGGAGCGTCAGGGTTGGGGACGCGGATGGTCTCGTAGGGAACGCGCGGCGCGGTGTTATTCGCGATGACCTGCCGGATGTGCCGGACGTGGCGGTCGTCCAGGTCGACGTCGAACACCTTGCTGGGCACGCCCTTGTTCTCGGCCATGCCGAGGACGAGGAGGCCGCCCGTGTGGTTTGCGAAGGCGGCGACGTCCTTGGCCAGTTCCTCGCGGCCTTTGTCGTCGGCGCCGTAGTGCGCCTGCTTGTAGTCGAGGTCCTCACTCTCGGCAGCTTCGGCGTTGCCAACCAGATCGGCCAGGATGCTGTAGTCGACCTCGTCGAGCCGTCTACCGAGCAGATCCTCGAGTCTGCGCAGTCGCGTCACCATGCGCCGACCCTACTGCCGGCACAGAGCAGTTGAGGTGTGCAAGCCAGCAGGACGGCGGAGCCGTCCGCTCGTGCTGGTGAACGGATGAGACCGGTCGGCGGGGGAGTGTTGGTTGAACGTCATGATCTGGGCGTTGGCGGCGCAGGTGCGGTGCCCTGGTCGGCGACGCTGACGGGTGGTGCCCACTCGTTGCTGGCACGAGCGACGAAGAGCCATGCCCTTCTCACGCCGACCAACCAGCCCCGGACCGCCAGTCCAGAAGTAACCTGCCTTTCCCATAAGGCTGTTGACGGGCTGTTCCAGGCGGAATCTGCACCTCATCGTCTTCGTGTGACCAGCCGGACGTGGAGGTTGTCGAGCGGGCGCCGGCCGACGGTGGCGCCCGCTGGCGGGGGCGAGCGTCGTACAGCGCCGCAGAGGGCGTGGCCCGCGACGAAGAACTGACCAAAGAAACCTGAGCACAAGAAAAACGATCCCTTAATGAGGTTCTGATATTCTACTTTGCGACACAATTGTTCACCTCTTTGGAGAACACCATCCGAAGAGGAATGGTATAGAACCCCCAACACCCCACCAGAAGATAGATTATGTAACGCGAGTGAATGCACCAGAAATGTACGCCTCCGTCTAGACGGAGGCACAGCCATCCCGCTGAGACGTTTTCTGACACCTCTTTTAAGCCTTGAATACTCAAGAGGTCCAGACCACTACTCATATCACATAGAGTAGCCGTTACATAATTTATGTATCGACCCCGAGGCGTTACATAATGGGTACATATTTGGTGGGGAGAAGCGCCCGGAGGGCACTTGAACGTAAGTCAGCTTTACTCTCGCCGCCAACAATTGAAGCCCCAAGATGTAAGGTGGCAGGTCGGAGATATAAAGCAGCAGAGCTAACCTGACGATACATCATCAGAACGATGCCGCCACTCCACAATTATGTAACGCCAGCGAAGGCCGGCACCTGCTTCCTATCTAGCTAGCCCGTAACGCTGCGGAGCGGCGTTACAGACCGTCGCGGAGCGACGGTGCAACGCTCCGTCACGTAGTGACGGCGCGTCATGTCTCCGGAGGAGACGGCGCGC
>NZ_JBVHQG010000022.1:0-43615 GCF_055567535.1 Streptomyces sp. NPDC026538
CCACCCAGGAACGTGACCTGGTCCTGCTCGAACTTCATGCGCGCACCGCGTCCATAACCGAGCCGCCGCCGCGCCAAGTGATCCGCGACCATCTCCGTGGTGATCGGCACGCCCGCCGGAAGGCCCTCGATCGTCGCCACGAGTGCCGGGCCGTGGGACTCCCCCGCGGTCAGCCAGCGCAGCCTGCTCAACGGTGTCCTCCCGTCCCGCCGACGCGAGCCCCGTGCAGCCACTCGACCTGGTCGTGCAGTTCGCCGGCCGTGAAGGAGGAGAGCATCGTGTTGCGGGCGGCCGCGGCGTCTTTGGCCGGGTGGTAGAGCTGCTCGCCCATGGCACGGGCCACCTGCTGCACCCTGGCGGCGCGCTCGTACCGCTCGGCGTTGTACTTCTCCAGGCGCTGTGGGACGTCTCCGGCGGCCCCCGCGAGCAGTTCGCCGATGACGACGGCGTCCTCAAGTGCCATGCAGGCGCCCTGGGCCGCGTACTGGAGCATGGGGTGCGCGGCATCGCCCAGGAGGGCGACGCGGCCGTCCGTCCAGCGCTCGACCGGGTCGCGGTCGCACAGCACCCACTCCTTCCAGTCGGTCCCCAGTTCCAGCAGTTGCCGGGCGGTGTCGCTCAGGTCGGGGAACTCGGACAGGACGTGCGTCCGCTCGGCGGGCCTGCCGGCCACGACGTCCTGTGCGCCGTCGTCGCGGGTGGCCGCCAGGTTGAGGAACTTCCCGCTGCCGATGGGGTAGTGGACGAAGTGCCACTTGGGCCCGGCCCACAAGGTGACGGTGTTCCAGCGCAGTTCCCGCGGAACCCGCTCCATGGGGATGACGGACCGGTAGATCGTGTGGCCGGACACGCGCGGCGCGCCGTCGCCGACAAGCCGGCCGCGCACGGCGGACCGGATGCCGTCGGCGCCGATGAGCGCCTCGCCGGTGAAGCGGCGCCCGGTGTCCGTGATCGCCGTGACGCTGTCCGGGTCCTGTTCGTACGAGGTCACGGAGGAGTTGGTGTGCAGGGTGATGTTCCGCTGCGCGACGCAGCCGTCGAGGAGCGTCTGGTAGAGGTCGCCGCGGTGCACGACGGCGTACGGATTGCCGAAGCGGGTGCGGTACGCGCCGGTGAGCGGCATGCTCGCGACCCGCTCTCCGGTGGTTCCGTCCATGAACCTCAACTCGTCGATGTGCACCGCGCGTTGGCGGATCTCGGCGCCGACGCCCAGGCAGTCCAGGGCGTGGAAGGCGTTCGGGCCCAGCTGGATGCCCGCACCCAGTTCGCCGAAGGTGTCCCTTCGTTCCAGCACGACGGCCAGGTGGCCGTGGCGCGCGATGCTCAGTGCCGCCGCGAGGCCGCCGATACCGCCCCCGGCAATGAGTACCTTCATCGTGATCCTTGTCGCTGTGGGGAAGCCGGTGGAAAGAGCCGCCGCAGTTCCTCGTGGAACCCGGGAAAGGTCTTTCCGACGCAGGCCGGGTCGTCGAGCGTGATGCCGGGGACACGGAGTCCGAGGACGGAGAAGGCCATGCCGATGCGGTGGTCGCGACGGCAGGCGATGCGGGCGCCGGCGGGGGTGCCGGGGTGGACGGTGATCCAGTCGTGGCCCTCGTCGGTGTCCACGCCGAGGGCGCGCAGGTTCTGCGCGACGGCGGCCAGGCGGTCCGACTCCTTGAGCCGGGCGTGGGCGATGCCGCGGATCGTGATGGGCGCGTCGGCGAGCGGCGCGACGGCCGCCAGGGTCATGAAGGTGTCGGAGATCTCCCCCATGTCGACCGAGAAGCCGCCGCGCAGCCTGCCCCGGCCCGTGACACTGGTGGCCGCCTCCGTGACCTCGACCCGCGCCCCGAGCCGGCGCAGCACGTCGACGAAGCGCAGGTCGCCCTGGAGGCTGCCGCGGCCAAGGCCGGGCACGGTGACGGTGACGCCGGTGACCGCGGCGGCCGCGAAGACGTAGGAAGCGGTGGAGGCATCCGGTTCGACGGCGAGGTCGACGGCGCCGTAGCCGCCGGGCCGGACTTCGATGACATCGCCGGGCCGTTCGGTGACCTGCGCCCCGAACCGGCGCATCAGGGCCAGGGTCAGGGCGAGGTACGGGCGGCTGACCAGGCCGCCGACCGTGAAGGTCACCGGTGTGCGCATCAGGGGAGCCGCCATCAGCAGCCCGGACAGGAACTGGCTGCTCAGTGTGGAGTCCACGGCGACCGCGCCGCCGTCGAGCCCGTCGGTCTCCAGCGTCATGGGCAGTCCGCCGCCCGGACCGGTCGTCACCGTGGCGCCCAGCGCGGCCAGCGCGCCGGCCAGCGGGCGCAGCGGGCGGGCCCTGAGCTGAGCGCTGCCGTCGAAGACGAACCGGCCCTGGCCGGCGGCCGCGAAGGGCGGCAGGAAACGGGCCGCGGTTCCGGCGTCCTCGCACCAGATGTCGGCCTTGCCGGTGGGGCCGCGCCCCGTGCCGGTCACTTCCCAGATCTCGTCGTGCTCCGCCGCCCCGACCCGGAACCCGAGGGCCGTCAGCGCCGTACGGAAGGCGACGGTGTCGGCGCTGACGAGCGGGTGGCGCAGCCGGGAGGTGCCCGTCGCGGCGGCGGCCAGCAGCAGGGCGCGGTTGGTGATGCTCTTGGATCCGGGGATACGGGCCGTTCGCGCGGTGGGGTGCGCGGTCGTGTCCGTCATGGACTGTCCTCCAGCACATGGCACATGGGCGGGTCCGGGCTCAGCCGGTGAAGGCGAGGCCCAGACGGGCCAGTTCGGCGGTGTCGTAGGCGCCCTCCGTGGTGGCCTCGACGTCGAAGACGTGCCTCTCGGTGGGCGGGCGGCCGATGAGTTCGGCGGCCCGGGCCGGAACGGGCGCGGCCGCGGCCTGTGCCGACTCCCACAGGAAGACGGCGCCCCACCGGTTGGTGCGCTCGTCCGAGATCCACACCTTCAGACGCAGTCCCGGTACCCGGGAGAACCGGTCCACGGCCTCGTCGCGCAGGAAGTCCCGGAGCGAGGTCGGCCCGGACCCGTCGAGGTCCCACCAGGCGATCACGACGCGCATAGGCGCAGTGCCCCTTCCAGCGCGTCACCGACGATGCGGAGGCCGTCCTGCGTGAGCACGGACTCGGCGTGGAACTGCATGGAGGCGAAACCCGGCCCGCGCAGCGCGTGCACCTCTCCGGTGTCCTCGTCCCGGCTCGCCTCGACGGTCCCCACGCCGGGGACGTCGAACTCGTTCTGCGTGCCACGGGCGGCGAACGTGTTGTAGAAACCGACCCGTTCCCGTGCTCCGAACAGGTCGATCTCCCGCTGGACCCCCTGGTTGGGTACCGGCCGGCGCACCAGCTCCAGGCCGAGCAGGGTGCTGAGCACCTGATGGCTCAGGCATACGGCTACGAAGGGCCGGCGCTGGTCCAGCAGCGTGCGGATCGCGGATCGCAGTTGCGCGATCTTGGGGTGCCGGGTGGCACGCGGATCACCGGGGCCCGGACCCATGACGACGAGTTCGTGGTCGTCGAAGGAGTACGGCTCGTCGAAGCGCCGGACCGTCGGCCGCAGCCCCATGGCCCGCAGCTGGTGGCCGATCATGGACGTGAAGGTGTCCTCCGCGTCCACCACGAGGACCCGGCGGTCGGCCAGTTCGGACCTCCGGCCGGTCAGCTGGGCGTGTTCGCCGGTCCAGAACCCGGCGATCGAGTCGTTGCGCTGCGCGAGGGCCTGGCGTACGCGCGGGTGTTCGGCAAGGCGCCCGGTGCCTTCGGCGCCCAGCGCGGCGAGGAGACCGGCCGCCTTGGCCCGGGTCTCGTCGACCTCCGAGTCCGGGTCGGAGTGCCGTACCAGGGTGGCGCCGACGCCGATGCTCAGCCGGCCCGCGCCGTCGATGTCGGCGGTGCGGATGAGGATCGAGGAGTCGAGCGTGCGCCGTCCCCGCTCGTCCTGCCCGATCAGGGCGGCCACGCCGCTGTAGTAGCCGCGCCCGCGGGGCTCGTACCGGTTGATCACCCGGCAGGCGCTCTCCAGCGGACTGCCCGTCACCGTCGGTGCGAACAGGGTCTCCCGCAGGATCGTGCGGGGATCGTGGTCGCTGGCGCCCTCGATGAAGTACTCGGTGTGCGCGAGCCGCGCCATCTCCTTCAGGTACGGCCCCACGACCCGGGGAGCGGGGTCGCAGATCCGCGCCATCATCTTGAGTTCCTCGTCGACGACCATGTACAGCTCGTCGGCCTCCTTGCGGTCGGCGAGGAAGTCCATCACCCCGGGCAGGGTGGGGCCGGAGGGCGGATAGCGGTAGGTGCCGCTGATCGGGTTCATCACGGCCCGGCCGGCCCGCAGGCTCACGTGCCGCTCGGGGGAGGCGCCGACGAAGGTGCGGTCGCCGGTGTGCACCACGAACGTCCAGTACGCCCCCTGCTCCCGCTCCAGCAGCCGCCGGAAGAACGCCAGGGCACTGCGCACCGTGTAACCGGTGATGTCGGCCACGAACGACCGCTTGATGACGAAGTTCGCTCCCTCACCCGTGCCGATCTCGTCCGCGATCACCTTGCGGACGATGCCGGCGTATTCGTCGTCGTCCAGGTCGAAGGCGCCGCCCTCGAGCACGACCGGCTCACCCGGCAGCCGCCGCAGGGCGTCGCCCACCGTGACGGAGGTCTGCTCCTCCACGGTGATCGTGATCAGCGGTTCACCGTCGTCGGCGCAGACGTAGCCGCGCTCGGCGACCTGGCGGTAGGGGATCAGCGCCAGGACCTCCTGGCGCGCCCCGGCGTCGGGATCGGGTGCCTCGAGGGGGATCCGGGCCACGGCGTCCACCGTCGACGCCGTACCCGTGAGGATCTCCAGGGTGTCCGGGCCGCCGGCTTCGGGGCGGTGCAGCAGCGCGAAGGCGGGCGGCCGCGGCCCGAGGATCCGGTCGAGCGGATCGGGTGCCATACCGGGGTTCTCCTCGTTCATCGGCCGAGCTCCTCGATCACGGACGTGGTGGTGGTGACCAGGGCGCAGCGCTCGGCGGCGTAGTCGAGGGCCAGCCGGTGGTACGCCTCGGTGAAGTCGGCGACGGCGTCGGCCACCAGAAACGTCTCGATGTCGTTGGTGAAGGCCTCCACCGCGGTGGACAGCACCCCGATGTGCGCGTACACACCGCAGAGGATCAGCTGGTCGCGGCCGTGGGCGCGCATCCGGTCCAGCAGGTCGGACCGGAAGAACGCGCTGTAGCGCCACTTGGCGAGCAGCCAGTCGTCGGGGCCGGGGGCGAGCGGCTCGACGACCTCCCGGTCGGCGGGGTCGACGCGCATGCCCGGCCCCCAGAAGTCCTTGAGCAGTCCGCGCTGTTCGTCGGTCATGCCGCCCGGCTGCGCGGTGTACGCGACGGGCATGCCGGAGGCGACCGCCTGTGCGCGGAGCCGGGTCGCGTTCCGCACGAGGTCGGCAGCGGGCGCCTCGTCCCCGCTGAACTGCCGCAGGAAGTACCGCTGCATGTCGTGGACGAGCAGGACCGCGCGGTCCGGATCGGCCTGCCACGCAGCGGTGTTGACGGGCAGGTCGCCGGCCCGGGGCATCGGGTAGGGCTGGATGGGGGGTATCCCCGGCACGGTTTTCATGGACGGTGTCCCTGGCATGGTCTTCCTCGTATCGCTTGGGTCGTCAGACGCCGAGGCTCGCGCCGCCGTCGACGGTGAGGTCGTGCATCGTGATGTGCGAGGCCTGGTCCGAGAGGAGGAACGCCACCGCTTCGGCCACGTCCGAGGGGCGGGCCAGCTTGCCGAGCGGTATGCCGACCCGGTAGGCGTCGAGTGACCCTTCGAGGGTGGCGGTGCGCCCGTGGTCGTCCTGCCACATGGACGTGAGCATCGGGGTCTCGGTCGAGCCGGGGGCGACCACGTTGCACCGGATGCCGTACTGGGCGACCTCCAGGCCGAGGCACTTGGTGAACATGGTCGCCGCGGCCTTGGACGCCGCGTACGCGGCCATGTCCACGCGTGCCGTTCCCGCCGCGTTGGAGGCGATGGTGACGACGGCCCCGGAGCGCCGCCGGACCATGCGGTCGACCGCCGCGCGCGACATGTAGAACACGCCGGTGGTGTTGACGGCGAACGTCGCGGCCCAGTCCGCGTCGGTGAGGTCCCGGGCCTTCGCCAGGCGCAGTACGCCCGCCCCGTTGACCAGGTGGTCCAGCGGTCCCAGGGCGTCCTCGACGTCCGCGACCAGACGATCGGCCGCGGCGCTCGTGGTGACGTCGGCGGGGAACGCCCGTACCCGCAGTCCGTCGGCGGCCAGTTTCCCGGTCACCTCGCTCAGCCGGTCGGCGTCCTTGTCCACGGCGGCCACCGAGGCCCCGCGTTCCCCCAGGGTGCGGACGACGGCCTCACCTATTCCGCCCGCGGCTCCCGTGACCAGGGCTATCTTTTCTGGCATAGCGAACAGGTCTCCTCACTCAGCGACTTTTCGGCGACTTCTCAGAAGCTTCTCAGCGGCGCCAGGCCGAGGCGACCTCAACGGCCTGGCGGGGGTTGAGGCGCGGGTCGCAGAAGCTCGTGTACTTGTCTCCGACCGAATCCAGAAACGTGCGATCGGCAACGCATTCCGTGACATGGTCGGGGGTGGTTTCCAGGTGCAGGCCGCCTGCAATTCCACCGGCCGCCGTCACGGACTCCTGGAATTCCTCGACCTCGCGTATGACGGTCTTCACGAAACGCGTCTTCAGACCGTCGGGTCCGGACTCGGTGTTGCCGTGCATCGGGTCGGACAGCCAGATCACCGGGTGCCCGGCGCCGCGTACGGCGGCGACCAGGGCGGGGAGCTTGCGGGGTGCCGTGCCGGCGCCCATCCGCGCGATGAGCGTCAGCCTCCCGGGGACCCGGTCGGGGTCCAGTCGCTCGCACAGGCGCAGCAGTTCCTCCGGCGTCATGCTCGGTCCCACCTTGCAGGCCACCGGGTTGCGCACGGCCGCCAGGAGCGCCACGTGGGCGCCGTCCACCTGCCGGGTGCGCTCGCCGATCCACGGCCAGTGCGTCGAGGTGAGCAGCAGGCCGCCGTCGTCCTGACGACGCAGCATGGGCAGTTCGTAGTCGAGGAGGAGGGCCTCGTGGCTGGTCCACACGGGGGCCTGCGCGCGCCCGGCGCCGCCGGACCGGCCGAGGTGCTCCATGACCTCGCGCGCGGCCCGGTGGCCGGTCAGCAGACGCCGGGGGTCGGGCCGGCGCAGCACCGGGTCGGGGTTCGGATCGTTCACCATGTGCCCGCGGTACACGGGCAGTTCGACACCCTGGACCGTTTCGGTGGGCCGGGAGCGCGGCTTGGCGTACTGGCCGGCGAGCCGGCCCACGCGCACCACCGGCCGGCCCGCGTTGACGCGCATGACACCCGCCAGGACGTCGAGCACCGCCGCCTTGCGGGCGATGTCCACGCGGCCGTTCTCCGCCCAGTCCTCGGCGCAGTCACCGGCCTGGATGACCTGGGCGTGCCCTTGGGCGACCGTCCCGAGGTGGTCGTGCAGCCGGGTCACCTCCGCGGCCTCGACGAGCGGCGGCAGCGCGCTCAGTTCCCGCCTCGCCCGCTCCGTCTCGGGATGACCCCGCCAATCGGGCTGCTGGAGAGCGGGGAGCGATTCGATGTAAGCGAGCTCGCTGTCCACCTCGGTTCCTCTCATGGAGATGAAGAAGGATTTCTTCGGCTGAACTCGTGAGTTGCTTTCACCGATTCTGCAGAATTACGGAATCACCGTGAAGGGGGGAATCGTTACTTCGTCAGGTTCCGGCGAGGCAGCGTCAATTCATCCGCAGGTCGGGGCGAATTCATACGGCCGGGCACCGGCACGGGGAGTTCCGGAAAGCACGGAGTCCCGGCCGCGTGGCCACGCGGCCGGGACTCCGTCGATCAGGTGAGGGGGGTCAGCTGGTCACGCCGCCGTCGACGACGAGGTCGTGGCCGACGACGAAGCTCGACTCGTCGGACGCCAGCCACAGCACCGCGGCCACGATCTCGTCCGTCGTCGCGACGCGGGCGATCGGAACCGTCGTGGCCAGCCGGGCGGCGCGATCGGCGTCGCTCTCCCCGGGACGCAGCGACATGCCGGTGTCCGTGGCGCCGGGGCTCACCGCGTTGATGCGCACGTTGTCCTTGATGTGGTCCAGGGCGGCGACCCGGGTGAGGGTGCTCACCGCGGCCTTGGACGCGGCGTAGGCGGCCATGCCGGGGCGGCGCCCGTGGTAGCCGATGTTGGACGCGGTGTTGACGATGACACCGCCGCCGTTCGCCCGCATGTGCGCGATCTCCTGCTGCATGCCGATCAGGACGCCGTTCAGGTTGACGTCCAGCACGGACCGCCACACGGCCAGGTCCAGGTCGCCGACCGGGGTGGGCTTGCCGAAGACGCCGGCGTTGTTGTGGGCGATGTGCAGGCCGCCGTGCCGCTCCACGGTGGTACGCACCAGGCGCTCCATGTCCTCGGGCCGGGTGACGTCGGCGACGAGGGCGTCGGCCGCGCCGCCGTCCTCCTCGACGAGTCGCACGGTCTCCTCGATGGGTTCCGGCCGCGATCCGGCGGCCACCACGGTGGCGCCCTCGCGGGCGAAGGCCCTGGCACTGGCCCGGCCGATGCCGGATCCGGCCCCGGTGACGATGACGACCTTGTCCTTGAAACGGGCGGTCATGGGGGGTGCTCCTCGGTACATGTCGTGATGGATGGGAATTCAGGGTGCCCGAGCGGCGTAGGGGCCGGGCGGTCCGTCAGCCGCCGTCCCGGGCCGGGCCGGGGCGCAGCAGGACGAGCGCGCACACCGCGGCGGCGGCGAAGGCCACGGCCGCGACGGTGAAGGCGAAGCCGTAGCCGGAGGTCAGGGCGGACGCCGTACTCGTCCCGGTGTGCACCAGGTCGGTGGTGCGTCCGGTGGCCAGGGTCACCAGGACGGCGAGACCGATGGCCGGCCCGGCCTCCAGCGCGGTGTTGACCACGGCGCCGGCGAGACCGGCCTGATCCCGCGGGACGTCGGTGGTCGCGGTGACGGTGGATCCGGCGAAGACCAGAGCCACGCCGGCGGGAAAGAGCACCAGCCCGGCCAGGACGGCGCCCACGTACGGGGTGTCCGTGCCGATCAGGCCCAGCGCCGCCAGCCCCAGTCCGGCGAGCAGCAGTCCCGCGACCAGGACCACACGCGCGCCGAACCGCTGCACCAGCCTGCCCACGCACAGGCCGCTGACGACCAGGGTCAGACCGAAGGGCAGGAAGGCCGCGGACGTCTCCAGCGCGGAATAGCCCCGGACCTCCTGGAAGTACAGCGCGAGCATGAAGAAGATCGTGGTGATCCCGGCGGCGCCCAGGAACACCGCCAGCAGCGCCGTCGCCCTGCGCGGGGAGGCGGGGAAGGACAGCGGCAGCAGCGGCTGCGGCACCCGTGCCTCGGTGATGACGAACCCCAGCAGCAGCGCCCCGCCGGCGATCAGGGTGGAGAGCGCCACCGGGGAGGTCCAGCCGCGCTCCGGCGCCTCCACCAGGCCGTAGCTGAGCAGGGCGATCCCGGTGGTGACCAGGACCGCCCCGAGGACGTCCAGCCGGCCGGACCGGCCGGCGGCGCCCTCGGGGATCAGGCGCGGGGCGGCGACGAGGGTCACCGCCGCCACCGCGGCGGGCACGACGAACGCCCAGCGCCAGGAGTCCGAGGAGGCCACCACCCCGGACAGCAGCATCCCGGCGGTCCCGCCGGAGGCCGCGAGCCCGCCCCAGACCGCCATGGCCCGGGCATGCCTCGCGGGTTCGGGGTGCAGGACGCTCACCAGCGCCATCGCGGCGGGTACGGCCAGTGCGGCGCCCACCCCCTGGGCGAAGCGCGCCACCAGCAGCGTCCACAGCCCCGGGGACACCCCCGCCAGCACCGAGCTCACACCGAACACGCCGGTGCCGAGGAGGAACACCCGCCGGTTTCCGTACAGGTCGGACAGCCGGCCGCCCAGCAGCAGCAGACCGCTGAACGACATGCCGTAGGAGGCCGACAGCAGGGCGAGTTCGGCCCGGTCGAGCCCGAATTCGCGCTGGATGTCGGGTAGTACGACGTTGAGCACGCTCATGGCGAGGATGAGCACGAACTGGACCGACGCCAGCAGGGCGAAGGCCATGCCGCTTCTCCTGTCGCGGGCCGCTCCGGGAGCCGCTGAGGCCGGCTTCGTCCGCTCCGCCGCGGTGACGTCATGCTGCTGCACGGCTCGCCTCACGTGTGGTCGGGAAGGGTGATGGACTGCGAGTGCCGGAAGGTGTTCCGGGGGTCGTACGCGGCCTTGATCTGCTGCAGCCGCGGATAGTTGGCCTTGTAATAGAGCGTGTACCAGGGCACGCCGGTGGTGTTGACCTTCGTGTCGGTGATGTCGGCGTCCGGATAGTTGATGTAGCAGCCGTCCGCCGCCGCGCCGGGCACCGGATAGCCTCCGGTGGCCGAGAAGACCTCGCCGTACACGTCACGCACCCAGCCGATGTTCGCGGCGTCGTCGTCGGCACTCGACCAGAAGCTCTGGAACAGCCCCTTGAAGATCGAGTCCCGCTGCGCCGACACGGTCTCGCCGGAGCCCACGGTGTTGATCTTCCCGCCGTACGAGAGGAGGACGACCATGGAGGAGGGGTTCTCCTGGTCGGTGCGCGTCAGGTGCCGGTACATCGCCGTGGCCTGCGCCGTGGTGACGTTCTTGCGCAGGTAGGCGGACTTGTGGTGGCCGCGCAGCGTCGGATTGGTCAGGGTCGGGTTGCTGGTGCCCAGCAGTTTGACCGAGTGCAGCCACGGAAGTCGCTGCGGCGTGAACAGGTCGGGCAGGGCGCCCAGTTCACCGACCGGCTCGGACATCGGGCGTACCGCCGCGTCGGACAGCGAGGAGGTCACCTCGGTGAGGAAGTCGTCGAGCACCTTCTCCGCGTCGGGGACGGTGGCGTCGATCTGGGTGAGCAGTCCGATGCTGCCGTTCGCCTGGTGGTTCATCATCAGGAAGCTGCACAGCGAGGCCGCGGCGGAGTCGGCGGAGCCGTTCTTCTCGTGCCAGGCGCCGAACTTCTGCACCAGCGACGTGAAGGCGTCCTTGTCCAGCTCGCTCCAGGGCAGCGCGAGCGCGCTGACGAGAACTTCCTTCGGGGGCGCGGGCAGCAGCGCCGAGGGGTCGGCGCCGGTGGCACCGGGGCTGCGGAACCAGTACCGGGTGATGACCCCGAAGTTGCCGCCGCCACCGCCGGTGTGCGCCCACCACAGGTCGCGGTTGGGGTCGGCGGCCTCGCGCGTGGCCACCACGCTGCGAGCCCTGCCGTTCGCGTCCACGACGACGACCTCGACCGCGTACAGGTGGTCGACGGTCAGGCCGTGCCGCCGGGACAGCATGCCGTAGCCGCCGCCGCTGATGTGACCGCCCGCCCCCACCGAGTAGCACATGCCGCCGGGGATGGTGACGCCCCAGCCCTTGAAGAGGGAGTCGTACACATGGAGCAGCGTCGCTCCCGCGCCCACCTCGAAGGCCTTGAGTTTCTCGTCGTAGGCGACGGTGTCGAGGAGGGAGGTGTCGATGACCACCCGGACCTCGGGGTGGTAGACGAAGTCCGCGTAGCAGTGGCCGCCGCTGCGCACCGAGATCCGCTTGCCCGCGTCCACGGCTTCCTGAACGGCCCGCACCACCTGCCCGGTGGTCCGCACCAGCCGGACGGAATCGGGCCGGGCGACCCAGCGGGAGTTGTTGCCGACGACGAGATCGGCATAGCGGGGATCGCCCGGAAGGACGGTGACGGCGTCGGAGCCGGAGCCGGTGGAGGTGGCCGTGGCGGCGGCGGTGGCGGCCGTCGCGACGGGGCCGGCCTCCAGGGTCGTGGCGGCTATCGCGGCGGCCGTGCCGGCCAGGACACTTCGTCTCTTCATGGAACTCGCGTTCTCTCTCTGTATCGGTGCAAGTTTTTGAGGATTCCGGGATGCAGGCTTTTCGGCATCCGCCTGATTCCGGTACGCACGAGCGGTCATTTTCCCCAGGTGATGCCGAGCCGGAGGTTCTCCGCGAATTCCACGGTGCGGTCGACCGACCACGCATCGCCGACCGGTGCCGAATTACCAGGCCGGTCCGGATAGCCGGCCTCCGAGAAGAACCTCTCGAATCCACCGGGCGTGGTCACGACATAGAAACGGGCGGTTTCGCTCTCCACCAGGTAGGAATGCGGTATGCCACGCGGAAGGAACAGCACGCCGGCGCCGTTGACCGTTTCGGTGCGGTCCGCGACCGTGAGGCGGACCTCCCCTCCCTCGATGATGAAGATCTCGTCCTCGAGCGTGTGGGTGTGGCGCGGCGCGCGCTCTCCCCGTACCGCGCTGAAGTGCGTGACCCCCAAGGCGCCACCGGTCTCCTCGGCGGAGAGTTTCGTGGTGACCACCGATCCCTTCCCCCAGAGCCGGGAAATCCCCTCGCCGTCCCGGCGAACCACCGGCGACCGTCCGTCGAGCCCTGCGGTCAAGGTCCCTCCAGAGAACGCTGCATTTACTCGCTCACCATTTCTCCGGGAGCCTCACACGAAGCCATCGCCGCCTGCAACGCACACGGGCTTAGTTTGTCAGGTGTCGCCGCCCGGCCTTCGGGTACACATGACGAGCGGATATGCAACTTCGCGCCGCATACTTTGTCAGGTTTCCACGACGTGATCATGCGGTGACTCAGCCGTTATATCCGCATGTACGAAATCTCAATTCCAGGCCCTAGAATGACGGCCACCCTTTACGACTCGTTCGGCTGCTGGAGCGGAGGCAGTCATTGATCACACGGCCGCGCTCGAGACGCAGTGGCGTCCTGGACCAGCTCACGGCGGAGGGGGTCGGTCTCTGGCTGGACGACTACCACCGTGGCCGGCTGACCGACGGCAGCCTGGAGAGACTGGTGGCCGACGGGCTGGTGGGCGGTGTCATCTCCCGGCCCGCGGCCGTCGCGCGCGCCATGTCGGACACCACCGCCTACGAAGACCAGCTGAACCGGCTCTCGGGCACGGCCGCCTCGGCCGAGAAACGCGTCTACGCGATCCTCGCCGAGGACGCGCGTGCGGCCTGCACCGCGCTGGAGCCGGTGTTCCGGGCGACGAAGGGCGTGCACGGCTGGGTCTCCCTCGGCATCGTGCCCCGGCTGGCCGCGGACGCCGACGCCATGGCCGACCACTCCAGGCGGCTCGCGGAGATGGTCGACCGCCCCAACGTACTGATCCGGATTCCCGTCGCGGGCCGGGGACTTGCCGCCGCCGGTGACGTGCTCGCCCACGGGGTCGGTGTGCACGTCACCGCGGTGTACACCGTGCAGCGGTACGCCCAGGCGGTTGACGCCTACTTCCGCGGCCTGGAGCGCGCCACGGCCGGCGGTCACGCCGCGTCCGCCGTCGCCTCGCTCGTCTCCCTGGACATCGACCGTCTCGACGCCGGCGTCGACGCCCTGCTCGACGGCTCGGCGGACCCCGGCGCCGCCGCGCTGCGCGGGCAGGCCGGGATGGCCACCGCGCGGCTCGTCTACCGCCGCTACGAGGAGAGCCTCGGCTGTCCGCACTGGCGCTCACTGGTGGCCGACGGCGCCCGCCCCCAACGCCTGCTCTGGACCTCGGAGAACACGCCGGAATCGCCGCGGGCCGCGCTGGACCGGGTCGAACGGCTCATCGCCTGGATGACCTTGCACGCCCTGCCCCGCCCGGCGCTCGAGGCACTGGACCGCCACAAGGGGTTCCACGGCGACACCCTCTCCGGTGAACACGGCGCGGCCTGCCGGGTGATGGAGGCGCTCGGCGGGGCCGGTGTCGCCCTCGACTCGGTCGCACGCGACCTGGAAGCCGCGGCGACCGCCTCGGAACGCACCGCGTGGGACCGGCTCCTGACGGTGGTTCAGGCGGGCTGAGCCACCGTTTCGGCAGGCCGGGCGCGCAGTCCGCCCCGGTGCCCGGCGCCGTCGCACGCCTCCGCCGGCTCCTCGCCGGAACGGATCTCCACCAGGAAGTGCTCGACCACGTCTCCCCGGTCGATGAGGGTGAGCTTCCTGAGCACCCGCAGCCGCCGCCCCGTCTCCACGGCGATCCGGCGCAGCCCGTCCATGTCCCCTCTGCTGCTGAAGTGCAGCAGGGCCCGGCCGTCCCTGGTCAGCCGGCTCGGCACCTCGTCCACATACCTGCGGTGTGTCTCGTATCCGGGATCCACATAGGCGCGTTCGAGGGGAGCCGCGAAGCGGTAGTCCTCGGGTGCGCGGACGTACGGCGAACTCCAGACGATGGTGTCGTACCGCTGCCCGGCGGGCAGGGCTTCGAAGAGATCACTGCACACGGCCTGGACCCGGTCGGCGACTCCGTGCCGCCGCGCGTTGAGCGCCGCGTTCGCCACCGCGTCGGCGTTGATGTCGGAGGCGACGACCCGCTCGCAGCCCGCGAGGGCGGCGGTCACGGCGACGACTCCGGTGCCGCAGCCGATCTCCAGGAACGCTCCGCGCCAGGGGTCCCCCTCGGGATCCGAGAGGCCGAGCAGGTCCAGCACGATCTCGGTGGTACCCGCGTGCAGAGGGGCGAAGACCGTGTCGAGCAGGTCCCACTCCCTTCCGCGCAGCGAGAAGACCCCGGGCCGGTGTTCCGGCCGCATGGAGTCGCGGCTGCGCTCGAGCGATCGTAGATAACTCTTGATCTCGGACATCCCCCCGGCATTCCCTCTCTGTGTCGACGCCGTCTTCGGCGTACCCCGTCACCGCTCGTGTCCCCGCGGTCACGGGTCAGAGTCGATCCTGCCGTGCCGTCCCGGACGGGCGACAGGTGATCCGGTCACACAACCCACCGGGGAGAGGGGTGGCCCGGCCACCACCCGAGGGAACGTTCATACGACTGTACGAAGTCGGCGGTTGCAGCCACAGGTCCCCAACCATAGGCTCGCAAAGGGTCAACGTGCCTGATCACAGGGGGAATGATGACGGGGGGACTGATGACGGGGGGACTGATGTCGGCCGCCTCGCCGGATGTGATGTCCGTGCTGGAACTGCTCGCCGAGGGGGCGCCGGCCGCGCGGTTCGAGGAACTGCTGGGCGCCGCCCGGCGCGAGGAGGCGTCCGAGGACACCCTCGCACAGCTCGACCGGGCCGTCCGCCTGGCCTCACGCGTGCGGGCCCTGGTCGGCCACGCACAGCAGCGGGAGGCCGGGCTCGCCGCGCTCGTCGACACCGCCCACGACCTCACCCTGGTGCAGGGTATGGACGCGCTCCTGCGTGAGATCACGCGGCGGGCACGCCGGCTGCTGAACCTCGACATGGCTTACGTCGGACTGCGCGACGCGGGCGACGAGGGCCGGCCCTCCTTCATCCGCGCGGCGGAGGGCGAGACCACCTCACGCAGCGTGGGCCTGAAGACCTCGGAGAACTCCGGCCTCGGCGGCCTCGTCCAGCAGACCGGGGCACCCGCCTGGTCCCCCGACTACCTGGCCGACAGGGACATTCCACACGCCCCCGACATCGATGGCGTCGTACGGGCCGAGGGCCTGCACGCCATCCTGGCGGTCCCGCTCGGCTACGGCACCACGGTCTTCGGCACCCTCTACGGCGCCGACCGGAAGATACGGCACTTCACACCGGACGAGATCAGCCTCATGCGCTCGCTCGGTCAGCTCGCCGGCGTCGTCATCGAACGCGCGCGGCTGCTGGAGGAGACCCGTGCCGAGGTGACCGAGCTGGAACTGGACACCTCCCGTGCGCGGAGCAGTCTCGACGTGCAGCGCCGCGTCGAGGCCGCCTACATCCGGTTGATCGACCTGGTGCTCAGCGGCTGCGATCCGCAGACCCTCGCCGAGGCGGCGGTCAGGGAACTGTCGGGGTCACTGGTCGTCAGGGACTGCGTCGGGCGCGTGGTCGTCATGACCGGCACGCCGCCCGAACTCGCCGAGGAAGACCTGCTCAGGTGGACCTACGACGCCCACGCCGCCGGCTGCCCGGTGCCCATGTCCGAGGGCGGCTGGGTCGCGCCGGTCACCGCCGGCGGCGAGAACCTCGGCGCCATCGTGCTGGTCCCCGACGAACCACTCACGGACGGCTTCGGAGTGCGGTTGCTCCAGCTCACCGCGCGGGCGGTCGCTCTCATCCTGTTGCTGCAGCGCACCTCGACGGTGGCCCACGACCAGATCCGTGACGAGCTGCTGGAGGAACTCCTCAGCGACATCCGGCCGCAGCCGCGCCAACTGGTCCCGAGGGCCCGCCGGCTCGGCATCGCCATCGACGAACCGCATGTGATGGTGGTGGCCCGGCCCGAGGGAGGTCCACAGGGCCGGGCCGGCGCGTGGGCGTCGTCGTACGCCCATCGCGTGTCCGGGCTCATGAGGCTCCGTGACGGCTGTGTGACTCTGCTGGTCCCCGGCGATGACCCGCTCGCCGCGGCCACCGCGGTCTCCGAGGAGCTCACGCCGCTCGTCGGGCACCCCGTCACGGTCGGGGCGGCCGGTCCGGTCTCGGGCCCGGCCCGGGTGGCACAGGCCCACCGCGAGGCGCTCAGCTGCCTGGAGGCGCTCACCGAGCTGGGCAACCTGGGTGGTCTCGCCACCCCGCAGCAGATGGGCTTCCTCGGTGTCCTGCTCTCAGAGACCCACGACATCGGCGAGTACGTCGAGTCCGTGATCGGCACCGTGCTGGACTACGACACCCAGCGCTTCACCGAGCTGACCCGGACGCTCGACGCCTACTTCGCCGCCTCTTCGAGCCCGACGCGCGCGGCAGCGAGCCTGCACGTCCACCCCAACACCGTGTCCAGGCGGCTGGAGCGCATCACCGAACTCCTCGGAACCGACTGGCAGGACCCCGACCGCGCCCTGGAGATCCAGCTCGCCCTCCGGCTGCACCACACCCGGCGCACCCTGCAGCACCGGCACTCGGCCTCCGACGCGGCAGGGGCCACCGGGGATCAGCCTCCGCAGGGCGCGGGGGCGTAGGGGGCAAGCGGGGGGCAGGCGCACGGGGGGCGGGCGGAGGGGCGCACGCGCACGGGGTCGGACGGAGGGGCGCACGTGCATGCAGGTGAAGCGGAGGGGCGCCGGCGCACAGGGGTCAAGCGGAGGGCCGCAGCACGCTGAGACGCGGCTCGTCCGACTCGGCCACCCCCGCCGCCCCCGCCGCCCCCGCCACCACGGCGTGGGCGACGGAGGCCAGGGTCATGTGGCGGTGCCAGCCCCGGAACGAGCGCCCCTCGAAGTCCCGCACGCCCACCCGCTCGCCGATCTGCTTCTCGTCCCGGGCGACCCGCTGCGCGAGCCACGTCAACCGCACGAGATCACCGACCGGTGCCGTCGCCGGGGCCGCGAGCCACAGGGCCGTCGGCGTCTTCCCCCGTTCGTGCCACTCTCCGATCAGCAACAGCTCGCCCCCGAAGCCCGGGCGGGTGAGCCGTACCCGGACCGCCGCCGCGAGCGTGGTGCGCCGCACCGCGCCCCCGGGGGTGTCCAGCCGGCGACGCAGCCCCTGCACGGATTGCATGATGTGGCGGGCCGGGATCGCTCCCGCCCGGTACCCGGGCATCGCGCGGTCCGCCACGATCAGCCGGGTGCCCCCTTCCACCCGGGCGAGCAGGGGGACCTGAGCCTCGGCGAAGGACCGGACGACCCCGCCGAGGCTCGTGAGGGGGGCGTCCAGCACGACGGGACGCCGCGGCGCTCCCCATCCGTGCGGCAGAGTCAGCGCCGTGGCGGTGGCGCACTCGTCCGGAGTCTCCGGGCGGGCACTGTCGGGGATCTCCGCCTTACGACGCCTGCGCGCGTCTTCGAGCCAGGACTCGGGAAGATGCAGCCGCCACTGGACGGGGACACTGATCCCCTCGGTCGCGGCCCAGGCCCCGAAGGCCAGCTGACCGTTGAGCACCTGCCCGTACTCCGGGGCGAACTGCCGCTCCACCCCCACCGAGTGCTCACCCGTCTTCGGAATGAACAGCGGCCGTACGACCCAGGCCGGTGGTGTCAGCGCGCGCGTGACATGGCCGGCGAGAGCCTCGCGTATGGGCGACCAGTCCCAGGTGGAACCACTGATGAAGTGGTGCAGGCTCTGCTCGGCCGCGGCCCCGCCGGCGAGCGTGGCGATGTTCCGGATCGACTTGCGTCCCTTCGCCGCCAGCAGCCCACGCAGATAGTGCCGCGCCCGCAGCCGCTGGTCGCTGCGGCGCAGCGACGCGAAGATCGCGGCGCTGAACTCGTCATCCGGACCGGTGACGTCGTGGGCGTCTTCCCGTATTCGGCAGCTGGAAAGGACTTTTGCGTTCACGTTTCCCCCATTCGCCAACTTCTTGGCTGTGCCTCAACATTGGCCGCTCCCATCCGGCGACGGGAGGTGCACCGGGCACACACCTGCACGCGACGACGGTTGCCGGGCCACCCCCCGGAGGCTTCCGCCCGGCGCGACTGCGACTGCGACTGCGACTGCGACTGCGACTGCGACTGCGAGATGACTGCGGCCGCGGCCGCGAGGTGACTGCGTCACGGGATGCGTGGTGCGGTCGCTTTGCGCGACGCGCACGGGGGTCGCAGACGCTTCGGATGCTTCGGGCGCGATCGCGGCCAACGAGTGCCGGTTCGGCCGCTCCCTGTGGCACCGCCGCGCGGTCGCCTTCGGCACCGGAAGCCACAGACCTCAGTAACGACGACGAAGAGACCCGACGATCATGAAACCAGACCGAGGCACCAGCCTCGGCCCCACCACCCCGGTCTGATCCGCTAACCTGTCAGGGACCGCCCTCAGCGGCGGTCCGCATCCTTGCCGGAGCGCAGGCGAGTACGCACTCAGAGTATTCAGCCACGCTTCACGCAAGGCCCCGCCTTCGTAGCTCAGGGGATAGAGCACCGCTCTCCTAAAGCGGGTGTCGCAGGTTCGAATCCTGCCGGGGGCACCATGTCAAAGGCCCCTCACTTCCGGATATCCGGAAGTGAGGGGCCTTTGACATCCAGTTTTGACATCAACGGAGGCGGTCATTGACGACCGGGCGCCTCCTGAGCAGCCGGTCCATGTGGCTCATGGCTTCGCGCTGCGTGTCCTGTACGACGTGGGTATACACGTCCATCGTGATGCTGATCTGGGAGTGGCCCAGGATCTCCATCACAACGCGGGGCGTGACCCCGGCCGCGGTGAGGAGGGGGCGGTACCGTGCCGGCGCGCGCCCACATGTGGATAGGGCCGGTAGCCATGAGTCGATCACCGCATAGACCGGCCCACGGTCACGCGGGCCGGGCCGGCCCCCCCTGGGTGATCCGGGCCGGCCCCCCATGGGTGATCCGGGCCGCCCCATGCCGTCGACCAGCGTGTGGAGGAGGGCGGGTCGGGACTCGGCGCGTCCGCTACCGGGCGTGCCACTCCCTGGCGCTGGCCGCGTAGACCGTGCGGCGGGCGCGGTTGAGGTTGCCGAGGGGGCGGAACTCCGCCGGGGCGTGCCAGGGGTTGAAGGCGAGGGTGTCGACGCGCTCGCGGGTGGCCCGGCCGTTCGGGTCGAGGGTGTTCTGGGCGGGAATCGTCAGGGTGGCCACGGCGAGCCAGGGCGAGTCGCTTTCCTTCCATTCGACTGCCCCGTCCTCGATCGGTGTCAGCCTCTCGCTGACGTACTTCTGGATGTGCAGGGCGAACCGGACCGACGCGTCGCTCAGCCGGGCGGCGAAGTCGGTCTGGAGACCGTCGGCCGAGTCCGGCATCGGGGCGGGCGTCTGGGCGGAACCGTCAATTGGGCCGAGTGGGCTGAGGCGGAACCTGACGGGGCCTGTGTCGCCCCACAGGATCGCTCCGCGACTCCAGTAGGACTCCAGGGCCAGGCCGGGCGACGGACGGTTGGCCTGCCTGAGATTGCGGAGGACGCGGGTGGTCTCCGAAGGGCCCAACTTGGCCAGCATCCGCGGCAGGACCAGGAGTTTGGGACCGGCGCCGATCCTGGCGATCTCCACGAACTGGGTGGCGTCGCGGGCGTGGGAGACCGGGTAGCTGGTCATGAGGAGGTCGTGTTCGCCGCCACCGGGGAGGGTCAGCTTCAGTGCCGCGCCGCGGAGGTCGGGGCTGCCGTCGGGCCGGACGGTGCCGCTGGCGTTGGACAGCCGGACGATGGCCGGCAGCCGGGCTCCGGCGGTGAAGTCTCCGGCCCAGAGGTCGGAGGGCAGATCGGTCCGGAAGGCGAGTTCGGCGTTGTCCACTCCGACGACGATCTTGGCGTGGAACGTGCGGCGGGAGACCTGTGAGCCGGACTTTTGTTTGTTCGTTCGCTGGACGCCGACGACGACGTCCGCCAGGTCGCGGAAGTGGGCCTCTTCGGCCTCCGGCGAGCCGCCGTGATAGATCTCGCGCCAGCCGCCGGGCGTCGCGTCCGGTGCGTCCCGTGCATCCCGTGCGTCCGGTGCGTCCGGTGCGTCCGGTGCGTCCGGTGCGTCCGGTGCGTCCGGTGCGTCCGGCGGGGAGTCATGGGTGTCTGTCATGGTGTGTCTTCCTCCGTCGGCGGTGCGGCCGTTCAGACGATCCGGGCGTTGTGCGTGGCGGTGTCGATGACGTCGTCGAGGCGGCCGGCGAGGATCTGCCGTGCCGCGCTGAGTGTGAATCCGGCGGCTGTGCCAGCGGGGACGTGGGCGGGGACGGCGAGGGCGTAGGGGTCGACGAGGATGTCGACGACGACCGGGCCGCCGGTGTGGGCCAACGCGGACGCGAGGCCGTCCGCCACGTCACCGGGGTCTTCGATGCGGATGCCCTTGGCACCCATGGCCTCGGCGACGGCGGCGAAGTCCGGGTTGGCGAAGTCGGTCCCGAACGGGACGAAACCGGCTTCCTGTTGCTCGATCTTGACGAAGTCCAGGCCGCTGTTGTTCAGCACGATGTGGACGACGGGCAGTCGGCGCTGTACCTCCGTGAGCAGGTCGCCGAGTGCGAGCATGGTGAACCCGCCGTCGCCGCACAGGGCGATCGTCTGCCGTCCGGGGAAGGCCAGTTGTGCCCCGAACGCGCCGGGCGAGGCGGTGGCCATCGACGCCCACGAGAACGATCCGAACAGCCGCCGCTTCGGCCCGTACCTGATGTGCCGGGCCGCCCAGATGACGGGGGTGCCGGTGTCGGCGAAGAACAGCGCGTCGTCGGCGGCGAGGTCGCTGAGGACCGTGGCGAGGTACTCCGGCCTGATCGGCCTGATCCGCGGGCCCTTCTCCGCGTAGTGCCGCATCCTGCGGTGGAACCGCTCGGTCTCCTCCACACAGCGGGCGAGGAACCCGCCGTCGGACTTCGGCTCGACCAGTGGCAGCAGCGCGGCCACGGTGGCCCGTACGTCGCCGGTGACGGCCAGGTCCACCGGTACGCGCCGGCCGAGCCGTTCCGGGTCGTGGTCCACCTGGATGATCCTGGTCCCGCCGTGCGGCAGGAAGCTGCTGAACGGGAAGTCGGTGCCGAGCATCAGCAGCACGTCCGCGTGCTGGAGCGCGTGGTGGCAGCCGCCGTAGCCGAGGAGACCGGTCATCCCGACCGCGTTCGCGTTGTCGTGTTCGAGGAACTGCTTGCCCTTGAGGGAGTAGCCGACCGGTGCGCCCAGCTTTCCGGCCAGCGCCGTCACCTCCGCGTGCGCCCCGGCGCAGCCCTGGCCGCCGAAGACCGCCACCGTGCCCGCCTCGTTGATCAGCTCGGCCATGGCGGCGAGGTCCTCCGCTCCGGCCGGCGCGCGTACCGGTCGGGGCAGCCGGATCTCGTAGCGGTCCTTCGGCGCGTGCGCCGCCGCGACGTCACCGGGCAGTGCGACGACCGCGGGGCCGCCCCGTGTCACCGCGGCCGTCACCGCGGAGGTCACGACGGTGCGGAGCTGGCCGGGGTTGACCAGCCGGCCCACGTACACCGCCGCGGACGCGAAGAACCGGTACGGATTCAGCTCCTCGACGGTCTCGCTGTCCATCAGTCCGGTTTCGGTGTCGCCGGCCAGGACGATGACGGGCACCTTCTCCTTCAAGGCGTCCAGCATGCCGTTGATCAGGTGTGCCACTCCTGGGCCTGCCGTCCCGCACACGGCTACCGGATGCCCCGTCAGTTTCGCCTCCGCGACCGCGGCGAAGACGCCGAACTCCTCGTTGCGCACGTGCACGAAGTCGACCTGGCCGTTGCGGCGCATCGCGTCGACCACCGGGTTCAGTGCGTCGCCGACTATGCCGTAGCAGCGCCGTACGCCCGCGCTGACCAGCATCTCCCACAGGCCGTCGGCCACCGTTTTCGACATGGCGGGTGTCTCCGTTCTCAGCCGGTCTCAGCCGGTGTCAGCCGTTCTCGTGGGGTTCGGGTTCGGGTTCGGGTTCGGACCCCGACCCGGATGCGGGTCCGGTCAGCGGGTCTCGCCGGGCGTGGCGTCGAGGACTCCGGCGCGCGGGCTCAGTGCCCAGTCGAGGGCGAAGTCGGCGACGGCCTCCCAGCCGGGCTCGCCGCAGGTGAAGTGGTCGCGGCCGTCGAAGACGGTGTGGGCGGTGACCGCCGTCGAGTGCTTCGCGTTCTTCTCGTAGTTCTGCCGCTGGACGACCGGGGGCAGGATGTGGTCGCTGCCGCCGGAGACGAACAGCAGCGGCGCCCGGTCACCGTCGGCGAAGTCGAAGGTCGTGGCCGCGTGCGGGGTGACGGCCGCGAGGCCGCCCTGGAAGAGGATGCGGGCCGGGGTCGGCACGGCGTAACGGTCGTAGGCCCGCCGGGAGGCGTCCTCGTCCAGGGTGTTGGTGAAGGCGTAGTGGAACTGCTCGGCCGTCAGGGGGACGGCCCGGTGTGCGTTCGCCGGGTTCTTCAGGACCGGCAGGACCGAGCGGAGCTCCGAGAACGGCATCGCGTTCACGCCCTTGACCGCGGCGCCGTCGATCGACACTCCGGCCGCCCCGAGCCCGGCACCCACCAGGAGCTGGGCGAACGTCCCGCCGAACGAGTGCCCCATGATGATCGGCGGGGAGTCGAGTTTCCCGATGACGGCGGTGAGATGATCCAGCACCTCGCGCACCCCGACACCGGCGATCGCCGACGCGTCCTCGCGGAGCGCCGCCACCCCGGCCTCCCCCGGCTCGATCCCGGGGTATCCGGGCGTGAGGACGGTGAAGCCCCGCTCCTCGTACCGGGCCGCCCAGTGCTCCCAGGCGAGCGGCGTCATCCACAGGCCGTGGATCAGGACGATCGTGTTCGGTGCGGAAGCCATGCCCGCATCCCTCCCTCGCTACGGCAGCCGTCAGGGCGGACGCCCAGCCGGTTCTGTACTGCCGCCGTCAGCGTGGCACCGCGCGCACTGTGCACGGTGCCAAGGATTCGACCGGCTGTTGTGCACGGCAACAACCCCTGACGGCAGCGGAGTCGAAGATGCCGACCGCGAGCGGTGCCGGGGCGCGTCCTCGTCCGACACCGGCCGACCGGAGTCTGTTCCGAGACCAGGCCCCGTCGGTGCACCCGGCGGCCCCCGCCGACTCTCACTCGGGCCGGGCCAGGGTGTCGCCGCCTGTCGTGTCTCTCCAGACGACGGCCAGCCGGGCCAGTTCGCGGTGTGCGTGACGGTCGAGGTCGAGGCCGGTCAGCTTCTCGATCCGGTTGATGCGGTAGAGCAGGGTGTTGCGGTGGGCCGGGAGCGCTGCCGCTGCCGCGGTCCGGTTGAAGCCGTGCGCGGCCAGGCACCGCAGCGTCTGCGACAACGTCCCGGAGGGGTCCTCGGCGTCCAGCCGGCCGAGGACCCGCCGCACGATGTCCTCGGCCAGCCGGGGGGAGTTCGCGAGCATGAGCTCCGTCAGGAAGTCGTCCGCGCGGATCCGTCCCCGGCGTCCGGCCCGGCCCGCCAGGGTGACCAGGTCGTGCAGGTTGCCGACCGCTTCCGCGAGCCCGGCGGCGCCGGTGGCCGACTCGGCGGCGAGGATCAGCGTGCTGTCGGCGAGGAAGCCCGCCCAGTCGAAGCCCGGACCGGTCAGCCCGGCGACGCGGTGCCCCTGTGTGCAGGCGAGTGCGCCCGCGGACCGCAGACGCGCCGCCAGGCCGGCGTGCGCGGCGGCCGAGCCGCCGTCGATCGCGGCGACGAACGGGCAGTGGGGGCCGGCGAGTTCGAAGCCCAGACGCTCCGCCCGGTCGAGGTCCTCGATGGTCGTCGCCGACCGGGCGCAGATCCGGGCGAACAGCGTCGCCGCCCGGGAGTCGCCGTCGGCGGACGGCAGGTCCCGCTGGTCGGCGAACGCCCGCGTGACGGTCGTCAGGGCGATGTCGAGGAACGCCCACGGCACCTCCAGGTGAGGCGGCGGCCAGGCACCGCCCTCGGGCAGGCCGGCCTCCGTCACGCTGCTCCGCACCGCCCGCGCCGCGCCGCAGCAGGCACGGATCGCGTCCTCGGCGGCGAGGCCGTGCCGCGCCGCCTCGCGCGCCGCCTCGTACAGGTCCGACAGCACGTCCCCGCCGGGCTCCTGTCCGCTCAGCAGCCAGTTCCTGACCAGTTCCAGGCTGCGGCGGATGATGTCCTCCATGGCTCCCGCCTGGGAGCCATGGCCAGGTATTCGTCCGGCCGGGGTGTCGCTCAGATCGCGGGCCAACTGCCGTGCCAGCGCCTCGCTGTCCAGGTCGTGGAGTACGCCGCGCAGCCGCCCGGCCGCCGCGGGCCCGACGCCGGCCCGGGGCGTGGCGTACATGGCTGTCACCTTCCAGATGCTCGGTGCGGACCGGTTCTCGCCGGTACACGGGGGAGGCAGCCCACGCATGGCAGCCGGGGCAGCCCACGCATGGGCAGCCGGGGGCAGCCGGCGCATGGACAGCCGGTGGCGGCCGGCGCACAGGGATGCCCGGTGCGGCCGGTGCGTCGGGGTGGCCGACCGCGACCGGTGGACGGGGGCGGCCGAGACGACCGGGGGACGGGCTGGCCGACGACGACCAGTGGACGGGCTGGCCGACGACGACCGGTGGACGGGCTGGCCGATGTCGTGGTCACCGTCGGCGCCGGTGCTGTCGGCACGCGTCGGGCACGGGCCGTCGGCGCGAGACCGCTACAGCATGTCCGGCGGCGGGAGCAGGAAGTTCCATGCGCTCAGCACCCCGCTGACGAACGCCACGAGCGAGGCGGGCAGCAGCAGGTAGAGCCCGGCGGGCCTGCCGGACGCCAGGACGACTCCGCCGGCCACGAACAGCAGCATGACGACGATGCTGGTGTCACGGCGGTCGAAGAGGCCGGTCAGTCGCTTGTCGGCGGTGACCGGAGCGCGCCTGCGCCGCCCGATGGCCAGCAGGCTCAGGCCCCCGGCCAGCCCGGCGGTCATGAGCTCGGCGCCCAGGGCCCAGTCGGCCTGGCGGGGCACCAGCAGAATCGTCGCCATGACCAGCGGCGCAAGGAACAGCACGAGGGTCTGCGCCGCGATCGCGCGCAGCACCGGGTGTCTGGCGATCCGGTTGGCGTTGAGGGACACCGCGACGAACAACAGGCCGGTGAGGGCGCCGCTGGCGCCTCCGGTCATCACGGCGAAGCTTTCCCAGTCAACGGGACCGGCCATGTCCTCGCACTCCCCGCGTAGGCAACTGGAACAGGTCTTTCGGGACAGCTTCCGCGACGCTCGGGCAGCACCCCGGCGGCCACTTCCCGCGGGGCCGCGCCGGGACCGCGGCCGGTGTCCGGCGCGTGACGGACACCGGCACAGGATCCCCTCCGCATGCGCGTTCTGTCCGCTCCATTGAACGCTCTCCCGCCCTGTGCGAGGGCACGAAGACCCGGCTGGGTTTTGGGAGTTCGCCCAACGGGAGCGCCGATAGCTTCGCGGCATGAACAAAAGCCCCGTCGCCCGCCTGGGCGGTTCCTGGACCTGGCATCTGCTCTACGGGCTGGTCTCGATCGTCATCGGCGTCATATCCGTGGCGTGGCCCGGTCCGACCCTCGTCGTACTCGCGGTGGTCCTCGGTGCTCAGCTGATCGCCACCGGGGTCTTCCGGCTGGTGGGATCGGCGAGCCTGGGGGAGACCGGTACCGCCCGCACCCTCACCGCGGTCCTCGGCGTGGTGAGCCTGCTGCTCGGGCTGTACGCGATCCGGCACGTTCTGATCACGGTGCTCGCGCTGGGGCTGCTGCTCGGCGTCTACTGGATCGTGGACGGTTTCACCGCCGTGTTCGCGGCGGTCGACCATCCCGGCCTGCCCGGACGAGCATGGGACGTCTTCATCGGGCTGCTCGGTGTCCTGGCCGGCCTGACGCTGCTGGTCTGGCCGGGGCTGTCGCTGCTGACGCTGTCCTTCCTGGCCGGGCTGTGGCTGATCATGCTCGGCGCCATGCAGCTCGGCCTGGCACGCCGGATCCGGGGCATCGCCCGACCGGCCTGACTCCATCCTCCGCGGGGGCAGTCCTCCGCGCGGCCTCCGGCTTCGGTCGCGGTCCTGAACCGGTCGCGCCACGGCGGGTTCTGCGACTTGGAACCCGCACTGATCAGCGGCCGGCCCCCGGGCACGAACCGCGCAAGGTGTCCAACACCCCGCCGTTCGGGCCGTGGGGGTTTCGACGTGGGCCGAGAGGGGTTCGCATGCAGCCAGACGGGCGACGAATATCCGAGGCATCCGCCGACGGCGATCAAAGGACCGGCCGGGCGCCGGTGTCACGGCCGACCGTGTTCGGCTGGGCCGTCGCAGCGGCAGGGGGCGTCGCGGCGGTTGCCGTGGCCGCCATGACGCTGTACAGCGTACGTTCGGTACTGATCAAGGCAGTCATCGGGCTGTTCCTCGCCATCAGCCTGGATCCGCCGGTGCGCTGGATGGTCGGGCGCGGAGCCCGACGCGGGCACGCGGTCGCAATCATCTTCCTCACGACGCTCGTCCTGACTGCTCTGTTTCTGTGGGCGTTTCTTCCCCCGCTGCTGAGCCAGGGCACGGGCCTCACCTCCGACTTCCCCGGCTACCTGGCGCATCTGCGCAGGCAGTCGCCGGCCCTCGCCCGGCTGGACGACCGCTTCCACCTGCTGGAGCACATCACGGCATGGGCCAGGACAATGCTCGATCGAGCCGGACACAACGCCTGGACGTACGGGCAGCGAGCGATGGGCGCCGTATCCTCAGCCCTGCTCGTGGGCGTACTGACCATCTATTTCATGCTCGACCTGCCCCGGATACGGAAGGGGCTGGTCGCCGCCTTCCCGCAACGGCACCGCCGCAAGGCCGACGACGCCGTTGCCGTCGTCGCCGACAAGGTCGGCTCATACATGATCGGAAATTTCGCCATCTCGGCGATCGCCGGAGTCGCCACGTTCGTCGCTCTGACTGCCCTGCAACTGCCGTTCGCGGTTCCGCTGGCGGTCTTCGTCGCACTGACCGACCTGCTCCCGATGATCGGCGCGACACTTGGCGCCGTGGTCTGCATCGTCGCCGCCCTGGCCACCACCGACCTGTGGCCGAACACCATCGTCGTCGCACTGTTCTTCGTCGTCTACCAGCAGCTGGAGAACTACCTCATCGCACCGAGGGTGTTGCGCAACGCGGTGCAGATGTCGGCCCTCGCCGTGCTGCTGGCGGCACTCATCGGCGGAACGCTACTTGGACTCATCGGCGCGCTGATGGCGATCCCCATCGCCGCTGCCATCAAGGCCATCACTGTCCCGGCGCTGCGAACCCGTCGGCAGGACAGCCTCACGACGACGCTCGAAACCCCCGGCCCAGGGGCATGAAGTGCTGAATCAACACCTTGATCGACAGGCTGGCACGATCTTGCTCAGGTGGATGGTCCCGGCCACGAAGGGGGGTGTGTCACGTTCAACGTCTGATCTTGGTTGGGGCCTGTCGAGAATCTGACAGTTCCTTCCGGGATGTGAGCCCGGTTCCCGCCGGCCGAGGCCAGCAGCATCATCGCGCGCCGGTAGCGCACCGAGTTGGTGCTGCCCGACGCACGATCTGCTGCAGTTTCTGCCCCTCCTGATCGGTAAGTCCGCGCACACGGACAGGCTCCGCCACCATGCCTCCAGCCGTCGGATCGGACTTCACCACCCAGCCAACCGCCACGATCCCCGGTCAGAGCACTATCAGAGCACTAGTCGAAGGCGTCCGGCCGCCCCGAGGCCGACTGTATGTCCGGGGCGACGGTCTCCCAGGTGACGGCGAGCAACACGAGGGTGCGGTCCCGCTGGTCCTTGAGCGACAGACCGGTCAGCTTCTCGATCCGGCCCGTCCGGTACAGCAGCGTGTTGCGGTGCACCGGCAGCGCGGCCGCTGCCGCAGTGCTGTCGAAGCCGTGGACGGCGAGGCACCGCAGAGTGTCCGCCAGATCCACGGCTTCGGCCCGCTCCAGCGGACCGAAGACCCGCCGGACGATCCGGTCGGAGGCTTCCGGGGAGTCGGCCAGCAGCAGTTCGGGCAGGTAGTCGTCGGCGCGTACCCGGCCCCGGCGTCCGGACCGGGCCGCGATCGCGAGCAACGCGCGCAGGCCGTCGACCGCCGCGCCGAGCCGGTCGCGGGCGAGTGGCGGGTCCTGGGCCAGGATCAGCCGCGGGTCTTCGAGAAACGCCTCCCAGCCGAACCCGGACGGTGTCAGCCCGGTCACTCGGACCCCCTCGGTGAACGCGAGCGCCCCTGCCGTGCGCAGCCGCGACGCGAGACCGGCGTGCGAGGCGACCGTGGCCCCGGCCAGCCGGGCGGCGAACGGACGGTACGGTTCCGTCAGATCGAACCCGAGCCGGGCGGCCCGGTCCCGGTCCTCGATCGTGACCGGCAGCCGCGCGCACAACCGGTCGAACAAGGCCCGGGCGCGCCGGTCTCCGGCCGTGGACGGCGCGTCCTGCTGGTCGGCGTAGGCCCGCGCGAACACGTCCACCACCAGGTCGAGGTAGTCCTCCAGACAGCCCCAGACCGTGTCCCACTCCGCGACGAGCACCGCCCGGTCCTCGTCACCCGCCAGGTCGAGCAGTGCTTCCCAGAACATCCGCGCACCACGGCGGTAGACCAGGATGCTGTCCTCGATCGGCTGGCCGGCGACAGCTCGGGCGCGCAGGAACTCGTGCAGTTCGGAACGGAGGTAACTGTCCGGCGGGATCCCGTTGATCATCCAGCGCAGTATGAGGTCGACGTTCCAGCGCACCACGGCCGTCCGGTCCACCGGCCACTCGAACCTGGTGTAGGCTGGCAACCGGCCGAACCCGGCCTCCATCCGGCGCACCACGACGCCGACGTCGAAGCGCTCCAGAACACGCCGCAGGTCACCACCGCCTGCCGCACCCGCACCGGACGGGGGAAGCACATTCACGGACCCGATCCTTCCACATCCGTTCGCCCGTCCGGACCCTCGATACATGAGCACTCCGGGACCCGCCGAGCCCCTGACACCCTCGAACGACTCCCCAACCAGTTCGTGGTTCACGATGCCATCGACTCCCCTGCCGACGACCTGGCCGCCAAGCTCTTGTCGGGGAAGGGCCCGCCGGCACGGACTCAGCACACATGAGGCCGGGAAGCGCCGTGAACACGTGAGAACTACGGAGGAGTGTTTCCCCAGGCCAGACACCTCAACGTCGAAGTCTCCGCAGGTCACAGCCCCGCCCAGGGAAAACTCCTAAAGCGGGTGTCGCAGGTTCGAATCCTGCCGGGGGCACCAGCCAAAAGGCCTCGGACCGATCATGGTCCGGGGCCTTTGACATCTACCTCTGACATCAACGAGGGCGGTCACCCGCGTCCCGCCGTCGCTTGAGCAGCCGGTCCATGTGGCTGATGGCCTCGCGCTGCGTGTCGTGGACGACGTGCGTGTAGACGTCCATGGTGATGCTGATCTGGCTGCGCCCGAGGATCTCCATCACGACGTGGGGTGCGACCCCAGCCGCGGTGAGAAGCGTCGCCGTGCCGTGCCGAGCGTCATGCAGCCGGATCACGCGAAGGCCGACGGACTCGGCGACGCGGGTGAACGACCGGTAGACGTTCCGCGGCTCGACCTGGCGGCCGGTGCGGGTGGTGAAGACGTAGCCCGACTCGTGCCACTGCTCCCCCGCCTTGGCGCGCGCGGCGGACTGACGTGAGGCCGATGATCTCGCCCCGCCGGAGCCCCATCGCGATGGCGAGCACGAAGGCCGCGTAGAGCGGATCTCGTCGAGAGGCCGCAAGGAAGTCCAGCGTCTCGTCCAACGTCCAGGGACTCAGCTCCTTGTTGTCCATTCGGGGCGGCTCGACGAGCTTGGCGACGTTGCGCGCGATCAACTCCTCCCGGCAGGCCGAGGACAGAGCGGAACGCAGCACGCGGTGAGACTCCTTGGCCGTTGCCGCGGTGGTCTCCTTCTCCATCCGAATGAGGAAGCGACGGACGTCCGCGACTCCGAAGGATTCGAGCGGCTTCGAACCGAGCAGCGGCACGAGGTAGAGCCGTACGTGCGCCTCGTACTTGTCGTACGTGCTGAGCTTCCGCCGAGGCTTGATCACGTTCTCCAGCCAGTACGGGAGCCACTCGGAGAGCTTGGCCGACCGGGTGGGCACGGGCACGCCCTGGTTGACCTTGGCGAGCCGCTCGCGACGCTTGGTATCGCACTCTGTCCACGTCTTGCCGTAGGCGAACTTGCGGGCCCGAGTGCCGTCCGGCTGGAGGACATAGACGGCGCACTGAAACCGCCCGTCCTTGCGCTTGGTGATCGTGCCCGCCCCGTTGGGGTTGCGCTTGCGCTGGCCCGCCATCAGGCAGCCTCCTCGATCTGGCTGAGGATGAAGTCCCGTACGGCGTCGGCGGGGATACGGCGCGCGCCGTCGATCTTGATCGATATCAGGCGGTGCGAGCGGATCAAGCCCCGGCTGCGCTCCGCTCCGCCGGGCGCGCTCCCGGCTCCGCTGCGGGCGCCGCTCCTGCCTCCGGCCCGCTCCGCCCGCGCTGCGCCGACGCGCGCCCACTGGTGGATAGGGCCGGTGGCCATGAGTCGATCACCGCAGAGCGCGTGCACGGTCAGAACAGAGCCTCCGGCGGGGGATCGGCCGGCACCGGGATGGAGGGGGCGCCGTCCCCGACCGCGGGTCCGTCGTGGCGGATGCTGGAGGCTCCCATCCCGCACACCGTCGCCCCAGGCAAAGCCGAGCAGACGCGGCCCCTGGCGTCCAGGTCGTTCGTACAGTGGCGCGCTCCACGCCAGGAACCAAGCCTGCTCCACGGTGTGTGGGTCGACGCCGTACGGGATGGGAGGGTGAGTTGTGGGTGGGGTGAGATCATCGCGTCTGAGGTTGGGGGAGGACATGACAGACAACAAGGAAGATCGATGGTGGCTACAGGCCCTGGTGCTCGGGGCCGGAGCGGCCTGGGCGGGGGCCCGCGCGTTGGGCCACGGCCGACCGCCGTTGCTGCGATTGGGCCTGGGCATAGGGGCGCTCTGTCTCCTAGCTGCGCTTATGGGACTCCTCATCGACCGAATCCGAGCAACGAGGCGAGGCCGCAGCAGTTCCGCTGTTGAGACCTCCGATGGCGAACCGCACGGGCACTGATCGGTGCCCCGTGCCCCCCGCGTGCCCGAAGCAGCGAGCACCGATGGGGAACAGCGGGGAGTCACGGTCTGCCAGCAGTGAAACACCAGGTTAGGAAAGCCCCAGCTCACCAGTCACCCACGTACGCGATCTTCCAAACTAGGGCTCCAGCACTCTGGCGGGGCGCTTGACCAGGGCATTGAGACTCCACAGACCTCACTCCCTGACCTGCGCCATCCAGCGATGGCCCGACGTCTCTGTCGACCGCGGCGCTCCCAACAGCCACAGCTCACGGTGTGCGGGCAGGGACCGCGCGTGGACCAGGGCGAAAATTCGGTTTCAACCTTTACTGTGCGGCAGCGCTCTGAAGAGGGGTGACAGGACACGGCCCCATGACGGGGTCTGGAGAGGAGAGCAGATGCCGGAGAACGGCCGAGGCTCCGAAGCGCCGCGGAGATCCCAGGCGCCCGAGAGCTTCGAGGCCTTCGCCCAGGCGAGCCAGAGACGGTTGTACCGAACCGCGTACCTGCTGTGCGGGGACCCGGACACGGCCCGGGACCTGACGCAGACCACACTCGCCAAGCTCTTCCAGCACTGGCGGAGAGCGAGTGCCGCCGACCACATCGAGGCCTACGCCAGGACCGTGCTGACCCGCACCTACCTGGCCGAGCGGCGGCGGCGCCTGCGGGACATGCTGGCACACTCCCGCCCCGACCCCCGGTCCGCGCCCGACCACACCGAGCTGCGGGTGACGCTGATATCGGCGCTGGCCGAGTTGCCGCCCAGGGCGCGAGCCATGGTCGTGCTGCGCTACTGGGAGGACCAGAGCGTCGAGTCCGTCGCCGAGCTCCTGAAGTGCAGCGAGTCCACGGTCAAGAGCCAGTGCTCACGCTCCCTGACAAAGCTGCGCGCCCAACTGGGCAAGGCCCACATCTACTCCACGGGGAGCTGAGGAGCCGCCATGAACGACAACCTCACCGAGGAAGACCGCCGCAGCGCCCTGCTGGTCAGGGACGCGATGGACAGTGCAGTGGCGGAACTGCCTTCGCCACACGACCTGGTTCCCGCCGCAGTTACCCAGGGCCGGCGCCGCAAGGCTCGTGCCCGTCTCGCGACCGCCGCCGGGATCGCCTGCGTGGCCGGGGCCGTGCTCTTCGGCTCCCTGACACCCGCCGGGGGCGACGCCGACAAGACGGTCCGTCCTGCCACGAGCGGCACACCCTCGCCACACCAGTCGGTCCAGCCGGAGCCGTACCGCACGCCGATCCACATCGACCCCACGAGCGACGACGAACGGTCCATGGTCAACCTGCCCCCCACCGAGCGGAAACAGCGAGCACGTTTCCAGCAACAGGCGGCCGTCCTCCTCGACAAACTACTGCCGGACTCTGTCGGCCTGATCCGACCAGTCGACCTCGATGTGTCGCGCTACCAGAGCGAAACCCCAGTCGGGAAGGTGTTCACCATCATCTTCTCCGTACGGCCGTCCGGCGACGGCCCGGACTCGAAGCACTGCCCCTCCGCTGCTCTTGCCGCCAAGGGCGGAAGCTGTAAGCAGGCCACGTTGCCAGGCGGCATCAAGGCCACATCGCTCCGCGTGATCACCGACTCGTCCGAGACCATGTCCACCGACGTCCATTTCCGTTACGGACACAGCGATGTCTACGTTTCCATCGAACCGGACGTGAACGCCAAGGCCTCCGCTCCCGTCACCAGCGAGGAACTGCTCGCGGCTGTCGGTGACTCCCGCTTCCTCGACCTGGTGAAGTACGCCGACGAGCACCCGATGCAGAAGAAGCAGACCACCATCGCGGGCGGCTGAAGGCGGGTGGCGGTGTGGAGGCCAGGACCGGTACAGCAGTGAAGTACAGCAACCGCCCCCGTTCGACAGCGTCCTTACAACTCCGAAGCGCAACCGGTATGACCCTCACCGACCGATCCACATAGAGCTACGGGTCGGAAGGTTCTGACATCCACAGCTGACATCAACGACGCCGGACGGGGGCGTACACCAGCAACCCTGCCCGGCCGTCGCATCAGTCGCCGACAGCGTCCGACGCGAGGGCGGATCGAACTCCTAAAGCGGGTGTCGCAGGTTCGAATCCTGCCGGGGGCACAACGCATTACCGCTCTGACCTGCGGTTTCTTCCCCAGGGAGGGCCCCTACTCGGCCTCGGACGTCACGTCCGGGGCCGTTTGCGTGAGCGGTGCGTGAGCGGACGGAGAGTTGATCTCCCGAATAACGCCCAACGGATCAGCATCATCCGGCACGGACTCCTGGCCGGGATGCTCCGCGTCGTCGGGCTCGGCCTCCGCTTCGGGGGTGGTGTTTTCGGAGGTGGCGCGGGCGCGCGGGACAAGCCGGGCTGCGGCCTCGGCGACAGCGACAGCGACAGCGACAGCGACAGCGACAGCGACAGCGACAGCGACAGCGACAGCGGACGATGGGACATCGTCTTGGAGAACGCCAACCCGCGAGGCAACCTCAAAGTTGCCTCAATTTGCTTTGCTTGAGCTCCTGAGAATCATTTACTGATCGTCTGCCCCGCGTTGCGCGCCTCCGGGCGTGGGCGACTGACCTCAAAGCCTGCCGTCCCCACGCTCCTTACCGACCGCATGTCAACGGAGACGCCATCCGGGGAAGCGCACAGTGCGACACCAGCGACCCGACCAACCGGGTCACGGTGCCGCCAGAACCGCCGCCCAGCGCCGAAACCCCGGCAGGCAAGCAGCGTAGCGAGAGCAGGGGGATAACCGGCTAAAGCGGTCAGACATACACCAACGGGCTGACCACCGCTTTGACGTACCTCACTACGGAAGACCACAGAAGGCTGCAACAAGGGGACTTCGGCTTCGCTCCGCCCGCTCCACCCATCCCGGGGGACTTGCACACCATCCCTTCCCTCACCTGCCGGGAACGCCAAGTCCTCATACTGCTCAGCCACGCTGCCAGCAATCGCGAGATCAGCAGCCGGCTGGGCATAGCCGAACGCACCGTCAAGGCACACCTGACCAACCTCATGACCAAGATCAAAGTAACCAGCCGTACCGAAGCGGCCCTTTTCACCTACGCCCATCACTCCCGCCTCACCGTCCGACCCTGAGGATCTCGTTCGCCCACCCTGGGCGTTCATCTTGCGCAGGAGCCACGAGCACCTCGCATACGACAGCAAGGCGTGCCACCACACCCTGGGGTTGACAGTGAACGTATCGCTTATCGATAGTATCGATAAGCGATACGTTCACTGCGAGCGACGGGGGGAACCGTGGGTACGAAGTCCTGGTGGGGCCGGACCGACAACCGGCTGCTGGAGGCTGCTCTGGGCCTGGCCGCTCTGCTTGCCGTCGTCTTCGGGGTGCTAATCCCGGTCCTCGGGGTGGTAGGCCTCACCGACCCCGTGGACACCCGCGAGGTCGAGATCGAGGCCACGACCCGGGTGCCGAGCACGGTGACCGCCACAGTGGCGGGCCACGGCATGAGCCTCACCGGGTCCCACCAGGCCGACCTCGTCCTCGCCCACCCCGACCTGAGCCAGCGCCTGTTGCTCGCACTGCCGGAAGTCATCAGCAGCCTGCTCCTGCTGTTCGTCCTGGCCCTTCTCTTCCAGATGGCCAGGACCCTGCGGGACGGTGATGTCTTCGTACCGGGGAACGCCCGCCGCCTGAGGACCATAGGGCTCACGGTGCTGGTGCAGGCCGTCCTCTCCCCAGTGCTGCCGGCGGTCACCACGGAGGCACTGGTGAGCGGCACTCCCATGGCGGATCAACTCCCCTCGTCGATCACCTTCACCGGCGAGTTCGTCCTGCTCGCCTTCCTCATCCTGGCGCTGGCCGAGGTCTTCCGGCGCGGTACGAAGCTCCGCGCCGACACCGAGGGACTGGTCTGATGCCACCGGAGGAGGAACACCGGATCAAGGTCCACCTGGACCGGCTGCTGGCCGAGCGGGGCATGACCCTGTCCGAACTGGCGGCCAGGGTCGAGGTGACGGTGGTCAACCTCTCCGTCCTGAAGAACGACCGGGCGAAGGCGATCCGCTTCTCCACCCTCACCGCGATCTGCCGCGAACTGAACTGCCAGCCCGGCGACCTGCTCAGCATCCGCGAGGACTGACCCCGGTTCACCGGCGTGGTCAGCGTTCCGTACGAGAGCGCCGTGCGCCGCCTCCTACCGTGTGACCTTCGCCCAGGACAGCCCATAACCGCCTTACCTAGACAAGGGATTGATCATGGAGATGACCTCTGGCCGGCGGCTGGCACAGGTTGGTGCGATCGCTGTGTGTGCTGCCGCCCTTGCGGCGTGCGGGACCTCCTCGCGTTCCTACAACGTGTCGGGAGCTCCGGGGGGTGCCGGCGCCGCATGCTCCGGTCTGGTGGGCAAGGCGCCGCAGAAGCTGGGGGGCCATGAGCGCAATGATGCCGATCAGAAGGGGACGGCCGTGTGGGGAGACGGTGATGTGATTCTCCGCTGCGGGAACATCTCGGACGTCCCGGAGTCGGCTGCGTGCACGTCGGTGAAGGGGGTCGACTGGGTCGTGAACGCGAAGAAGACCCACGACGGGGTGAAGACGGTTCTGTCGTACGGGCGCAGTCCCGCGGCCGAGGTCACGATGTCGGAGCGGGTCAAGGACAAGGACGCCGTCATCGGCGAGATGTCCGGGATCGTGTCGGGGCTGGCCAAGCAGAAGGCGTGCGCGAAGCAGAGCTGAGCCGATCTGAGCTGAGCTGACTTCTGTGGCCCGGACTCCTGAAGTAGCCCTGGCGGGCAGGGTGCCCGAAGGTGCGATGGTCGCCGACGCGGCCAGGACGTAGAAATCAGTGGAACGTGCGTACGGGTGCTGTCATCGGCGCCGGGCGCATGGTCAAAGGAGCATTTCCACTTCTACGGGGAGAAATCATGCGCACTCTCTCGCGCCTGGCCTCTGGCGGTGCCGCTGCGGTGGCCGCCGGCGCGCTGCTGTTCGCAGCAGCGCCCGCGCACGCCACGTCGTCTTCGGGCACCTGGGGCATCCCGGGCCACAAAATGCAGGTGAATGCCTGGCACTGTGGCTCGTACGTCACCACCTGTGACTGGAAGGCGTCGACCAAGGTGTACAAGGGCAGGGCCCACGACAGTGCCCAGTGGGTGCAGAACCGGGCCGTCCTGACCGCTCACGGCATCAGCGTCTCCCTCACGATCTCGAAGAACCCTGAGGCGACGCTGAAGATGACCAGCAGGTCGCAGGGCGAGGTCCGCTGGAAGAACTACGGCGGCCACAAGTGGATCTCGGACACCTACGGTCAGATGAAGCCCAGCAGCCTGACCGTGTACGTGTCGACGAAGTCCTGCGGCTCGGCACAGATCACCAGCAGGATCAAGTTCACGGAGAAGTGCGTCACCGCCGGCGCTGCCTGATCCGCGCCTGACACTGCGCACCAGCTGAACGCCCCTGCCCTCGCCACCCGGCGGGGGCAGGGGTCTCTTACGGGGGAGAACGAGTATGTCTCACGCCAGGAGAGTCGCAAGGAAAGCGGCGTGGGCGGCTGCTGCGGCCTGCGTCCTGATGCCGACCGTGTCCTGCACCTCGCAGGGCAACCACCATGAAAGCAGGGAACCCGCCTACTTCCAGAGCCTCGTCAGCCAGGCCAACGGCCTGTACTACCACCCCTTCCTGCGGGAAGACCGCGGCAGCCCCGAAGCCCAGTCGTACGCCCTGCGCATCCTGGCGGAGACCGGCGCGAAGCCGAAGGTCACCGTGGGAGCCACCACGGCCGCAGCGCTGCGCTCCGATGCGCTCAAGTCATCCGCGCTGTGGGGGAGGTACTGGCTTGTCCCGCTGCGCGAGGCCGGCGCGTCCGCGGTGCTGGGGCCCGGCGACGCACAGGATGTGGAGAGACTGCGAACCGGCAGGGGGTGGTACGAAGATCCCGCGCTCGGAGAGAAGAGCGACGAAGGGCGTCTGGGTGCCACTTGGGCGGCGCTGGAGGTGGAGGCTGCCACTGGAACTCTCGCAAAGCTTCCCGCCGCCGACGAGGCGGCCACCGCCGACTGGCTGGGCCGACTGGCGGACGGCAGGCCGCAACTGGACGAGGCCGCGGCCCTGGCACGCTGCCTGCACCTGCTCGGCAAGTCCGTCCCTGGCTCCCTGACGTCGGTGGCGGCTCCGGACGCGAGCCGGTTCACCGAGCGGCCGGACAAGGAACGCGCCGGCCTGCTGGAGGACACGTACAACTACGTACTGCTCCAGAAGTCGGCCGGCAAAGAGCCGCATGTGGACCGGAACACATGGCAGCAGGCCCTGTCCCACAACGTCGGAAGCCTCGACTACGACCAGCTCTACAGCCTGGTGCACATCCTGCACGCCACCGGCAGCTCCAAGGGGGAGTTCTCGACGGAGCCCGCTGGAGCCGGGTGTCGTGGGTGAACACGACGACCTGTCGGTGCTTGCCGAGTTCGTGCAGGACCTGAGCGAGCCCGTTGACCTTGGCGGGGTCCATGGACTGCACCGGGTCGTCGATGACGATGAACCCGACCGGGCTGTCGGCCGTGACGGCGCGGGGCAGGAACAGGGACAGCGCGAGGGAGTGGAGCTCGCCCTGGCTCATGACACCCAGCGCCGACGCGTCCTGGCCGTCGACGGAGACGTCCATGACGAGCTTGCGTACGTTGGCCTTCTCGCTGCCGCGCAGGCTCACACCGTTGAGGTCGATGTTGCTCTCCTGGCGGAGCTTCTCCCAGATGCGCTGTGACTGTTCGGCGAAGCCCTCCATCCGCCGCTCTCGCAGCTCGGTGCTCAGCGCCTTGATCCAGGCACGGGCCCGCCGGATGTCTCTCAGCCGGGGATCGCGCTCCTTCGCGGCGCGGGCACGCTCCGCCAGCCGGCCAGGAGGGTGACGAGGCGGCGCCAGCGTTCGTCCCGCTTCTCCAACTCCCTTACGGCGTTCTCCCTGACCGCCACACAAGCGTCAGCCAACGCCCCGGCGGCCTCGTGGGCGCGTCTGACCAGTTCACCCGGATCGCTGACCGTGCGGCAGGCGGCCCAGGCGTCCCACGGGTCGGTCAACGCGGCCGGGATCCGCTGGGGCCTGTGCACGAGATCCTGCAGGACACGCACCGCCGACCGCAGTGCGCTGCGCGCGTCGTCGGCGGCCTTGGCTTCCTGCCGCAGTACGGCGATCTGCGCGGCGGCACGCGCGGCCCACTCCCCGTCCAGGACGCGGTCCGTTCCGCAGACCGGGCAGGCGTCGGGGTGCCGGTCGTTGTGGGCCACAGCCCTGGCGAGGAGGTCGGCGCGCTGGTGGGCGTCCTCGGCACTCGTGCCGCGCACGTCCTCGGCATCGGCGAGGGCCTTGCGCAGCCTGACCACCGCGGCGGCGACCTGCTCCATGTCGGGGCCCTGCACGGCGACCGCGGCCCGCAGCTCGGCGAGAAGCCCCTCGTCGGTGTCGCCGGGCAGTCCCGCCACCAGTTCCTCGACGGTGTCGAAGTCCGGGCTGCCCGGGGTGTCGATGGCCAGGAGGGCGTGCACCGCGCGCTCGTCGTCCTCCAGGGCGTACAGGGCGTCCATGAGTTCCGGGACTTCGGCCTTCGCCGCCTTCGCCGCGTCGTCGAGTACCTTCTCCTCCGCGCGAAGCCGGCTGTCCGCCGCGCTGAGATGCCGCAGCCCGAGGATCGTGGCGATGGCGTCGTACATCTCGGAGGGCTTGCCGCTGATCATGCGGTCGAGATCTATGTACGACAGAAAGGGCCGGTAGTCCTCCATGGCCTGCTTCCACGCCACATGAGACATAGGTTGTTGTGGGAAAAGAGGGGGAGACGATGACTGAAGACCGCAAGGCACTCGTTCCGGTGTGGACGCTGGCGACCGGTGACGTCCGGGCACCCGCATTGACCGGAGACGGGCCGATGACGGCTGAGCGCCTGGCTGAACTGCGCGGTGTGCTGGCTGCACTGGCCGACGCCCCGATTGCCACGCTGGAGGTGCATCCGCTGCCCGACAAGCTCGACCGCAGCCGAGGTATCACGCTCGACGCCGCGAGTCCCCTGGCACAGCACCTGTCACAGTTCATCGCGGAATCGACGCGAAGTTCCCTTACTGCGGCCAGGGCGACCGCCGCCGGCGAAAACCTGTATCGCATGGTGGTTCCGGCGAAGGTTGCCGCCCAGTTCGGTCAGGGCATGGTTCGTCCGATGGCATCGAAGGCGGCGGCCGGTGGCATCCACAGTGCACTAATGAACTCGACGGGCATCGCCGCCAATGCGACGTTCGTGCCAGTCGGCAAAGTGGCCGCAGCAGGCGCAGTCGGCGGAGCCGGTGCGACAGCCGGCGTCGCGGCCGCCGGCAGCGCGGCGCTCACCGTGGCCGCGCCGCTCGTGCTCATGGCCGTAGCCGTAGGGGTGAGCGCGCATGCCGACCACAAGCGCCAGCAGGCCATCGAACACATCACCGAACTGCTGGAGCAGCTGCACGAACAGAAGCTCGAAGAGGAGCACAGCGAACTCGACGGCTGCCGCGATGCCATCGACAAAGCCACCGCCATTCTGCTCGACCAGGGCAAACTCGGTATCTCGCTAGGACTGGACTCGGCAGTGCACGCCATCAACACGGCGCTGGGCCGCGCTGACCGCCGCCTTGCCCAGTGGCAGAGCGCACTCGACAAGCTGCCCGACGGCAAGCCCGTCGAGATCGGCACGCTGACCAAGTCGTTCCCCGGCGTCGACGAGCATGGCGGCACGTTCCGCGCCCACCTCGAACTCGCCGCCTTGGCCATTGCGCTGAAGCGGCGGGCCGTCGTCCTGCAGGCCGTCGAGCATGCCCAGTGCGACACTACCAACTTGTTCGAGAACTTCGCCCGCGCACTCAAGCGCGATCAGCAGCGCCTCGACGAACTGGAGTCGAGTATCGCCGGTGTACTGGTACACCTTTCGGCGCTGGAGCTGGCAGGCCCGCAAGGTTGGCGGCCCGTCTTCACGACCGATGAAGTCGATCGCCTGATGCGCGCGGCGTACCGGATTCGCAAGCTGGGCGACGGCGTCATGGTCAACAGCCGCACGACAGACGTGGCGATCGAGATTGCCCGCGACAAGGACGGCTCGGTGATCGTGTTCCCCGCGCTGCCCATGCAAGCGTAGGCGCACTCGCCTCAGCAAGGACGGCCCCGCATTGCCCGTCCGCCATGGACGAGCTGCGTACCGTCGAGGACATGGCGACGCAGGCGGTGTCCGAGGGACGTGTGAGTGGATTACGACCGCAGACGTGGGCCCAGCCGCATGTGCGACTGGGCCCCTCGGGGGTTACGAATGCCAGGCTCAGATGGTCTGGTCGGCGGCCAGCCCGACGAACCCGGCCCACGCCTGGGGGGCGACCGCCAGAACCGGTCCGGATCGGACTTTCGAGTCCCGGATGTGTATGCCGTCGACGGCGGCTGCGATCTCCACGCACTGCCCGCCCTCGGCGCCGCTGTAGCTGCTTTTGAACCAGGCGAGTTCCAGAGCGACATCCGCGCTCTCTGCGGCGTTCATAGCTCTCCCAGCAACCTCTCGATGAATCCCAGGGTCTCTCGCGGAGTGAGAGCCTGAGATCGGATAATCCCATAGCGTGCGGCGGCAAGACGTACCTCTTCTCGGTCTGTCAGGAGGCTGCTGCGTCCTTGGACCTCCATGTACGTGAACTGCTCTCCGCCCTTTCGCGTGATCATCGTGAAGGGGCCGTCGACGCCTGCGCTGTCCTCACGGTCGAGCGGCATGACTTGGATCTCCACATTGCGCTTCTGGCCGGTGAGCAGTAGCTGTTCGAGCTGCCCACGCAGTACTGCCTTCCCACCGAGTGGCTTACGCAGCACGGCCTCTTCGAGCACGAAGCTGAGCAGTGGCGCAGGCCAGCGATCGAAGATCGTCTGCCGGGCGAGCCGCGCTGCCACCCTCAGTTCGATCGTCTCCTCGTCCAGCAGCGGGCGCCGCATGGCAAGCAACGCCCGCGTGTACTCCTCCGTCTGCAACAGCCCGTTGACCACATGGGTGTCGTAAACGCACAGTTCAACCGCCTCCGCCTCCAACCGCGCCATGTCCCGGAAAAACGCCGGATACTGCGCCCGCCCCACCTCCTCCTTCAGCGCCTTGAGGACGCCCCCGGCGTCCAGCACCTCGTCCGCGCGGTCGATGAACCTGGGCGGGGGAATCCGCCGCCCCTGCTCGAAGGACGCGATCGACTGGGCCGCGTAGCCCGTGAGCTTCCCGAACTCCGCCCGGTCCAGGCCCGCCCGTACCCGCAGCAGCTTCAACTGCCGCCCGAACGCCGTCACCACGCCCGACCCCGGCTCGTCCTCCGGCCTCGGCCCGGCGTCCTCCCGCTCGCCCCCGCCCTCGCCCTCGTCCTGCTCCACCGACTCCACCAACGTCCACCGCCTCCCCGGCCCGGTTCCCCGGCCCAACGCGCCCGTCCCGAGCCGGTCACGCCTCGCGCCTCGTACACCTGCCGCCCCGTCGCGTACAACCGTCACGCGACGGCCCGTCACCCCTGGTCACGCTACGCCACCACCGGGGGCGTAGCAGCGTGCAGCAAGGACGACCCCGCATTCCGATCCGCCATGGATGAGCTGCGTGCCGTCGAGGACGCGGCGACGCAGGCGGTGTCCGAGTGACGTGGAGGTGGGAGTACGACCCCAGCGAGGCGTACGTCATCGGCGGAGCGCCGCCGGCGTTCGTCGCCGAGGTCGAGAAAAAGGGCTGACGAGCTGGTGCGAGCGGCTGCGGCCTTCTACCTCGACGGAACACCGTACGAAGGGCTGGGCCCGAAGGGAGATACCGCGCATGTCGACAGCGGGTTCTTCGTCTACCTCATCGTTCCCCGGCATGAATGCGTTTACGTTCGCCAAGTGACCTGGATCTGATCCGGCGGTCGGCCCCCGGCCCTTAGGAGCGGGTGCGTTCTTCTGGCTCGGCCGACCGTGCAAGGCCTGGATGCCCAGCCGCCGGTTCGTGGATGTGGGCGAGCGCTCCGAGTCAGTCGCCGAATCCGGCCGACAGAGACACGATGCGGGTGCGGACAGTTGAGGCGCAACCACCCTCACCACAGCCGAAATCACGCCACCTTTCGAGGCCCGGCGCCGAACTCGGCCCGCGCAAAGCCCGCTCCGGTCCGCGGAGGATTCAACAGCCGCCCGAGCACCGTGACCGGGCCCGATCCGGACTCGTCCTCCACCCTGGGCCCGGCGCCTTCCCGCTCGCCCATGCTCCAGTCCGAGCGATCCCGCGCGGCCTGCCTCGTACGGACCTCACTCCCTCACGTACAACCGGAACGCGGCGGTGCGTCACCACTGGTCACGGTACGCAACCGCCGGGAGCGTTGAGGGTATGAACAGTGAGATCGCTCCCCTCTTCCGCGCCGGCGAACCCGCCGCCCCCGCACGACACTTCGCCATGCGGTTCAGTTCGACCCCGCGCGGCGCGCGGCTCGCCCGGCGTCTTGCCGGGCAGCGGCTCGACGCGTGGGGCATCCCCTACGACTGCGACACGCACCACACGCTGACGCTGATCGTCGCGGAGCTCGCCGCCAACGCCGTCCGGCACGGCCGCGTCTCCGGCCGCGACTTCCACCTCGCGGTGGCCTGCGACGCCACGACCGTACGGATCGAGGTCACCGACACCCGCACCGAAGGCGTACCCGTCGTAGCGGCGCTCACGGACCTCCGCGACACCGGCCGCGGCCTGCTCCTGGTGGAGCACCTCGCCCACCGCTGGAACTGGCACCCGTACCGGGGCGGCCCCGGCAAGACCGTCTGGGCTGAGTACGTCCTGCCGGAGCCAGGCCGACCCGCCGCCACACCCTCCTGCCCGTCGTCCACCGTTTCGACCCTGCCCCTGTCGCATCGTGAGAGCCCTGGACGGTAGATCGACGCGGCGGTCAAACTGAACCCCTGACCGTGGCTTGGCTGTTCTTCACCGCACCGGGGGCAAGGTGCCGCAGGAGGCGATCTCCGACCGTTACGAACTCCTGGAGGAGCTCAGCCACGGCGGCGACCCGACGGGCGTGTTCCGTCACCCTTTCGCTCCCCGCGCCCGAGCCCAAGCCCCCGCACCCGGCGGTTCGACGCCGACAGCCGTCCTCCCGGGGGCCCAGCCGGGCCCGTCCCCGCCCGGCTGCGCGAGGACATCAAGACGGCGTACGCCCACTCCGACGCCCTGCTGGAGGAGGAGCGGTTCGCGCAGGCCGTCCAGGTGCACGACGAGGTCGTCTTCAAGCTCATCGAGTCCGCCCAGCAGCGGTGGCGGGCGGTGAACGCACCCCACCTCGTCGCCCTCGTCCGTGCCGGAGCCCGCTTCGAACGCGGCCAACTCGTC
>NZ_JBVHQG010000023.1:0-39816 GCF_055567535.1 Streptomyces sp. NPDC026538
GCTGGGCGATGATCGGCATCATGGTCCGCCGCCTGACCCGGGTGGGGCCTGCTTCCCGGGCGGGTCGGTGCCCGTTGACCCGAACTTCGGCCTGATAGCGCGGCGTGGTCAGCAACATCAGTCTGGCCCGTGTTCGTCCCCGAGGAGCAACGTCACCATCGCTTCGAGATGCTGGTCGCCCACCTGCGGAACAGTCCAGTTGTTGCTACGCGCGTGCTCAATGAACGCTGGGTCGAGCTCCACGTGGTAGCGCCACACATAGTGGGCCAGGTCGGAGTACCACAGCCAGTGTCCATCCGTGAGTAGGTGCAGCCCCCCGATGAGGGCGCCAGTCTCGCTCAGCACGTCAGGCACAGCCGAAGGCGTGGCGACCAAGGTCGTGCCGGCGCGCAGGTACTGAACAAGATCGCCTTCATGCTGCGGCGCAGCCGTTCGCACAGCAGCCCGGATCGACGGCCCGTCCGGACGGCCCTATTCCAACTCCTTGAAGCCGCCGACGATGGGGAACTTGTCGGAGATCACCCGGCCGAGCCTAGAGCACCCGCCGAGAGGCCACCGACCCAGATCTCAAACGCGGTCTTAGACCGGGGGCCACTTCACGCAGGGCGCGGGCTCACGTCCGAAGGACGTCGGGTTCGGGGACAGCTTCGCGAAGGCCCGACCGGTGTCATAGGTCAGTTCCCACACACGGGAGTTGGGACGGTTGTGGGAGACGTTGCGTTCGGACACGGGGCCGACGATGGCCTGGGCCCATTCCCGCAGTGCGGGTGGAATCGGGGTGGTGGCGCTCATGCCCCCCACCTCGGTTCCGGGCGTGATGTATCCGCGATGGCGGCCGAGGCACTGCCGCACATCGTCACCAGGGATCGAGCAGCAGTCGCCCGGACGGCCCCGGGCTGTCCAGGGAGAGGATGGGTGGTGGCGAGGGTGGGGTTCATGGAGTCTCCTGAGGTTGACCGGACGAGAGGACGTGCCGGTGGCCGGCGCGGACGGCGGTTACCAGCACGCATCACCAACAGAGCGGCCCGCAGGCCGGATTGGGGATGACTGATGATGACCGGGACAACGAGCGGGCCACCGCTTTCGAACACGCGTGTTTGAGTCGCGTCCGTGCCGTGGAAATTCCGGGGCACGTAGGTCGCACACCCCGGCGTTGCGGGACCGGCGGGGGCGTCGGCCGTGGCCGAATCGCCGCGAACCGATGCTCCCGTGGCCCACGAGACGCCGGGCGCGACGTCGGACTCCGGCGGCGTCGGCGGAGAGCGCGGTTCGTGCACGGGGCGGCGGTACGGGCGCCCGTGCCCAAAACCTGCGGTGTTGCCGAGCCTCTTTGCCGTGCCTCGTCCCTGTCATACGGCGGTGCTCAGCCTCCGTTGCACCGCGGGGCGGCTGAAGTGGGCGATGACGAGAGCGTGGTCGGTCACCCGTCGTACGTCTTTGGTGGCGATGACCTCGACGCCCAGGAGCGCTCGATTCCAGTCGGGAGTACCGAGGAGCCAGTCGATCCGCTGTGGAGGGCCCTGGTCCGTGCGTCGCAGGCTGCCGGTGGCGGCCAGGGCGTCCTTCTGCTGCAGGACGGGGCCCACGTAGTGGGCGAGGTCGCTGAAGACCGCTTCCGGGGCGCCGGTAAGGATCTCGCTCGGCTGAGTGTCGGAGACTCGTTTGCCGTCCCGCTCGATGGTGCGCTGCTGGAAGTGAACCGGGTCTTCGACCTTGGCTTTGTCGAGGAGTTCGGTGGTCCCGTCCGCCGCGCGGTGAGGGTAGCTGTTGGCGTCCATGCCGATCTGCTTGGCCGACGGGTCGGTGCAGTAGACCACGCGCCGCTGAGACAGGCGGCGCACTGGCCACAGAAGGTCTGGTCGCAGACGATGCCCCGGTCCCCGGGTGCCACGGTGGTGACGCCCGCACCGATGGCTGCGACGGTGCCGCTGGCCTTGTGTCCGAGGACGGTGGGGGCGGGGTAGGAGAAGGCGCCGACGGCGAAGTGGAGGCCGGTGCCGCAGATCCCGGCGGCGGCGATGCGCACCAGGACCTCGCCGGGCTGCGGCTCGGTGAGCTGGAAGTTGCGGACTTCCAGGGGCTGCCCGGGGGCCCACAGGAGGGTGACCTGGCAGGTGATGGTCACGAGCCCTCTAATTCTGTGGTCAGGTAGGGCGGGCTGTGATGTTGTGTTCGATCACTCATGTGGTTTGCGGTACTTCCGCCAGGGGACTGCCTGGTGCCGCCTTGTCGTCGTGCAGAAGTCGCTTCAGCTCGGCTTCGCCGAGGGCGACAGACTCCGACAGAGACCGCTGGTGATCCGCGGGCAGGGTGCCGGCACCGAGACCTGCGGCCCTGACCACCGAGCCGAGCGAAGATGCCCGCTTGGTGCTGAGGATGGCTCGGGCAGACGGGTCGTCCAGCACTTCACGCGCGGCGTAGGCATCGAGACGGGCCACTTCGGCGAGAGCTTCGAGGAGCGCGCTCGACTGCGGCCCGTTGGCGTTGAGTTCCAAAGCGGCCAGGCCCGCCCGGGTCTGGAACACGGCGGTCGAGGGCTCGGGATCGGCCAGGAGCGAGGCGGCTGCGCGCTGGGCCTGGTCGAGGTCAGCCCTCGGCAGCCGTGCCTCGGCGGGGCGGCAGTGGACGCGCAGGAGCTGGCCGACGGCGGTCTCCCAGGGGGCCATGGGCTGGGTGGTGTCGATCAGGTCGCGGGCCTGCCCGTCCAGCCCCTGCTCCATGAGAGCCATGATCTTGATCTGGCGGCCGTCAAGGAGGCGGTTGCCGATGCCGCGGTGCTGGGCCATGGCGTCGGCCGCCTCAGTCCACCGGCCGATGCGGGCGAGGGCGCGGGCACCGTCCACGAGCAGGGTGACGTACAGCTCCTGGCACACCGTGCGGTGGTCCTCGTCCGTGCCGGTCAGAGCAGACAGGTCGATGGTGCGGCCGTCGATGTCGGTCTTGTTCCGGTGTCGGGCAGCGTCGTTGAGGCAGAGCAACAAGCTGTAGGCGAGTTCGCCGTGGCCGGCGCGGGCCTGCAGCCGGGAGAGGTTGACCAGCGGCATCAGCGACATGAGGGCGACCCGGCCGCTGAGGCGTCCGGCGTCGGCGAAGACCTGGTGCTGGCGCCAGCACAGATCCTCGGCCAGGTCGGGCAGGCCGACGTCGGAGGCGATGAGCGCGGCGTAGTTGAGGACCCCGCAGGTGCGAGCCACCAGGTCGTGGTGGCTCGCACCTGCGGGCGCGACGGTCAGCCCGGTGAGGTGGTTGATGCGCTCCTCCAAGGGGAGCGCGGGCGCCTTGGTGCGGCGGACCAGGGGGATGCGGCTGGCTATCGCGGGGATCATCGGCTCAGCTCTTTCGCGCCCAGTCGACGACCAGTCGGCTGTAGGGCTTGTCGATGATGAAGCGCGGGTCATCCGCCGTCAGCCGGTCGCGGGAGTCGGCGACGGCCATCCGGAAGCCCGGCTCGGGGGCGTCGTTGCCGCCGGTCGCGTCCCAGGCGCGGATCTCACTCACGACGCGGTCGGCGAGGTCGGCGCCGCCCTGGCCGTGGCCGATCACGCCGACCTCCCAGTACCGGCCCTTCTCATCCTCGCCCTCGCGGATGGTCAGGTACGCGAGCGAACCGCCGTCGAGAGCGGCCATGGAGCCCCAGCCGAAGTGGGGGGTGAACCCGGGGCGCTGGCCCGGCAGGCGGGAGAGGCCGTTGGGCAGGACGGCGGCCAAGTACAGGTAGAGCCACTCCCACGCCGAGCCCTGCCGGAACTTCACCCCGGTGTAGAGCTTGGTCTGCTGGTGGTCGAGGACGGAGCGCAGGGCGTCGCGGTCGACGTCCTGCTCGCTGAAGGTCTCCAGACGCACGTTGCCTTCCCCGGCCATGGGCAGGAGGGTGTACACGTCGTCGCAGACGCCCTTGCGTAGGGGGACGAAGGTGGCCATCTCGCAGGAGACGGTCTTCCACGTGTCGCCGTCGCGTTCGAAAGCGAAGGAGCGGGAGACGCTGCCGCGGATACGCATCGGCAGCACGAGTCGTCCGTTGGGGGCGAGTTGGTCGAGGATTTTCACGGGGACGTCGCCGGCGCCGACGGTGAAGATGATCCGGTCGTAGGGGGCATGCTCGGGCAGCCCGGCTGCGCCGTCGGCCATGACCGCGGTGGCGTTGTCGACGCCGACATCGTCGAGGTTCTTGTTCGCGCCAGCGACGAGGTCCTGGTCCACGTCGAGGGTCCACACCTGTCCGCCAGGGGAGACGATCTTGCCGAGGAGCGCGGCGTTGTAGCCGGTGGCGGCGCCGGCTTCCAGGACCTTGTGGCCGGGCTGGGCGCCGAGCTGTTCGAGCTGGGTGGCGACGATGGACGGCGCGGAGATACAGGAGATCATCTCTCCGTGCTCGTCGTGCTTGATCGGGACGGCGTCCTCCTTGTACGCGATCTCCAGGTCGACGCCGGGCAGGAAGGCGTGTCGGTCGGTGGTGCGGAAGGCGTCGATGGCCGCCTGGCTGCGCAGGTGGCCGCTGTCGACGAGCCGCCGGGCGAGGGTTTCGCGCAGCTGGTTGGGGTCGGTTACGGGTGTCACGGTGGTCTCCATTCGAGGGAGGCTGGGGTCCGCCAGGACGGACTTGCGGGTAGACACGTCCGCTCCTTCTCCGGTGGAGAAGGCGACGTGACGGCCGAGCCACGCGGTGGCGGCCTGCGCGTCTGCAGGCACCCCGGCGCGGTTGAACGCGAAGATCGCGTGATGGGCGATGACGCCCCGGATTCCGCGTATCAGCCGGCCGTCGGCGGCGAGCCGACGCAGGCGGCGGCCGGCGTCCTCGAATGCGGCGACGCGCTCGTCCCAGCCCGCCTCCGCGTCGGGGCGCCGGGCGGCGTCCGCGTTCATCAGCCGCCGCATCGCGGCGAAGGCTTTCTCCAGAGCGGGCCCCTGGGGCGGGGTGACGGGGGGCCGCAGGGCGGCCCACCGGGCGTACACGTCTCCGGCTTCGAACGGGTCCAGTCCTGCTTCGCGGATCATGGCGGACAGCAGCATCACGCTGCGCTCGCGGGCGCCGGGGGCGCCGGTCTCGGCGAGCGCGGCCGGGCTGTCGGCGCAGAACACGTCGTGCGCGACCTCCATGCCTTCGGAGCCGCCGAAGGCATGGGTCTCCGGTTCGTAGATCCCGTCCATCCAGCCGGTGATCACGCGGTCGGCGACGAGCTGGTCCAGCAGGCCGGTGGCGGGCTGTTCGGTGCGCAGGCGCACGCCGACGTCTTTGCGCAGGAAGTGGAAGCGGCGCCCGGCCAGCGCGGTCGCCAGGGCCCGGGCAGCGTCCGTGTGCGGGTCGGGGAAGGCCACGGATGCGTGCCACCAGGATGTGTCCGGGGGGATCGGCAGGTTCTCGTCGTCGAAGGTCATGGGCAGGAAACTCCTTGCGAGGCGGCGGGGGAGAGGGTCAGGTGAGCAGGAGGACACGAGTCCAGCCGGTGGTGTCGGCGGCGTTCAGGGCAAGTTGGGCGCCGGCGCGGCCTTCCATGAAGCCGGGTTTCGGTAGGCGCTCCCAGTCGTCGGCCAGTCGTCGGCGCAGGTCCTGGATGATCGGGGTGAAGCGTGCGGGTGCGGGGCTGTCGGCGGCGACCGCGCGGGTGAGCATCAGCAGCCCAGCCCACCCGTGGCAGAGGGTCGAGTCGGTGATGCGGGCAAGCCGCAGCGGGTCGGTCAGGATGGTCTCGACGGTGTCCTCGGCCGCCCGGCGACGGGCGGAGTCACCGAGGGCGAGCGCGGCGAGCTGCTGGGAGCGGGCGATGCCGGGCTGGCCGTAGCACCAGGACTGGCGAGCCGAATCCGCTGCGGGCGGCTGGTCGGCCTCCAAGTGCGCTGCGGTGGACCAGTAGTGGGCGCCGTGCCGGTCGAGCCAGGTCGCGAACGTGCCGACCGCCTCCTCCTGGCCGGGGACGCTGACTCCAGCGCGCAGGGCGAGGGAGAGCACTGACAGGGGCCCCGCGATTCCGTGGGCCATGCCGTTGTTGCCGTGCCCGCCGGCCATCTCCTTCCCGTCAGGGCCGACCGACGACCACCACCCGGGCAGCATCCGTCCGTCACAACGGACGGGGTGAGCGAGCGCGACGAGGCAGGCAAGAACGTCGGGCAGCCGGGGCGCGATCGGGCGGCGGGACAGCAGCAAGGCGGCGAGCCCGGTCAGACCGCGGATGAGGTCCCATTCGGCGAGGCGGGGCAGAACGTCGGCCGCCTGACGGCGGTGGGCGGCGGCGAGCCGGGCATCCACGACGCGGTCGACGGCCGCGCGGACGTCGTCGCCGGCCCCGTGGGCGCGGGCCAGGACGAACTCCAGGGCGGGGGCACCGTGAAAGAGGCTGGCGTTGCTGCCGATGCTCACCCCCCGGACGGTGGCCTGGGCGAGGTGGCGGCGGGCGGTGGAAAGGTCCCTGCGCTCGATGTCGAGCAGGGCCATCCCCAGGGCGCCCTCGGACAGGTCCTGCGTACGGGGCACGGTCGTCGTGGTCATGAGCGCCTGGCCAGGGGCACGACGATGCTGTGGGCCCGGCCGCCGATCCACCCGTCGGCGTCCGGCGGGGGTGCGTCGTACAGGGTGGCGATGCCGAAGGGGCTGGCGTCCAGGTGCGCGCGCAGGAGGTCCAGGTCGACGTCGCGAGTGAGGTCGAGGGGCAGCTGCTGGTCGTCCTCGGCGAGCAGAACCCGCTCGGGCACCCGGAACCGGGCACGCCAGGCGTGGAGTTGGTCCGCCCACTGCTGGAGTGGGGCGGTGCGGGCGGGCAGGGAGCGGCTGCGGATCTTCCACCGGGCGGCGGTGAGGATGGTGCGCCGGTAGGTGAGGGCTGGGGTGAAGGGCAGGGTCCAGGCGGCGCCCCAGTCGAACCAGGTCACCTGCGGGGACACGGCCCGGCTGATCTCGCCGAGGAAGCGGGCCATCGGCGGGGTGTAGTGGTTCCACAGGAAGTTGATCGCGGTGGGGGCCAGCAGCTCCAGTCGCTTGCCCGTCGCGGACTCCACCAGCCGGGGCCGACCATCGGTGACGGTGATCGCGAGGTCGCGGGGAAGGAGGACGTGCGGGCTGGGGCGGCGGAATTCGCCGACGCTGACGATCCGGGGCAGGGCCTGGGGCGCGCGGGTGAGCAGGTCGGCTGGCACTCGCCCGGCGGGGAAGGAGAGTTGCGCGGTTTCCGCCTCCGGGTCGACGGTGGGCAGGTTCGTGTAGGCCGTCTCGGTGCCGGGGAACAGGTGCCAGAACCGGCCGGTCATCGACCCGGCCGAGCGGGAGACGGTCAGCACGCGCAGCCGGAAGTCGCCCCGGTCCAGGGCCGGAACAGAGGCGGCGTGGACCTGTGCGGCCAGTTCGAGGTGGGGAGCCAGATCGCGGGGCTTGTCGCCCGCTGCTGCTTCCAGTTCCTCGATCATCGCCCCGGTCACCGTAACGATGCGGCTGCCTTCGGCGGCGGCGGTGCCAGCCAGCTCCAGCAGCAGGCGGTCACGCCGGGACATCGGCCGGGGCGGTTCGCTAGCCGTAACAAACCCTGCAGGGAAGCCCACGCCCCGGTCAGGGTCCGTCACCGCTTCCACCGGCATTGCGGTGTTCTCGCCGTAGCGCTCGGAGAACTGTTCGATCCACCGCCGCCAGGTCGGTGTCCCGGTCGGATGGGTGACCAGGCGGGCCAGGACGGTCGCGGCGGTCTCCACTTCGGTCAGCACCTGCTCGGGCAGCCGCACGTCGGCGTCCAGCCGCAGGTCGCACGCTGTCCGCAGGTCGGCGGCCTGAGCGCGCGCCGCGGGCGGCAAGACGTCGGTGGGGTCGGCGACGGTGGCGGGCGCGCGCAGCGAGGAGCGCAGCAGCCGCACCCGCAGCAGTTCACCCAGCAGCCGGTTGCGCGCGGTACCGCTCACGGCGGGGAACTCCGCGGCCAGCTTGTCCGACAACTGGCGGTACCCGATCGGCGATCGGGCCAGGCCGAGTACGAGACGCAGTGCGGGGCTCAGAGCGAGACGGAACTCGGCGTCGCCCTCGGAGGGCACGTGGATGTGCTGGTCGCGCTGATAGATCAGGGTGTTGACGCAGACCTCGGCGTCGGCCATGCGCGCAGCGTCGCTCTCCCACGCGCTGAGCACCTCATCGAGCCTGACCGGCTCGGGGCGGGTCACGGCCTGGTGCTCGTCGCCGATGCGAACGGACGTGGTCTGGGCGAAGCCGAGCGGGGCGACGCCGGCGAACAGGCCATAAGGGGTGGAGCGGCGGGCGTAGCGGATCGCGTAGCGGGCGGTGGACAGCGCCGCCCGCCGCATCCGGCGCACCTTCGGTGTGCGGCCGTCGATGATGGCCTGTACCTGATGCGCAAGGTGAAGGCTCGCCTGCGACACGGTGTGGTGGAAGTCGGTGTCGGACCACACCGTGCTCAGCCACGCGCGCCACTCATCCACGGGCGCCGTGGTCGCCGGCCAGGGCGGCATGGCGGGCTCGGTCGTGTGGACCGCGGCGCGCAGCATGGCCTGCCCCGCCGCTTCGTACAGGCTGGGCCGGTGCCGTGTCATCAGGGCTCTCCTCATCTTCTGCGTGGCGGGCGGGCCGGACAGGGAGAGCCCCGCCGGCCCGCATTGCCGGGTGATCCGGCTTACGAGGTGGTGCAGGCGCTGGGGCAGGAGCTGCCGCAGTTGTCACCCGTGCTGCACATCAGGACCGTCTCGGTCGCCGGCGTGCCCTCGATGAAGGTGATGTCGAGTCCGAACGGGTCGTCGTCGGTCTTCACGAGGTCCGCCTGCGCGGGGGCGGTCGGCCTCTCGGCCTGGATGGCGGTCATGCATGCCTCCTAGGAGTGATGGATGGTGCGGGATGCCGAGGCCCGGTCGGGCCCCGGGGTCTGCTGCCGGACGGCGATGGGCGGCGAAGTCGCCTGAGGGTCGCGCGTCCGGAAGGGGGTGTCGTGCCGTCAGGCTGCTGCGGGCTGCGCTTCTTTACGCGGCCCCGCGAGGACGACGGTCGGGGTTTCATCGGCAGAGCCGTCAGGCGTGTACCGGCGGTGCACCGCCTTCAGTGCGATGGCGATCGGCGGTAGACCCACGGCGGCTCTGCGTGTGTCGACGGACTCCGGCGCACGCAGCGGGCACAGCTCGATGCCGTCGGCGCGCAGCACGAGCTGGGTGCCGTACTCCTGGTCGCGCCCGCTGGTGATGAGGGCGCGGTCGTGCAGGTGCGCCCAGTGCTGGACCAGCGCGTCGCCAGCCTGGACTGCACGCCCGAGGAGGGTGGCGGCGGCGCGCTGGAAGTCGGGTTCGTCGTCGCTGTGCAGGGCGATGCTCCACGCGGCACGGGCCGCGTCGGGGCCGACGAGGCGGTGGCCGGGCCAGTCGTGGTCGGCCAGGATGCGGCGCAGCACCTTGGTGTTGGCGTGGTCGGTGTGCCGGCCCTGTCCGAGTTGGACGGCGTCGAGCTGGTCGCGCACCCGTCTGGCCCGGTGAGCGGCCGATTCCGTGGCGCGGGTGATCAGCTCGCGGGCGAGGTCGGGCCGCTGCGGTTCGGCGGTTGTCACGCGTTGCTCCGATCGTCCGGGGCCGGCTGAGGCACGTGGACCTGGCAGCTGATCAGTGCGCGGAGCCCGGGGCGGGGCTCGGCGGGGAGTTCGAGGCGGGCGACTCGATCGCCGTCGCGTCCGGGGCCGGATCCGCGCACGTCCCAGCCGGTGTCGGTGAGTCGATGCAGGAGGGCAGCGAGGGGTTCGGCTTCGAGGGCGTGGCGGGCCAGGGTTTCGGCTCGTACGACGTGGAGGTCGAGTCGGGCGGCGAAGTCGGATGCCCACAGGGTGATCAGGAGGGTGATGTTGTCGGACTGGCCGGGCAGGGTGTGGAGGCAGCCCAGGAAGAGGCACGGGCCCTGGCCCCATCCGAGGTGGGGGTCGTGCTCGGGGACCATGCAGGCCAGCAGCCTCCCGTCCTCGAACAGCCCGGCGGACACGGTCTGCGCCTTGCGGAAGAGTGCCGGGATGTCGGCGCGGGCGGGTACGGGCAGGCCGTGCAGGCTGAGCCAGCGCTGGCGGTCCTGGACGAGGGCGGCGGCTTCCTCGCGCTCGGCTGCGGTGCGCAGCATGCGCATCTCGTAGATGGCGGTCGGCGGTGTCGGCGTGAACGGGACGGGGGCGGAGCGATCCTCGCTGGCCGTGGGGGTCGTGGGCCGGGTCACTGGCTTGCCCCGCTTCGCGTCGCGTGGGCGGCTTGCTCGGCCGGCAGCAACTCCCAGCTGTGCGCCAGCACCACCAGTGCGGTGGTGTCCTGTGCCCTTGTGGCAGCGAGGAGTTGGCCGAGGGCGGTGCGCAGGTCGGCCGGGGCGAGGCCGGCGGCGAGGGCGATGTCGCGGGGCAGGGTGTGCTCGGCGGCGGCCTTGAGCAGGCTGATCTGCTCGGGGCTGAGATCCGGAGCGGACCGCGGCGGTGTCGGGGCGGTGATCTGCCCGGAGTCGAGGAGGCGGTGGGCGACGACGGCGAGGGAGCAGCGTTCGGGGCAGGCCAGCTTCCAGCGCACGGCGCGCAGCGTGGAGCGGACGGTGTTCGGCTTGAGCTGGGTGGCGGCTGCGATCTCGCGGGCATCCAAGCCCTTGATCACGTGTTGGGCGATGCGCCGTTCGGACGGGGTGAGGGGCTGTGTTGGGGTGAGGGCGGTCATGGCAGGTTTCCTCGTTGAGGGCCGGTCAGTCGGTCGTCGTGGGGCGCAGCAGGACGGGGACGCTGGTGTGTCCGTTGCTGATGAGGCTCGGCAGGCGCTGTAGGTCCTCGCGCCGGGTGGCGAGCTGGGCGTCGGGGAAGCGCTCGAAGAACAGGCGCAGGACGATGGCGACTTCAAGGCGGACCAGCGGTGCGCCGAGGCAGAAGTGGACGCCGTGCCCGAAGGCGAGGTGTTCCTTGCTGATCCGGGTGGCGTCGAACTGGTCGGCGTCGTGGTGCAGGCCGGGGTGCCGGTTGGCGGCGGCGTAGGAGGCGAGGATGGCGTCGCCGGATTGGATGGTCTGCCCGTCGGGGAGCGGGATGTCGGTGAGGGCGTAGCGCAGGGGCAGGTGCTTGACCGCGGGCTCATGCCGCAGGGTCTCTTCGACGATGTCCTGCCAGGTGCACCGTCCGTCCCGGATGTGGGCGAGCTGGCGCGGGTCGGACAGCAGGGTGGTGAGGGCCTGGTCGATGACGTTGACGGTGGTCTCGTACCCGGCGCTGATCATCAGCAGGAGCGTGTCGCGCAGTTCGGCGTCGCTGAGGGCGGAACCGTCGCCTTCCTCGTCGCGGGTGGCGATCAGCAGCGAGGTCATGTCCTCGCCGGGCGTGGTCCGCCTGGTGGCGATCAGGGCGTCCAGCAGGCGGTAGAGGGCGGTGGCGTTGGCCGCCTGTCCCTTGGCGGTGAGGTGGGTGGCGAACACGTTGTCGACCACGGTGCGGAACTCGGCGCGCTGGTCGGTGGGGACGCCCATGAGCTGTCCGATGACGGCGATCGGCAGCGGGTAGGCGAGGTGCTCGCGCAGATCGACGCTGTCCCCGGCCGGGAGGGCGTCGAGACCGTCGAGCAGGCCGGTGACCAGGGTCTCGATGCTCGTCTGGAGGGCGGCGGTGCGGCGGGCGGAGAGGGCGGGGGCGACCATGCGGCGCAGGCGGCTGTGGTTCGCGCCGTAGGCGGTGAACATGTTCTCCACCGCGACCCACAGGGCCAGCGGCCAGGTGGGGACGGTCTCGGCGAAGGCCGGCCAGTGGGCGCGGCCGTTCTTGGAGACGTCCTTGCTGGTGAGCAGCTGCTTGAGGAGGGCCGGGTCGGAGACGGACCAGGCGCGCACGCCGAGGATGTCCACGAGGGTGGCGGGGCCGCGCTCGCGCAGGGCCTGGTGTTCGGCGTCCGGGTCGCTGCCGGTGGGGTCGAGGAAGAGTATCTGCTGTTCGGGCACGTCGGGGTCTCTCTCAGCTGGTGGGGAAGGTGACCGGCAGGGTCACCAGGGAGCGGTGGAAGGGGCCGGGGCGCCAGGTGAGGTCCTCGCGGCGGGTGGCGAGGTCCATCTCGGGCAGGGCGTCGAGGACGTGGAGGATGGCTGCCTCGGCGATGAGGTAGGCGTGCGAGCTGGCCGGGCAGCTGTGCGGGCCGGCGCCCCACGCGAGGTGGGCGCGGTTGCCCAGCGGCGCGCGCCCGCCGAGGTCGGGGTCGTTGTTGCAGGCGGCGTAGCTGATGACCACCGGCTCGTCGGCCGGGAGCAGGTAGCCGCCGATGTCGGCCGGCCGGGGCGGGTAGCTCATGGAGAAGTTCGCCAGCGGAGGGTCGCGGTACAGGACCGTGTCCAGGGCTTCGCGGACTGAGGCATCGCCGGCGTGCAGATCCCCGGAGAAGTCAGGGTTGGTGAGCATCTCCAGGAGCGTGTTGGTGATCAGGTTGGTCAGCGGTTCGATGCCCGCGCCGTAGAGGGTGATGAGCTGTTGGCCCATCTCGGTGTCGTTCAGCCGCGCGACGTGGACGAGGAGCCTGCTGGTCACGTCGTCGCCGGGATGCGCCCGGCGCAGGGAGACGAGGTCGGTGACGGCCTGGGCGAGGATCTGGTTGCCGATGGAGGCGTTGACCCCGTCGAAGATCTTGGACATGCCGTCCGCGATCCGCCGCCCGACTTCGTCGGGGCAGCCGAGCAGGTGGCTGAGCGTCTGGAAGGCGAGCGGCCAGGCGTACTGGGCCAGCAGGTCGGCCTTTCCCTCGGCTGCGAAGGCGCTGATGGTCTGGGCAGCGACCTGCTCGACGTGATCGCGCAGCGCGTGCTGGTCGACGGCCTGCAACGCGGCGGTGTTCGCGGCCCGGTAGCGGGCGTGCTCGGCGCCGGCGGAGCGCAGGGCGTTGGGTCGGTACTCCATCATCGGCCGAATCGGGCAGGTGTCCGGGACGGTGACCTGCCACCTGCGCGGGTCGGCGGGGAAGCGCTGTGGGTCGCCGAGGATACGGCGGGCCGCTTCGTAGCCGACGACCAGTGTGGCGGGCACTCCGGGCGCCAGGTCCACCGGGACCAGGGGACCGAACTGCTCGCGCATCCGCTGGTAGAAGGCGTGCGGGTCTTGGGCGAAGTCCGGCTCGTACAGGGAGATGCGAGGGGGTGCTGTGCTCACGGTCGGGGCTCCAGACGTGCGAGGTATTCGGTGAGCTGGATCAGGGCCTGCATGCACGACGCCCGCTGGCGGGCGTCGCACACGGTCAGCGGGGTGTGTCCGCCCAGGGCGAGCGCCTCGTGGATCTCGGCGAGCGGATAGCAGGGTGCACCGTCGAACTCGTTGACCGCGACCGCGTACGCCACTTCGGCCTCTTCGAGGAGGGTGAGGATCTCGTGGGAGGCATCGAGGTCGCGGGGGTCGACCAGGACCAGGGCGCCGAGGGCGCCGACGATCAGCTCCTCCCACAGGAACCGGAACCGGGCCTGGCCCGGGGTGCCGAACAGGTACAGCACCAAGTCGTCGCCGAGGTGCTTGCGCCCGAAGTCGACGCCGATGGTGGTGGTGGACTTCTCCGGCGTGCGATCCAGTTCGTCGACCAGAGCGCTGGCCTGGGTGATGGTCTCTTCCATGTGGACGGGCGGCACTTCGGAGACGCTGCCGACGAAGGTCGTCTTGCCCACGCCGAAGGCTCCGGCGACCACGATCTTCGCGGTCGCCGTCACCGTTGGCGCGACGAACCGGTCAGGCGTGACGGCGGAGGCCATGAAGGACCCTTTCGATCAGTGAGGCGGGAGGGCGTTCGGCGTCGTGGCCCTGGGCGAGGGTCATCAGCCCGAGTCCGATGAGATCGGCGACGAGGATGCGGGTGGTCGAGGGCGGCAGGGCGAGTTCGGAGGCGATCTCCGCGACGGCCAGACCGCCGCCGCGGGCGCCGGCGAACAGAGCCAGCAGGCGGCGTCCGTCGGCATGGAGTCCGGGGTGGGTGCCGGTCGCGGCGAAGACCACGCTCTCCAGGCGCACGTCCGTGCCGGGGCGGGTACGTCCGCCCGTGCGGACGTAGGGCCTGACCAGGTCGGGATCTGGCCGCGGCCTGCTCATGCCGGTGAGGCTTCCACGCCGCTGGTCACCCGGGTCTTGACACCCAACTGGTCGCCCACGCTGCCCGCCAGCCGCAGGGCGGCCTCGCTGATCACACCGACGTCGACGTGGGGGCTGCTGGTACGGACGGCGAGCATCGTGTTCTGGCCGGCCGGGATGAGCAGGGAGATGTGGTCGACCGACTCCATGACGAACTGGCGCACGCCTCCGCCGCCCGTCTCGCGGTCGAAGGCCCGCGACGCCGCCCACAGCGTCGAGGTGATTGCGGCGATCTTCTCCGCCGGCTCCCGCTGGAGGCGGGGAGTGTAGTCCGGGCTCATGCCGTCGGCCGCGACCAGCACGGCGTACTCCACGCCGTCGGTCTCCTCCAGGCGCTCCAGAAGCCAGCCGATGTTCTTCTCGCTCATGCCTCGTGTCCTTGCTTGTCAGGGGTCAGGGAGGGGGCGGCGTCAGGTTCGGCGCGTGCCGCCTGGGTGCCGCGGGCCCAGGAGGCGATCACGCTCGCGCGTCCCGGCTCCGCGTTGACCGGGCGGCGGGCGGGAGCAGGTGCCGGGGTGCCGCGCCGGTTGCGCCGTGTCAGCCCGCTGGCCGTAGTGCCGGCCGCGGCTGGATCATCGAGGCGCTCGTCTGCCGGCGGGTGCGCAGGGACGGGGACGGGCTGCGGTTCTTGCACGGGCGGGGCCAGTGCCAGGCGGCTCTCCGGCACGGGTGCGAGCGTGCCCTGCGGGACGCTGTGCGCGGTTGGTACGGCAGCGGGTGCCGCCTCGGCCAGGGTGGTGAGGAGGTCCTCGGGCAGGGTGAGGAGCGCGCGGGTGCCCAGCAGCGCGTTGGGCGCCTGGACGTCGACCCGGAAGCCGTAGTCGCGCGCGAGAGCAGCGGCCACCCGAAAGCCGGTCTTGGGAAGGGCGCCGAGATGTGTGATGTCGTCGCTCCGCTGGCCGGAGAGGACGTCCCGGGCCTCGTCGAGCTGTTCAGGCGTCATCTGCAGGCCGCTGTCGTCCACGATGACGGTGACCCCGTGGTGGCCCTGCTCGAAGGAGACGTGGACACGGGATATCGGCGGGGAGAAACGCAGCGCGTTGTCCAGCAGGAGGGCGAGAGTGTGCACCACGGGCCCGACGACACGGGTCTTCACCGCGAGGGGCAGCTCCTGCGGTGCCACGCGTTGGTAGTCCTCGACATAGCCCATCGCGGCCCGCACCACATCGGTCAGGGTCGTGGTGGTCCAGTGTCGGGTCAGCTTGCCGCCGGCCAGGACGGTCCAGCCCTGTGCGACCAGCAGCGTCTGCTGGACGGTGCGGTCGATCCCGGTCAGCGTCTCGAAGGCGGCGTCGTCCTGGTGCGCCCGGACCCCCTCGCTGACCCTGCGGCTGGTCCGGGCGGCCATACCCACCAGCGCCGACGACACACTGCGCACCGCAGCCTCGGTCGATCGCACGGCGTTCGCCTGCACGCGGGCGATCTCGGCCTGCGCGTCGGTATGCGAACGGCGCAGCTCCTCCGCCCCATGTGTCTTGACCTGTTCGATCTCCTGGTGCGCGGCGTACCGGATGTCACGGACGATGGCCTGGGCGAGGCCGGCAGTGGCCTTGGCCACGAGCTCCAGCCGCTCGCCGACCGCGGTGCCGGTCAACTCCGGCGGCAGAACAGGCGGAGCAACCCGGCCGCCGGCCGTGTGGATCTGCGGCAGCACCTCGTGGACCAGCCGATCCAGGGCCTGCTCGATGGCCTGCTGTTCTCGGGTCAGCAGATGTGCTTGGTGCCGTGCCGCGAGCCAGCGGCGACGGGTGACCCAGACCATTGCCGAGGCGATGACGGCCGCGAGGGCGAGCAGGACGAGCGTGGTGATGGCGGGCGTGTTCATCGGGCACTCGCCGCCACGAGGACGTCCGCGTCGGCCGTAGGCGCACTCGCGCCAAGCTGCTGCAGCAGGAGCGCGGATCCGATGACCCCGATGTGGCTGTACGCCTGCGGGAAGTTGCCCAGCTGCCGCCCGCTGGTGGGGTCGTACTCCTCGGCGAGCAGGCCGAGGTCGGTGCGCAGGGCCAGCAGCCGCTCGAACAGGGCGTGGGCTTCGTCCAGGCGGCCGGTCAGGGCGAGCGCGTCGACCATCATGAACGAGCAGAGGAGGAAGGTCCCGTCGTTACCGGTCAGGCCGTCGAGCCCGGTGCGCTTCCCGGTGGTCCGGTACCGGTGCACGAAGCCCTCGGGGGTGGACAGTTCCCGGCGGACCGCTTCCACCGTTCCGACCACGCGCGGGTCGTCCGGTGGCAGGAAGCCCACCCGGGGGATCAGCAGCAGGGCGGCATCAACCTCCTGCGATCCGTAGGACTGGGTGAAGGTGTTGCGCTCGGCGTCGAAGCCACGGGTGCACACGTCGCGGTGGATGGCCTCGCGCAGCTCGATCAGTGCGAACATGTCGGCTTCCATGGCGCCGGCCTCGATCAGGCGGATGGTGCGGTCGACGGCCACCCAGGTCATGATCTTGGAGTGGACGAAGTGCCGTCGCTTTCCGCGGACTTCCCAGATCCCTTCGTCGGGCATCTGCCACCGCTCGGCGAGGTGTTCAACGAGTCGCTGGTGGAGGACCGCAGTGTCGCCGCAGTGGGCGACGCCGCTCTCGTGCGCGAGGTAGAGGGTCTCGATCACGTAGCCGTAGACATCGAGCTGCACTTGGTCGGCCGCGCGGTTGCCGATCCGGACCGGTGCGGAGTTCTCGTATCCGGGCAGCCAACCCAGCTCCCGCTCCGACAGGTCCCGCTGGCCGGTGATGCCGTACATGATCTGCAGGTTCTCCGGATCGCCGGCCACCGCCCGCAGGAGCCACCGGCGGAAGGAGCCGGCCTCCTGGCGGATGCCGGACCCGAGCAGTGCGGCCAAGGTGGTGGAGGCATCGCGCAGCCAGGTGTAGCGGTAGTCCCAGTTCCGTTCGCCCCCGAGTTCCTCGGGCAGCGATGTGGTCGGCGCGGCGACGATGCCCCCGCTGGGCGCGTACGTCATCGCCTTCAGGGTGATGAGCGAGCGGAGGACGGCGTCGCGGTAGGGCCCGGTGTAGGTGCACTGGCTCGTCCAGTCCTCCCAGAACGCCAGGGTCGCCTCCAGCGCGGCTTCGGGCTCTGGGATCTCGGGCGGGCTGCCGTGGGAAGGGCTCCAGCTCAGCACGAAGGCCACGCTGTCGCCTGCGGTGACCGTGAAGGAGCCGACGATAGCCCCGTTCTTCTCCCGCTGCTCAGTGGCCGTGTCCAGCCACAGCGCGTCCTCGCCGCCCTCGGCCACTATGCGCCCGCCCACCTCGTGGCCCCACGGACTGATTCGGCCGTAGCCTGGGCGGGCGCGCAGCGCGGACACCATGAAGACCTGACCGGTCGTGCCTTCCACGATCCGGATCACCTGCGGCGCTCCGTTGCGTGGCGGCATGAAGTCGGTGACCGTCACGCTGCCGGAGGAGGTCGTCCACACCGTCTCCAGCACGAGGGACTCGCCGACATAGCGCCGCTCGACGCTTGCTGCGGAGCCCTCCTGGAAGGCGGCGGCGGGGGCTATGCGCCATGCCCCGTGCTTCTCCGAACCGAGCAGGGCCGGGAACGGGGCCGGCGAGTCGAAGCGGGGCAGGCACAGCCAGTCGATCGAACCGTCATCGCAGACGTGGGCGCTGGTCTGCATGTCGCCGATCAGGCCGTACTGCTCGATGCGCGGAAGCCGTTTCATCGTGTGGATCTCCGTGAGCCCCGCAGATCGGGGGCGGTATCGGGGCTGCCGTAGCGGCCGGGAATTGTGGGTCAGAGGGGCTCGGTGGCTACCGGAGCGGGGAGCGACTGTTCTGCCTCGGTGCGGAGTCCGGTACCGCCACCACCCTGTCTGTTCGCGGCAACGCGCTGGCGGGCGTCTCGACCGGGAGGCAGCGGAAGCCACATGACACAACTCCTCTTCACATCAGGCCAACTGGGCTTGGGTGTGATTGGGCCAACGGTGAATTTGAGCCTCGAAAGAGCTCTCAGCTACGCAGAGTTCGAAGGCGGGGCGTCTCATCAACAACCTCCTTCTGAAGGGTGTGGCTGGGCGAGTCCGACATGCCTGCGTTGCACTTTGTAATTGGTCGGTGGCTGATTGTGGTGCTTGTGTGGCGGCCGCAGTCCACCAGTACGAACTCGCCTGGGTCTTAGGGGGCGATGGGCGAGCGGAGGTGCTGCCCAGTCGAATGGCGTGTGCCTGGCGTTGTGTGAAGCCGTGAATAGCGTTGCCCCTCGGGGGTGTTGCCGGTAGCGAAAACGGACCCCCACTTCTCCCCACTTCGGTGTCGGCGGATGTAGTCGGGAACCGCACACCCTCCGCTAACTCCACGGACAAAAGCGGTTGATTTGGTCATCAGTTGGCACGCTAGGGCTTGTGTGAGTGCCCGTCGCTAGAGATCAGCCGCGCTGTCCCCACTTCACCCCACTTCGCTAGAAGTGCTTGACCGGAACGTTCGAACGGTGATAACTGCGCTCGCGGCGTGATGGTGGGGTTGAAGGGTGCCCCTATGGCGTTCTGCCAGCTAAGAGCCGTTCTCGCGGTTCCTGTCGGCTTCAAGGCGTGATCGGAACCGGGGCGCAGAAGGCATCTTGGTTGATGGTCTCGGTGCTGCGGGAACTGCGTAAATCCCGAACTTTTATGCGGACCCTGCCCTCTATGGCTGTCGTCCGGTCTCGGGAGGCTCGTGTGCCCGGCCACGAAGTGGGGAGAAGTGGGGGGCGTTTTCGCTGTCGCCATCGCTGAGTGATGGGCGACGGTATTCACCAGGACTTGCCAGTCCGTTCCCCCGGGCATCGTGAATGCAGCGAGGAGTGATCCCCGTGCTTGGTCCCACCAGTACCGCTTTGGCACGCGGCCGAGGCCGTGCCGCCGGTGGTCCTGTGAAGCATGCCGCGCTCGACCTTCGCGGCCTCGACGAGCCGCAGAGCGCCGCCCGCCGCATAGTCCGCAGCGCGTTTCCGGAGACCTCTGACGAGGAGTACAAGGACGACGTGGTGCTGGTGGCTGACGAGCTGGTTGGCAACGCCATCGAGCACGCTGGAGGGGCCCTCGGCATCTCTCTCGATCTGTACCCGTGGGGAACGGTGATTCAGGTCCGCGACGGCGGCCAGGACACGGCAGCGGTGCCACGAAATCCGGTGCGGGCCGCCGACGACGATGTGAACGGGAGAGGTCTGTTCCTGGTGGACGCGCTGGCGAGTGCCTGGCGGGTTCAGCACGACGACACGGGGAAACGAATCGTCGCGGTCTTCCTGCATCGAGCGGGTGACACATACTGATGCTGCCGAACGACCTCTCCCACCGCCCCGTAGCCCGGGACTTGCTACTGAGCCCTCTGGGTATTGGTACAGGCACCTCTCGGTGGGCTCCGACCGCCGCTCAGCCGGACGACGCGCAACTGCTCGGCGGGCTGCGCCGCGCCGTGGAGTCCGGTGTGAACCTCATCGACACGGCAGACAGCCACCGGTATGGCCACGCCGAGCGGCTCATCGGCAAGATCCTCAAGGAGAACCCGGGTCACAATGTGCAGGTGTCCAGCACCGTCGGCCGGGTCTGCAGCTCCGCTCCCCACCCGTACGCCGGCCCTCGTGTGCGGCACCAGCTCGAACAGACTCTGGAGAACCTCTACCTCGACGAACTCGCCGTCTATACCCTTGAGTCGTACGACTTCGGAAACGGCGACCGCTACCTCGGCCCAGTCGTCGAGCAGATGCACGTGCTACGGGATCTCGGCCAGATACGAGCGATCGGTCTGCGCGGCCCGGATGGCCATTCCTCGGTCCGCTTTATCCGCCGCTTCCTGGACCTCTTCGACCAGATCCGCCCTGACGTGGTCTGGACGCAGGCGAGTGGCCTTCTCCCGCTGGCAGACATCGGAGACGGCGAGGACCTCGGCGCATTCACCGCACGCCGCGGCGCCAGCCTGCTGATCGCCTCTCCACTGGCCCATGGCGTCCTTGCTGGCTGCCGCCCACGGACGGAGGGCCTGGCGGCCGACCGAGCGGAGGTGCAGACAGCAGCTGTCACGCATGGGCTCGCAGTCCTGTCCAACCGGTTTGGCTCGTCCGCTGATGCCCTTCTCCGGGTGGCCTTACGGTTCATCCTCCACCAGGTGCAGAATGCCGTGGTGGTTGTCGGCGTGGGCGATCGGCAACAAGTCGGCCGATACTTCGACTCTCTCGGCCAGCCCCTGTGCAGCAAGGAGTTGACGGTGATCGAGGAGGTATTCCACCGCATCCGAAGCACGATGAGTCCTATCGCGGACCGCACTTTCTCGACGGTGACCAGCCGAGACGGGCGCGCAGCCGTTCCCGCTCAGCAGGGCACCCCGTTGCGGAGGTAGCGCGGAATTCCGTCGTCGAGCACCTGCAGGGCTTGCTGCGCTCGGACACGCTGCCGGTCCGGCAGCAGACGCAGCGCTTCAGTGACGTCGAAGAAGCCGTGCTCGGAGATTTCCTCGTCGTAGGGCTTCAGCTTGGTGGCCTTTTCGGGCGACAGCACGCCGGCGTCGAAGACGAAGCCGAGGTAGTCGTCCCACGGGCCATGCGGTTCGACCCAGTCGACGCACAGGAACCGCAGGCTGGTGATGTCGAGGTCGAGCTCTTCGCGGAGCTCCCGGCGAAGAGCGGCATCGGGGGGCTCGTTGGCCTCGGCCATGCCCCCGGGAAGGTCCCACCCATCCTTGTATGTCGGGTTCACCAGAAGCAGTCGACCGTCCCCGTCTCGAACCAAGGCATCGGCAGCCGCTCGCTTCCGGGCCTGTTTGGCATTGCCTTCGGCCAGGTAGGCGTTGCGGCCGGGGTCTCCCGGCCTGGGAGCATCGTTCACTGCGGGCCTTCCGGTAGCGCGAGACTGCCGAGCAGCAATCTACGATGCTGAGCAGTGGCAGCCATACGCGAGAGCAGGTCTCGGACCTCGGGCACCTGGCGGTACCGATCAAATTCAGACTGCAACGAGTCGAGTTGACTACTCAGCCGCAGAGAGGTCACCGACTGACAGGCGGTCAGCAACTCCACACCGATCTGGCAGGCCGCATCGACCTGCTCTTGCGCCAGCAAGACCCGCGCCAGCGTGACCTGCCCGAACGCCTTGCTCCGGACCCGGCTTGCGTCGCGTAGCGCCAGTGCCCGTTCCGCATCCTTGGCCGCGGCGTCGAGCGCGCCGAGATCCAGCAGCGCGGAGGCTGCCTCGCTGGCCAGCGCTGCTTCGTCGAACGGTGCCACCCAATGTGAAGCCGGAACGGAATGCGTAAGTGCCAAGGCATCGCGTGCTGAGTCGAGAGCCCGCTGGGCGTCGCGACCCTCATTGAGCTGGGCGAGCGCGCGGGCCTCCATGGCGTGGAGGCGGGCTGAGAGAGCCGGGACCATGGGACCGGCGGCAAGTCGTGCCAGGCCGCTGCGGGCGAGGTCGGCGGCGGCGTTCACCTGCTTGGTCTGCAGAGCCAGGTGGCTCATGCCCGCCAGCACGTTCGCGCCTGCGGTCACGTCTACAAGGCTCTGCGCCAGACGCAGCGCGCGGTCAAAGTGCCCGGAGGCCAGGTCGTCCCGTCCGACATCGTGAGCCATCCACGCCGCCATCTCTGTGAGCACGACCGCCGCCCCGAACACCACCTCGCCGTTCTCACGCTGGTCCGCCGCGCTGAAGAGGGCCGGGGCGACAGCCGTGTTGAGGTAGTGCACCACAGATCGGTAGACGTGGCCGCCGCCGAGCTGGCGGTCCGCGAGCCGGAAAGACTCCATAGCGGCGACGTGCGGCGACAACCCGACGTTTCCCCGCGAGCCTTCGCCGTTTGCCGCTGCCCGAGTCTCCGTCGGCTGGTCGGCGTTCGGCTCGGCTGGCCCGAACAGTTGCTCGGCCGTCTCGTCGAGCAGGTGCTCCAGGACCCGGCATGTTGGGCGCCGCGGCAGCCCCTTGATGTCCCCGACCATCCACCGGTCCCAGGTGGAGCGGGAGACGTACACGGAGGCGAGAGTGGGGTCACCGTCCAGCCGGGCTACCTCCTTGGCAGCCCGCTCGAAGCGCACCGTGAACGTCTCGTAGACGCGCATGCGCCGAGCCTCGACCACCTTCGGGAAGCGGATCGCCCTGCGCATCGCGCTCTCCGTCCTCAGCTGCCCGTGCCGAAGCCAAGGAGGGGGACGTCGTACAGGTTCGGATCGCGGCGTCGGGTCAGCGCCGGGCCCGCCGCGTCGCCGAGGATTTCAACGATGGGGATCTCGCAGATGAACTGCACCTTCGCGCCGAGCAGGTGAGATACCCGCCCGTCGGCCGACGCGCCCTTGATGCCAGCCGCGACGTGAATATGAGGTGCCGGGCAGTCTTTCTCCAAGTCCCACGCGAGTGTCCCGCCGCCGAGCGCCTCAACTGTCTGGACGGTGATCTCCTCCCACAACGGGGCCTCGGGCTCAGCGAGGGGCTCGCAGGAGCCCACTAGGCGCGCCGAGTGGAACCCGCCGACGAACGTCGGGATGTATCCGGACCGAATGCCCTGGTCCTCACAGAACCGCGTGAGTCCGGCAAGGAGGTCCTCCCCGTGGTCGAGGGCGAGAACGAACTGCCGGCCGGAACGGACCTGGGCGAAGCGCATCGTCGGGGGCGTCCTTCGTGCTGGTGGTGGGGGATCAGCGGTAGTCGAGGAAGGCTTTGGCGATCTCCGGGCGCGGTGTTCCTGCGGCCAGGTGGGCGATCAGGAGTAGCCGGGCCTTGTACGGGTCGAGCGTGCCAGCGGCGATCAGGCCCCGGGACAGCAGGTCGCTCTCAGAGCCCGGGAAGGCGTAGGTCGAGGTGAGGACGGGCCCGGTCCCGATGCGTGACGCGAGGACGACGGGCATCGAGGCCGCCAGCGATTCGAGCCGTGGAACCCACGTCTGGGGGACGTGGCCGACGCCGAAGGCTGCCACGACCAGCCCGGAGACCTTGCCCTCCAGCCCTTCCAGCAGGATTCCGCTGCTGCCCAGGGACGCGGTGACGACCTCCACCTCGGATGGGGCGCTGAGCGGCAGCGAGACGGGCCCGATCCTTTGCAGCGGGTGCTGGAGCCGTGCTGTTCCCTCTACGAGGTGCCCGAGAGGGCCGGTCGCCGGGGAACTGAAGGCGGCCGGACTGGTGGTGTGCATCTTCCGGACGTGCCGGGCGGCGTGGATCTCGTCGCCCAGGACGACGAGGACACCATGTTCCCGTGCCCTTGTGCACGTGGCTGTTTGCACGGCGGCCAGGAGGTTCGCCGGGCCGTCGGCACCTGCTGACGCGGCGCTGCGCATGGCCCCGGTGAAGACCACCGGCGCGCTGCCCCAGTAGTAGAGGTCGGTCAGGAACGCGGTCTCCTCCAGGGTGTCGGTGCCCTGGGTGACCACGATCCCGTCGACGCCTTCACGGTTGGCATGCTCCAGTCGGCCCACCAAGTCGACGATGTCGCTGTTCGTCAAGGACGCACCGGGCAGTTTCCGGAAGTCCTCCGCGGTGACCGCAATGTCCTGGAGGCCAGGTACGGCGGCAACTAGATCGGAGCCGGTCAGAGTAGGCGTGACCCCGGACGCCGAGGCGGTGGGTGTCATGGCGATGGTGCCGCCGAGAGCCAGGACGAGAACGGAGCGGTGCGGGGCACGGTCAGCGGAGGACACGAGGGGCCTTTCATGCCTGGAGGCGACGTGGACAGGTCTCATTGGTCGGACGCGAGCTTGCCGAGGAAGAGCAGGGTCTCATCGAGTGCGTTCACTGTCAGCAGGCGGCTACGCGGGCGAACGAGTCCGGCGACACCGTACTCACCGAGCGAGCGGCATCGGGACGTCAACCACTCCCAGTTCAGGCCCAGATAGCCCGAGAGCGCCCGCAGGCGGCTCGCCGAGTCCTCGGCGCCCGACAGGACATCGTTGCCCTGCGCGTCGGCGAACGCAGCCGCGTACGTGCGCAGGTCGCCCCGAGTTGACGTGCTGTCGGCGGCCCAGAGCGCCCCGCCCGGAACCCGCACCCAGTTGGCCACGACGGCTCGCTGCCCGGGGACCAGGGCCACGCCGTCCACCTCCGCGTACTCCGGCTTCGGTATCACCCGCACCTGGATCCCGAAGCGTTCCATGAGAGCGACCGCCAACATGAGCAGGACTCTCTCGTACGGCTCGGATTGCGGGACTTCGGCTTCGGGTACGCAGAAGACCCGGATGGTTGGCGTCGTAGCGCTGCGGAAGCGGGTGAGTGCCTGGAGGTAGTCGAGCTTGTGCTTGAAGAACAGCCATGGGGCGGCTTCCTCCCCACTCTGCTCGCGTGTCCAGAAGGTCGGCACCGCCGTGGCGTTGGCCAGTTCCTGCTGGATGTGCTGGGCGCAGAACGCAGACCCCATCCAGCTGCTGCCCGCTGCGGTGAGGTCGACGAGCAACTGGCTGGGCGCCGATCTCGGCAGGGAAAGGTAGGTACTGATGAGGTGCCACTCGCTGTCGAGGACTTGGTCGTCGGCCAGAAGGCCATCGTCGAGTTGAGTGAGTGCCCAGACGATGCCGTACGTGAGGTCGTCCAGGAGGTAGGCCGTGGGAATCGACAGGGTTCCGGCGGACTGCGATCCCGGCTGGCCCGGCCTGCGGGCGGACGCAGCTTCACGGACGTACAGTTCCAGATCGTCCTGTCGCTCGGCGACACCGACGATGAATCCCCGGCGCGCCGGCCGTAAGAACCCCTCCAGGTTGCGCTGGTCGTCCTTGCTCAGGTCGTCGGGGTTCACTTCCTCGCCCCGCCTCATGACTGGGAGAAGGTGCACTGCGGCGCTCGTCCCGTCCAGACGGTGGCGCCCGGTGATCTCCCAGGTGCCTGCGGGGCCGCCCGCAGGGATCAGCATGCTGGAGGTGGGCCAGCGGGACCCGATCTGCGTTCCCACCGACCCCACAGCCACCGGGGACTCGCTAGAATCGGGCGCCGGGCTGAACAGAACATCAACGGGATACCCGAACATGCGTTCCAAGATCTGCGCAGCTTCACCGCGGGGTCGGCCGTACCAGCGGCCGGAGGACCATCGGTCGAACGTGGTGCGCCCCAGGCTGACCGTGGCGAGGCGGCGGTTGCCGGTCTCGCGGGTGAGCTCCCGGCCGGTGGCCGTGTAGGGCACGCAGAACACTTCCCAGGTGGTGAGGTTCTGCTTCTTCAACAGGAGGCTGAACAGCGTCCGACGCATCGCGGCGGCCCCTCCCTGGGCGTGTGCGGACAGCAGGGCAGCGGAACGACATCCACGCATGGCGACGGGCGCTGCACACTTCGTGACCCTGGCTAGGATGCTCCCAAGGCTAAGCGGTTAGCAATATGGTCGAGCAAATTGCGCGACCATATTGCTTGTAGGGAGCGCGGGGAGCCGTCAGACTGGCCACCATGCCAGAAGCGAAGACGCCGTGGTCGCTGACCCTAAGTGAAGTCGGCCTGCGCCTGGAGGAACTGCGCGAACGCCGGGGCCTCACGCAGGGCGACGTCGCTGGCCACGAAGTGCTGCGCCGGCGCGAAGTCAAGATCGACAACAGTGGGCTGAGCCGACTCGAACGAGGGCAGCGTCGACGTCTGGCCCGGGATCTCGTCGAGGCGCTGCTCGAGGTCTACAAGGCCAGCGACTCCGAGCGTTCAGAAATCCTGGCACTGCTGGGGGCGGACACCACTCCGGCCGGTCGACCACGTCCTGCCCTGTGGCGACGCAACGCCCACTTGCTGGGGCCCATGCAGTTCGAGGGCTTCCTGAAGATGGAGCGCCGGGCCGCTGTGCTGTCGAACTATGAACGGGACATCTGGCCGGGGCTCTGCCAGATCGAGGACTACGCCTACACCGTCATCGCCCAGATGCGGCCCGATCTGCGTCCTTCCGAGGTCAAGGCACTCGTCGACGTTCGCATGGACCGCCAGCAGCAGGTGCGAGAGGGTGCACTCGCTGAGTTCCGCGCCCTGGTGGATGAGCATGCGCTCCACGTCGCTGTCGATGATCTCGTCGTGGCGAGGCGGCAGCTGGAGCGAGTTCTGGAGGAGTCCGAAGACCCCCGCAATACCATCCGTATCCTGCCGGGCACCGTCGGATTGCATCCGGGGTCTGCGGGCCCGTTCGTCCTGATGGCCTTCCCTGAGGCCGCCCGCCAGGTCGTGTGGGTTGAGACGATGGTCAGCTCGTTGTACTTCGACGGGGAGGATGATGTGCAGCGCTACACCGCGACTTTCACCACCCTGTGGGAGCGGGCGCTGGACCCCGACGAGACGCGCATGCGCCTCAAGAAAAGGATCAAGGAGCTAGAACAGTGACAGCGAAGCCGGACCCGTCCTCGTTCGACCTGTCGTCGGTCGAATGGACGGTGTCCAAGTACAGCGGCGGCGGCGGGAACTGCGTGCGCGTCGCCGTCAAGGACGGGTACGTCCTGATCGGTGACTCGCAGAACCCCGATCGCCTCCCCCAGGTCTTCACCCCGGCCGAGGCCAAGGCGTGGCTGCTCGGAGCGAAGGACACGGACTTCGACTTCCTGCTCGATCTGTGATCCCGTCCTGAAGCACCGCAAGACAACGGGCCGGCCCCACGGTAGATGGGGCCGGCCCGAACGTTTCTGCCTGCTGTCAGGGCCAGCCACATTAGGATCTCGTCCGACGGCCTGGGCGCAGCCTGTTACACAGCGCCCCTGGGTTCTGGCCTGGGCTTATAGCCGGGTCGGGGCCCTTTGCTGTCTATTTCCAGCTTTGGGAGCGGATTCTCCTAACGAGGCCCAAGAGTTGTGATGAATCGTATGATGCGTCAGAACCGCACAGAGTAGGGCACTTGATGCGGTCGCTGCCGCCTGGGCCATCCGGGGCTCGGGCCTCACCGCTCGGGGGACGTCGTTGTACCTTGCCTGCCTGTACGCGGAGAACTTCCGGATCTTCGGCGCGGCGCCGCAGAAGGACGGCGACAAGGACGCCAGCCTGAGCCTGGACTTCGGTCCGGCCACGAACGTCCTCGTCGGCGAGAACGACAGCGGCAAAACGGCCATCATCGATGCGATCCGCCTGTGCCTGCTGACGACCGCGGCTGACTTCTACCGCATCACGCGCGACGATTTCCACGTCGGACCGGACGGCCGCGCGGGCACTTTCAAGATCACCTGCGGTTTCAAGGGCCTCACGACGGAGGAGCAAGCCGTCTTCCTTGAGTTGCTGACCACGGACGATGAGGGCAACGTCGCCCTCTATGTCACCGTCAAGGCGGAGTTGATGGATCCGCTGCGGCCCCACCGCGTCGCGGTGACCACGCGCACCGGCCGCGATGGGCAGGGGCCAGCCCTGGACGGTGCCGCGCGTGAACTGCTGAAAGCCACCTACCTGCGTCCGTTGCGGGATGCCGAGGCGGAGCTGCGCTCCGGCCGGGGATCACGGCTGTCGCAAATCCTGGCCGGCTACCCGGCCATGCGCGCACAAGGTGAGGACGACTTCGACGAGGCGACCGGCAGCGCGACCACCCTGGTCGGGATCCTGCGCCGCGCGGAACGGCACATCAGCGACAACGAGGCCGTCAAGACGGCCCGGGACGACATCAACACCGGTTACCTGCAGAAGTTCTCCATCGGCTCCGACGTCCTGCGCGGTGAGATCGGCGTCGCAGGCGATGCCACACTCGCCCGTGCGCTGGAGCGGCTGGAGCTCACGCTGTTCGCGGGTACCGGGGAGTGGACCCGGCACGGCCTGGGTTACAACAACGCCCTGTTCATGGCGGCCGAACTGCTCCTGCTCGGCAACAGCGCCTTCGCGCCCCTGCTGCTGATCGAGGAACCCGAAGCGCATCTCCACCCGCAGCTGCAGACCCGCATCATGGACCTCCTGCGGGATCGCGCCGAGACCGCGAACACAGCGGAGACGCCGCCGGTCCAGGTCATCCTCACCACCCACAGCCCCAACCTGGCCTCGGCCATCCCGGTCGAACACCTCACCCTCGTCGCCCGCGGATCCACCTTCCGCCTGGCACCGGGCCTGACCCAGCTCGACGAGGGCGACTACTCCTTCCTCACCCGCTTCCTCGACGTGACCAAGGCCAACCTGTTCTTCGCCCGCAGCGTCGCCATCGTCGAAGGCGACGCCGAAGCCATCGTTTTGCCCGCCCTCGCACAGGCGGTCGGCCGGTCCTTCAGCGAATGCGGCGTCAGCGTCGTCAATGTCGGCGGCGTCGGTCTCTTCCGCTACAGCCGGATCTTCCAGCGCGACGGCGAGCAGATACCGGTCGCCGTGGCCTGCATCCGGGACCGGGACCTGGTTCCAGCCGGTACCTCCGCGGAGATGCGCAAGAAGCTGAAGTGCTCGGCGGAGATGACCAAGCAAGAGATCGACAAACACGTCGCAGGGTTGAAAGAGGAGGATAGCGGCCACGTACGCACCTTCGTCTCCGACCACTGGACGTTGGAGTACGACCTGGCCGCCGGCTCCTGGACCATGGCGACCCTGATGCACCAGGCCGTTCGTGCCGCTGTCGCCTCCAAGACCACCTGGCCCACCGCGGACAGACTCGCCGACCTGGACCGACTGGCCCAGGAGGAGGTCAAGAAGTGGCGAGAGAGCAACGTTCCCCTGGAAAAGGCGGCCTTGGACATCTACGAGCCGCTGCGCATGGGCCGGGGCAGTAAGCCGATCACCGCCCATCACGCGGCCCGGCTGCTGCAGAGCACGCCCGTGACCGATGAAGACCTGCCGCCCTACCTCGTGGCCGCCTTCACGTACCTGTGCAGCGAGGTCTGAGCGATGACATCCTTCTACGCGCCCGACGCCTTCATCAAGGACAAGGTCGAAGCCCTCGCCCAGCAGCTCGGCCTCGACCTGCCGCACCAGGAACAGTGGAACTTCATCCAGAGCGCGGAATCCCTGGACCTCCAGGCAGCTCCCGGCTCGGGCAAGACCAGCCTGATCGGCCTCAAGCTCGCCCTCCTGGGCCAGGCATGGGCCTCGCCCACACACGGTATTTGCGTCCTGTCCCACACCAACACGGCCAAGGACGAGATCACCCACCGCCTCACCGCCACACCGGCGGGACGCCGCCTGCTGCAGTACCCGCACTTCATCGGCACGATCCAGGCCTTCACCAACACCTTCCTCGCCCTGCCGGCCCTACGGTCCCGGGGCATTGAAGTCCAGACCGTAGACGACCAGGCCTACGCGGACGAGGCCCTCCGGCTGCTCGAATGCCACCCCCGGTTCCGGAAACTCAACACCGCACTCGGGCACCGCACGAACGGCCCCGCACTCGTCGCCGAGGCCCGCTACGTCTGCGACGCCGGAGACCTGATCGCGACAGGACCTGACGGCACCCCGCCCTTCAAAGCATCCAGCGACAGTGGCCAACAATTCGCCGCGCTCAAGGAAACGCTCACCGAGCGAGGCGTCTTCCGCTACCACGACATGTTCGCCCTCGCCGAGCACCACCTCTTTCATCACCCCCAGCTCGCACTGGCCGCCGCCCACCGTTTCCCCTTCGTCCTCCTGGACGAAATGCAGGACACCAGCGATCTCCAGCAACGCCTGCTCGACAAGGTCTTCGGCCCGCCGGGTGCGGTCGTCCAGCGCGTGGGTGACATCAACCAGCGAATCTTCGCCGACGCACCGGATGCCGCACAGCCTTCGTCGTTCCCGCTGCCGCACGCCGCCCAACTCCCCGTCAGCCGCCGGTTCGGCAGCAAGATCGCAGCACTTGCCAGCGACCTCACGGTCCACCGCCGCCAACGCATCGACGGCGCCGGCCATGAGGGGACCGTTGCCCTGCTGCTCTTCGACGACGACACCGTCGCCGAGGTCGTACCGGCCTTCGAACGGATGGCAGCCGCTACGGTGCCCCGCCAGCTGCTGCTGGACAACCCGCCCCGCGTGCTGGGCGCCCGCCTCACGCGGGGAAGCGCCAAGGCCTTTCCCCAATCCCTTTCCTGCTACGTACCCGGCTTCACCACCACGCCTGTCCAGACAACCGGCAGTCTCATTACGACGACACGCGCCGCCCAGGCCCAGCGGCGATCCGGCGACAACCACGCAGCGATCACACTCCTGTGGAACGCAATCCGTGACGTGGCCCGACTCGCCAGTGTCGGCGGTCTGCCCCCGCTGAGGCGACTGGACCGAGACCCGGCCACCGCCGGAGGCCGCGCACGCCTGCTTCTGCACGATCTGCTGACGAGCCCACTCGATAGCCACGTCGAATGGGCAGTCCTCACCGCCCGGCTTCTGCGGCTGCTGCCGGACCTAACTCAGAGCCCCTTGAAAGGTGTCGCCCGCCTCGCAGATCCCCTTGCCCACATCCCGTACGTCGCCCAGCCAGCGCCCGTGCTCGATGCGTCGGCTGATGCCGACCAGGGTGTAGTGGCGTCGGTTGCAGGATCGATCCAGAGCGCCAAGGGCGAAACCCACGCGGCCACACTCATCCTCGAATGCCTGGAACGCAGCGGCAAGAAGCACGACGTACACGAGGTCCTCGGACTCCTGAGCCGACAGCAGGACGCATCCAAGGCCCTGGTCACGATCCAGCGCGCGGCACAACTCGTCTTCGTGGGCGCCACCCGCCCCACTCACCTGCTCGCCTTCGCCGCGCACCGCACACGAGCCGAGCCGTACGTCGAGGCGATGACGGCCCGCGGCTGGTCTGTCCACGACGGCAGCCTGCGCTAGAGCGGATCTTCGTATCAGTGCGCGGGTCTTGAACTACTTGAGCGAGCATTCCGTATGATCGATCAAGAGCGGGAAACGTTTGGATTGCATGGCAAGACGACCGTTGTGGAGCGCCGAGGGCTCGCACTAGGGTCATCGCTGTCACTCTGGCGACGGGGCAGGTATGACAGCACTAGCCTGACCTGAAGACAGCGGCTTGTGCCCGTGACCCGGGCAGCAGTGCCTCAGTTGTGCCTGGTAGGCGGCGTGGTCGTCATGGGTAGCGGCAGCCGCGGCCTGCAGTGCTGGCGCGTTCAGACCATTCCGTGAAAGGTTTCCTACCGGTAGGTAAGTAGGCGGTCGTCTGTGAAGGGCGAGCCTCCTTGAGGCGAGGGCAGAGGTAGCAACATGGCTGTGGCGGCGCGAGGTCCGGCGGAAGCGATCTCCGGAGCGGCGGCGCCTGGCACTCTGTTCCCTCAGGGCGCAGACATTGGCGTGTTGAACATGTTCGGTATCGATGCCGTAGTTGCATACAGCGAAAACGAGGACGAGATCGAGCGACGTGCTCGCGTCGGCACGCAGGAGCTCACCAATCCTCGGGCGCTGGACCTGCTGATGAACCTTCCACTGGGCGAGCCTGTCCCGGTCACTTCGCTGAGTGACACGGAGCAGCGCGTGCTGAGGCGGATGCCCGCGGGAACGGTTACCCGGCATGACAACGTCGTCGTCCGCGAAGCAACCCACCCCATCCGAGTCGATCTGGCCGTCGTCCCGGGCAAGGGCTGGTCCTCCGCTAAGGAAAAAGCCGAATGGTTCACACCTTTCTGCGCGCGGGCTGTCTTGATCGACCGGCCTCTGCGGCGTCGAGATGACGCCGTGATGGAGGCAGAGTTCTACGGCATTGGGCTACTCGTCGCGACCAGCAATGATGTTGAGGTCGTTGTCCCGCCTCGCCCCTTCGTTCGGCGGCGGCTCACCGTGGCCGGCTGGAAGTTCGTGGAAGAGGCGTATAAGCAGCTCTCGGCTCGGTGAGCCGCCTCAGGGCGTGATCGACAGCGTTGCCCAGGCCTCCAGCGGGTCAGGGACTACAAAGCCCGCCTTCGAATTTGCCGACAGCCCCAGACGCTGGTTTTCCAGGGCGCAGTGCGCGACGGCTGCGGCACACTTGTCGCGCCACCACGCTTTGCGCTCCAGCCCGGGCTTCCTGCTGGTGACCTCGATGACCCAGGCGCTCCAGGTGCTGATGTTGTGGTCTTCCGACTCGCGCCGCGCTTCGCCGCCCGGATCGTTGAATCGGTCCAGGCCTCGACCGTCACAGACGTCGCAGCTGCACGTTGCTGGCGGGTGATTGGCGTACAGGCGGGCCAGTGACTGGGTGCCCTTGAAGCACATCAGGCTCGGCATCAGCACTGACGGATATTGGGGTCCACCGCCGTTGGGGTTGAACAACGCCCGCTCGCCAGGGGGAATGCTGTGCCGACTGGCGCTGTCGGCGCCGATACCGGCAAACAGCCCGCCGTGGGCGAGTACGTCCAGTGCGGCCAGATCGGTCCGCAGGAGGGCGACATCAGGCAGCTCGGCTACGACGCGGCGTAGGTTGGCGGGAACACTCTTGGCCTGCTCCATCGGATCGAACTGTCGGAACAGCGTCAGGGCCTTGGGATGCGGGATGCGCTTGCAGACTGCGATCAGCTGGCTGAGGAATTCATCGGTGAGCCAGGCGATGTCGATCGGGAGGTTGACGATTGTGTCTGCCCGCTCGATGCGTTCGGACTGGCGCATGACCGCCTTGAGCGCCCTGGAGGCTCCCGGGGGGATGTATCCAGTCGGTGTGAGAGCGGCGCTGGCACCGCGGGCCTTCTGCAGCTCAAGCGAGGTGTCGACCGTGTCGAACAGCTCCTTGCCGTCCAGCAGAAAGGGTTCATCGGCTGTCGCCGTGTGCGTCTTGTAGGCCGCAGTGTCGATCAGCAGGGCGCCTGTGTAGCCCGAGGTCCGGAGCTGGTAGGCGCGTTCACCCGCCTTCTCCCCGCTCATGACGACGCCGCCGAGGTCATCGTCGAGCGGAGTCCGCATCTGCGGTACGAAGCGGGCGTTCTCATGCAGCAGTACACGCCCCTGCAGCAGCGGCGTGGCCGGTACCGACGCATCGAGGACCCGCAGGGCGGGGGTGCGGCCGGGGAACGGCGAGTTTGCCATTGTCACCTACTTGTTGGTGATTCCGGTGGCCGTGCGGTCACCGGGGCGGAGGAAGGACACGAGTAGATCTCGGTGAACTCCTCGAGTTCCAGGCCGGCTAGGTGGGCTGCCTGGGACAGGTCGAGGTTGTGCTGTTGCCTCAGTCGGGTCACGACCTCGGCAAGGTGACGCGGGGTCTCGAGCTCGAAGGGAGCGGGTTCGGTGGTTCGGTAGCCCAGGGCGGACATCTCCACCATGAGCGAGCGGTACTGCCACTCGGTGAGGACGCCGAGTGTTTTGGCTCGGCGGGCGAGTGCTGCCATTGAGACCCGCCATCGACGCTTCAGTTCCATCAGTCGCGCCAAGTCCACGCGCGGCCGAAATTCGGCCACGATGCTCTCGTGCGGCATGAGGAATTCGGCTGCGAATTCATCGGCTTGCTGTTCCTGCAAGCGACCGTCCCCAGGCTCAGTGTGCATCAGGATGTGCCCGAGTTCGTGCGCCAGGCTGAAACGATAACGGTCCGCAGGGGCAGTGGAGTTGAGCAAGACGAGCGGGCGTTCGCCGTGCGGCCACTGGCTCACGGCATCCAGCTCAAGAGTTTGGAGATCGCGGACCACGAGCAGAGCGCCGGCGGCTTCGAGTACCTCTACCACACTGGAGACGGGACCATGCGGGAGCCCCCACTCCAACCGCAGCGTCTCCGCTGCGTCAGCCGGCGTATCAAAGTCGTCGACCGCGATGTACCTGAACGTATGTTTTTCGTCGTCGCGGCTCGCGGCCGTCAGGGCTTCCACCTGGAGGCGTGTGACTGCCAGAGTCGCGTGAACGCGTCGCAGTGCCAGCGCGCCCATGGAGGCGCGCTTGCGGTGGTGAACGAGCCCGACGCCAACCCCGCCGTTGTCAGTGGTGCGGCATAGCATCTGAGGCGTGTACCTGAGAGCTGAGGCGAACAGGGCGAGTCGCTCGCCCCTTACTGCCAGGCGACCGGCTTCGGCTCGGCTGACGTACCCCTGCGACACCGTTTCGTTGGCCGCGCGGCCCGTCATCTCCCGTGCCAGGTCAGCCTGCGTCCAGCCACGTGACTCACGGGCCAGTGTCAACATGGCGGGCTGCGCCACCAAGTCGACGATGTCATCCACGACGACACCCACCTCCCGCGGTCAGGCTCTCCAGTGCGGAGCACCATACAACTCAACGCAGTATGCGCAGAAACATACCTCAAAATATTCCGTGCGTGATGCGCTCCCTTGCTTCCGGTGCATAGATCGCCTTGCGATCGGGCTCGGCCCCTGTGCACTTGAGGCCTGACATGTGGTCATGGCCCAGTGGCGAAGCCGAGGGGCTGCGACCAGCGCCGGGCCTACCATGGCTCCTCACCTGCTCCGCCAGTCCCGTGATTTGGCATCGACCCCGACGGGCGTGAGGGCGATCGCATCTGGGTCTACAAGCAGGAAGGGAGCACGAGGGGTGGAGACGGATTGAGCTTCAGGACGCTACGTGGCTGGAACGGCGAGCAGAGTCGGGCATTCGAAGAGCTGTCGTATCAACTGCTCAAGAACCGCGTGCCAACAGGCACTCAGGCCATCCGAACCGGCAACCCCGACGGCGGCGTGGAGTGGTACGCCACGCTGCAGGACGGCACGGAGTGGGGCTGGCAGGCCAAGCATGTGGAGGGCATCGATCCGCTGCTGACCGCCATGACGGATTCGGTGAAGCGCGTAGCCAAGGAGCGACCGGAACTCCGCAAGCTGACCTTCGCGATCTCCTGGAACCTCGCCACCGGAACGCGCGGCGGGGAGCGCAAGTCTCAGCGACAGAAGTACGAGGCAAAGGTCGCAATCTGGAAGAAAACGATCTCCGGTGCCGACAGGATTCAGTTCGAGCTGGTGCAGGAGAGCGACCTGCTGGACGAGCTGTCCAAGCCTGAGCACCGCGGTCGGCGCTGGTTCTGGTGGCATCAAGTCGCGCTCGAGCGTGACTGGCTGGAGCAGCGCTACAAGGAGCAGGCCGATGCTGCCGGCGAGAAGTACCGGCCCGACCTGCAGGTCGACATTCCCATCCAGGAAGACCTCATCGCGCTCGGTTTCGACCAGGCGATCCTCACTCATTTCAATCGTCTGCGCCGCGACGTCATCACCGCCGTAAACGATCTACACGTCCCGGTCAAGGATGAGGATGACCCTGGCGCCTCCGCCTATCAGGTCATCCATGACGCGGCAGCAGCCCTGAAGTCGACCGCGGGCGCCATCGCAGCACAAGCTGGGGATCCTCCAACTATTCTCTTGCACCTCACAGATCAGCTGTCGGCCACTGCTGAAGCCATTGAAGCTGCCAGGGACTACGAGCGACGGGCGAAGGCTGAGTGGCGGGAGCTGCCGAGCGACGACCCCAAGCGGAACCAGAGCCCTCCGGAACGCGCCGAGGGTTATGGCGTCGGTGTGCTGGGCAAAGCGATCAACGAACTGCACTCGTGGCTTGAGTCTTCGGTCGGCCGAGCCTTCCGGCGGCGCACCTACTTTCTGACGGGGAAGGCCGGGTCCGGCAAGACGCACCTGCTCCTTGACGCCACCCACCGTGCTCTGCTCGCTGATCGGCCCGCAGTGTTCCTGGCCGGTGCGCAGTTCGGCAGGGGCGACCTCTGGGTGAGCGTCGCGGATCAACTCGGCCTGGAGCCGGTCGGCGGTGATGTGCTCCTGAGCGCCATGGATGCCGCCGGCGAAGCTGCCGCGACGTCTGGTAGCCGCTTCTTGATCTTCATCGATGCGCTCAACGAGACGACACCAGCGGACTTCTGGCGAACGCACCTCCCGAGGCTGCGGGCTGCCGTCGCCCGGCATCCGCACGTCGCCCTCGTCGTCTCCTGCCGTGACACCTACCGCGATCTCGTGCTGGAGGGCACCGAGGACAAGCACTACGTCCACCGCACACATCCGGGATTCGCCGAGCGGGAAGTCGAGGCGACGCAGCGCTACTTCGATCACTATGGTCTCGAAGCCCCCAAAATCCCGCTTCTGACGCCCGAGTTCACGCTGCCGCTCTTCCTCCGTCTGTACTGCGAAAGTCTCTCGGAGGCCGACATCCACTCGCTTCCAACCGGCCACCAGGGCCGCGTCGCCATCTTTGAGCGCTACCTCGGCGCAAAGATCCGCACGGTAGCTCGCCGCCTCCGCCCCGATGCAACCTCAAGCTACGAACTAGGGGCGGCACAGACTCATGTCCGTCATACGCTGAACGCTCTCCTTGACGAGTTGTCCCGGCTTGGTCGCGAGAGTATGAGTGCCGCCAGCGCCCATGAAATCGTCAGCTCGTCGCTCGAAGACCCCCGAATTGACGCTGTGCGGCTCATGGGCCTTCTGCAGGAGGAGGGAGTGCTCACACGCGAGCGTCTCCACCTGGTCAGCGGAGGGTCTGGGGAAGGCGTTCGGATCGTCTTCCAGGCCTTCGCTGACTTCCTGCTCTTGAGACGTCGCCTTGCGTTGTCCGACGACCCGCTGAGCGACGAAGCGGTCAGACAGTGGCTGACGGAGGAGAGTAGCTGGGGGATCCACGAGGCAGCGACCATCCTGTTCCCCGAGGTCTATGGTGTGGAGCTGGTGGACTTCCTGAGTATCAAGATGGCCGAGGCGCCGGACGGACGCGAAGACAGGGACGCCTGGAACCGGCACCGGCGCGCCCGCCGGCTCTATGAGGTACTTGTGGAGACCCTGCCGTACCGTGCCTCGGAAGCAATTACTCAGCGGACGATCGACCTGCTGAACGAGGCCCAGCGCTATCTGCGTCGTTCGGACCTCTACGAGGTGCTCTTCGCTCTCGCACCGCAGCCCGACAACCGACTCAACGGCGAGGGACTGCACGGGTATCTCCTTCACCGGAAGATGCCCGAGCGCGACAGCGACTTCGGTATCGCGATGTATCACGCTCTGTCCGATGCCTCTGGCACGGCGGCCCGACTCGCCCGCTGGGCGGCGGCGGGACCCTATCCCGCCTACGACCCCAAGGTAGTCGAGCTTGCCTGTATCCCTCTGTGCTGGCTCCTGTCTTCTCCGAACCGATTCATGCGGGACTGGACCACCAAAGCCCTGGTGCACGTGCTACGTGGGCATCTCGACGTCATGCGCGCACTCGTCGAGCGCTTCTGGGCGGTCGACGATCCTTACGTGGTCCAACGTGTAGTCGCGATCGCCTACGGTGCACTCCTGCGCAGCTCTCCTCAACATGCTGATCAGGCAAAACCGCTCGCAGAACTGGTTCACAACCTGGTCTTTACCCCACCCGTCCGACCGGACGAGCTGCTCCTCGACGCTGCCCGCGGCGTCGTCCGGTGGGCCGTAGCGCAGCAGATGCTGCCTGCATCGGCGCTTGATACGTCCGGGCGCCCATACGGGCTGGCGGTGCCTGGTCCGCCACCGACGGAGGCGACGATCAAGGCCAAGTACGGTGGGAGCGAGGGGCAGTCGGCTGACGAGAGGTTTTTGTCGATCTATCTCTCGCTGATGGGTTTGGGTGATTTCGCCCGCTACGTTGTCCAGCCTGGCGTTCGTTACTTCTCGCGCTACCGCCTCGGGCAGGCGCGTCCCGAACGGCAGCCCCGGGAGCCGCGGTTCATCAAGAGCCGCTGGGAGAAGTTCGTCGCGTCGCTCAGTGGAGCACAGAAGGTGACCCTGGCCGACAAGTTGCGTAACCCTGAAGAGCAAGCACTGAGCCGACTCAAGTCCCTTCTGCGCCGTGCCGAGGATCCGCTGAGCGAAGAGCAGCGAAAGCTCTGGGACGCCTCGTTTGTGTACCCCCAGCCGGTGGACCACGACTACCCGGCAGACATTGCGTGCCGCTGGATCTTCCGCCGCACACTCAGTCTTGGCTGGACACCCAGGCTCTTTGGAGACGAAGACCGACGCATTGGCCGTGGGCGCGGTGGAAGAGAAGGACACAAGGCCGAACGCTGGGGCAAGAAGTACCAGTGGATGGCCTACCACGAGCTGCTGGCTCGGGTTGCGGACAACTACCAGGCATCGCGGCACTTCGGAGATAGCGAGCCCTATGAGGGCTTGCACCAGATCATCGGCGACCGCGAGATCGATCCCAGCCTGCCCCCGATCGACTACCACGCCTTCAACGAAGGAGGTGGCAAGGGCGTAACGGCGTGGAGCCCGCCGCTGATCAGCCTCGAAGAGTGGCCACCAGCCCCCCTCGACTTCAGCCGATACCGCGGAGACATCAGACGGTTCGTGGCTGATACCGCCTCCGAGCCGCCCGTCGCCGACTCCATGTTCCTTTGTGACCGAGAAGGCCACGACTGGGTGGCACTCGAGAGCTTCGTACACAAGGTCGATCCGATGGCCGATGAGGGATGGCGTGGCCTGCAGGAGAAGAGCACTATCCACACACTGCTCGTCAAGGCGGATGATGCCGAAGCCCTCCTGGAGGCCCTGCGAGACGAATCACGCCACGACACCCGTGATCTCCTCGACTCACACGGCCATACAGACTGCTGCTATGTCGGCGAAGTGGGCCGTATCGGACCGAACTGCCCGCACCGGCACGACACCCTTCGCCGGGTATTGATCGGCGGCAAAGAGATCGAGGTCGTACCCACCATCGAGGAGTACACCTGGGAAGGCGGCATTCTCGACTGCTCCATTGGCGATACCGCCAGTGTTCTCCTGCCTGCGACCTTCATCCAACAGGCCGCGGGATTGACCTTCGATATGCGAGGTCCGGGCTGGCTCGATACTGCGGGCGCACCCGTGTTCACCCACTACGAGGAACCCGGGGATGAAAGCCGGGCGCTTCTGGTGAGGAAGACCTTCCTGCAGAACTTCCTCGTGGAGCGCAGTCTTGAGCTGGTTGTGTGGCACTGGTACGAACGAATGCAGCTACGAGACAACTACCACCAAGGCCAGCACCCCTATGTCGAATCGAGCGTCATCGCCCGGCTGGGGGCGGACATGAAGATTCGCCAGGGCACCCCGCGGAGGACTGAACGGGACCTGGAGTGATGGGCAGTCCCGCCCTCACCGTGACGTACGGTGCCCCAGTGGCTTCCGCTGTGAAACGGCTGGTTATGACGGTGTCCTATGTGGTGAGGCGGACCAGTCGCTTGTAGCAGCACAAGGCGGCGGCGAGCCCGAGAAAGGCCAGGTAGTTGCGGGGGTGGCGTTCGTAGCGGGGGCTGAGTCGGCGGTAACCGGACAGTCACGAGATCGTCCGCTCGATCACCCACCTGCGGCGGCCCAACCGCTCGCTGGACTCGATGCCTTTGCGGGCGATGCGCACGCCGATGCGCTTGCCGCGTAACCATTTACGCAGGTGGGGGATGTCGTCCGTCTTGTCGGCGTGTAGGCGTTGGGGCTTGAAGTGGCGGCCGCGGTGGGGGTCGTGTCTCGTTTGGTGACCCTCGACAATGGGCTTCGGCGCTTCGCTGTCGTGGGTGTTGGCTGCCGAGACGCCGACGACCAGAGGCAGTCCGTTCGCGTCCGACAGGACGTGCATCTTGGCACCCGGCTTACCCCGGTCCACGGGGCCCGGACCTGTGAGTTCGCCCCTTTTCTAGCCCGAACGTGAGCGGAATCGAGGACCACGCGCGAGACGTCCATGAGGCCGGCGTCGTCGAGTCGGTGCAGCACCGCCTCGTGCAACCGGCCCCACACCCCGGCCCGTGACCAGATCAGCAACCGGCGGTGCGCGGTCGACTTCGATATCCCAAAACACGGCGGCAGAGCCCGCCAGGCACAACCGCTGACCAGCACATAGATGATCGCCGCGAACAACGTCTCATCAGGCGTGTCCTGCGTCCCGCCGCCCAGGGGCCGCACCTTCGCCGGTGGGATCAGCGGCTCGGCGATCTCCCACAGCCCGCCGGAAAAATCCAACTCCACGTACCCCGCCCCATGCACAGACCAACGAGCGATCACCACATAGGACGCCGTCTTACTGATCGTTTCAGAATGACGTGCTTGGTCAGATGGTTGTGCGCTGCGAGGATGCGTTCTCGACTGAGCGGCGAGGATGGGGGCAGGTCGTGACG
>NZ_JBVHQG010000024.1:0-39521 GCF_055567535.1 Streptomyces sp. NPDC026538
CAGCCTCAAGGAAGCCCTCGGCACCACCGCCTGACCCACCCCGACGGCGGCCGCCCACCCCGGCGGCCGCCACGGAAAACACCTCCATGGCACGACCAGTCCAGGCTTCGCGCTGATGCCCGGAGGGTGTGAGAGGTACGGGCACGGGTCCACGCAGTCGGCGTGGACGACGACGTTCCCTCGGGACGTCTCGGCGGGGCCGCTCGGCGTGGTTGGGCGACTGCGGAGCTGGCCACATCCAGGGTGCCGTGCGATGCCGTAGTCCCTGGGAGCGCCGGGCAGAGCTATGGGGCCGCCGCCGTCCGTGCGCAGACAGATCTCTAGCGGCCGTACGGATTTGAAGTTCCTCCTTTCGTTGCCGAAAGGGTGTGTCTGGCCGCTGGCCAGACACACTTCTGCACGGACAGGCTGGTTCGTTCCGGCGAGGCCTTCGTGCACGCAGCGGCGCTGTGCCGTCGACGGCCTGGTGGTGCTCAGCGAGCGCACACGATCTGGACGATCTCTAGTTTCTGCCGGACGTTCTGCGATGGATCGTCCAAGGATGCGGCAGTAATTTCGAGTGCGTCAGCACCTCCACACTTCCTCAAGGAGTCCTTGTGAGCGCTACATCCCGGATGACAACACCCTTCACCGCCAGCACGACCGCTTTCGAGGTCATCGATGGTGTCGACCTGACGGGTCAGCATGCTGTGGTGACCGGTGGTACGTCGGGCATCGGTGCAGAGACTGTCCGGGCGCTCGCTCTGGCCGGTGCCGAGGTCACGGTTGCCACCCGGCGTCCGGAGACGGTGGGAGCGCTTGCCCGTGAACTCTCCGGGATCCCGGGCGCGGGACTTGTCCGCGCCCAGGCCCTTGAGCTGTCCGATCTCTCTTCTGTCCGGGCCTTTACCGCGGCCTGGCAGGGACCGCTGGACATTCTCGTGGCGAATGCGGGAATCATGGCCCTGCCGGAGCGGGTGACGACCGCCGAGGGCTGGGAGATGCAGCTGGGCACCAACTTCCTGGGGCACTTCGCACTGGCCGGCGGGCTCCTGTCGTCACTGCAGGCATCTGGGTCAGCTCGCGTGGTGATCGTCAGCTCGGGCGCTCATCGCGCCTTCCCCTTCAACTTCGACGACCCCCAGTTCGAGCAGCGGCCCTACGACCCGTGGGTGGCGTACGGGCAGTCCAAGACAGCTGACGTCCTCTTCGCTGTCGGTGCGCGCCGGTGGTCTGCTGACGGCATCATGGCCAATGCCGTCAACCCCGGCTACGTGCTGACCAACCTCCAGCGGCACCTCGACGACGACACGTTGCGTTCCTTCGGGGTGATGGACGACGACGGCAACGTCACGCCCCTGCCGTACTACAAGACTCCGTCGCAGGGGGCAGCCGGATCCGTGCTGCTGGCCGCGTCCCCCATGACAGCTGGCGTGACGGGCCGTTACTTCGAGAACAACCAGGAGGCCGAGGTCGTACCCGGGGATCAGGGCGAAGCCAGCGGCGTGGCTGCTCACGCTGTCGATCCGGCAGCCGCGGACCGTCTGTGGGAGTACGCCATCGAGACCATCTCCCGTTGAGCCGGGCCGAGTTGACTCCACGACGAGGCAGTCGGTTCGCTCGGAACGACTCCGCGTTTAGCGGCCCTGGCGCCAGTCAGATCTCCTCGCCACGGCGCGCCACGTCGTGTGGTGCGACGTGGCGTTCGGCATATGTGATGCGTGCGGCCCAGCAGCGAGCTGGAGTCCCGGCGAGGTGGGCAGTCGGCGCATTGCAGACCACGCAGTAGGGGTTGTTGAATGGATGTGACGTTCGGTGGCGCTGTCGGCCAGGCTGCCTACCAACATGTGCGGCCTCTGTTGCATCCTGCAATTCTCAATCACAGTATCCGCGTCTGGATGATTGCAGATGCGGCTGCGGCAGATCTTCCTCTTGCGGCAGAGGAGCGCGAGGCGCTGGCCGTTGCCTGCCTTTTCCACGATGCCGGTACGGCGACCGTGTATGACGGACCGCAGCGGTTCGAAGTTGAAGGGGCCGACGCGGCTTCGGACTTCTTGACCGAGCACGAATTCGCCCCCACGCTGCGCAAGCAGGTATGGGAAGCCATCGCGCTGCACACCTCGCCTGGAATTGCAGAGAGATTGGGGCCGCTGACCCGGCTCGTCCGCTTGGGAGTCACGGTGGATTTCGGGAGCGGCAGTGTAAGCGAAACTGACGAAGGGCTGCGTGCCGCTCTTCGGCGATTCCCTCGGGCCGACATCGAGATTGTTCTGGGGAATGCTGTTGTTTCGCAAGCTGTACAGCGCCCCAGCAAGGCCCCGGCAGCCAGTTGGCCAGGTGGGCTGCTCGCTGCCCACCTCGCGAACCCAGACCATCCAGGCGTGAACGAGGCATTCTGACCAGGCACGGCGCAGGCCCCGGTGCTTTAGTCCAGGGTGGACGGCAGCTGCATCCGGGGCCCGGCGCCTGGGACTGATGAGTGGTCAGAGACCTGCTGACTCCGGGTAATTCCTGCGTAATTCCCCGAGGATGCCTTCGTTCGCGGTGCGCACGTCCCATAGCCAGCTGTCGACCTCCGACGGCACAATCTTCAGCTCGTCGGCGGCAAACCCGAATACTTGCGCATCGATCAACCGAAGTCCCGGCGTTGCCGGATAGCAACGTCAGGGTACTCATGCCGCTGCCTGCGGAACGCCCCCGCATCTCTGCGAATTCAGGATCAACCAGTTCATCGCACTCAACGTGCCACATCAGGTCCAGGCCGAAGCTGCCGAGACGCACTAGCAGTTCAGCGAGGGTCACGTAGTGCGTTCCGCGCCAGGCGGGAAAGGTCACTCCCTTGAGCGTGGCTTCCAAGGCTGGATGCCACGCCAGAAAATCTCTCCTTGAAACGCCACGTGAGTTGGATGCGGGAAAGGCCACCAGCCAGGAGACTCCGTCTCGGGGTGCCTGAAGCTCAGGTTGCGTAAGCCGTGATGCCGTGTGTGCTGACGGCATCCGACATCGACCTGCGGGAGCTGGTCCTGATCCGTGGGGTTCGTGCCCATTACTGAGGGGCATCGCCGGGGACAGCGATGCAGTCTATTGAACACCAGACGCTGGCGACCGACTCCGGCCCTGCACCGCGTGACAGCGGCAGAGCCCACAGCCGGTGCGCAGCATGTTTCCCGATATACGTAGGAGTCCGTTATGGGTGTTCGCGTTGCCGTCATCTACTACAGCGCCACCGGAAATGTGCATCAACTGGCTCAGGCTGTGGCAGAGGGTGCAGCAGCCCGCAATGCGGACGTGCGCCTGCGCCGTGTGCCCGAGCTCGCACCCGACAGCGCGATAGACGCCAACCCTGCCTGGCGTACGCACACGGACGCCATCAAGAATGAAGTGCCCGAGGCGACGCATGAGGACCTCGAGTGGGCGACGGCCTACGCTTTCGGCACGCCCACACGGTTCGGCAACGTCGCAGCGCAGCTGAAGCAGTTCATCGACTCGACCGGCGGACTGTGGCAGGCGGGGGTTTTCCACAACAAGCCGGCGACCAGCTTCACCTCGGCGATGAACCGGCACGGCGGCCAGGAGTCCACGCTCCTCGCCCTGAACAACGTCTTCTACCACTGGGGCTCCATTCTCGTTCCCCCGGGCTACACCGACCCGCTGCTGTTCGCCGCCGGCGGGAACCCGTACGGCACCAGCTGGCCCAGCGGTGGCGGTGAGGGCCCCGACGCGGCAACCCTGGAGGCGGCCCGCTATCAGGGCCGTCACCTTGCCGACATCGCCGACCGCCTTCGCGGCTGATCGCAATGCGCTGGCAGTGCCGGTTCCGCAGACGCCCCGGTGCCCGGAACAGCACGCGCTGCCGGTGGATGGCGCCTGAAGCCCTTTCGATCTCAACGTCCGCAAATTTTGGCAGCGGCCGGCTCCACGGTCGGCCGCTGCAGATCAGGGAGAGTGTCAGCCATGGCAAACGTCATTCGGATCCACGAACACGGCGGCCCGGACGTCCTGCGCGTCGAGACCGCTGACGTCGGAGAACCCGCTCGCGGGGAGGTGAAGGTCCGCCAGGAAGCCATCGGCGTCAACTTCTTCGACACCATGATGCGCGATGGCAGCGTGGACGGCCCGCTGCCGATGGTGCTGGGCTCGGAGGCCGCAGGCGTGGTGGTGGCCGTCGGACCGGAGACGACAGGGTTCGCCGTCGGGGACCGCGTCGGATACTTCGCCTCCGCCGGCGCGTATGCCTCCGAGCGGCTCATCAACTCGGCCTTTCTGATCCCGTTGCCGGAAGACATCAGCAACGAGCAGGCTGCGGGCTTCCTGGCCAAGGGCCTGACCGCGTGGATGGGGATGAGGGCCCTGCACAACGTCGCCCCCGGCGAAGTGCTGCTGGTGCAGGGCGCGTCGGGCAACGTGGGCTCCCTTCTCTCGCGCTGGGCCAACGCGTCAGGTGCGACGGTCGTCGGTGTCGCCGGCTCCAGGGACAAGCTCGACAAGGTGCGGGCTGGTGCCGACTACGCCGTCTACGCCGGGGACCCTGAGGCGCTCGACAGGATTCACGAGGTCGCTCCGGAGGGTGTCGATGTCGTCTTCGACTTCGTGGGCCGTGCGACGGCGGAGCTCTCCGCAGCCGCGGTCAGGGACGGCGGGAAGATCGCTGCGATCGGTGCCGCTTCCGGGCAGTCGCAGCTGGACACCGCAGAACTCGCCCGTCGCAACGTCAAGGTCGTAAGCGGCGGAGTTCCGCAGTATGTGAACGCCTCCACGGTCGGGAAGGCGTCGGGACAGCTGTTCCAGGCGATCAGGGACGGAGTGTTCCACGACATCCAGGTGGCTCGGTACGCCTTCACGGACGCGGCCCGGAGCCACGAGGACATGGCAGCGCGCAAGCTGACCGGTCTGGCCGTGCTCATCGTCTGACGCCCGGATACCGCTCCTGGCGGCGAGCACAGAGTCACTTCTGGCAACCGCTGAAGGACCGCGCCAGCCAGCTTCCCGCCCAGCTCCGGGCCCGGCGTTCTTGGCACCTCGCTGGCCGGCAGGCCGCCTGCGGCCTGGCTGGTGGGTTGTCCCGCGCAGCGTCGCCCCGTAGACGCCCTCGGCATTCGACCGACGACCCACCATGAACAAAACTAGGAGCGCCTCATGATCGACGAAGCTATGGGAGACGACGTCTACCAGCCGGACGGATCAGAGATCCAGGACGACGTGGGCCTTCTCGACGCCCTGGACACGCTGGACTACCGGGCCGGAGAAGAGGCTCTCGACGAGGGGTATTCGCCCCCGCAACGGCCCTGGGCTGTTGAGCACACCGGCGTCACGGCATCGGAACAGCACCGAGGAGAGACGCTGGACGAGCGCCTCGCCGAAGAGGTGCCGGATGTGGGCGCCGCGGAAGGCGACGGCATCGGCGACACCTGGGACACCGATGGTGAGCCGCTCGACTACGAAGTGGGGGACGAGCGGGCCGGCCGCCTCGTTGCCCCTGACGAGGGAACGCACGAGGTCGTCGACTCCGATCTGCTGGCTTTCGACAGCGGGTTGGACGGTGCGGGGGCATCCGCGGAAGAAGCAGCCATACACGTCATTCCGGAGTCCGGCTACTGACCGCGCTGCGGGCCAGCCCGGTGCTGCCCGCGCCTTATCCGCCGACCAGCTGTCCCGCGTTTGAACGGAGCAGCCACCCGGACGAAGGCCACAGCCTGGCCGCCGCTAGCCGGCCTGGCCAAGGGCTCGGTCAGCCTGTGCCGGTTGTGGGCCGAGCGCGCGCAGGGGCTGGCGCCGGCTCGCCGGCGGCCCGCCCGTCATCAGTGCGCAGTCCCTGGCGATTCAGAAACCATTCCGTTGACAGGTTCGGCAGGTGCGCCGCCAGGAGCCCGGTGCCGGATGCAGTGCCCCTCTGTAAAGCGCCTGCTGCACTCCGCTGCACATCCGCCCTCGGCCCACCCCGTTGATGGAAAGGCTTATCGGTGCCCCAGCATAAAACACCCCATTTGCCTGCTGTGCCCTTCCCGGGGAATGACGACGCGGGCCACGTGAGGCACGCACGCGGAACGCTGCCCGCCTGCCACGGCCCCGCGCCTTCTGCTCCTCATCACCCGTCAGCGGAACAGCCGCGCTGGGGGGCGGTCAGCGCGGTAGCTGCCGCATCATTCGCGCTGGTCCTCTCCCAGTTCGTCATGATCGCCGTACTGCCGGACATTGTCGATCACTTCGGTGTGTCCGCTGGACAGGCGAGCCTGACCGTCGTCCTGCCCGGTCTGCTCGCAGCGGTCGCTGCCCCGGTTCTCACCCTCGTCTTCGGCCACCTCGACCGACGCGTGGTGCTCTGGGGCCTGACCGGCGTCGTCACCTTGTCAGACGCGCTCACGGCGGCTGCCCCCAACTTCGCCACCCTCACGGCGGCACGGTTGGTACTGGGTGCCGCCATCGGCGCCTTCTGGACCATCGGCGTAGGCGTAGGACCCCGGCTCGTACCGGCAAAGCAGGTCACCCGGGCGACTTCGCTTGTCATGGCCGGGATCTCCGCCGGCACCGTCGTCAGCCTTCCGCTGGGCCACATCATGGCCCAGTACTGGGGCTGGCGATCCGCGATGGCCACAGCGAGCGCCATGAGCCTCTCCGTTCTTCTGCTGCAGCTACGCACGCTGCCGCGGCTGCCCGCGTCAGCCACGCTGCGTGCAGCCGACGTCTTCGGACTGCTGCGCCGCCCCGGCGTACGGATCGGACTGCTGTTGTCCGCACTGTTGTTCTTCGGGCACTTCGGGGCGTACACCTTCGTGTCCTCGTACCTGAAGGATCAAGCAGGCTTCTCCGACTCGGCAGTCGGCGTGCTGCTGCTGTGCTTCGGGCTCGCCGGCTTGGTCGGCAACTTCGCAGCAAGTGTGACGCTGGACCGCAGTCTTCCCGCCACGCTGGGCACAGCAGCAGCTGTTCTCACCGGATCGGTTACGATCCTGGGCCAGTGGCACTTCAAGCCCGCGGCCGTCGCCGCCCTGTGCCTGTGGGGTATCGCCTACGGCGCCATTCCCATCTCCCTGCAGACCTACATGATGCGCGGATACGCAGCCGAGGGCGGCCTGGCGCTGTTCGTCACCACCAGCCAGCTCTCGCTGGCGGCAGGCTCCCTGATCGGAGGTCTCGTTGCCGACAATCTCGGCCTGGCCACCGACTACACACTCTTCGCCCTGCCTGCGGTCATAGCCGGCCTGCTCGCCGCCACACGGCTGCGCAGCAGCATCAGCGCCACCACACTCCCTGCCGGCTCAGACGCGACCGCCCCGGCAGGACCCGGCAGAAACCCAGATGCACAGTGAGCCGACCCGTCAGAGCGAACCCACCGTGACGATCAACGGAGCAGAGCCGTACTCCCCGCAAGCAGGCCCAGGGCTTCCACGGCGCGCGCGAGACATCGACTTCAATCTCGGTGACGCACTGCGGCGAGTTCACCCACCGCAGTTGCGAGCCGACCGTGTTCTGTTCAGCACGCAGCACTATCAAGGAGGAACATCATGAAGGTTCTCGTCACCGGCGCATCCGGCACCGTGGGAAACCTGGTGGTACGCGCACTGTCCCAGCGGGAGGTAGCTGTGCGAGGTGTCGTGCGCCGCGAGGAGAGTGCTGCCGCGCTGCGCGCGTTGAACCTGCCGGGTGTGGAGGTGGCCGTCACCGATCTCGCGGACGCGGACGCCGTGCCCGCGCTGCTGGACGGCATCGACAACGTGTTCCTCGTGACCGCGAACGTGGCGGATCAGCTCACCCAGGAACAGCAGGTCATCCAGGCAGCTGCCGCCGCCGGAGTGCAGCGTGTGGTCAAGCTCAGCGTCGGCGGTGCCTCGCCGGACGCGCCCCTGGCCCTCGCCCGCGTCCACTACGCGGCCGAGCAGGAACTCGCGGCCAGCGGCGTTGCCTACACGGTGCTGCGACCGGCGTTCTTCATGGACAACCTCATCCAGTACATTCCGTGGATCAACGCCGACGGGCAGATGCCCCTGCCGACCGGTGATGGCGCCATGGGGATGATCAACACCCAGGACATCGCCGATGTCGCCGTGGTCGAGCTCACCTCCAGCGGCACGGACAACCGTGACCTGGTTCTGACCGGACCGGAGGCGCTCACCATCGACCAGGCGCTGAAGCGGGTGGGCGAGGTCGTCGGCCGTCCGCTGAGCCACATCGACACCAGCCGCGAGGAGTTCCTGAACCGCTACATCGCAGCCGGTAACACCCCCGATTACGCGCAGGACATGGCTACCCTCTACGACGGCATCCTGCGCGCCGGCTACGGGGCGGGTCTGACCGACACCGTTGAGAGGACGATCGGTTCCGCTCCCCGAACCATCAACGACTTCGCCCGCGACCACGCTGCGGACTTCACCCAGGGGCCGGGTTCGAGCAGCATCTGATCCCACGGACGGCACCGCACACGATGCCCTCTCCCCCACCGGCCGGGCTGATCCCGCGTCGGCCAGTGGCGGGAGCCGGCGCACCCAGCGGTCTCATGCTCCTCCCCGCAACAGCCTGAGACCGCTGGGTTTTTTCAGCGCTCACACCTGCAGTCTTACAAGCCCCGGCGTCCGCGCCGACGGTGCGGCTCCCTGACGGGTGCTCGGACCACGAAGGGCAGAGCTACACCGCACGGGGAGGACATCCCATCACCAGCAGGCGCTCGGGGCGCCATGCGCCTGCGTCATTTGTCGAAGGCGCGGTGGAAGAGGGCCGTGCCCTCGTCGGTGGCCAGGTTCGTGCCCCCGCACACCGGGACCACTCCGTCCTGGGCCGTCACGAGGTAGCTCTGACCGACCTGGAAGGTGAGAGTCTCGCTGCTGCCGTCGGCGCCGTCGTTGGTGAGCTGAGCCGTTTCGCTGTCACCGCCGCGGAACCAGTGGTCGATGCGGAAGACAACCTGGTCGCCCTTCTGGCTGGTCACCGAGCCTTCGAAAGCGATCTCGAAGGTGCGCAGCAAGTCGACGGTGGGCTCCATGCACTTGGCAGGGCTCCTGCTTTCCATCGTCAAGGTCAGCGGCTTGCCGGCCAACGACGGGGTGCTGCCGGGTTCGGACCCTGCGCTCGTCTTCCACACAGCGGCGCCGCCCACTGCCAGGACGGCAATGGCGGCGGCCGCGAGAGCGAAGCGGCGTCCGCGGCGTGCTGTGGGCTCGGTTCGCGACGTGGTTCGGGCAGCGGAAGGTGCACGGCGGGTCTGGTGGTCGGTAGTCATGACAGCCTCCATGAGATGGGTGAAGTCGGAAGCCGGAGCCGATGCACTGGCCGCCGGATCGGCAGCCCTGAGCCGAGCCAGCAACTCGTCGTCGTTCATCGAATGCTCCTCCTTTCCTCGCCCGTCTCATGTCCGTCAACCCTGGCACTCTTTCGCTCGAGTTGTGTGGCGAGCTTCTTCTTCGCCCGGTGGAGCCGAATGCTGACCGCGTTGGGGCTCAACCCCGTTACCTGCGCGATCTGCCGCGGAGCCAGTTCTTCCCAAGCCCACAGGAGCACCACCTCTCGGTCGAGTGCGCGCAGCGTCTTCAACGCGCCGTATAGGTCGGAGTGATCGGTGCCGGCTGCGGGCGCCGGCTGCGCCGTCCGGGCCAATCGCTCCGCGAGGCGAGCTCTCCGGCTCATTGCCCGGCGGGCGTTGGCGAGGCATCCTCGCGCAACGCCGTAGCACCAGGGCAGTACCTCGTCCGGATCGTACGTTCCAGCTGAGGCAGGCGCGGGCACCTCGTCAACACGACGCCAGAGCACCAGCAAGGTGTCCGCCAGGACGTCCTCGGCCGAATCTGCGTCAATGCGCCGTAGCAGAAACCTGCGCAACGGCTCCGCCGCGGTATGCGCCAGTGCCTCGAAGCGGGCACGCAGCTGCCTCGAGGTTTCCTCTTCCGTCATGGATTCCACACCCTGCCCTGTCCGGCATCGGGCGGATTCTTTCGGAGTTCTGGCGTTCGCGTGTACGCAGGAGTCCTCTCGGCCGCGAACTTGCGAGTCGTGGCACGGCCGGCCGGCGGGGGCGCGTGCGGCGAGGTGAGGTCGGTCGGAGCCACTGGTCGACGAGACCGAGGCCCGAGCACTGCTGGGACCTCTTAACTCGTTGCCTGCCTGGTGGGAGGGGTGAGGTGACCAGATCAGAAGGATCAGCGATCGTAGGCTTCGCGCAGCAGCCGACGCACGAGCCGGTTGTCATACAGCCCCCGATAGGCGTGGATAAGGCCGTCCTCCCCCACCTCCAGTCGGTCGTCGCCGTGAAACTCCACGAGGCGATCGGTACCGGCCGGCGTTCCCTGGAACCTCCAGGCGACCACCATGGCAGGTCGGTCGACCTCGATGTACAGCCCGATGCGCGTGAAAGACGAGGAGCCGTTCGGGAAGGTCCTGGCCATATCCATCACATGGCTGCGGACGGCCTCCCTGCCGTGCTTGGTGTCGCCCAGTGCGGGCTCGTCGTACAGGAGATCCTCTGCACACAACTGCGCTACACCATCAGCGTCCAGCTCCGTCCAGGCCTTCTCCCAGCGGTCGCAGAGCACCTTGAATGCCTCGGTGCGGGCGCCGTCGTCATCCTTCATGATCCTGGTCAACTTCCTTGTATACGCGGTTGCACCGGCATCGTCAGACGTCCTTCGCAGGGGCAGGACGGCGCCGGATGGGTTTGCGGCCGTAGATAGCGGCCAGGTCATGGCTCGTGGCGGCAGGAGCGCCACCGCATGCGCTGGTCAGGTCCGTTGGACGACTGCAACGGTGCTCGGGATCCCGATGTCGGTGGGCAGTGATCTTCGAGGGCAGCTTGTCTCTTCCGGGGCTCAGGGAGCATGGTCGAGATCGCAGCGACAGCTGACCGAAGCCTGCCGCGGTCGGAGTGCCCCGCCGCACAAGTCGTCGGCGTGTGCGGTGACCCCATGGCGCCTTCGTAGCCTCTGACCCTGGCTTCTGCCGAATCACATCCTGCGTCGCTCCACCGTGCCCGTTGGTTGGCAGTATCCGGCAACCCCTGGCCTCAGCCACAGTGCAGAGTTGCCGGACAGCGGCCTGCCCTTGCCATCTGCGGGTGTAAGAGATCTGATGCGTCGGCGCCGTACAGCAGGCACAGGCCGACGACCGGAGGTCGGTTCCTAGCGCATTGGTTCAGCCCGGCGCTCAAGCACTGGGCCCGCTCGCGGTTGCCGGTCGGCAGGCGATGTTGCCCGGCACGTGTCCCTCTCTCCCGAGGCCCGCGCTCTGCTGCGTCGTGTGGCAGAGGAGGGGCCTCGAAACGTACGTACCCTGCGGGCATCGTTGTGGGGTGCAGCGCTACTTCCTGAAGCCCTCCCGAGTGTGTGCTCGGAGGCGGTTGACACCGTTCGGCGTGACGTCAGGTGAGTCCGCGCCGGGCTGAGCACGGTCATAACGATAACGGTGCTCGATCCGCGTGCGAGGTGGGCGCTGGCTCAGTGTCTGTGGCAAGTCGCCGGCTTCTGTACCAGGGTCGGGGCAGGAGCGATACGCGCATGCGGGATGCGGACGGCAGAGTTGCAGTCGTGTCTGCGCCCGGCCGTTCGTGTGTGCGCCGTCGTGCCAGGGCGAGCGCTACGCGGACTTGAAACGGTGCTGGTAGGCGCGTGGAGACACTCCCAGGCGGCCGATGAAGGCGCGTCGCAGGGTCTCCATGCTGCCGAAGCCGGACATGAAGGCCGTGTCGGTGACGGACTCGCCTCGGTCGAGGAGGGAACGCGCCGTGTCGAATCGCACCTGTTCCACGAACTTGGCCGGGGTCGTCTGCAGTTCGTCCTGGAAGAGGCGCGAAAGGTGACGCGGACTGACCGCGGCGCGGCTGGCCAGGTCGGTCAGTGTGTACTGCGCTGAAGGGTCCGCGACGATCTCCTCAGTGAGTTTACGGACCACGGGGTTGCGGGGCGCAGCTGCCGCCTGGTCTGCGGGACCGGCGGATTGAGGCTGGTAGACCAGCAGGTCCCGGGCGACGGCGCTGTGCACCTTCTCTCCCTGATCCTCTTTGAGGAGGTGCAGAGTCAGCGCGATTCCGGCGCCTTCCCCCGCGGAGGTGATGAGACCGCCGTCCGAGACGAGTTCGCTGTCGTGGACGATCTCGGCCTGAGGGTAAAGCTCCTGCAGTCGCTGGGTGTGATGCCAATGCGTGGTGGCCTTGCGACCGTCGAGGAGGCCGGCGGCGCCCAGGACGAAGGCGCCGGTACAGACGCTGGCCACCCGTCTGGCACGGCTGGCCAGGTGGCCTGCTGCGGAGATGTGCTCCGGAGTGAGAGTTCTGCTGGGCAGGCTGCACCCTCCCGCGATGATCGCGGTGTCGATGGGGCCTACATCGTGGGCGTCACAGTCGGCCTGCAGGGGAAGGCCGCTGCCGGTGGTGACGTTCTTGCCGTCCGGTGAGCAGACGACGAGCTCATAGTTCCTGCTGGAGTGGCGGGACTCGGCGAAGACTTCGGACGGCGCTGCAACATCGAGCATAGACACGCCGTCGACGACGAGGAGCGCAACCCTCCGCGTAACGACGGTGTCCGGATCTGATCCGTTCATGGGGCCGATCGTAAGAATTGACTAGTGGATGTGTCAATTGTTTAGAGGCCACTTCGACGTGTACGCCAGCCTGACCGGCCGCGGCATCCGCACGGAGGCTGGTGCAGCATCGCCCCCGACCGATCGCCGGCGGGCGCTGCACGGGCATCTGCGAACTGCCTAGTTCTCCACGGTTCCCACCTTTTCGCTACTCCCCGACGAAATCAGCATCCTCCACATGCGGAGAGTTACATTGCGGGGCTTGATTGCGGTGATCCGGCACCGCAGCGCCCCTCCTCGTACGCCTGCTTTGATCTGCCAATTTCCTGGCAATTCGGCGTACCGTTCGGGCGATTACAGCTGTATGCACAGCGTTACGAACTTCCTCTGCGGGCTGGCATCCGTCGTGGGTTCAGAGGCCTGGCATCCGGCCTGAAGGGGCCGTTGGACTGTCCGGCCCGGCTCTACGGGCAGGGCGCGCCGAGGAGTAGGCCGCGGGGAGTCCGCCACGCTCCGCATGGCGGACTCCGCGGTAACGCGGGGCCGTGAGAATTCGTTCTTCAGTCGTTGCCCTGGCCGAGAAGGGGCGAATGAGCGGTCTCTTTTTGGGCCACTCTCTGTTCATCAAATTCCCCGCACACGGGGGTGAGGTTGGTGCCCAATAGTGCAGGACTATCCGTAGTGCGACCTCTGGGTCCGGAAGCGGCCGGATCCCCCGCCGTACGGACCGACAGCGCCTCACCGTGAGGCCTGGACCGATGCCCTGAAGGGCGAACATGCATGATACGTCAACCTTTAGTAGGGTGGATACATGAGTGACTCTCCGCGATGGCTGACGACGACCGAAGAGCGTGCCTGGCGAGGCCTCCTGCGGATGAACGACGTCCTTGTTAACCGGACGGGCCGATCCTTGCAGGGAGAATTCGGACTGTCGGGGGCCGACTACACGGTCCTGGCCGAACTGACCCGCGTGCCCGGCGGCCGACTGCGGATGGTCGAGCTCTCCCGCACTCTGGCGTGGGAAAAGAGCCGGCTGTCGCACCACCTTGCGCGCATGATGAAGCGAGGGCTGGTCGAGCGGACGGAATGTGCCGATGACAGGCGCGGAGCCTACGTGACGGTGACCCTGCAGGGCCGTGAAGCCATCACGGCCGCGGCCCCGCAGCACGTCGCCGACGTCCGCGCACTGTTCCTCGATCACCTCACGCCCGGCCAGATCACTCTCCTGGCGGAGATCAGTGACCTCGTACTCGAGAAGCTCGGTAGCGACGACTGATCGTCGAGGACTCGGCTCCGCACCGAGCGCAGAACGGATACTGACCCCACCTGCGGATGCAGCAGCGCATTTCTGGGTGTTCTTGCAGATCCCGGTCGCAGCGGACGCCCGCGGTCCCCGGCCTGTGCCCACCGCAGGGCTGCTCTCGCTGCGCTCGTTGCCGATAAGCCTCTCCTGTCCCTGCCTCACGTCAGGGTTCACACGGACTTGGCAGAGGCCGTGCGGGCGCCCGCCGAAGCAGGTATACGTTCCTGGCAACCTCGTGCGTGGTCCGTGGTCCGTGCTCAGGTCGGCAAGTTCATTGACTTAGACGCTGTTGTCTTTCCGTGCTTGAGGGCTGCATTTCCGCTGTTCAGGGATAGGGGAGGTGTTTCTGCGGGAGTGGTGGGGCGTCGTGTCATCGCTTCGGTGGGGGTTGCGGATGCCGTCGGTTCTGGGGCTGTTGGAACAGCGTGAACTCGCTGGCCGCCGCCGGGTGGATGCGTTGCGGGAGGAAGCCGACCGCATTCAGGCCGAGTTGACCGTGGCCGAGCTCGAATGGAAGGAGTGGGCTGTCACCCGCTCACGCGTCGGTGAGGTCTTGGCTCCGGTGGACGAGACCGGGCAGGGCCATGCTCCGGCCGTGCCGGCGCCGTCGGAGGCAACGGCCGCGAAGCCGAAGTCGCAGGTGCCGGTGTGGCGTGAGGGACTGGCCTGGTCGGTGCTGTCGGTGGACTATCAGCGCATTCTTCAAGCCCTGGCGGACCGGCACCGGCTCCATCAAGGGCCGCTGATCTGCCAGGAGTTGGCCGTGATGTTCGGCCTGGACGCGGTGCCGGCCAAGGTGGAGGCGCTGCGGTCGAAGGCGAAACGCCTGGTCGCGCGGGGCTGGTTGGCCGAGCGGCAGCCGGGCCGGTTCATCCTCGCCCAGGGTCCGGCCGGGCAAGGCGGCGCGGCATGAGCAGGGTCATCGACCAGTAGATCATCGCCTCGGCGCTGGTGGTGCGGCGTTCGAAGTCGCGCACCAGACGGCGGGTGCGCATCAGGTGGGCGAAGAACCGTTCCACGATCCACCGCTTGGGCAGCACCACGAAGCCGCGGAGGTCGTCGTTGCGTTTGACGAACTCTAGGACCAGCGCGAGCGTGGCCAGGCAGTGCTCGACGAGGCTGCCGGTGTAGCCGCCGTCGGCCCAGACCAGGGCGAGGCGGTGGTGCCCGTCGACCACCCGTCGCAGCAGGACCTGCGCGGCGGCGCGGTCGCCGGTGTCCGCGGCGGTGACCATCACCCCCAGCAGCAGTCCGAGCGTGTCGACCACGACGTGCCGCTTGCGCCCGTTGACCAGCTTGCCGCCGTCGAAGCCACGGCTGTCCGCACCGACGACGGCGTCCGCCTTGACCGACTGTGAGTCGATCACACCCGCACTCGGCTCCGCGTCGCGGCCCAGCCCCTCGCGGACCCTGGCGCGCAGCCGGTCGTGGAACTCCCTGACCAGACCGTGGTCGCGCCAGCGGCGGAAAAACGCGTAGACCCGGTCCCACGGCGGGAAGTCGGCAGGCATCGCGCGCCACTTGATGCCATTGTCGACGAGGTAGCGAATCGCATCGAGTGTCGCCCGGTGGCAGTACGCCTCCGGCTGACCTCCCCGGCCCCGCAGCCAGCCCGGCACCGGCAGCAGCGGCCGGACCACGGCCCACTCCGCGTCCGTCATGTCCGACGGATACCACCGAACACGTTCCGGGTGATCGGCCGCGTTTCCGAACCGGTGAGCGACACAATCACACGTCGGTGCAGCCGAGTTGAACTCCACCGGCGCGAGCGCGAACAGGCTGGGCACGCAACCTGACCGGCACGCCGAGACGGAACGATTGAGCCGCATCGCCGTGCCATGCCTGCACTACGTCCGGCACGACCAGAAGAGGCCCGGGAGATCGTCCTGATGACCGCGCTCTGGGCCGGCCAGGCTCCGACTGAGCGGATGCTCCATGACGCTGCACGCATCCACCTATCTGGGCTCCCGCGTCAACTGACCTGCGCTGGCATGGCCGCGCACCGCTAGCGCAGGATCCGCCGTTCGATCTACATTCTTGGCGACGCACCTCTGGCGTCCCGGCAGCCATCCGGCGAGCTGCACCGACTTCTTTACTGCTTCAAGATGGGCAAGCCGGGCAAGACGCGGTGTTTGAGGTCCTCGTGTGACTGACGTGCCTCCTCGAACGCATATGGAGTGATCTTCAGCTCGTGGAATAGTCCGCTTCGGATGGCCGCGAAGAGTTCCGAAGCGGGCTTGGGGTTTGTCGCCGGTTGCACGTGCTGGGGCGTGCTTCCGCCGACCAGTTGGATTCCACGTTCGCTCTCGAGCGCGGTGTAGTGCAGGGGCGGTCCCGAGGCGGCACCGATAGTGATGATCTTCCCGCCGTCACGGACGGCTTGCGTGGACAGTCCGGCGGTTGCCTGTCCTACAAGGTCGTACACCACGTCAACGCCGGCAGGTGCCACATCTCGCACCGTTGCAAGAAAGTCTGGGTCGGCGGCGTACAGAGCGTGGGTGGCGCCGGCCTGTACCCGGGGCAGTTTGGTTTTCGAGCCAGCCACTGCGATGACCGTCGCTCCCCTGTCCTTTGCCCAACGGGAGAGGATGGAGCCCACCCCGCCGGAGGCGCCCTGGACTAGGATCACTTGGCCGGGCTCTACCTGATGCAGGACGCTGATGCCCATCCAGGCGGTCAGTCCCTTAGCCAAGAACGCTGCAGCCTGGTCTGTTTCGATGTCTTCCGGAAGCGGGATGAGTGCCTCTGCGGGGATGACGCGTTCGGTGGCGTAGCCGCCCATCGAGAAGAAGTAGCCGACCCGGTCACCCGGCGCGTGTCTCTTCACTCCCGGGCCGACAGCCTGGATGACGCCCGCACCTTCAACGCCGAGGACAGCGGGCAATGGAGTGCCGAACCGCCCCTCTCGCATGATGGCGTCGACAGCATTCACTCCCACCGCGTCCTGTCGGAGGAGGACCTCCCCCGGACCGGGCTCGCCCACATCAACATTTTCGATGCGGAGGACCGATGGGTCTCCGTATTCATGGATTGCGATTACATGTGCCATAAGGGCTTCTCCGCTGTAGATGAAATGTTGAACCATTGCGCCGTGCGCTCCGGGGCCAGATCGCTCTAGCTCTCCCGTCCCTCGACGCAACAAGTACCGATGCACGAAAGCAGCGAGTCGAACCTGCAAGCCGCGGTCACTGATGCGACGGGCTGCTCACATATAGCAGGATGATGACGGAGGCAGTCCAGCGGATGTGCACCGGGGTGTGGATCCGCATTCAGCTATCCGTCACCACGACAGGCAGCAACATAGGCACAGCGCCACGTTGGCGCCTGTGATGTGGATTTGTGTGGTCCACGACGCCGTGGGGCCCGATTCCGCTTGGGCCGAGAGAAGCCATATCGGGCGGCACTGCCCAGGCGCTCGACTATGTTGCAACGAGAGGGCGGCTGGCCACGGCCCCCGCGGCGCAGTTTCCCGCGTGCGCCGCAGTGCCGTACAGAAAAGCAACACTCACCGTATCCCTCTACCAGAGCCGAGGCGCTGGCTGAGCAGACGGTGAAGTCCTCCGCCGTGGAGATTTATACAGCGAATGCGGAATACGGCGCCGGCGGATCTCAAACCTGGCCGACAGCCGAGGGCGCAGACATGAGCGCAAGCGCTTGAAGTGAGAAGTCGACGACGCTGTGCAGTTCCTGACGGGTGGCGCCGCTCGCCGCGCGCACAGTTAGGCCTTCACTCACGGTGGAGACATACTGAGCCAAGGCTGCTGGATCGTAACCGCCACTCGTGTCGCCATCCTGCAAAGCCTGCTCAAACCTTGCCCGCAGCGCCTCCGTACCTATGCGCCTCCGCCGAGCAAGATCGGCAGACACTTCCACATTCTCAGCACTGCAGCGCAAAGCGCTCTGCACCACCAGGCAACCGTGTGGATGATCGGGGCTGGTGATGGCGTCGACATTGCGGTGAAGGTATTCCCTCACCACGTCTCGAGCTGTCTTCTCTTGCAGGGCGGCCACCGTGTAAGCAGAGTCACCTTGATAATATCGTTCGATAACTCGCTGGAACAGCTCGGCCTTGCCTCCGAACGCAGCATACAGCGAGGGCCTGTTGATACCCATCGCCTGCGTCAGCTGCGACAGCGACGTCCCCTCGTAACCATGCGCCCAAAACACGTCTAGGGCACGGTCCAAGGCTTTGTCGACGTCAAATTCCCGAGGTCGCCCACCAGCCATGACGTACCCCTTTCGGTTGCTCCCAAGCAACCTTACCGTTCGATACAGAACTCTGCAACGATAACTGTGTGTCCGACAGACGATCTGCGTTGCAATCAGTCCGCTCGTGACTCTGAGGGATCGCGGCGCCGTCGGCGCGAGGTGCCAGAGCGCTCACGCGGGATGAAATCCTGCGGCTCGTCACAATCAGTGGTTGTGACGAGCCTGCGGATCCGTGACCGGGTGATGACGTGAGCTGCCCGTTCACAGCGATTCACGCGGCAGGGGCCCGTACGGACGAACAGCTCGTAGAGCTGTCAATACGCCCCGACCAGCACGGACAGGCCTTGTAGGTGTATCCGCACCGGTCGGGCCGTACGGGCGGGTGCCTACGCGTCCATTCCGCCGTCGATGTTGATCGTGGTGCCGGTGATGTAGGCGGCCTCCGGGCCTGCGAGGAAGGCGACAAGGGCTGCGACTTCCTCGGGCCGGCCGTATCGGCCAGCCGGGATGGTGGCGCCGAGCTGGGCACCCCACTCGGTGTCTTCGGGGTTCATCTCCGTGTTGATCGCGCCCGGCTGCACGACATTCACGGTGATGCCGCGCTTGGCCAGGTCACGGGCGGCTCCGCGGGAGTATGCGGCGACGGCTGCCTTTGTCGCCACGTACTCGCCGATGCCGTTGAACCCCAGACGGCCGGTCGCGCTGACAGTTCCGACACTCACGACACGTCCGCCCTCGGGTAGATGCTTGGCGGCCGCCCTGATCCCGGCAACGACTCCGCGGTAGTTCACATCGACCTGCCGGGCGAAGCCATCCGTGTCCGCCTCGCTGGCTCCGACCTCGCCGGTCGTGAACACCCCGGCACTGTTGACCAGAATGTCGAGCCGGCCGAAGTCCCCGGCCACGCTGTCGATCAATTCTCCGACGGCGTTTTCGTCACCCTGGTCCGCCTGGTAGATCCGGGCCGTCCGGCCCATGGCCCGGATTTCGTCAGCGACAGCACCGGCCCGGTCCGGAGATGCCACGTAGCTGATTGCCACGTCCGCGCCCTCCGCTCCAAGCCTTCGCGCGATCGCCGCGCCGATACCCCTCGAGCCACCGGTCACAAGCGCGGTTCGGCCTGCCAAGAGTCCCATTGCTCACCCCTTCGCTGTCCGTCGATTCATTTTGTATCGAACGGTACTGAACTTGCGTGCTCCATCATGGCACAGTTTTGTATCGAACGGTACCGAGCTGGCGACGGGGGCGGCTGCGCCGAGTGGCGACGCCCGTCGCGCCCCCTCCGATGAGTGCGCCGCCTCGGGCTGGCCTGGCCAGGGGGGGCGCCCCACTGTGGCGGGGGAAGGCGCAGAGCTGCGAAGTTGCATGCGTGACTTCGGGCTGACGAGGCCTGGCGCTGGCTGCGACGTGCCCGGCCGCGATGCGTGGGCTGCTTCACATCAGGACGTCGCTCTTGGCTCCGGGCGAGGGGGTGTGCTTTCCTGATCTAGTTATATATCGAACGGTACACATTCGAGCGAAACGAGCGGCTGCGCCCAGGTCGCCTCAGCAGCGGCCCAGGCGTTACCCGGCCGCCGGCCGCCAGGGGCCAACGATCCGCAGATGAGCCGCACAGTGGCCGCAGATTCTCTTCCGTGAGGATGAAATGTCACAAAATACACCCGTGTCCAGTTCCGCCACCAGCTGGAGCCCCCGCACCTGGGGCACCCTGGTAGTGCTTTGCGCGGCCCTATTCCTGGACGCGCTGGACATCTCGATGGTGGGCGTAGCACTGCCTTCGATTCGCAGCGATCTGCACCTGTCCACTGCACAACTGCAGTGGGTCGTGAGCGGCTACGTTTTGGGCTACGGTGGGCTACTCCTCCTTGGTGGACGCGCTGCCGATCTGCTGGGTCGACGACGGGTATTCCTCGTCGCTCTCGGCATCTTCGCCGCGGCATCGCTCTTCGGCGGCCTGGTCGATAGCGGAGGGCTCTTGATCGCCTCCCGCTTCCTCAAGGGCATCAGCGCAGCTTTTACCGCCCCCGCAGGCCTGTCGATCATCACCACGACGTTCCCAGAGGGACACTCGCGAAACCGCGCCCTCAGCATCTACTCGGCAACCGGCGCCAGCGGATTCTCGCTGGGTCTCGTCCTCAGTGGCCTGCTTACCGAGATCGGTTGGCGTTGGACGTTCCTGATGCCTGCACCCCTCGCACTGATCGCCCTCGCCGCCGGCGCCCGCCTCATCAAGCGGGAGCCCTCGCTGCACTTGGGCAAGCGCAGGTACGACCTCGGAGGCGCTGTCACCGGAACAGGGGCCATGCTCCTTCTCGTGTACTCGGTGACTGAAGCACCGCAGATCGGCTGGGCAACAGCGAGGACGGTCCTCTCCCTGGTGGCTGTAGCTGCTCTGGCTACCGCGTTCCTCATCATCGAGAAGCACACATCCCACCCCTTGGTCAGGCTGGGCATCTTCCGCAACGGCAACGTGTCCAGGGCCAACCTCGCGGCGCTGGCCTTCTTCGGCTCCTATACCGCTTTTCAGTTCGTGCTGACCCTGTACCTCCAGACTCTGCTGGAGTGGTCCGCACTTCAAACGGCCCTGGCGCTCATGCCCAGCGGGCTGATCGTGGCACTGCTGACCTTCCGCACAGGAGCGGCCATCGACCGCTACGGCACCACACGACTGATCGTGATCGGCTTTGCCGCCATGGTCGTCGCATACGCGCTGTTCTTGCGAATCGGCCCCCACGGCGCGTACGTCGCCGTCATCCTTCCCACTGTCGCCCTCATCGGACTCGGCGCCGGCCTTGCCTTTCCCTCGCTCAACATTGCCGCCACCAACGGGGTCCACGACGAAGAGCAGGGCCTTGCTTCAGGCCTGGTCAATACGTCCCTGCAGATAGGCGGAGCAATCGGCCTCGCCATCGTCACCGCAGTGGTGACTGCTGGAAGCCACGGCGGCGTCACCACGCAGGACCAACTGAACGGTTACCACCCAGCCCTGTTGGTCATCATGGCAATCGCTGCAGCAGGCCTCGGCGTTGGGCTGATTACAACGGTTGCCGAGCGCCGGGAAGCCCGGAAGCTGAGCAGTGCGCCTGGTGAAGCTCAACTACTCCCTGTCGGCACGGACTGACGCACATGCCGCGCAGCGCCGGTGTCCTCACCTGTGGACTCATCGGCGCGGCGCGGCATCGCGCGAAGACCTATGGCCGCGGATCCGGGCGAGTGCGGACCTGCGATGACGCCCAGCCACCTGTACAGAGCCCACCGCATGGTGATGCTTCTGTTGCCGTGCACAGGCCACCTCACCCGCGGCTCCAGCGAATGAGGTCTTTCAGCGTTGCCGCTCCAGAGTGAGGACGGCGGCAGCGATTGACGTCATTCGATTCGGGCTGCACCGCGCCTTGCGGAAGATCCGCCACGACTTCAGTCGTGCGACGCCACGCTCGACCGGTGCCCGTGCAGCGGACAGTCCGCAGTTGACGGTCCGTTGGGTGGGTGTGAGGTCACGGCCCGGCGGGCGCCTGAGGGCCGTCGTCACCCAGGGGCCGGCTCCCATATAGCCACGGTCGGCGAGGACCGGGACGCCCTGGCGCTCACAGATACGGATGATCCGGTGGGTGCGGGCGGCGGTGAGGTCGTGCGCACGGCCGGGCAGTGCTGGCGAGATCCACAGCAGCCGCCCGGCCGGGTCGGTCACCACCTGCACGTTCACCCCATGCCGGCGGTGCTTGTGAGAGAAGTCGGCCCGGCTGTCGCCGACCCGGTCGCACTCCGCAAGCGTGCCATCCAGCAGGACGTAGTCCGGATCGGCCTCACGCAGGGCACGCAGCAGGCCGGGCGCGCGGTCGGCCAGCAGGTCGACGACGGCTGCCACGTAGGCGTGCGCGGTGCAGACGGAGATGCCGAACCCGGCAGCGAGCTGGGCGAGAGTGTCGTGCCGCCGCAGGTACACCAGGCCGACCAGGGCACGCTGGTGCGGCGGGAGCTTGCAGCGGCGGTCACCCTCGCGGGTGACGATGAGCACGGTGACCCACTCGACCAGGGCATGAGGCAGGTCGAGTGCGGCAGAATACGGAACCAACGCGGCTCCTGCGCCTGTGGGTTGAGACTTCGAACACCTCCCCCAACGGCGCGGGAGCCTCGTGCGTTGCGCACACCGCCGGCATCACCCGATCAGTGGCCACTCTGAAACAGCTCAATGAGCTACAACATCGAAAGGCCCCCGTCGACGGTGATGACCGTTCCTGTCACGAACCCGGCCTCCGGACCGACAAGGTAAGCCACTGCCGCTGCGATGTCCTCCGGCTTGCCGTAGCGCCCGAGTGCAGTCTGGGACGCAAGTTGTTCGGCCATCTCGCCTGAACCGGGATTCATCTCCGTGTCGATCGGACCGGGCTGGACCGCGTTGACAGTAATGCCCTGTCGACCAAGGTCGCGAGCCCACCCCTTCGTGTAAGCGACCAGAGCAGATTTTGTGGCGACGTAGTCCGCAATGCCCGGCGTCGCCACCCGCGTCGAAGCGGCCCCCGAGGTAGCGATCGACACAATGCGTCCCCCCTCGCTGAGGACACCTGCCGCGGCTCGAACAGTCGCAACAACGCCACGCACGTTCACCAGAAATTGGTGGTCGAAGAGAGCTTGGTCTCGGTCTGGGTCGTCAATTGTTCCTGTGGCGAACACTCCGGCATTGTTCACGAGAATATCAAGCCGCCCGAAATGACTGATTACCTTTCCCGCCAGCGCTTGGGAATCGACTGCATCCGATTGGTCACACTGAATTGCCAGAGCGCGTCTACCGCTTGATTTCACTGCTTCAATGGTTCGCGCAGCGCGTTCAGGCGACTTCGCGTAGCTGATGGCCACATCAGCACCGTCTGCGGCCAGACGTGCCGCGATTGCCGCACCAATACCCCGCGAAGCGCCGGTGACCAGTGCCACCTTTCCATTCAATGGAACTGTCATCTTTTCCTACCTCGCCGTCAACGAATTTGACCACCTGTAGCCCACTGTTTACCACGAACCAGATGGATTCCATGACATTCCGCCCAATCGAGGCGGCTACTCCAATTTAGCGATCTGGCTGGGCGCGGCGCTGATCGCTGCTGTCGCAGATGTGGTCGGCCCGGTGGTCGCCAGCGACATACAGACCGCCGTCACGGTAGGCGGCAATGCCGGCCTGGCCCTGTACGGCATCAGCGGAACAGTGATCCTCTTCACTGCCATCTCCACGGTCGTCGTGCTCGGGGCAGTTACCAACCGCGTCGTCACCCTGCACCAGCGTTCCTATGCGTTGTGGCAGTTGGTCGGCCTGGGCCCCGGCGAAGTCCGCGCTGTCGTGCAGGCCCAGATTGCCGTCATGGCCCTTCTCGGCGGTGCCATCGGTTCGGTGGTGGCGATACCGACGTTGCAGCCGCTGTTCGCGTTCTGCTTCGCCAATGTGCCGGAACTGCGTGATGTCACACCCAGTACGGCCCTGCCGCAGCGGCAGCGGTCGTGGCCTACGTTCTGCTCACGGCAGTCACCGGCAGCATGCGCGGCGCCCGCCGGGCCGGCCGGACTCCCGCCATCCAAGCACTGCGCGAGCCTGATCTGCCCAACCGCGGTATGAGTCGGGCACGATGGATCTGTGCCGGTGCACTCTTGCTGACCTTGAGCAGTGTCGTTTTCAGCCTGCCCGTCTCGGATCCGGACAAGGCAGGAACAGCGCTCATGCTCATCGGTCCACTGACCGCAGCCCTCCTGACTGCCCTCAGTCCGGTATTCATCGCCCCGCTCCTGCGGGCCTGGACGGCCGTCGTGCCGCCGTCAGCATCCAGTTGGTGGCATCTCGCTCATCAAGCCACAGCCCATCGCGCCGGCCAGAGTGCTGCAGTGATCAACCCTCTCGTGGTGGCAATGGCGCTGGCCGGAGGGGTCTATGCATCTCACGGCACAACGTCGGCAGGCGAAGCCCTGTCGAATGGCGGCGTCGTACTGCTGCTGGGAGGGCCGCTCCTGCTGTCTCTGATCGGTGCAACCGTGACCCTGTTCATGGCCGGCCGCCAACGTAATCACGAGGTTGCCCTCCTCGTCGCCAGCGGCGCTACGCCCGCAACGGTTCTGTCGTCCGCGGCAGCAGAAGCCTTGATCTACGTCACCACGGCCACCATGCTCGCCCTCCCGCCGGTGCTGGCTACCGGCCTTCTGGGAGGCTGGGCCCTCGACGTGCCACCGTCCCTCGGACTCGGTGCGGTCGCTACAGTGATGGTCACGGCGCTGACACTGATCGTGTCCGCCGTTGTGCTTTCGGCCCTCCTGGCGTTGCGTAAGAACGTGGTGCGTACTCTCCCCGCGGGGACCTGAGCTGAGAGAGGGCCGGCACGCCCGTGTGAGCGTCGGCGCCGGCCAGGACGGGGCACGTCGGGGGGCCTGTGGGCCTGGGGGCGTCGGAGGCTATACGTGCGGGGCCAGCGCGTGCTGCGTGCAGCCGTCGGCTGCTGCGACAGCCACCTTCGACGTTCAGTGAACTCCCGTGCCGTGCAGCTGAGTTGCCCGATACTCGGTCGTGGAGCGGGATGGGTTTAGACCCTGCGGTGACTTTGGATAGAGACCCTTCTATCGATTATGGTGTGGCCATGAACCCCGGTACTGAGGTTGTCGCTGTCACCGAGACGCGTCTGACCCACAAAATGCATCGCCGCGCCACCACTGTTCTCTCCCAGGCCGCCCTGCGTGCGTCGGTGCCTCTTGATGCGCTGGACCAGCTGCGCACGTATGTGGTGAAGAACCTGCATCATCACCACGAGACGGAAGACCATCAGCTCTGGCCGATGATCGTCGACGCCGCGCCGGACATAGCCGCGGCTATGGGCTCCCTCAGCAAGGAGCACGACCAGCTCGACGCGGCACTCGACGCGCTGGAGTTGGCATCGATCGCCGGCGACGCCGACCGGGAGAACCTGCACCGGGTAGCGGAGGCCGTCCGGGAGCTGGTGCATCGGCACCTGGAGCACGAGGAGCCGGTCCTCTTCCCTGCGCTCACCCAGCACGTGTCAGCGCAAAGCTGGGCGGCCTTCTCTCAGCAGGTGATCGCCACGTCGCCCATGGAGGCGGCACACCTGACGGTGGGCTTCTTCGACGAGGTGGGAACGCCCGAGGAGGTAGCGCTCGTCCTGTCGGGCCTGCCCGAGCCGGCCCAGCAGTTCGTCCCCGCCATGCGTGAACAGGCGCGAGCGGATCTCGAGGTGCTCTCCGGCACGACCGGGAGCCGAGAGCGATGAAACTCGGCCTCGCCTTGCCCTTCGTGGATCACGAGGCGCTGCTCTCCTGGGCGCAGCGCGCAGATGAGGGCCCGTACCACCGTCTCGGACTGCCCGACCGGATCGTCTACTACAATCCCGAGACAATGATGATGCTCGCTGCCATGGCTGCGGTGACCACGCGGATTCGCCTGCAGTCGGAGGTTCTGCTGGCGCCGTTGCGCGAGCCGGTGGTGCTGGCCAAGCAGGCCGCCACCCTCGACCGTCTCTCGGGGGGACGCTTCTCCCTTGGGCTGGGGGTGGGCGCGCGTGAGGACGATTTCCGCGCGGTGGGTGCTGACTTCGCCCGCCGCGGCCGGAGGCTGGAGGAGCAACTCACCCTGATGCGGCGCATCTGGTCCGGTGCCCCGCTCAGCGACGGCATCGGCGCTGTGGGGCCGAGCCCGCTGCACGCCCGGGGGCCGGAACTGCTGTTCGGGGCGTTCGCGCCGAGCGCCCTCGCGCGGGTCGCCCGCTGGGGTGATGGGTTCCTGTGCGCTGCGTTGCCCGAGCAGGCGGGTGGCATGCTCCAGCTCGTCCGCCGGCAGTGGCAGGAGGCGGGCCGTGAGGGCCAGCCTGTGCTGATCGGCCAGATCAATGTGGCGCTGGGCCCGGAGGCGACCGTGGAACAGGCGCGGGCCAACATGTTGCGGTACTACGGGTTCGCGCCGGCGTTCGCCGAGACGAGCGCCAAGGAGATGATCACTACTGAGGACGGTATCCGGCAGGCGGTCGAGGCTTACCGCGATCTCGGAGCGGACGAAGTGATGCTCGGCTGCTGGTCCGACGAGATCGGGCAGGTCGACCGGCTGGCAGATATCGCCCTGTGATGTGTGCTGCTCACGGGGCTGCGAGCAGAGCCTGTCTCGCAGCCCCCGCAAGCCACTCCTCGGCAGCGTCGAAACTCCAGTCCCGATGGCTCACGAGGCTGAACCAGGCGTCCTGGCCGAGGTAGAACCACAGCAGATCGACCGCCCTGCCCGTGTCGAGGCCGGCCCGCAGCGCGTCCATTTGCTCAAGGCGCTCGATGACCACCGTCAGCGCTTTGATGTATTCCGCATTGCCGGCAGCGAGTACCGCGGCGGCGCTCGGTTCCGCGTGACACTGAGGCACCAGCGCGGCAAGGAACCTCCAGTGCCTCTCGTGCGCCTGCCGCGTCCCTAGCGCCGTTGCGTTGATGACCTCTCGCGGGTCGTCCGCTTCGAAGATACGGTGCATCGTCTCAGCAACGCTGGGGTCATGGATGGCGGGCGCAAGCAGGTCGCGGAGGATGTCTGCCTTGCCGCCGGTACTGGCGTAGACAGTCTGCGAGGCCACCTCGGCAGCTGCAGCGATTTTCGCCACCGTCACCGAGGAATAACCCTGCGTGATGAACAGCTCCTGCGCGGCCTCCAAAATTGCCGCTCGGGTATCTGCGGCGAGCTGCTCACGACGAGGTGATCGATAACTTCTGGTGGCCATCTGCTCCGCACCTTGCCCGCAGGACGCTGTTCGAGGCCGTACCTTACCGGTTTCCCGGTGATCGGCCGGTCTCGTCAACCATGCGGCGCCAGAGTCAGGGGCCCTTGTACGCACAGCAAACCACCGAGTGACGATGTGCAGCGTTCCTGTGCCCGGCGGTCTGCTGGCGCAGCGGGCCGGTGGGCGGAGCGTTTGTTTCACGCCCGCAGTTGGAGGCATCCCATGGCTGGCCCGGCCCCACACACATATCTCCCGGAGCGGCCGGACGTACGCGCTGGCCTGGACGTATGTGTTCGGCGATGTATAGGGCAAGCAGATCTGAGGGTTTCGGACTCTGAGTAACATGCGCAGCGTCATCCATATGCAAGGGAGTAAACGGCCATGGCGACCAAACCTGATCCGGTGACCCTCAGGTCGCGTTACTCAGACCAGGCCGTCGCAGATCTGGAGGAGAACCGCCGACGGCAGGCTGAGTTGCTCAGCCATCTGGATGTTCTGCAGCAGGAGGAGACGCTGTTGCTGGACATCATCAAGGTGACGGGAGCATCCACGGGGCGCGCAGGTTCGGCACAGCATCAGTCCCAGTTGGCGGAAGCAGCGGCGCCGGAGCCTTCCCCTACGGCTCCGGCAAGGCTTGCCCCGGAGCCAGGCCGGCCCGCAGGGCCCGGGCGGCGCAGCGGCGGAGGTCAGCAGCCGCTGCTCAAAGACATTCTCGTGGATCTGCTGCGTGCTGAGACCGAGCCGCGCTCGGCGAAAGAGATCTGGCGGCAGTGCAAGGAAAGGCAGCCGGATCGCGTCACCAGCAACCAGGTTGTTCGCAACGCCCTGGAGGGACTGGTCGCTCAGGGAAGGGTTGCGCGGCACAAGCAGGGGCACACCGTCATGTACACGCTTGCCGAGCCGAGCTGACCGGCCGGTCCGAGGCGCCGGCCGTCGCATCCGCGGTCGCTGAACGGAGTCGTGCGCCTGCCTGTTCGGGCAGATGGACGCTCGCGGTTGAAGGCTGGGCCAGCCACCTCGCAGCTGAGCCGCTTGCGGTGGCGGCCTGGTCGGCGGGCTGCGGGGTCACCGTCCGGGTCCCGCGCCGCCGCAGATGACGGCGGAGCCCGGGACGAATACGCCTAATAGGCCAGGACCGCTTCCGGTGTGACTCTGGGGCGGCCTGTCCGCCAGGGCGCTCGGATTCGGGCCATGACCTGCGCGAACGCAGGTGCGTCGCCGGCCTGGCCACGCGTGATGACGAAAGCGAGCGGTCGGCAGCGAGGTGGATCTTCGGGGTCAGCCCGCCGCGGGAGCGCCCGAGGGCATGGTCCACCGGCTCGCCGGTCGGGGCCTCTCTTGACGGGCCCCGGCGGCGTGCTGATGAGCCCACACGATCGTGGAGTCGACTGCGACGACCCGCTCCAGGTCACACCTTTTCCCAGGTGCCGTAGGTCGCCCACATCCGCAGCCGGTTGTGGGCGCCCTTCCACGAACCGAAGTGTTCGGGTAGGTCCATCCACAGCGTCCCGGTGCGGTACTTGAACGCGATCGCGTCGATCACCTGCCGATGATCACGCCACCGCCCGCCCCGCTTCGGTGTCCGATCCAGCGACAACGGCTCGATGCGTGCCCACTGGGCGTCCGCCAACAACGCACATCAACCAACAATCCGAAGATCTGAAGGAAAGGGCCTGGACGGTGGAGCCGCGCCTATTCGAAGGAGTGGCTCCGGTTCGCGATGTCGGACCCGGGTATCGAGTCCGCGCGTTGTTCGGCGTGCTCACACCTACTGCTCTGGCTCCGGGTCCAGCATCGTGTAGAGGTGTGCGATACGGCCGTTCTGCACGATGGAAATGTCAGCTCCGCTGACAGACGGGGGTGCTCCCTCGGGTCCGAAGTGCCAGGCCAGATAAGTCAGGTTCTGCACACTCCGAACTTCGCCGGCCGGACGGAAGGTGAATCCGGGTGCCTCGTCCAGTAGGCGTTGCGCTTTGCGGTCTAGGGCATTCCAGCCGACGACGACCTCGTCTGGATCCGAGAACGTGACGTCCTCCGTGTAGATTTCCTTGATGATCCTGGCGCGCGCCTGTGGATCCCGCTCACCAAAAACCTCCAGCAGGTTCTTGTAGGCGAGTTCTGTGCTGCGGTCTTCCATTTTTACTCCCGTTCAACGAACACGGTGTGTCGATTAAGGTCGACAATATGCCATGCAGTGGATTTCGATCGCAGTGGCGTTCACCACCACCCGGCGTCCTTGCCGCCGTCGCAGTCCGAGCGATCAGTGACGTCGCGCCCTGCCTGAGAGCCTCAGATCTCCGTTGCGCCGTCGACCGCATGACATCGTCGTGGGTTGGGACGTCGCCCCATGGGCCGCCCCACCGCTCAGGATTCTGGATCAGTCAGAGATCCGTACTTCTCGAAAAGCTCGATCATCCGTTCCGTTTGGAATCGCTCTGGCTCCCACGAAGGCACCGCAACTCCAGGCTGCGGCTCGTCCCCACCCTCGATGAAGAGCCCTTCACTTCCACCCGGCGTGTAAAAGAAGAGCATATGTGCCGTGTGGAAACCAACATTCTTGAACCTGTGACGGGTGCCGCGCGGGCAATGCACAAGGCTTCCCGGTCCCGCTGTGAAGAGTCGATCTCCGTCGAGGAACTCGAGCTCACCGGAGATGAGGTAGAACGTCTCATCCTGGTCGGTATGGCTATGAGCAGCCGGTCCGCCCCCCGGCGGGACCGACGCCTCCAGGAAGCCTACCGATCCGCCCGTTTGCGCGGATGTCAGTTTGATCGTGTAGACATCACCTGAGAACCACTTGACGACGCCCTCGTTGGGGGGGACATAGATTCCCCCGCCACGCCGAGTAGCAGCGATCCCGTGGTCTCCTGAGACATTGAATGACATATTTGCCTTCTGACGACGACTGAACTGGTTCCATGTGACGTCTTGAGTACGACCATAGGGCGGCAAGTCAACAAAGGTCGTTCCCTAGGCTCGAGGATGACGTTGCCGACTTCGCTCTGTTGTCGCAATGAAGACGTCGATGTCGACTTGACTGTTCGGCACGGCCAGGTGCAACAGGGCCGTCAGCTCGTGGTGTCCGCCTGCCTCGGCGGTAGCGGGGGCCGGTATAACTCCTGGCCGAAATGGTGTGGCCGATGCACAGCGCTGTCGGACTGTTCAGGGCGTTCGGCCACGGGGTTGCATAGCGGCTGTGTCGCCTGCACAGGCGGCTGGCCTCCATGTCACTGCGCAGCCTTGGCGTCCACCCCCGCCGTCGGGCGCCAGTTGGGGTACGTGCCGCAGTCGGACGTCCGCCACGGCTTGCTGCCCCCTCTGTCCCTGCCTGGGCTAGCTGGTGCCCATTTCCTGTTGCACCGTAGAGATCACGGCAACCCGAACACTCATAGCTTCTCCTGCATGTAGTGGTAGGTGCTGCGCACTGCTGGTTCTCCAGACGGTCACCGCCGTGTCTCCTTGAGCTCCGCAGGTCGCTCCAGCGCCCCGCTCGACCAGAATGCATCGTGGATCCTCCCGACGCCGCTCAGTAATGGGCAGGAACCCCACGGATCAGGACCTACCTTCCGTCAGCTGGTCTGGAACGGATCAGGGGTGTCTCCGGTCCAGCCGAGTGTGTCCACAACTCGCAGACCTGAAGGCCGGTCAGAGCGCAGCGCCGGGACAACACTGCTCGACCGGAGCGGCACCACTTTGCATTCCGCTGGAACGGCCACCTTCCATAGTTTCCGGATCGCCGGCGTGGTTAGGGCTACCGAGGGCCCGCACCTGGCCGCGGTCCTAAAGGATGTCCCGCAAAGGCTGGCTGGAGCCCGCGCCGGGAGCTGAGCGGGATACTCGCGAGACTCCGACGCGGGGCTGTGACAGCCTGCGGACATGCCAGAGCTGCGTGTTCATGCAGGCCGTCACTATGCCGTCCAGTTCCACTACGCCTTGCCGGACGACGCATGGTGTGTGGAGCTGAGCGAGGCCGTCCCGGCGCCGACCACGTGGGCTGAGATCCCCAACGCGGAAACACATTTGCCTGAAGTGGCCTTCCTGGTGGCGGTGATACCTGACGAGGATCCGGACCTGGAGCCGACCGTCCACGTCCACAGCCACGACGAGCACGTCATCCCCTACGAGATCATGCGCTGGTTCATGGAGCACGTGGCCGAGCAAGTTGAACGCTGCCGCATCGCGTTCGAGCAGTGAGGACCTGAAGCAGTGGAATGATCAAGCAGTGACTGGCGTGATCACGGCGTCGGAGCCCTCCTGGATAGCCCCGTTCAGCGGGCTGAGCCCGCGTCAGTTCGGCAAGCTGATCACCGCGCTGCGGCGCGAGGGCGCAGATCCGGTACGCAAGGGCCGGCCGTGGAGTCTGCCGCTGGAGGACCGCGTGCTGCTGGTCGCCGCGTACTGGCGGACGAACCTGACCCTGCGCCAGCTGGCGCTGCTCTTCGGGGTGGCCAAGTCCGCGGCCGACCGCATCATCGACCACCTCGGACCCACGCTCGCTCTCCAGCAGCGCAGGCGGTTCCGCAAGGACGCCGTGCTGATCGTGGACGGCACCCTGGTCCCCACCCGCGACCACAGCATCGCCGAGCAGTCGAAGAACTACCGGTATTCGACCAACCACCAGGTCGTCATCGACGCCGACACCCGGCTGGTCGTCGCGGTCGGCCGGCCGTTGCCCGGCAACCGCAACGACTGCAAGGCGTGGGAGCTGTCCGGAGCGAAGGCCGCCGTCGGCAAGACCACGGTCATCGCGGACGGCGGCTACCGGGGCACCGGCCTGGTCATCCCGCACCGCCGCGAACCCGGCCAGAGCGAACTCGAGGCCTGGAAAGAGGAACACAACGCCTCCCACCGCAAGGTCCGCGCTCGCGTCGAGCACGCCTTCGCCCGGATGAAGACCTGGAAGATCCTCCGCGACTGCCGCCTCAAGGGCGACGGCGTCCACCACGCGATGCTCGGCATCGCCCGCCTGCACAACCTCACCCTCGCCGGGTGACGACGAACAGGCAGGTCAACGAACACGTCGTAGATCATTTACGGGACAGCGCTTAGCTAGAAGTGTCCTGAAGATCTTGAAATCGCGCCCGGCTTGCGCCACTTTGGGTTGATTGACATTTAAACGGCAATCCGGGGCGAGTCGGGCGGTCAGAGCAAGATCTTCATTGGTCTCCTAGCGCGTGTCTCTTTGGTCCGTAAGTCAGTTGATCGGATATACCTGTCCGATTAGTACTCCAGTCAGAAATCGTGTCCTGAGCTGGTTCTTCTCGTTGTCCCGGCGTGGAGGGCATTACTGAAGTCGATGGCTGGGCCGAGGAGTTGGAGTCGGTCTTCGCGCGGGTGGCGGGCCGGTTCGGGCGGGCGGATCTGCGGTGGCGGATGCGGGACTACGTCCGTGGCCTGCTGGCGCCGGTGGGCCGCAAGAACGGCTGGCAACTGGCCGAGTACGCAGGACATCGTGACCCTGCTGGGCTGCAGCATCTGCTGAACGGTGCCCGCTGGGACGCCGATGCCGTTCGGGACGACCTGAGGGAGTACGTCGGTGAACGGCTGGGTCCGGGCGGAGTGCTGATCATCGATGACACCGGGTTCATCAAGAAGGGCGCCACGTCGGCCGGGGTGTCGAGGCAGTACACCGGCACGTCCGGAAAGATCGACAACTGCCAGATCGGTGTCTTCGCGGCCTACGCCACCGGCCATGGCAGAGCCCTCGTCGACCGCGAGCTCTACCTGCCCAAGTCCTGGACCAAGGATCGAGAGCGGTGCCGGGAAGCGAAGATCCCCGACGAGCGCACCTTCGCGACCAAGGGCGAGCTGGCCAGGGGCTTGGTCCTCCGCTGCATCGCCGCAGGACTGCCCGCTTGCTTGGGTGACCGCCGATGAGGCTTAGGGACAGAACTGGTCCTTCCGCCGCCTGCTCGAGCAACTCGACGTCGGCTATGTCGTGGCGGTGCCGAAGCCCCAGCAGATCAAGTCCCTGGCCGGCATCTGGCGCATCGACCAGCTCATCGAGGTAGCACCCGAGGACGCCTGGCAGCGGCTGTCCTGCGGTGACGGGGCCAAGGGCCCACGCGTCTACGACTGGGCTGCGGCCAAACTGCCCGCCAACATCATCTTCGACCCGGACGCACCCACCCATCACCGCTGGGTGATGGCCCGCCGCAGCCTGTCCGACCCCAGCGAGCTCGCCTACTACCTCGCCTACGCACCCGTTGGTGTCGAGGTCGGTGAGCTGGCCCTCGTCGCCGGCTCACGCTGGGCCATGGAGGGGTGCTACCAGGCCGCGAAGAACCAGTGCGGTCTGGACGAATACGAGGTCCGGCGCTACGTGGGCTGGTACCGGCACATCACCCTGGCGATGCTCGCCCACGCCTTCCTCGCTGTCCTCGCAGCCCGCGCCCAGAACACCGCAAGGGGGGCGGCAGAAACGACACCACCAGCCTCATCCCCCTCACCGTGGCAGAGATCCGGCGCCTACTGGACACTCTCCTGCCCCACCCCAGACCCGACCAGGACCGACGGCTCCACGCACTGAACTGGTCCCGGTGGCGCAGACGCCACCAAGCCATCGCCCGCCGTTGCCACTACCGAAGAAGAACCAGCTCAGGACACGATTTCTGACTGGAGTACTAAACGCCGGGGCATCGTCTTCGACCTGCCAAGCGTCATCCCCGCCGCCGTCTCGCCCTCCAGGCGGCTAGCCCGGAGGGCGAGACGGCGGGGGCGGACCAGTAGAGACGTGCTCAGGCTCCGGCGCGTCGCCTGGTGCGTGCAACCGCCACCGCACCGACACCCGCCAGTACCGTGGCCCCGGCGACACCGCTGAGCGCCACCAGAGTCTGAGTCTCGTGGGAGCCTGTGGCGGCCAGGGACGGTTGTGTCCCGGCCGACGTTTCCAGGAAGGACTGCAGCAGGGCCGTCACTTCCTGCGGCTTCTCCTCGGTCACCCAGTGTCCCGACCCCTCAAGGACCCGGCCGTCGACGTTCACGGCGTACTTACGCCACTGGTCGGCGATACCGTCACCGAACGACTCCGATCCCCCGATCGCCAGGATGGGCATCTTCAGTTTGCCTGCGGCCGCGAACTTCGCGTTCTGCCGGATGTCTTCGCGGAGCTGGCGGTACACGCTCATCCAGGCCGTCGTGCGTCCCGGCTGCTTCAGATAGTGGGCGTAGAAGTCGTAGTCGGACGGTGTGAACGCGGACTTGTTGCTCCCCAAGTACTCGCCAACGAATCCCTCGACAAAGGCGCGCTCGTGGCCGGCGATGAGCTGCTCGGCAAGAGGCAGCTGGAACATGCCGAAGTGCCACGCCGAGGGCTTGTCCGGATCGGCCTCCAGAGCGGGGTACTTGTAGATGCTCTCGTCCGGGATAGGAGCCTCCATCACCGCCATGCGGCGCACCTCCGACGGCCACTGGGCCGCGTAGGCATAGCTGACCCACAAACCGATGTCGTGGCCGACGAGCTGGATTCCGTTGTTCAGATTCAGCTGCTTCAGCAGCTCATGCACGTCTCCGGCCATCTGTGCAGTCAGGTAACCGCTCGTAGTGACCTCGGAGTTGCCCATTCCGCGCAGGTCGACAGCAATCACGGTGTGGTTCTTGGAGAGTAGACCCATCTGATTTCGCCACTCGGCCCACGTCTGAGGGAACCCGTGGATCAGCGCCACCGGTGAACCTTTGCCGCCTTGCAGGTAGTGCATGCGGAAGCCGTTGACTTCCGCATACTTTGACTGGAAACCGGGGGGCGGTTCCGCTTGTTGGAAGGTCGACTGCCCGGCCCCGGGGCCATCCTCCCGACTCTGGCTCCATGCTGTGGTGCTTGCGGTGACGGAGACCATTAGGATGGTTACCAGCGCGGCGATGAGCCCGGTGATCCTGTTGGTCTTACCTATTCGAGTACCCACTCTGTCCCTCCTGAAGTCAGTTTCTCGTCATGCGTCGAATCTGTGACATGACGACGAGCTTTCCCCCGGAAGACCGTCTCCATTTCCACCCAAGTTCACCCGGACGGCAAGTTGAGCAGAATACCCCCAGACCAATTCAACCTGACGAAGTAGTACTAGACCATTCGAGTTGCTTCCGGCCTCCGCCCAGCATGTAGTGAGCGTTTCCAACCTGTTGTCCGCCTCAGGCGGTTGCGCTGACAACGACGTGAAGCCCATGGTGGATGGGTTTTCGACCAAGAGAACCGTCAATCCGTCCGTAGCGCTGAGTGCGATCATCTGCGCGACGATCATCGTCTACAACACCGGTGACGAGAGCCACCGCCGTGAGACCCTGCGGTTGTTGGACCAGATCGCGGCGGACGTGGGCGGGCCAGCGGGGCAGGCCTGGGCCCGCGCAGGGTGCGACCCCTTCGGGGACCGGGAGGGGCATCTGGCGCGACTGAGAAGCGCGGCTGCGCACCTCATGGATCACCTGCAGCGCGTGTCCTCCATCGGGTCCAACGCGACGGTGGGCCAGGCTGCGCTTCACATGGGCCCATACCCACTCGACGGGGTTCAGGTCCGGCGAGTACGCGGGCAGCAGGAACACCGTCAGCCATTCACGCCCGGCGATCAACTCACGCATGGTGTGGGAGACATGAGTGTTGAGCCGGTCCCAGACCAGCACGATCGGGGCCTTGACGAGGTGATGGACGCCGTCGATCAACGCGATGAAGTCGCGTTCGCCCAGGCTGCGACGTTTACCTTTGCCCGCGGGGTGGGTGCGCAGGCGGGTGCGGGAGCCGGGCCGCATCGCGATGAGTCCGGCCACGGACAGGCGTCCCGATCGTCGGCCGCTCACCGTCACAACCGGGTACAACCGCGCCGGCCCCAGGTGCGTCCTTTGGGCGGCCGGCGGGTGAAGCCTGCCTCGTCCTCGAAGCAGATGTAGCCTCCGCAGGCCGCCCGGGCTCTTTTACCTCCGCCCAGGTCGCCTCCTTCCATCCGGTCACAGCCTGCTCGTCGCGCTCGGCGACCCGCCGCGCGGGGACCTGCGGACTGAAGCCGAGCCGGTGCATCAACCGTGTGGCACCCGAGACGCTGTAGGAGGCGTGGAACTTCCGGCCGATCAGCGTGGCCACCCGGGAAGCGGTCCACACCTGGTCCTCCACCCAGCCGTGCGCGGCCGGACCCTGCTCCAGATACGCGGCCAGCTTCTCCAGACAGCGCGGGGACAGACGGCACCGTGACCCGCTCGGACCGTGGGAGGTCAGAGCCTGCACGCCGCCGTCCCGCCACATCTGGTGCCACTGGTACACCGACTTCACACTCACCCGCAGCCGCCGTGCGACCTCCGACGGCTTGATCTTCTGCTCGAACAGCTGGGCCGCCTGCATCCGTACCGACTCCCGGCGCCGCCTTCCCGCAGCAGTCAGCCCGCCCCCATCCGCATACCTCACACAACACGGATACAGCCACCCACTCACGCTCATCAGCGACTTCGCAACGATTCACCCCAACGAGCTGAAGTCAGTATGAGTCGGTCTCTGTGGGATAGCTGGCCTGCTGCAGGCCAGCAGCCGAAAGACCCTCTTCGGTGGGCGCAGAGGCCGTGACACGCGGTGGCGTGGGCCGGTCACACCACAACGCAGCGGATGGCGTAGGCCACGGCATGCGTGCGGTTGCGCAGATTAAGGCGCTGGACGACCTCGTGGACGATGTTCTTGATGGTGCGTTCCGAATAGTTCAGGCAGTTGGCGACGTCCGCGGTGCTCAGCCCCTCGGACAGATGCCGCAAGACTTCCACCTCGCGGGGCGCGAACGGCCAGGTCTGCGGCTGAGGCTGCGCCCGGAAAGACTGCTGGCGTTCGACCAGGGTCCGCACCATCGCTGCGGGCATGAGCGAGCCGCCCTTGAGGCTCTGCTGTACGGCCTCGACGACGTCCCGGTAGGAGATCTCGCTGCGCAGAAGTACGGCGACGGCTCCGCGGTCCACGGCGTCGAGTAGCTGGCGCTCGTTGCAGCTGTCGGTGACCAGGACGACCGGAACCGCTTGCCCGTGTGGTGCTGTGGATGCTTCGTCGATGCTCGCCAGGACCTGGGCGGTCATGTCATGGGCGAGGACGACGGCTGCCTGAGCGTACTGGCGCTGGGACCAGGAGACCACCTGCGCTTCCCCTGCCGCTTCGAACCAGGCACGGGCACCGTCGGCGCTCAGGGTGTCACTGGCCTTGATCGCGACCGTGAGCAAGGGGCCGGCCGCTGCCGGTCGTGTGGCCACGTCGGCTGGGTGCGAGCGCTGTGCCGTGTCGACGGGCGGCACACTGGTCAGGCGGGTCCGTTGTGGTGTGTCCGTACGCGTGTGATCGGCTACTGACATGGCCTTCCTCGGTGCGGGCGGTCAGCGTCGGATCCCTGCGGCGCGGTCGCCGGACTGTTCCGGGTGCGTCGTCAGGGGGCCCGGTCGTTTGATCGGTGACCTCCCGCGCGGGCAGCCTGGGGTCTGTCGCTGTCTGCGCACAAGGACGGAGCGGGCCGGGAGCGCTCATGGCGACTGGCACACGACCAAGGTAGGGGCCCGTTCCTCGCGGCCTTTAAGTAATTCGACCAGTCATCGTCGAACTGGAGACGGGACCGCAGTTCGTTGTCACGGCCAACCCGCGCAGAGCGGACTGGCCAACCGGCCAGGCGGAGGGAGCGTCCTGGCCGGCCGGGCGCGTGCGCGGTCAGCATGCGGGGAGTCGCCTGCACGCAGCGGGCGGCGAGAGGTCAGCTGGCGAGCTGGCTCGCCGCCCGCTCCGTCTGTGTGACCTGTTGCTTGTCGAGGCGCTGCATGATCGCGTGTAGCTCGGCAGGCAGGTCTCCCGGCTTGCGGGCGGTGATGAACGGGCCGTCCTGGACGACGGGCTCGTCGATCCAGGTACCGCCCGCCTCCTCGACCTCCGGGCGCACCTCGTACCAGGAGGTCATGCGCCGGCCTTCGGCCAGGCCGGCCGACACCAGCATCTGCGGACCGTGGCAGACCAGGCCCACCGGCTTGTCGGCCGCCGCGAAAGCCCGCACGAAGTCCAGCGCGGCGGGAACGGTACGCAGCTCGGTCGGGGCCAGGCCGCCCGGAACATAGAGCATGTCGTAGTCAGCCGGATCCACATCGACCAGGGACACAGTCTCCTGAATGCCCATGCCGCGGTAGCCCGTCAGCTCGCCGCCGGTCGGGGTGATCACGTCGACGTCGTAGCCCGCCTCGGTGAATCGGTAGTAGGGGTAGAAGAACTCGACGTCCTCGACCTTGTCGGCGGTCAGAACGGCGATGCGGCCCCGGGTCGGTTCCCCGGTCGGCAGGGCCACGCGGTTGTCAGCGGGACGGGCGGTGTCAGCCACAGCAACTCCTTCTGCTTCGTGCTGCTCACAGACTAGGCAGCGCGAGTTAGACTTCCAATCATCATGAGTCGCCCTGAACCTATAGAGCGTCCAAGTGGCATAGACCCGCTTGAAGAGATCCTCGGGCTGGTCAACGTGCGCGCCGGACGGGCTTCCACGCTGACGGGACACGGTGACTGGGCCCTGCGTTTCCCCGCCTCGGAGGGTGCGAAGTTCAACTCGGTCCTCACCGGCTCGTGCATGCTCAGCACGCACGGCCTGGACCAGCCGCTGACGCTGCGCGCCGGCGACTCGTTCCTCCTCACCCGCCCCCAGGAATTCGTCCTGGGCACCTCGCCGGATGCCACGGTGCTATCCGCCTCGCCCTTTTTCAGGGCCAGCGGCGGAGCCAGCGCGGAGGCCGGGCCTCTCGATCAGCCGGTCACAGCCCGTCTGGTCGGAGGCAGTTTCACCTTCGGCCGGCGCGCCCGGGAGCTCCTGCTGGACGCCCTGCCTCCCGTGATCCATCTGCCCGCCCACGCCGAGGGCGCGGCGATGCTTCCCTACCTGCTCACCAGGATCGACCATGAGGCCCGCACGGCCGGCCTCGCCTCCAACGTCGTCACCGAGCACCTGGCCGTGGTTCTGCTGATCGACGTCGTCCGCTACCACCTCACCCAGCAGCCGGACCGGACTGGCTGGCTGCAAGGACTGCGTGATCCCGTCGTCTCGGCAGCCCTGCGCGCCATCCACGCCGATCCTTCCCGCCGTTGGACGGTGCGGCTGCTGGCAGACGCGGCGCTCGTCTCACGCTCGACGCTGGCCGCACGCTTCAAGGCGATCGTCGGCCAGGGGCCGCTGGAATACCTCACCCGGTGGCGTATCGAACTGGGAGCACACCAACTCGCCGAAACCAACCAGACCATCGCCTCCATCGCCGGCGCAGTCGGCTACGGCTCCGAGGCGGCCTTCGCGCTCGCCTTCAAACGCGAACTGGGCGTAGCGCCGGGCAGCTTCCGCAGGGAGTCCCGCAAACCCGACCACGCTCATGCCGATCTGAGTGGACGTTAACTGATCGTTTCAGAATGACGTGCTTGGTCAGATGGTTGTGCGCTGCGAGGATGCGTTCTCGACTGAGCGGTCGAGGACGGGGGCAGGTCGTGACGCAGTGGCAGCTTCTGCAGGGGGACGTCCTGCTCGGTGAGCTGAGTGAGTACGGCTGTGACCAGCCGTTCTTCTTGGCGCGCTTCATGCCGGGGCCGGGATGGGAGAGCGTGAGGCCCTTGTTCGAGGCTTTGGCGGCTCTCCGGGGTCCGGATCCAGATGGGTCTAGGACTGTCTCAGTGGTGAAGCCATTGCTCGACTTGGACCTCACGCTGGTTCCGATCGGCGGCGGGCGGTCCTTGCTGCAGGTGTTCAAGGACTGCTCGCTGCGCATCGACGGGTCCGAGGCTCGCCTCCGTTACTGACCCGGGGAGCGGCGACTCTTCTGGAGTCGTCGCAGGCAGATCACGCTGCAAGCCA
>NZ_JBVHQG010000025.1:0-32287 GCF_055567535.1 Streptomyces sp. NPDC026538
GAGAGATGGAACTCTGCCTAACAACGGCGCGACCCGGCTCTGACACTGAGACGCCCGCGGCATCACCGAAGTCATTCAGCTGCGGGCCCTGGCGTACTACGGACTGCACAGCGCGGCCGCATTCGCCACGAACCGAATCCGACCAGTTCGCAGATTCCCGCATGCAGCAAGTCGTGAACACACCGGCTGGTTCCGCCGGATAAGGCAAAACGCCGTCCGGTTCGGCGAATGACTGGGGAGGAGGAGGTCAAGAGGTGACCGAGGTTGCCACGTTTCTTCATGTTCGGCTGCGGCAGCGTGGCGGGCTACCCGAGCTGATGACGGTGTTGGGGCGGTTCACTCCGATCGTGCAGGCGTTGACGCCTGGCGCTGCTGTTGCTCAGGTGGGTGGTGCCCTCCGGCTCTTTGCGGCGGGGCCGGTCGAGCTCGCGCAACGGATACGGCTGCAGGCTCTGGCGTGGTTCGGGCTGGACACGGTGGTGGGCGTCGGGCAGTGCTGGTCGGTCGCGGCCATGGCTTCAGCCCGCGCAGGGAGAGGTGGTATCCGGTACGTGGCGCCATCGGCGACGGAACAGTTCCTGGCACCGCAGATGATCGAGGACCTTTATGGCATCCGCCGAGTCCAGGCTGTCGTGCTTCGGCACCTCGGGGTGGAAACGATCGGCCAGCTTTCGGTCCTGCCACCGGCGACCGCGCTGCGGATCCTGGGCCGTTCCGCCCGGATTTTGCAAGAACGCGCCCGGGGGATTGACGGCCGCACGATTCGTCCGGACAGCGTCCCGGAGTCGGTCCTGCTACGGGCAGACTTCTCCAGGGACGTCCTGGACGGCCCGCAGGCGCGGGGGACCGCACTGCAACTGGTCACGGACCTGGCCGCACGACTTCGCGCCCGATCGCAGGCTGCGCGCACGATCACGGTGACGATTGGGATGGCCGATCCAGTCGCGGGCCAGGTGGAACAATCCAGTTGGCTTGGCAGGGCGAGATGGACGGAGACGGGGCGAGCGGCCCGCGACACTGCCACGGCCTCGCGCCGCTTGATCTGCAGGCGCCGTCGCCCGTACAGACCGCCCTCACGGGAGCGCGCACAGATCAGGTGCAGGGCGAAGGGACCGCCGAACCAGAGCTGGTCGCCTCCGTCGAGAAGGATGCTGTCCACGTCGTACTCGGTCTCGGCGATCAGCAGCACGCAGCGCCGGCAGTGATCGTCCCTGAGCGGCAGCGTTCGACCACACCGGTGGCACGGGCCTGTCGGCCGGCCGATCGCCCAGTTCTGGCAGGACGCACACCGCTGATCACGCTCGTTCGTCCAGGCCAGGCACTCGCGGCAGCTCCCCACATCCGGTGACATCCAGAAGGGCACCAGCCGCGGCCGCAGCGGCGCCAGCATCCCGGCCCGCTTCAGAGCCTCGTGCAGGGTGGGCCGCATCTGCGGCAGATCCGCGAGCGCCTCGGGACGCACCAGCCGCTCGTCCGGCGGCCGGGAGGCCAGCGCAAGCCGCAGCCCCTCACCGGTGTGGAAGCGCCATGTCTCGCCGACCCCGCGCTCGGTGGCCATCTTCTCGAGCACGCTCTTGACTTGGGCAAGGTCAGGGATGGCGCGGCCGCGAAGGAGCTGGCCGTGGGCACGGGTGAACGTGCGTGGCCACGGCGCGAACAGACCCAGCTGGCCGGGCACTTCCTCCACGCACACGTCGGGATCGTCGCGGGCCGGCGGTACCCGGCCACGGGCCCACGGCGCGAGCCACTGCCTCACTCGGGGCCCGCTGCCGTACCGCAGCGGGAAGCTACTCAGCACCAGCCCATCGATGTGGTGCGCCAGCTGCAGCGGCCGACCCGCGGGCAAGGTGCGCCATTCGAACTCGGCGTGCATCCACGCCTCGTCCTCGCCGAGCCGGACCGTGACCCGGCATCCCCGGCAGGCACCGTCCGCACCGACGATCCCCGGCGAGGCACACCGGCGGCACACCTCCTCGCGCAGGATGCCCTGGATCACCCTGTAGCGGCCATCCCGGCACTCGTGCACAGCCCCTTGGTGTTGACCAGACCCCAGGTGGCGCACAACGTGCACGACCCGGCAGGTTTCCGCGACACCATGCTCAGTTCGGCGGCAGGCGACGTAGACCGCCCTTGCCACCCGATTGCTTCGGCACCGGCCGGCCGCCGCTGCCCGCACGCAGGCTCTCGCCGACCGCTCAGGTCCGCGACCGTGCACTCCAGGGCGGCGCAGATCATGTCGAGCTCGTCCAGATCCCGCATGCACCGCCAAAAGGATCGCCGCGCTGCTACGCGCCTGGCGGCACGCCACCTGAACCAGACCCCGGCCGCCCGTCAAGCCGCTGCCCGCTCCATGCGCGGCTGGCCCGGCGGGCTGCAGCTCGCCCTGGCCGCCGAGGGGCACTGCGTGCAAGCTGGATGTCGATACCGCGCCGCGTACGCGCACGAGGTGCTGCGCGTCTTCGAGCTGCGCAAACGGCGGCATCGCGCTTGCCGCGTTCGTGCGCGCCGCGCTCGCGGTCGAGCCGGGGGGACTTCGCTCCCACGGACCGGCTCTTGCAGGAGACCGAAGCGCTGACCGGGCCTGTCCGCCAAGAGGACGATAGGGCGAGGGCCCGTGAAAGCGGGCAGGTGCGGCGCCACGGGGGGAGCGCCGCACCTGCGGCCAGCGTAGCGATCCTCGGCTCCGCCCGGGCCCGTATGGGCGACCGACCGATGGTCCCGAACCCATGAAAGGCATCGCCGCAGTCGAATCCGTCGCGAAGGCGGCCTCCTGACACGCGGCTCCTGATCCTTCAGTCGAAAGCGTGGACGATCTTCTCGAAGATGGCGTGGATGCCGCTCCAATCCCCGCTGCTGTCCTGTCCTGACCGAGCGGCCTTCACTTTCTTGTTGAACGCCTTCTGCACCTGGACCTTGTGGGCTGGCGACAGCGCCCCTTGGTGGCGCTGCACGGCGGGGATGAAGCGTTGCAGGTGGACCGGGGCCAGCGCGCCGTCGATCATCAGGACGTCTTCACCGAGGTACATCTCCAGGGAGCCGGCGGCACCGTTAACGTCGGTCAGCGCCATGGCGGGGGAGCCTGGATCGACGGTGGGGTATCGGGCGAGCAGGGGCAGATCCGGGTAGTGCAGCACCCGACAACCTGTGGGCAGTTTGTGTCTCTTCAGCTTGGCGAATGCCGCGTGCCCGCCGGCGTCGTTGTCGGCGATTGCCACGAAACGGTTGGCCACGCCGGCTGCGACGAACGCGTTCACCATGTTCGCGAGCGCCCCGACACTGCCCTGGGGCTTCGTGGCTGTGCCCGCGTAGTCGAAGAAGCGGACGAAGTCGACAAGGTGCGGGTGGGTGACGTGCATCGCCTGGGTGAGAACCCTGGCGTCGGTGCTTCCTTTCGTGAGCACGATCAGCGGGGCGTTGTCGGGCAGGGCCGCGAGCTGCCGTTCACGCGTCGGGCTGGCGATGGGCTGGTCCGTGTCCAGGCCTACGCAGCAGCCGGTCAGCGCGCTCAGGTCCAACCCGACCCGCATGTCATCGGAGGCCTGGTCGACGAGCAGCCGTACGAGGCTGCGGTACTCGACGAACCAGCGCAGATCTTCAACGTCTCCGGCGGTCTCGGTGAATTCGACCTCGTACGAGAAGTGCTCCTGCGCTGTGGCGAACGACGTCCGCGGGCGGTGCGGTCCGATTGCCGAGCCGATGGCCGCAAGGAGTTCGGCGGGTTCGCGTGGGGGCCGGGCGAGAGTCTGGTGCAACTGCTCGCCCCTGGCTTCTCGTTCCCGGAGCTCGCTCTGCCCCTCGTAGGTCTTCTGCCACTGCTCGATGCACTCCGCCAGGTCGGCGAGAGCCCGACGCGAGGTGAAACCCTGCACGTTCAGGCGCTGTCGCAGAGCCTTGACGGTGGTGTAGTACCCGAGCGTGATCCCCTTTTCGTCCCAGTCGTCGTCGTGCGTGTCGTCGCCGGTGTCGGTGACGACCAGCTCGCGGTCGCTCTCGTTGAAGAGCGCTGCCAGTTCCTCGTTGTAGTGATTACGGGTGTAGAGGAACTGGCATTCGCCGATGACCAGATAGGAGTGATGGCCCATCACCGAAGGATCCCATCGCCCGGAGTGCGGCGCCGCCGACTTTTCCGGCCCTGTCGCCCAGGCATGGTGGGGCTTGAACCATCCCAGATCCGAGTACCAGACGAGGCCCTTCTCGATCCGTCCCGCCGATCATCGGCAGGCGGAAACGAGGCTCCGAACTCGTATACGTGGCTGGGGCGGTGACTTGATGAGGGATGCGACGGTTGCTCTCTGGTGAAGGCTGTTTTCGCCGTGTAGCGTCGATGCCAGATTTCGTCGTTCGCAGTACCTGCCCGCGCTATGGCGCGGGCGCTTTGCTGTGCAGCATCGGACCAGGGCGATCACCGCCCGGCCGCGCGGTGCGGCTCCTGACAGCGACTGAGAGGCACCAGCATGGCCAGCGGAACCGTCAAGTGGTTCAACGCCGAAAAGGGCTTCGGCTTCATTCAGCAGGACGGCGGTGGACCGGACGTCTTCGCGCACTACTCCAACATCAACGCCAGCGGCTTCCGTGAGCTGCAGGAGGGCCAGGCGGTCACTTTCGAAATCACCCAGGGGGTGAAAGGCCCGCAGGCGGACAACATCACGCCGGCCTGACCCCCTTGGACGCCATCAGGGCCCGAAGCAGGAGCTATCGGGCCCTGATCAGCGGCGTACCACGTGATCACCCTCAGCTTCTGGGGCACCGGCCGGTACCCCGGCAAACGGCATCACCATCACCTGCCAGGGGCAGCAGGTCCTGGATTAGATCCGCTGAATCCACCGTGCGCACCGACGTCTGGGGCTGCACCACTGGGCGACCGGATCCTCGACTGGCTGCCGACGAAGGCGGCCCGCTGACGCCCGGCCGCCTGACCCACTCGCACCGGCCTGCCGGCTGCTCCGCGCCGCGCTCGGCACGGGCGGACGGTGCCGGTGGCCGACGCGGTACTGGCCCGCCAGGGCCCGTGGGGCTGCTGAATCTGAGAGACCCGTGCCTGGCTGGGCGACGGCGGGTTTACGGTGATGCAGTGAGTGACGATGTGGGAATGCTGGCCGCTGTGAGCGTGCTGCCCGAGGTCGACGACGTCCTCGCGGATGCCTTGCGGGCGCAGGGGGAAGCGGGCGTACGGGCGTTGGGTCTGCTGCGCGACGCCGGCCGCATCCTGGCCGGGGGCGGGTTCGCGCGGCCGGAGGAGGTCGCCGCGGCCTGTGTGCGATCCGCCGCAGACGCGTTGCTCGGTCTGCCCGGTGCCCCTGTCACGGTGGGGCTCAAGGCCGCGGCCGAGAACCTGCTGGCCGCGGTGGAAGCCGTCTTTCCGCCCCCGGGCGCGACCCACAGCACCCAGGCCCAGGGTGCCGGGATCGGCGCGGATGGCACGCGTGCCACTGTGCTCGCTGCCCCTGCCGCGGTGGACGGGGAGTCGGAGCGGGTACGGGAGACGGCCCAGGCTCTGCGCGGCGAACTCGCCCGCCCGGGCCGCTACCACCAGGCCCGGGCCCGCGGCATCGCCGAACGGCTGATGAAGGTGGAGCTCGGTGCGGCGCAGGAGACGGCGCTCGACGTGTGGAGCTGGGTCTATGCAGTGGCCTCAGGCATCCTGCACGGCCGCAGCGCCGACACCGGCGAGGCCGCCGCCCTGTACGCGGAAGTCCTGGCGGCGGCACGTGAGTTGCTGGTGCCGCTGCCTGACCGCGCCGCACGTGTCCTTGAGCTGGCCGCGCTCGCGGGCCCGGGTGAGGCGGAGGCGCGGGAGCTGGCGGGCTGGGCTGACCCGCGGGCCACGAGTTTCTTCTTTCGTTCCGGGCCAGCCGCGACCTGGCTGGAGGCCCTTCACGAGCACGCGCCGCACCTGCTGTTGGCTGACGAGGCGGCCAGCATGTGGCCAGCTGCCCCGTTCCTCGAGCACCTAGCCGCCGCCAGGCCGGAGGCTGTCCAGCCGTGGTTGTCTGCTCATGCCGTCCAGCTTGCAGGCGGCGGCCCGCTCGCGCTGAGTGCGCTGCTGCGCCTGGCCGACGTCGGCGCCCTCACGCCCGCTGACGTCCGGTTGTTGCTCCCGACCGTCCTTGTTCCCGCCGAGGCCGGCGAGCTGGCCGAGCAGGCCAGTTTCTCGCGCCGGGTGGTGGCCAGCTGGGCGGGCAATCTTCCGGTGGCCGCGCGAGACGGGGACTGGGTGCTCGTCGTCGAAGACCTGCTGAAGGACTCGGTGGACATCGAGCACGCCGCCGTCCGGGCCATGCAAGCCGCGTCGCAGCGCGTGCACGCTGACCAGGACCAGACCCTGGTTGGCACGGCCTGCCAGGAGGAACGCGTCGCCTGGGAGGCGAGCCAGGTGCTCAAGCAGCAGATGGCGGCCCGGTTGCCCGACCACGACGTCGCGGGCTTGCTCCGGGAGCTGGTGGCGACCGTCCACACTGTTGGCGGCGGGCCCTTCTGCTGGGCCCGCCCGGTTCGGAACGCGCTGGCGGGCCTGCTGTGCCGCGACATCGCGTCGGGCTCCAACGTGCTATTACTCGTCGACCTGGACGAGGTGCGCCTGCGCGAAGGTCCGGTGGGTCCGGACTTCGTGGGCCCGTTCCTGGCCCGGGCGGTCCTGGAACTTGCTGCGGCGGACGCCGCGGCCGGTGTCCCGCCGGTCGAGCGGATGCGGGCGTGGCGGCGGATCGCGGCCGCGGACGGGCACGTGCACGACCGCATGCTCGCCGCCCACCTGGCCGCGCACACGCCCGCCGACCCCGATGCTGCAGGCGCCGGGCAGTGGTGGGACCAGGCGATCGAAGTCACCGTGCGTCTGCTCGCCACCCACCCGAAGCCGGAAGGCGCCCGGCTGGCCGCTCGGGTACTGCAGAATTGCCCACCCGAGCGGGCCGCAGACCTGCACCAGCTGGCGCGTGAGGCGCTCGGCCCGGCTCCCGCCGCCCGCGATGTCGACCAAGCTGACGGCGAGTTGCCCGCCGCCTGGGTGCGGGTGTGGGACTGGTCGCCGGTCCTGCCCACCGGGCTCCTCGCCGACTTCGCCCCGCTGCTGGACGCGGTAGGCCGGCTGAAGCCAGCCGGGCCGCCCGACCCAAGTGTGCTCGCCCTCCCGGTGCCGCGTCATCACATCGTGCTGGAGACGGAAACCCTGCTGAAGCTTGCCGCCGCCGACGGTCCGCTCGCGGCCGCCGCTGCCCTTGCCGGTGCCCCCGACGCGGGTGCCCGCGGCTACGCGATGGTGCTGCAGCGCCTCATCGAGGCCAATCTGAACGCCTGGGCGGGCGACGTCCCTCGGGTCCTCGCCGTCCTGGGCGGCGCGGAGCTCGGCGCGTTCTACCTGAACGCAGTCGCCCGCACCGCGCTCGACCGCCGCCGCCTTCCAGACTGCCTGGTTGCGGCCGTCCTTGCCGCACCCACACTGCGCCGAGCCCTGCCCGTCCCGCAGGACCCCCAACATCCCTCCGCTACCGCGGCGTTCGCCGACCGGGATGTGTTCGACCTGCTGAAGCTGGTGTGGCGCACCGGCACCGACCTGGCCGACGACCTGCCGGCAGTCCTGGACTGCCTGCACACCCTCGCAGAGCCCCTCACCCGCCCTGCCGGGCCGCCATCGCCCGCGGACTGCCGGGACACATGCACTCCCGCGAAGGCCGGCGGTGTCGCGGCCGGGCAAGCGGAGGCGGCTGTGGGCGCGCTGGACTGCCTGCTCGAATATGCAGCAAGCCGGAGCACCGCGGACGGTGAGATGCCCGACAGAGTCCTTGACCTGGTCGTCGCCGTCCTTGCCGCCCGCTGTGGCGACGAGGCCGTCGCCGACGTGATCGGCGCACACCTGCCGGTCCTGCACCACCGGGCCGCCGTGTTCACCGCGGCCCACCCGGAGTTGTACGTCCTCGACCCTCACCGGCCTTCACCGGCAGCCGCATGGCTGGAGAATGGCGGCCGCGATCCGCTGCTGCTCGCCGCCCTGAACCGCGGCCAGCTCCTGTCCGCCCTGCGCGACAACCCAGTCAGGGTGTCTATCCGCGTGGTGGACGCGTTGGCCGGCCACCCCCATTTCCTCGGTGACCCTGCGGACGCCTGGCGCGAGGTGGCCACGGGCCCGGGCGGCGTCGAGGCGGCCTCCTGCCTGTTCTTCACGCTCGCTCTCTTCAAGCCGGCGCGTCCGATCACCGTCGATGCCGCCCCGGCCCCAGCCGACCATGCCGAGGAGGGCATCGAGCACGTGTGGTGGGCGGCGGCGCTCGACGCCGGCCTGCCGCCCGGCGCGCTGGCTGGCGCCGGCCACTTCGCCAAGCTCGCCCTCCCGGACGAGGTGTGGTTGCCTTTGGCCCGGCGCAGCGCCGAGCACACCCCGGCCCTGGTCGACGCTGGCGATGTCGCCGAGCGTGCCGCCGACCACCCGGGCAGCCCCGATGCCCTGCTCCTGGCCGCGCACCTGCTCACCCGCCGCGCATCCGCAGCCTGGGAGGACGGCGAAGTTCGCCGCCATGCCCGGACCCTGTTTGAGGCCGCCGTAGCGCTGCCTGCGGCCGAGCGCCCTACCGAGACGGAGGAGCTGCGCCAGGCGCTGATCGACGCCGGCGACATCCACGCCGCCCGCACCTGACAGAACGAGACCAAGGACGACCAGGCTCGTATCTGGACGTGAATCAGCCAGTCGGCTCGGATGCGCAGGCTGACACGCCACCGCTGACCCTCGTAGTGGTCGAGCATTGACGATCGTCTGTCAGGTCGTGCAGTCCCCGGCCGGTCGCCGCTGTGCGGCGCGTTCCACGAACGGCTCCAGGTCGCTCTCGGGTGCATGTTGACGTAGCGGTCGGCGGCGTGGACCCGCACGGCGTTGAGGCGGTGGACGAAGCACTGGGGAATGGTGGGCATGCTGTCCTCGGGGCCCAAGGACAGCATGTGCCTTGGTCCGACAGGAAGTACGAGGGTCTGAGCTCCGGCGGGAGAGCGACGGGGCGCTGGTCGTGGCCGGTTCTCGCTCCGCTCCGGGACGATCCGTGGGCGCGGTCGACAATGGGATCAATTGCTTCAGCGGGTTCAGAGGAGGTCGGGTTGCCACCGTAGATAGGCGAGGTCGCCTTGATAGCCGAGCAGGATGCCCGTGCGGTGGGCAGCTATGGCGATTCCTGCCTGGGGAACGTGGAGTGGTGAACCTAGTGCTTTGCCTGCTGTGAGGTCCCAGACTCTGATACTGCCAGCTTGGTCACTGGTGACGGCAGTTGGCTGTCCGTTGGGCCGGATGGTGGTGGCGATGGCGACGACTGGCTTGCGATGGCCGTGCAGCGAGTGCAGAGTGCGCCCCGCTGTGGGGTCGGAGACTAGGACCATGCCGCTTTCGTCGCCTGCAAGGATGACAGGGTTCGACCCATGCTCGAGCGCCGCCATGGCGGTGACGGTGTGGGAGTGGCCGTTTAATCTGTGCAGCGGGCGGCCTGTGGCGAGGTCGGACACCAAGATCTCTGTGCTGTTTCCTGCGGTGGCTAGCAGAGTTGGTCCTGCTGCGGTTCTCACCGCGGTGAGGAGAGTGGCTCCCGCATGGGTGAGCACCTTCTGGGGAGGTCTGGCGACTGTGGGGGCGAGTTCCCAGGCCAGAACGCGGCCGTGACGGTCCAGGGTGACCGCAACTGGCGGTGCGTCGGTGCGCTCTGCTGCAGCCACTGCAACACATTGGCCTCGGCGACTGAGGTAACGGACGGGATGACCCGTGTGGAGATCCCAGAGCCGCAACCGGCCACGGTCGTCGTTGGTTACGACACCAGTCTGATCGTTGGGGAGAGGGACGATGGTCAAGCTCCGCAGTCCGTCGATCTGCCAGCGTGGGTATCTATAGAGGTCCGGCCATAGTCCATTGCTCAGATTTCGCACCATCACTTCGCCGTGGTCGTCAGCGGTGACTGCAATAGGCGGTCGGTGGGGGAGTGAAGTGCCAGCGGCTGCAACTACCCTGCCCTTATGTGCGGGGAGAGCGGCGAGCTGTCTGCCGACGGACCAGACCATTACCCGACCGTCCTCACCACAGCTCACGGTATCCGTATAAGGGCCCATAGCCATTGCACTGTGAGGGCCCATAGCCACTGCATTCACCGGGCCGTCATGCGCAGCAAGCGTGTAGCTCGTTCGTGAGCGTTGAGGGTCCAAGCCATGATGGCCCCATACAGTCAGCTGCCCCTCTGTGTTTCCAGTGATGATGGCTTCTAAGCCGATGGCCATGGCCGTAGGAACGGCTTGGGCCGTCGGGTTGAGCACACGAAGCCGTCTACCGGTCTCCAGGTCCCAGACGCGCAACTTGCCCCTGGCATCCATAGTGATAGCAGTGGCGTTCTGCCTCTTCTCCCCGATGGCCACCGTTGTCTCGACAGTGAGGACACCACCTTCATGGCCCGGCAGTTCTCCCAAAAGCGTGCCGGTCTCCACGTCCCACACGAGGGCAGATGAGGAGGAACCGGCAGTCACAGCGACGGCCCCGCCCGCGGGCAGAGCCGTGGCCGCCACCGCGTGGTTGACGTTGATCGCTGTGTGAAGAGGGCGAAACTTCTGCGTGCTGAGTTCTGGGATCCACACCGCGGCTTGTTCGGCGTGGCCGCCGAGGACGAATGCGGTTACCTCGTTCTGACCGATCTGCACGCCGACACTTGCTATGGCACAAGGAGCCCAAGACGTCCCTACGGAGCATAGGAGGTGCCCCCCTGGCAGGTCCCACATCCGCACTTGCCCGGTGTGGTCGGCTGTGACCACCACAGGGAAACGGGGGTTGCGCAGGTTCCTGGAAAGGTCCGCTGTCGCCAGTGCGCGCACACCTTCGGTATGGCCATCAAGAGTGTGCAGGAGATCGCCCGACTGCAGGTCCCATATGCGCGGTTGGTCCTCGGGGCCGGCTGTGACAGCCAGGGCGGCCCCGGTCCGACTCATGAACGGGGGGACCGTATCTACGTGGATGACGGGCCCGTTATGGCCGCTGAGGGTGTGCAGAAGGCGGCCGGTGGTCAGCTCCCAGACCAGTGCCTTCCCATCCTGGCCGCCGGTGACTGCAATACCGCGCAATCCCGGAAGTACCTCTGTTGCTACGGCATTGACCGGTCCGGTGTGCCCGTTCAGGGTGTGCAGGCGTGCGGAAGCAGCGCTGAGGGTGGCGGTCCATTCGAAGGTCGCTGGTGACGGTTGGTGTTCGATGACTGCTGCGGCAAGTGTCTTGGCCAAAGCGGTGTCTCGTACGGCCGCCGCGTCCAGTGCCAGCAGGCTGCGCCTGATGGTGGGGTCGTGCCGCTGTGGGTGATGGGCGGTCGAGCGTCGGTAGGTGCGGGCACGCTGCATGGCTACCGGCTGATAGGCGGTGTGTAGATAGGGCGAGAGGTGATCCGGGTCGGCATGCAGCAGGAAGAGAGGATCATCGAGGAGTACATCGATGTCTGCAGGGTTTACGGCCACCGTGTGAGCGGCGGCATGGCGCTGGATGTACGGGGTGGCGAGATCCCAGCGGGGCGCACCGCCGGTGGTGCACGGAACGGTTGACATCAGTGCCCGGTACAACGTTGCCGGATCGCACGCAGGTCTGGTGTGGTCGCTCAGGGCCTGGTGGAAATACCGGTACAGGAGCCGGTGATCGGTATCGATGGTCGTACGGAGGTAGAAGAGCGCCTCGGTGAGTGCGGCTTGAGTGTCCCGGAGGGCCGGGGGCAGGTCCCGGTCGCGGAATTGCGGCGCGTGGGCTAGGGCCGCGGCGTGGATGAGATCGAGGGGCATTCCTTGGCCCTGCGCTTGCCCGAGCACTTGCAAGACTGGGCCGGCCCATGGATTTTTCGTCACCAGTGCCGTGGTGTGCAGATCGAACATCTCGGTGATCTCGCACGGCACAGCGTCGATGATCTGCTTGTCACGAAGGTGATGGTCGGCCGCCGGCTGGCTCAGGAGATGGTCTGCATACAGGGCGGCGATCAAAAACGCCCCGTGTTCGGCGTCTTCTGCCAGTCGACGGGCGACGCCCTCTGCCGTGGCCTGCGAGTGGTGGCCGTAGAGGAGGTCTCCCAGGTATTGGGCAAGGTCCTCCGCCAGATCGTCGCGTTCCTGGTCCAGATCCAGCAGCGTTGCTGGACCATTCCTCAGCGCCTCACGCAATTCGGACAGAGCGTCGTCGTCCCACAGTCGGGTGCCTAGCAGGACGCGGCAGGGGACGTCGGCGTCCTCTGCGGCGAAGCCTGCCAGGGGCATCAGCAGGTCATGCACCACGCCGGCCGGATCTACGGCTTCGTCAAGGGCGTCGAGGATGAGCGCGGTCGGACCAGCCTTCCGCAACGTCTCTACCAGGAGGGCCATTCCGGTTTCGTCAGGACTAGTCCCCGGGGCAACCGTGGGCTGCCATGACTGGACACCAGGCGTACAGTTTGCGGAAACCCCCGCTTGCTCGATCAACTGGCGTTGCAACGAGGCGGTAATTTGCTCGATGGTCATTTGGCGGGCATGCACAGCCACCACATGCTCCAGCGGCCGCGGCCGGAAGTTCTCCACCCGGGCGACGATCCGCTGCCTCAGGGGCCGAAGCGCGGGATGGGTGAGGCAAACGCTCACTCCCAGCAACGCCGACTTACCCGACCCGGGCCCGCCGGTAATCACGCGCAAGCGTTCTTGCTTCGCGTCAGCATTGTCGAGCCACGTAGCGATGTGCCGTAGCTGCTCCTTCCGGCCACTGAAAAGCACACTGTCGGACCGGCTCCCGGCCGCCCGACTGGCGAAGTGCAGCACGTCCAAAGCCGGATCGCTCTCTAGGGCGAATTGGCGCAGTGCTCCTTCCGTGCGAGCCAGGAAGCGACTTGCCGGGTCGCTTCCGTAATGGGGGTTACGGAAAAATGGGGGCGGCTCGGACAGTACTGCCTCTCTGTGTGGCGTACGCACCACGGACTGGCCCTCGCGGCCGGCTGCGAGGTCCTCCCGCGCAAGCTCTCGGTCGACTTCAGCAGCGATCGTCTCGAGGGGCACATATTCCAGTGCCGGAGATATATCCAGCAAACCTTTAGCGAGTCGGCGCAGCACTGTGGCCATGGCCTGGCTGAATCGGGCTCCATGGGTGATCTCATTGTCGTCGCATGCAGCAATGACCCAGGCTCGCCGCTGGCGTTCCGGCCATGCATCCGCGCCGGTATTGACCAGCTGCTGTGCCATCTGGGTGGAGAGGGCCTTGCCGGCACCACAGACGTCCAGCAGAAACAGAACAGGCTGAGACGCAGCCTCAGCATCCTCCAGCAGTTGGCTGACCTGCACGCTGGAGGTGCGGAGCGCCTGCTGCGTCGACGGATCGCTTTTGCGTACCGCCAAGTACAAGCCGCCCTGACCCTTAACGCCGTGGCCGCTGAAGTGAACGATCAAGGGCTGCTCTAGTTCCTGCGCCTTGTGCCAGGCGTCCTCCAGCTCGTGACGATCCGGATCGAGGATGGGAGCGGTGGCACCGACCCCGGCATCCGTCAAGGCTCGGGCAACGTCCTGAACAGCACTGGCAACCGACTGCAGGGGGCCGAGAACGACAACGCCGGCCGCCCAGTCGTCTTCGGAAATCTCGGGCTGCGGAAACCCACCGGCCCCAATCACCAACGCTTGGGTCACTGCAGACCACTCCCAGTTCCTCGTCCTGCCCAGCAATCCTGCTCTCTCCCCAGCCCATGCGCACCTCAACTCCTGCCAAAGGCGAAGAGTTAGTAGGCCAGATGGGGTGCGATAGCTGCGCCAGTCATCCCATCGGCTAGATACCGCTCCATGGAATGGAAGGCAAGTAGCCCAATATCCGTGGTCTCGTGGGCGTCGACAGGAAAACAGTCGCCGAGCATTGGGGGCAACGCGACGAGGTCACCGACGTCCGCAATATTCACCCACCGCGCCACACCAGGCGGCCGCTGGCCGTACCCGCCGATGGGCTCAGGATCCAGCTTGCGCATCATCGCCGGCAGTCCTAGCGGAGACCCCAGCGTCACAAGCAGTTCAGCATGCAGATCACTGAATTCATGGAGGGCCTCATATGCCACCACTGATCCCAGCGAGTGCGCCACCACTACCTTGGGTTGTTGCTCCCGGATTGTCTGCGCCACGACTTCGCGTGCCTTCTGCCTGCGCCTTGGCCGTGAGGTGTAGGCATCCGTGTCCTGCAGAAAGGCAATGATCAAGCGGGAGAGCCGTTCACTAATGTCCTTGTGGACCGTCGCGGCCACCCCATCTCCTGTCCGACGACGGACCAACCAGCCCACCATCTGCCTCAGCGGCGCCAGCACACCCGCCTGCATCTCCTCCGGTACAGGCACTCCCGCCAGCTCAAGCCATTCCCGCGCTTCCTCCTGCTGGGCTGGCGACAGATCCTCCAGTCTCGTCTCGGCTTGTCCTGCAGCCTGGTCCTGCCATCCATCGGACAGCACGTGCGCGTAGTAGGCCATGGCCACGTCCGGGACTGGTACGTGCTTCAATCCTGATGCAGCAAGGCCCTGTTCCAGCCGGGCGCGGTTACGCTTGGCCAAGGAAACCGCAGCCTCGCGTGGCTCCATGCCTCTCTGCCGATTCCAGATGCCATGCACCATGACTACTCCGGCCACGAGCCACCCCTCCCCCGAAGTCAATGGCTTCAGCCTGCCCTACCGGATGCCTGGCGCGCGTGAAGGCACGGGAAATATTCCACTCATTCCGTCACCTCGGAAGCTGGGTTCGCTGATTTCCCCACTGGCCAGGCCGTACGAAGACGACCCGCAGGCGTCGGGCGGCTGCAGGGGCGGGGTCGGCGGTGGTTGGGGGCAGCGGCTACTACCGGCGACCGCGACCATGTCCGCCGCCGACGCCGCATCAGCTCGCCGTCGCCCAACCGGGTTCGGGGTCGTCGGGCTGGCGAAGGATGGCTGTGAGGTGATCGACGGTGGTGTAGGGCATGCGGGGGTCGACAAGGAACGCGGCTGGCTCGACGGTGCGGGTAACCATCAACGGCTGCACCCGCCATGGGTGCTCGCCATTGACCCCGCAGGCAGCCGCAGCCTGGGCCGCGTGCTGGGCGATGGTGGCGGCTTTGGTGAGCAGCTTGTCCCGGTAGCGAGTGGTGAACTTCTTCATGTGCCGCTGCAGGGCGTGGACGGCGACGGCCCGGGTGGGGTTCTTCGCCTCGATCACCCACAGGCGGTGGGTCTCGGGGTCGGCGACCAGAAGGTCGATCTCTCCGATCAGGCCGGAGATACCGAGCGTGGCGGCAGTCTTCTCCAGGAGGCGGAAGCGGTGCGGCAGACCGGCACGGCAGGCGGCGTCCCGAACATCGCTCTCCAGACGCTGGTCGAGTTGCTGGCGGTGGCGCAGGAGTGCTTTGTCGACGGGGGCGGGGAGTTCGGGGTGCGGGAGGTGACCGTCCTCGAGGTTGGCGGCCCACGTCTCCAGGGAGACGTGGGCGAGCCAGGGCAGGACGAGCAGCCGCTCGCCATGGGCGACGAGAGGGTGGGCCAGCGGCCGGATGCGGCGCTCGACCTCGGTGTAGGCGTGCTCGCCGGGGCCATCGGCGTTGCCGGGATGCAGGCGCAGACGGTCGACGGCAGCGTGGAGCTGTTCGGCGGGAAGCCCGGACCAAGCGGCACTCTCGGCGACCAGCTCCTCGCTGGTCGCGGTGACGGTGCCGCTCCAGCCAGTGGGCCAGTCGGACGCGGTGGCGAGGACCGCGACGATCGCGTCCAGACCGCACCCCCAGTCCTTGACGAGGAGCTGATCGGCCTTGGCGAGCTCGCTGCCTGCGGGAAGCGCTGCTGCCGTGAAGCAGACGGGCATGCGCACGTACGGACGGGCGAGCACGCTGGCCGCGTCGAAGGATTCGAGTTCTCTGTAGGCGGCGGTTTCGATCATCCGCTGGTGGCGGGCGCGTTGGTAGGCGCCGGCGTCGAAGCCGAGATGGTCCGCCCTCGCCGCGCCCTGAGCCGGGGCGTCGGGGCCGGAGCCGAGAGTGAACAGGCCGCTGGGGTCGACGGTCAGGACAAGATCGTTCAGACGGCGCGCCGCTGAGACCGCGGTATTGCCGGTGTTGAAGACGACTTCGGCGAGGGCGACGAGCTCGGCGACGGCAAGGACATCAACGGGCCGGTCACCGGCGGGCGGTGTGACGAGCGCCTGCTGCAGTAGCAGGTGCAGCGCGGTGGTGGCGGTCATCGCGTCCTGCTGCTGGCGACGGGACTCCTCCACCCAGTTGTCCGCCCAGGGGGACGCGAGGTTGACCGCGATGGTGGTGTGCGAGCGAGTGCGGTGAGACCACGCGGCGTTCAGATGCCGGGCGATTTCGCCGAACAGGGCTGGCTGGTGAGCGCTGATCTGTTTGGCGAGTTCGGCTTCCAGGGCATGGAGGAGCTGCTCGGCGGGCCCGCCGGGGCGGCACGCATCCGCTCCATGCCACGTGCCCGCTGGCACCCCGGCGCGGCGTACAGCCGCGGCCGCGGCACGCAGGGCGCGTGCGTGCAGGTGCGGAGTACGCGGCAGCGTGAAGGCGGGGCGGGTCGACGGCCAGAAGGTGGTGATGCCAGCCAGGAGCAGCACTGGATGGGCACTGTTCCACGCCTCGGTAAACGTGTCGACGTCGGTGCCGGGCCCGGCGGCGCGCCCGGTGCGGACTTGGGTGATCAGTTCGTGCACGAGCCGGCCCAGGTTGCGGTGTCCCTGCTGGCCGTCGCCGGCGAAGGCGGCAAGGAGCGGTGGGTCGATGACGAGTCCGATCCGCGCGGTCTCGAGCTCGGCGCCGGCACGCACGAGGAGACCCTCTTCCACGTCGGCGTCATCGGTCGGCTCCAGTGCTCCGGTTGGAAGTTGGTGCGGTTCGTCGGAGACGGTCACTTCCACGATCAGGGGAGCGCCGTCGGGAAGTGTCGCGTGCGCAGCGACCGGCTCGATGGTGGTGAGCGTGGTGTGCAGGGCGTCGGCCAGGTCGTCCATGCCCCCTGTATCCAGCGGGCCGCCGCGCTGTTGGGAGGGGACAGCGACGATCACCATCGGAGGGACGGTCGACGTACGGATCAGCAGGGTGCCCTCGGAGCTTTGGTACTCCAGACAGGCTCTCGCCCCGCGAGCTCCGGGCTCGGGTGGGATCGGCGTGGCGCGCGTAAAGTCCCGTACGCCCGGCAGGCCAGCAGCGCTCAGCACGCGGTCGGTGGCCGCGTGCACGGCGGCGTGTTCCCAGACCTCGTCGTACGGCGTGACGGGGACGAATGCGATGTCGTCGCTGTCGGGGGCGGGCAGCAGCAAGGTGGCGTTGCGGTGCCAGAGCGACCACGCGTCGAGGGCATCGTGGTAGGCCACGCCGTACACGCCTGGGTGCTCCGTGAGCTCTAGGACGAACAGAGCTGGCAAGGTCGGGTCGCCGTCGGTCTGGTGGAGGATCTCGGAGAGTTCCTCGACGTGGAGGAAGGCGGTGTCGCGGACCAGCTCGCGTGTCAGGAAGCGGGGGCCGCCGTAGACGACGAGGCGGCCGCGGCCCGGCGGGGTGTCGGCGAGAGCGGACCGCCCTTCCTCGATGCGGCCGCTCAGGGCACCGTCCGCCAGGGCGCTGACGACGGCGATCTCGTAGCGGTGGGTGGGCGAGGTCATCCGGCATACCGGTCCTGTGATGGTGGGGATGTGGTCCAGGCCGAGGAGCTGGGCGAGCCGGGCGACGGTCATTTTCTGCAACCGCTCCTCAGCGGCGGGGAGTTCGGCCGATGGCAGGAAGCCGAGCAGCCGGGTGGCGGCTGGGGCGATGGCGTCCGTCGCCGCACCGGCGGGAACGGGCAGACGTCGGCCGTGCGCGGTGATGGCCAGGACGGGACCGAGCAGCGGTGTGTCGGGGCGGTAGCGCAGCGCAAGGTCCTTGACCCGGCTGGTCAGCCAAGCCAGGGCTCGTGCGGCGCGCTCCGGGTGCCGGCAGTGGGGGATGAGGTCGGCCGGGTCGGCTGTCGCGATCGAGGCGGCGGCGTCGACCTCGGCGGAGGTGAGACGGCAGGCACCCCAGTCCTCTCCAGCGTCGTCCGGCTCGACGTAAGGTTCGGGCCACGCAGGGGCGAGCGCGCCGAGCGCCCGGTCGGTGATCCGCAGGGCCAGTTCGACGACGTCGCCGATCCCGAAGCCGACGGTTTCGCACAGCGGCAGGTCGATGGCCAGAGCGGTGAGCTCAAGGCTGCGCAGCACGAGCAGGGGGTGGGCGAGCTGCCCGGGATGGACCAGCAGCCGCTCACCTGCAACGGTGCTGCTCACTCCTGCACGCAGGTCGCTGGGATCGCGATCGGTGAGGACTCCTCGGCCTGGGGCGGCGCGCACGATGGCGTCGACCAGGCCGGGCAGGTCGTCGGCGTCGGCGCGTGTGCCTGGGCGGGAGGGGGTGCGCAGCACGCGGGTGAGCATCAGCAGCAGGTGGTCCTCAAGACGTTGGAAGTCTGGTGAGGTGAGAGCTGCCTGGAGCAGCACGAGCAGGGAGTCGCTGGAGTACGGGGCCAGGGCGTGGTCGAGGACCTTCCAGAAAACGCGACGGTATGCTGCGGAGGTGACGGGCGTGTTCGTGGGCATGGTGCGCGTCCTGCTCTCGTACCGGGCTGATCCGACGGATCCGACGCGACAGCTTCGCAGGCGGGTGACGGACCGTGCCGAGGATTTCGGGAGGCGCGACGGTGCCGGGTACGCGTTGTCCCAACAGGCATGTGTCCGAACGATCACACCCCAGATGCTGGCGATGCGCACCGCTCGCCGGGATGAAATCCGCCAGGAGAACTGGCCGCTTCCCGCGGCAACTCCTTCGAAGGCGACTCAATCCGTCGTCGTGTCGTGGCTTCGTAACCCAGAGCGGGTTCTGGCTCGCTTTCCGAAGTGGACCAGAGCCCGGGAACGGGAGTCGTTTGTCGACGACTTCGGAAGTCACTTCACGGGGCCTGATCATGATCAACGTCGATGAGTGGGGGAGTCACTGCGGGCTTCTGCGTGGGCTGAGTGGGCCGTCGCATACCGCAACCGGGGGCCGGCACTCTGCGGAGAGGGTCCTGCGACTACGAGGCTGGCTGCCCCGCCCGTTCGGCCTCGGCTCGCAGCTTGCCGGCCCGCTCGGCCGGGTCGTAGCCCGGTCCGACGCCCTCGATCAGCAGTACATCGCCCTCGATGTGATCGGTACGCAGCCGCAGGATGTCTCGGTAGGTGGACGAGTTATACCAGGCACGGGCCTCGGCCATGCTGGGGAACTCGATCAGCACCATGCTGCCGGGCCACGTGCCCTCCACCACCTCGGTCGGCGGACCGTGGATGAGGAAGCGGCCTGCGAAGGGATCGAGGGTGGCCTGGATGCGCTCCAGATACTCGATGATGTCGGTGTGATGGCGTCGGCTGCGGAGATGAGCGAAGCCAAAAGCGGACACGGTCGGGCTCCTTCGTTCCGTTCGTCCCAGGGCGGGGCGACGACCAGAACGTAGCCGGGAGTGATTGAAGAGGGCGATTACCTCGTAAGTAATTACCGAGGGAATACAGGGGTGTTGACCGTATTGACCAGGTCGTCACGCCCCGTGGGTCAGCAAGTCTCCACTGCTACTCGTGCCAGCAATTTCAGGAGCGGCAGGTCGGATGCCACGGCTTCAGCCTGTGTCCCGAAGTCTTGGAGCACGATGGTTGATGCACCCGGTCGGCCGTGAGCAAGTCCGTTGCGGAACCCGTAAAGGTGTGAAGCGATCTGCTTATCGCTCTTACCCTCCACGCGGAGGTCGGCCATCCTCTGGACAGCCTGGATGCGATATGACTCGAATACGTCGTAGTCCACTACGGTTGGGCCTCCGGGGGCGGCCAAACCCTTGGTCATCAGAGCCCCGAAGTCGTACGAGTGGATCTGGGCGAGGTTCTTCTCTATGCAATCCTTTCCGTTTTTTCCGTCGGCAGCCTCCAACACCCGGTAAAGGCAAAGGTACGTGCCCAACGTGTCAACTTGTCGCATGGCCATCGCGTAAAGGCTAGTAGTTGGCGGCGACCCCCTGGGAATCTCTCCTCGAAGCGTGTGAGTGGGTCACCATGCTCTGCATAGCGGAGGCGGATTCCATCTGCGAACCGTAGCTCGACAAGTGTTGAGAAGAAGAGTTCCAAGGCCTCCTCATACTGCTGGTCCCGGTCTGCCCATGGACGGTTCATCCCCACAGGTTCTCCTGGGGCCGCGACATGTCCATCACTGGGGCTCACGTACGTTGGAACGTCGTGATCGAACGCAACGGAGTCAGCGAGGAAGGACGCGTCCTCGAACGACACGCCTGCCGTGGCGACACCGTCCACCAATGTGTACGGAACCAGATGGCCATAGCCGTCGTCCCGTAGGCCCCACCTCCCTGCGTCATACTCCCAGCTCGCGCTCGAGCTGATGTAGCCGAAGACCCTGATCAGGTAATCCACGTCGGGCAGTCCCATCGCGCCAGGTTACGCGCCGATGTAGTGGTCTGTGCCGCCGCACCGGGATTCCTCTACGTCTACGGCAAGGCCGCCATCTTCGGCAAAGACGAGCGCGCCCTGATCCGCCTCGCCCAGATCCATCAGGCTGAGGGTGACCTGCAGAATGCTGAAGCCCTTTACCTCCAGGGCGCTACCCTTGACCACTACCTCGCTCTGATCCTCCTCGGGAGTCGTCACACTCACCCGCGAGGAAGGCTTCGACGGCCGGAGCGGCAGCGAGCGGAGCCCGCCAGGTGCGGACGACATCGTGGTCCGGGGCGTGGCTGAAGGAGTGCCGGGCGTCGTCCAGGGCGCGCGCCCAGTCCTGCTCGAACGCGGCCACCCAGACGCCGGCGCGGTGGTCGGCACGGAGTTCGGCGAGCAGTTGGGCGGCGGCTGCGAGGGCCGGCGGGGCGGGAACCTCCTTGGGCTGCGCTTTTCAGCTTCTCCTCCGAGCAGGTCCTCCTGGCACGGTAGCCGCACCATGCGTGTCGGGAGAAGGTCTTGCCTCCCACCGTCCCGAACCGACAGCGGCGACGAGGTCGCACCCTCGCCTGGGTCGGCGCGACGGGTGGGGCGTCCGCAGGGCACCGTCGGTGGCTAGGCGCAGGCCTTCCTCAAATGCGGGTTGGCTCCAGAGAGAGCGGGGGAAGGCCAGGGACAGATGCGAGTCGGCCCTTGGGGGAGGCATGGCACAGCAAAACAGCCAGGACCACGATGCCGAGATCATCGCTCTGCTCATGCGGGAGTACGAGTCGCTGCGAGCGGAGATCACTCAGCGTGTGACGTCGAGGATGCAGATACTCGGCTTCTCGGGAGTGATCGCTGCCCTCGTCGCGGGAACGGGCGGGGTCTCCCTGCACAGGCCATCGGTGTACATCGCCGTCGCCACGCTCCTGCTTGGGGTGCTGTGGCTCAGAGACTGCAACCAGGGGATCCAACGCATCGGCAAGCATCTGCGGAACGTGGAAGAGGAAGTGAACCGCCTGGCCACACGTACCTACGGCAGCAGTGCGCTGTCGTGGGAGACGAAGCGTCACGTGGTTAGGCAGCACGAGCTGCCGGTGTGGCGTTTCCTGGGCCGGCTGGGCGGCTGGACCGGCCGCCACTGAGTCATTGTCCGCTGACGGGCTGTGGTTCCGGGGCGTCGTCGGTTGCTGTCTCCGTCCCCGCCCCGGTCGCACCGCGTCCGCACCGATCTGATGGCAGCCGACACTTCCTCGTTCAATGCCCAGCAGTGGCTGTCAGCCAGGATTCCCCACGCTGCGGTCATCGTCGCTGTGCCGCTAGTGAGCGGGTGTATCCACGTCAACGCTCACCCAGGTGCTGCGCAGGAAAAGCGAAGCCAGCTCCTGAGTCCTAGCGTCGTAGTGCCTTGCGTTGACAGGACGGCAGGGCCTGGGCGGCCCCGGCACCCGCGCCTGGGCCGGGGCCGCCCCTCCACGCACTCCTATCCTTGAGCATCGGCCCCGACCACGACCCGGGTGGCACGCGGCTTGCCTCCGGAAGTCCTCTGAGGGGTAGCCCGCAGGCTCGGTCTGCATCCCACGGCGATGGCCCCAGCGGCTGAATTGATGGTCGCGTTCCTGGGAGCCGACGGGACATGACCCTGGACGCTGGCCACCGCCCGGGACCTGGCCGCCACTGCCGCGCGCCTCGGTGACGCCGACGCCGAGCAGGGGCGGACGATGCCCTGCGCGGTTCGTCAGCAAACCACGGAGATCCCGCACAGGCCGCGGCCGTGTATGGCGGCGTGCCGCCACATCCGGAGTGGCCCATCCAGCACGCTCTCCTCGGCCTCGGAGTAGTCCAGCCAGTCCTGCGCCTCAGCTGCGAGGCGCTCCTGGGGGGTGAGGTCCAGTGCTCGCTCGATGGCAGGCAGTGTCGCGCGTACCTCGGCAGAGATGAGCAGGAAGTTGCCGCACCAGCCGGGCAGGACGGCGGCCCGGTCAGGGCCTATGGCGTGGAAGAAGGACCGTAGCGCGAACTCCTTGCTGTGGACCGAGATGAAAATGTCCTCCGGCCCGGTCACCAGGTCTCATACGTTCGTGAGCAGGGAGAAGCCGTCCTCGCGCGACAGGCCGTCGTATAGCTTCTGCACGTGCTCCCCTCCAGCGGTCAACTTGTGGAAGGAATGCAGCGCGTCCGCCTCCCGGCCGCTGGACTTACCGAAGGAATTGCACCAGGTTCTGACGTCGGGGAGCGGCTCGCGCTGCCAGCGGTCCCAGCTCTCTCGCGCTAGCTGTATGACCCGCAGGGTTGTTGACGCGGGTGATGGGTGGCTGGCCTTCGAGTGCGGTGTGGCACGGTGGTGGTTGTAGGTGTGCAGGAAGTCTGCCAGGGCTGCGGTGCGTTCGTCGTTACTGGTGTAGGGCCGCAGGTAGGCCCACTCGTCGAGCAGGGTGCGGTTGAAGCGTTCGACCTTGCCGTTGGTCTGCGGCCGGTAGGCGCGGGCCAGCTTGCGGCGTGCGCCGAGGTCGGCCAGTGCCTGCTGCCAGGCGAAGCTTTTGCGGTAGGGCCAGGAATTGTCGGCCAGGACCCGCTCGAGGCGGTCGATGCCGTGGGCGGCGAAGAAAGCCGCGGCCCGTCGCAGGAAGCCGGCGCAGGTGGCGGCCTTCTCGTCGTCGTGGAGTTCGCTGTAGGCGAGGCGGCTGTGATCGTCGACGGCGGAGTGGACGTAGCCGAAGCCGACGCTGTTGCGGCGGGCGCGGCCGGCCTGGCGGCCCAGGACCTTGTGGCCGCCGCCGTCGGGGATGCGGCAGAGTTTCTTGACGTCGACGTGGATGAGCTCGCCGGGCCGGTCGCGTTCGTAGCGGCGGATGAGCTGTCCGGTGGGCCGGTCCAGGAAGGTCAGGCGGTTCAGGCCGTGGCGGGTCAGGATGCGGTGCACGGTGGAGGCGGGCAGGCCCAGGATCGGGCCGATGCGTGCGGGTCCGAGCTTGCGGCTCTGCCTGAGCCTGCAGACGCGGGCTTCGGTTGCGGCGGTGGTTCGGTGTGGTGTCGTGCGTGGGCGGCTGGAGCGGTCGAAGAGGCCGCGTTCGCCCTCGGATTGCCAGCGCCGGATCCACTTGTGGGCCGTGGGACGGGAGATGCCCATCTCCGCGGCGACGTGTGCGACGGGCGGCCGGAGCGGACACGGCGATAAGCAGTCGCCTGCCACGAACGGTCAGCCGGGCATTACGGTGGGACACGAAGGCCTCCGTGCGGTGAAGATTCGACACCTCCACCACACACGGGGACCTTCGCCATGATCAAGCCCGGCCAGCGTTAACAACGCTCATGATCAATACAGCTAGCGGCTCGTTCCGCTCCGCGGTGATCAGCGGGAGCAGTCGTGGAGCCAGAGTCCCGATGAAGGCGTCGTCGTGGGCACTGATGGACCAGGCCGAGGCGAATCCCATGCGAGGACCGTACGGTGCACTACTGACACTCACCCGCCGTCGTCGAGAGCGCATGGGGCTACGTCCTCGGCTCGCTGAGCGTCCTTCCGAGGACAGCCGAAAGCCCCCTGCGCGAGGAGCGTGCGCATCTCCCGCTCCTCGATCAGTCGTCCATCTCGCCCGGGTGAGGCGTACAGGTGAAGTTTGCGGCGAGTTGCGGAGGACTCGCTGAATCGGCGCACATGCTGGGATTCCGGTGTCGACTCCGCCTCTTGGGGGCCTCATGGACCACGGTTTCGCGCCCGACGGATTTGGCGTGATCCCCGGGGTGGTGCCCGTCGTCGGGTTGCCTGAAGCGTTGCCGGACGGGGCCGTGCTGCTGGTGTACGGGCAGGGCCTTCGAGTGCTCGTGGCCGAAGGGCGATCGGTCCGCGCCTTCGTACTGGAACCCGACCACGCTAATCGCAGGCTCCGGGCCCGCGAACGCGGCGGTACGCAGACACCGTATCCGGTCCGGGCCCTGGTCGCGCTCGACCATGTGGTGGTCGCCATCGGGGACGCGGACGGCCGGACCGTGCTGAGCCGACTCACCGAGGACGGGACGGAGCAACTGGCCGAGGCGCCAGGGCAGTTCGCGGAGGTCGACGCCGCCGCTGGCACCCTCGTCCTGGCCGTCGGCACGGACGAGGGCGGCATGCTCTACCGGATCGACGCGGACACCGGTCGCATTCTGGCCCGGCGCCCCCTCGCGTCCGCCGATGTCGAGGTGAACGTCGACGCCTCCGGGTCACGGTTGACGGTAACCGATCGGGAGGCGCGCACGGTCCGCGTGTTGACGGCGGAACTCGCAGACGAGCCACGTCCCACTCGCGCTCGCGGCGAGGCATGCGGACCGCAGCCGCCCCACGAGCATCACCTGCCTCAGCACCACGAGTGCGACCGCTGCAGGTGCCGCGAGTGCTGCGGATGCTGCCGTTCGGCCCCGACAGCCGACCCGTGCCGCCGCGGCCCCGGGCCCGGCCCCTGCCCCTGCCCCGAAGACGGCATGGACGGCGCGCCGCATCCCGGCAGCACCGCGGTGCCGGGCCCCGACGGAGGCGTGATCATCGGCGGCGGTGGTCAAGTCGACCACGTGGGCGATCCCGAGCATCCGGGTACGGTCGGCGACCCGTCCACAGGCGGCGTCATCCCCTGCTCGATCAACCTGCTGTGGCAGGTATACCGGCTGATCCGCGTGCACCGCGACATCCTGGCCATGGACGCCTCCGGCCGACACGCGGCGGTACTCGCCACCGAACCGCTGTGCGTCCTGCACGAGCGGGTCTCCGGCCGGGGCGTCATGCAGGCGGCTGCCGACGCCGAGGCGCCGCTGATCCTCGTGCACCACAGCGCTGAAGGACGGTGGGAGCAATGGCAGTTGACGAGCTTCGCCGACCATCTGCCGACGGTGCTGACCGAACCTGGGCTGATCGCGCCGCTGGACACCAAGACGCATACGGGCACGCAGACGCTGTCCCTGATGACTGGGCATGCGAACACGTTCGGCCCGGTCGACATCCTGGTGTTGCCCGTCGTGGAGGGCGCGCAGACGTATACCGGGAGCGACCTGGCCGGGTTCGCCGCATACCTGCGTCGGGTCATGGTGCCGGAGGCCCTCTCCTATTACCGGGAGAACAGCTTCGAGCAACTCAAGGGCATGAAATTCAGGGTCTTCGGCGACGACGCCGGGCCCAAGGGCGGCCCCCTGGTGTTGCCCCGTTCCCGGCTCGTGGACGACTATTTCTGGCCGGAGTTTGTGCCCGCGGCCCAGCTCCTACACCGCGGCGGCTTCGCGGCGACGTCGGGTCTGGTGCTGGACGGCCGCGAACGGCTCGACATCGTGGTGCAGCCCAACAGCAGCCCCGGACACACCCACCAACTGGAGTTCGCAGCACTGGCTTTCACCCGGAAGGAGGCGCTCTTCCCGGTCCAGGTCCGGTTCACCGGCAGCGAGCGCCTGGCGATGACGGTCACTCCGCCCACCGGCCCCGACCTGAGCCTGACGCTGAAGTTCACCCCGCTCACCCTGGACCTGAACGAGGCCACCCTGGGGAACGACCTTGGCGCTCTGGAGACGTACCTACACGGTGTGTTCCAGGCCGCGGAGACGGCCGCCGGGGCGGGCCCGCTGTTCGCCGCGCCATCGGCCAAGCGGATCCGGCGTGCGGAGGCCTACTTCGGCACGCTGGCGGTGACCGTACGGGCGGCGGCGACCTCGGGCCGGCGGCTCGCCGTACGGAACCTGACCGCGAGCGGGCTGGGCGGCGTCGACCCGATCGGACTCACCGGTGCACTGTCGGGCACCTTCGACGGCGCCGCCGGAACCACAGCCCAGCTCTCCTCCTACCTAAACCTGATGGTCGACCTGGCGCGCGAAAAGATCCCGATCGCACCCGCGCAGAGCGAGATCGGCGAGATCGCGGTGGGCTGGGACGCGAGCTCGGCGACGTTGACCACCACTCTTCCGGTGAGCGCGTTCGCCGGTGGCCCCAAGGCGTCCCTCACGCTGGGAACGACGCAGGAACTGGGCGACTTGTTCACCACCACCTCCGCTCGGGCCAACAGCGCGACCACCATGAACGACGCGAAAGCACCACGGGATACGGCCCAACTGTTCAATGACGCCTTCGATGCCGCGGTCGCCCGCGTCCGGGGCGCCGGGCAGAACGTCACCCAGGCCTTCGGTAAATATCACGTCATCCTCGTGATGCAGGTCGAACCCGCGGTGACCACCGCTGGTGACGCGAAGTCCGTGCAGCCGTGGGAGGCGTGGAACGTCTCGCCCGCGTCACGGCCGTTCGATCCACGCGGCGTCGAGATGATGTACACCGCGCACACTGCGGACAAGACGGTCGACAAGCAGGCAGTGTGGTCACTGGTCTTCTTCGCCAAAGGCAAGCCGAACAACGCGGTGATCTGCCACGAACTCGGCCACGGCCTGGGCTTTCGCGACCTGTACTGGCAGACCGGATATCGGGACGAGCTGGACTATCTCGACCGCTGGGCGATGATGGACAACCACGTGGGATTCCCGCACCACTGCGGCTATCACAAGTGGCAGGCCGGGTGGATCCCGGACAACCGGGTACTCACCATCGCGCCGACCGATGCCGGCGCGACCAGCACCACCGATCTGTTGCTGATGCCGGTCGAGTTCTGGGGCCCGTCGCTCCCCTCCATGGCGCGGCAGGCCTTCGGCGTGCCCGCTGGCTTCCCTACCGCACACCTGGTCAAGCTCGATCTCGGCGGCGACGGCGAGATGTTCGACTTGATCGAGGCGCGGACGAAGGGCGTGTACTTCAGCCAGAACCTGCCGGCGGCGCCGGCCGTACTGGTGACCAACGCCTTCGACTTCCCCATCACCGAGCGATACGCCTCCGACACCGGCTATCGGCGCGAGGTGCAACTCCTCAACCGCACACACTCGTTGGCCAACCCCGGCGACACCTTCGATCTGGGTGCCGCGCCGGAACTGCCCGAGAAGGGCATCACCGTCACAGTCGCCGACGTCAAAATCGTCGCCGGCGTGCCGATCTTCCGCCTGACCGTGCAACGCACCAACTCCGCATTCGTCGATCTGTATTTCACTACCGGCGACCCCTACTACAAGAGCCCGGATCTCTACGTCGACTGGCCCGGCGACAACGGCCCCAACGGCACGTCCGACAACGATCCGGCGCACTATCGCCGATTCCCGCCCGGTGCCCCCGTCGACCAGGGCGAGCAGATCCACGTGCCGCCGCGCACCCGAGACCCGAAGAACACCAACGAACTCCACTGGCTCGTCGGGCGGCTGCGCAACCGCGGGCAAGTCGATGCAAAGCAAGTGCGGGTGGTGTTCAAGGTCGCCCAGCCGTACGGCGCGGGCGATCGCGGCGTCAACTTCGCACAGGTCGCGGAAACGACGATCGACACCGTTCCGGGCGGGGACGTGCCCGTCGACGTCGTGGTGCCCTGGCTGGTGCCGCCGGACTTCAAGGGCCACTCCTGTCTGGTCGTCGAGATCGCCGACTACAAGATCGACCGGGACAGTGGGGGCGCGGCCCTCGCCTCCGGCGACCACTGGACGCTCAACAACCACGCCCAGAAGAACGTCGACCAGATCCTGCCGCTGAGCACGAGTCCCTACAGGCCGGTCACCTTCGAGTACGCGGTGCACAACTCCGGGCCGACCGCCGAACGAGCCTACGTCGAACCCGACGGCCTCCCGTACGGCATGACGCTCACCGTCTCCCCACCCGAGCATGAGATCCCACCCGGCCGCACAGTGCGGTTCGCCTGCACACTGGAGGTGGACGAGCACGTCGTGGACGCGGGCTGCGGCAGCGACCGCCGCTTCCGTCTGACCACCTGGCGAATCGACCCGGAGAGCAGCGTGCCGTGGGGCGGCGTCGAATTCGAGGTACGCCCGCGCAAGGGCGTGAAGGTCGGCCTGACCGGATCGTGGGACTACAACGACGAGATCACCCTGACCGGCACGGTGACCCCCAAGCCCGGCGCAGGCACGGTACTTCTGCGCCTGGCCTTCGCCGACCAGGACGCCCGCTGGGTCACCGTCCCGCTCACCGCCGCCGGGACGTACGCCTGGACCGGCATGGCGCCCACCGGGAGCTTCCTGCTAGCCACCCAGACCCTGTGCCCAGGCAACCGCCGTTTCGGAACGGCCCGTTCCGCGCCGCTGGAGCTCAAGGCGCCTCCAGTGATCCACTGAGTTTCCTCGTAATCGGCTCGTCTCTGCACGCATGGACCGTTCATCTCGGCACCGGCCCGGCTGATGGCAAGCACCTGCAAGAGGCCGACCGCTGCCCGGGACCCGGCACGTGCCGGGACGCCATACGGGAAGCGAGGATCACGGTTGCGGGCCGTTGACGATCGCGGACCTGCTCAGGTGATTGCCGCAGTCCCCGAATGGCGCGAGCGTAGATCCAACGGGGGTGCGCCTCGGCTACGACAGCAGCTGCCTCGCTTTGTCCACGATCAACCAGGCCGACGAGGTGCTCGCGCGGGCGGAGACACGCGGACACGCCACGGCGGCAGGGGAGTTGACTCTGTACGCCACCAGCCTGCCGGGCGTACGGGTGTGGCTGTCCTCTCTCGACGGGGAACTGCTGGTCGACGTGTCCCCGTTCTGAGCCGACACCCCTACCCTGGTGGTGTTTACCTCCACCGGTGACCAATTCCCAGTCACCGACCGCCCGATCTGCCCGGTAAGGGGGTTCCGGTAAGGGGGTTACTTTCGGCTATGCCACGGGCGGGTCCTCCGCCGTGTCCGAGACGGAAGGGACCGCCGAGTGACCTCCGAGCGCGAAGCGATGGTCGCCTTCCTGCGTGGCCGGTATGCCGAGGGCATCCGCATGGCGGACGACATCGCCGGGGTCCTCACCGCCCAGGCAGCCGAGGGCCGCATGGGCCTCACGCCAGCACAGGCTGACACACAGGCACGGCACGGCGTACACGCCGCCGAGACGCGTTGCCGTTTCTTCGAGGAGACCGTGCTCCCCCACCTGGGAACGGACGGCCCAACCGGGCAGATCGCCGAACTGCAACTCCATCTACTGGTCGACGAACATCGCGGAGCACCCGGCCATGACGAGCGCTGGCGCCTGTACCCGCTCCCCTGAGCTCTCCTCCCCCGCGCTGCCGGAGGTCAGCTACTCAGTTCGCCAACCTGCAGCGGTGGTGGGAATCGCCTCCCCGCTGTGGGCATCATCCCGGGGCACCTCCTGCTGCCCGTTGCTGTGCGTCAGCAAGTACCCCGGCAGCCTTCTCGTTGGTCACCATACGCAGGGGCGCATAGGGGAAGTCTGGTCCCCACTTCGGTTGCCAGCCTGGGGCGTTCCGGTACAGATGCAACAGTGAGTGGATGCCGCGCCGCACGGCACCCTTGTGGGCTGGCCGCCTGACGGAGGTGAGCGTTTCCAGCTGATCGACGATGCGCTGCAGCAGATCGGCGTAGGCACCTGCGCGACGGGGCCCCCAGCTGAAGATGAACTGGATCTGCTCATCCGTGAAGCCCTCGCTTTTCAGCGCGTTGACCATCTTGTCCGTGGGCTCGGGCCAACCGTCCGCAACGACGAGAGCGAGCGCCTCGTCGGTCTTGATGCACTCGCGTAGGTACTGGATCTGCTGGCGCAGGGTGTCGTCTCGCATGCGCGGCATCATCGCGCCTGCTGAGGGCCCTCGGGGAGGCACTTCGTGAACCGCTGCCGAGTTTGAACCCGGTTCAGTGAGCTCTTCGCGCACAGGAGCACCGTCACGCGGCGTCAGGCGTCCTAGCCCCCTCTGGGCCGGGGCCTGCGAGCTGTGGTTGGACGGCCAACTGACGGGCGCCAGGGTGAGCCGCGAGTGCTGCGGCTCTACCGGAACGCGTGCTGCGTTGATGAAGTGGAGCCGCGCGGCCTCGGACGGCACTCACGCCAAGGCCTTCGAGGGATCGATCTGGAGTAGAAGCGGACGGGTTCGGGCGGAGCGGTCCTTCGAAATGTCGGTGAGAACTGACACCGCGAAGGGACGATCCCTAGTCCTCCAGCACGTCTGTCCGGAGCCGAACCCCAACTCCAGCGGCAGCACTTGCCAACTGACGTCGTTGTAGAGCACGTACAGGATGTCCTGCAGGCGCCGCCGGTCATCCACCGGCCTCTGGCCGGGACCCTTCCGCGGCCACGGCGGCAGCAACGGCTCGATCAGCTCCGACAGTTCATCCTCTACGATCCACGGCCGATTCCCCACGCCTCACGAATGACGGAATCGTAGTACCGGTCACGCCCAACCAGCGCCCATCCACAAGATCGTGTTACGAGTTCTTGTTCGTTGCTATGGTGTCGAACCCGCTGATTTATGCGCGAGGGTGAGATGTGGTTTATTTCTGGTTTAGCGTTCGATGTGGTATCGGCTTTGAGAGACAACGGCTTGCCGGAGTTTGGCGCTGAATTCAAGTGTGCGGGCGATGCGATCGACACCGCCAGCCTTGCTCTGGCGCAGAGCGCTCTTGAAGTTCTGTTCCTGCGTGCCCGTCATGCGGGACATGAGGTCGTCGCTTAGTACTCCAGTCAGAAATCGTGTCCTGAGCTGCTTCTTCTCGTTGTCCGGTCGTGGAGGGGATTAGTGAAGTCGAGGGCTGGGCTGCGGAGTTGGAGTCCGCCTTCGCTCGGGTAGCGGGCCGGTTCGGTCGTGCGGATCTGCGGTGGCGGATGCGGGACTATGTCCGAGGCCTGCTGGCGCCGGTGGGCCGCAAGAACGGCTGGCAACTGGCCGAGTACGCCGGACATCGTGACCCTGCTGGGCTGCAGCACCTGCTCAACGGTGCCCGCTGGGACGCCGATGCCGTTCGAGACGACCTGCGCGAGTACGTCGGGCAACAGCTCGGCCCGGACGGCGTGCTGATCATCGATGACACAGGGTTCATCAAGAAGGGCACTACCTCGGCCGGGGTGTCCCGGCAGTACACCGGCACGTCCGGAAAGATCGACAACTGCCAGATCGGTGTCTTCGCCGCCTACGCCACCGGCCATGGCAGAGCCCTCGTCGACCGCGAGCTCTACCTGCCCAAGTCCTGGACCAAGGACCGAGAGCGGTGCCGGGAAGCGAAGGTCCCCGACGAGCGCACCTTCGCGACCAAGGGCGAGCTGGCCAAGGGCCTGGTCCGGCGCTGCCTCGCCGCGGGCCTGCCCGCCGCGTGGGTGACTGCCGATGAAGCCTACGGACAGGACTGGTCCTTCCGCCGCCTGCTCGAACAGCTCGGCGTCGGCTATGTCGTGGCGGTGCCGAAGTCCCAGCAGATCAAGTCCCTGGCGGGCTTCTGGCGCATCGACCAGCTCATCGAGGAAGCACCCGCCGACGCCTGGCAGACCTTCTCCTGCGGCGACGGGGCCAAGGGCCCGCGCGTCTACGACTGGGCCGCCGCCAAACTGCCCCCCAACATCATCTTTGACCCGGACCCACCTACCCATCACCGCTGGGTGATGGCCCGACGCAGCCTGTCCGACCCCAGCGAGCTCGCCTACTACCTCGCCTACGCACCCGCCGGCGTCGAGGTCGGTGAACTGGCCCGCGTTGCCGGCTCACGCTGGGCCATCGAGGAGTGCTTCCAGGCCGCGAAGAACCAGTGCGGCCTGGACGAGTACGAGGTCCGACGCTACGTGGGCTGGTATCGCCACATCACCCTGGCCATGCTCGCCCATGCCTTCCTCGCTGTCCTCGCAGCCCGGGCCCTGGACACCGCAAAGGGGGCAGCAGAAACGACACCACCAGCCTCATCGCCTTCACCGTGGCAGAGATCCGGCGCCTGCTGGACACTCTCCTGCCCCACCCCAGACCCCACCAGGACCGACAACTGCACGCACTGAACTGGTCCCACTGGCGCAGACGCCACCAAGCCATAGCCCGCCGCTGCCACTACCGAAGAAGAACCAGCCCAGAACACGAAATCTGACTGGAGTATT
>NZ_JBVHQG010000026.1:0-29308 GCF_055567535.1 Streptomyces sp. NPDC026538
GCCTTACTCCTGCCCGGACTTGGGGATGCCGCGGGCCACATCACCAGCCTCGCGATCACAGCGAGCAACCACCGCTTACCGGGAATGACTCAGTGGAGTGCACGTCGTCGTCTAACGCATCTCGCCCTGGCTCGTGGCTGCCGCCGTCACAGCCTTTGTCACGACGGCGGGGAGTTCGCTCGCCGGTGGATCACATCCCGCTGAGAGCTCGCCGAATCGTGCAGCGGAGCCAGTCGTACAGCACTGATGCCCCCGACCGCCTCGGCCGGGGGCATCAGTGTGTGGGGTATCGGTCAGCTGACTGCCGTGGCCTTGGCGAGGGCCTTGCCGAGGTGGCGGTCCACGAGGGCCGGGGAGCCGGAGACGATCAGCAGCAGGCTGCCGTCGCGGATCGCGGTCTGCTTGACCACGGTACTCTGTCCTGCCGCGGTGAACGTCAGAAGCTGGCTCCACTGCTCGGCACCGAGCGCGCGGGGCGCGGACAGCTTTTGCGAGGCTACGTCGACCGGCGTGCCGCCCGCGACGACCTGATAGGTCGGGCATCCGGTCATGGCGCCGAAGATCCGGGCGACACCGTCGGACAGCCTCTTCGCGCTGTCGCTGTACAGCTCCTCGGAAATCTCGGAGGAGCTGCCGCCGTAGGTGAAGTCCGCCTTCGCCTTGTGGGGGAAGGCGATGGTGCCGGCGGTCGCCGCGTTGCCGCCCAGTTCGCTCAGGGCCGGGCAGCCGATGGCGGTGACATCGTCGTGCTGGGCCGGACGCTGTGGCTTGGGCAGGTAGCCGCTGCCGAGGTCCCTCTGGTCGAGCAGGCGGGACTTGAGCGCGGCCGAGGAGAGGGCGGCCGTCTCCCGGACGCCGTTGGACGGCTTTCCTGTCCGGGTGACGGAGGGGGGCCTGTGCTGGTCCCCGGTGGTGTCGGTGGAGCAGGCGGGCAGGGCGAGGAGGGCGGCGGTGATGCCGAGGGCGGTAGTGGCGACGCGAACGCGCATGAGGAACTGACCCCTTGGTGCTAGGTGACGGGTGGTCAGTGCGGGCCCGTGGGCCCGGTGGGGTCGTAGGAGTGGTGGTCAGTGCCCGAGGTGGCGCAGGCAGTCCTCGAACGTGGCGTGCGTCGCGTCCGCCGGTCCGGAGTGCCGGTTGTACCAGGCGGTGTCGATGCGGGTCGCCCGCTGCTGGTGGCCTGCCCGGCAGCGCAGCCAGATCTCGCCATGAGTGGAGAGGATGAGCCAGTCCCGGTACGCGCCGCACTCGTCGCAGGCGGCCATCTCACCGTCGAGGACGAGGGGCTGCTTCCAGGGCATCATCTTGCCGTCAACCTGGTCGTGGCTCGGCACGCGCAACTCGGGCGGGAGGAAGTCGTCCATGACGGCGGCCGGCTCGGCGGGCTCTGGCTCGGGCGCCGGCACTCCGAAGCCGGGCGGGATCTGGCCCTGCAGCCGTGTGTGAAGCTCGGCGAACTGCCTCTGAGCTTCGCTCGGCTCCTTGGCCTGGCGGCGTATCCGGTGAAACACCCTGGTGTCCTCCTCGATCTCGGCACCTCGTCCTGCGCGTTTCATGATCGTGCCCCACGCCCCCGGCAGTTTCAATTCACAAGGTCCACAGTCGCTTTCGCTCAGGTCAGCTGGGATATTCGGGCGTCGTGGCTGTCCGGATAACGAGTTGGAGAAGGCAGTTGGCTCCGTGGCGAGACGGCGGTGCCACGATGTGCCCGACCACCCCTCGTTTTCTCTCCGGGCGCTCAACTCGTGGACGGCTCCTGGCTTGACGCACCCAGCCTGCGCCGTGCTCGTCTGTCCTGGGGGTGTACCGATGCCTACAGCCTCCGCATCGGATCTGGTTCGCCGCCGAGGTCCGATGTGGCGCACGATCATGCTGTGGAGCGTGGGGGAGCGGTGGTGATCCCTTCGCACGGTGATGCGCTCAGGCCGCACGGCGGCACTCGACGGGCTCACAGGGGTTTACGCGACGCCTCGTCGCTGCTGCGCCGCCTTCCGGGCGCGGAGGGCCTGGCGGTCGTCCCACGTGCTGCGGATCGGCTTCTTGCGGCGCTGGTCTCGGGCAGGTGGGAGGCGTCGGCGGGCAGGCCGGCGGCCCGTCGCATCCGCCACACGAGCACGTCGCTGACGGAGTCCGCCGTGCCGAGTTCGCGCCGTGCAGCAACGTCGGACAGGAGGGCGGCCGGGTCGTGGCCGGCGGCTTCGGCTTCCGCGATGCTCGCGGCCAGGGCGTACCAGCCGGATTCGGCGAGAATCTGCTCGGCCTGCTCCGGCAGCGCCTCGCGCAGGAGCACGGTCTGCCGCTGGAGCATCGGCCGGGTCACGCGTCGACCGCGCTGGTAGAGCACGCCGATGGGCTGGGCGGCGGCGGCATGGTAGGCGGTGCGCAGGTGGGTGGCGGCCCGGGTGGCGGCCTCGGCCTGCTGGGCGTGTCCCTTCCTGGCGTGCCAGTGGGCGGTGGCGGTGATGAGGAAGAACAGCATGTCGATCGCCATGGCCGTGGTGGCGCCGTCCTCACCGCGGCCGAGAGCCGGGCCGCCCTGGACGAGGTCGCGGGCGGCCTGCCGCAGAGCTCGATCGTGCCCGCGCATGGCGCGGACATGAGAGCGCGAGGCCCGTTCGAAAGCCGTTGCAGCAGCTTGTAGTTCGCGGCGGGTGTGGGCGGCGGACGTCTTCGCGAGGGCATCCAGGACCTCGCCGGCCGCTGCGATGTGGGCGGCGGCGACCGCGTCCTCGCCGTGCTCGACGACGAGTACAGCCTGCCACACGGCCGAGGCCGTGCTGCGGCGCGCGGCGGCCGGGCTGCCAGGCCCTGTACGGATCGCTTCCTCCGGCCGGGCCGCAGGGACATCCTGCGCGTCGCCGGACCAGCGCTCGCGGATGCGGGGCAGCGAAAGGTCAGGGGCCAGGCGCGCGCCGGGGTAGAACACCGGCTCGCCGTCCTTGTTGAGGTCGTCGGGCAGGGCGACCTTGTATCCGAGCAGGTCGCCGGAGGGCGCGGCGCGCTTGCGGATCAGGAGGCCGGCGGCGGCGAGCCGGTCGAAGAACTCCTCGTCGCTCCTCGCGCCGGCCACCGCCCGCCGTACGGTTTCGCGCAATTCCTCGCGGGCGGTGCGCTCGCGGCCCTGACGTTCGGCCTTGTGCCGTTCGGCGCTGGTGGGCCGCTGCGCGGCGGTGCCGTCGCCGGGTGCGACTTGGTGGAGGCCGAGTTCCTTCTCGATGAGCCGGGCTTCGGCCTGCGCTCGCTTACCGGATCGGTGATGGTCGGGGCGTCGGCCGTCTTCGCGCACGAGGGTGGCAACGATGTGGATGTGGTCATCGGCGTGCCGCACGGCGGCCCAGCGGCAGCCCGCGCCGTCGCCCGGGTCGATCCCTGTGGCGGCGACGATGCGACGCACGATGTCCGCCCACTGATCGTCCGTCAGGATCGGATCGTCGGGCGCGGCGCGCACCGAGCAGTGCCACACGTGCTTGTCGGGGCGCTGGTCCGAGGTGAGGAGATGGAGCGGCTGGTCGAGCAGCTGCCCGAGATCCTTCTTGGTGGCTGCCTTGTCGCGTCCGGGGTCAGGTGACATGCCGTCGAAGGAGGCGACGAGATGCGGATCGACGTGTTCCTCATGGGTTCCCTTGCCGTAGAGGTAGTACAGCAGGCCCAGGGTGTGGCTGCCCTGCTTGTGAATCTGTGGAATCAACTCGCCTCGTCTGTCTGTCGGTTGGCCACCTTGTCTGCAGCTTTCCGCACCGCCTCGGCCGCTCGGTGGACGTCGGCCATCACCTGGGTCAGATGGGGAACGTCACCGCCGGAGTTGAGCACCTTGGCAGCTTGATTGAGGTTGCTGCCGGCCCAGCCGAGCTGACGCCTCATCGTGAACAGTTCGGTGAGCACGTCGCGTTCGGTGGCGATGGCGGCGGCGGTACGGGACTGGTCGCGGGCCATGGCTAGCCCGGCGTAGGCGAGGAACCCCGCCACGCTCATACCGGTGGTGTCTGCTCCGGCCTGGATCAAAGCGAGTTCGGACGGGTTGAGGCGCACGCTGTGCGCGCGACGCTGCTTCTTGTCGCGCGGACGCGACCGCCCCTTCGGCCGCCCCTTGCGGGCGGCTATTGGCCGCGATCCGCCCTCGGTCGCAGCCTTCCCGACGGGCGCCCCCTGGTGCCAGTCGGGCCCCGCCACCCCAGGGGCGAGGACGGGTTCGGACGCTGCCCCCTCGGGGGAGTGTCCGAACCTCCATCTTGCTCGCCCGGAGACCGAGTTGGAGTCAGGAGCAGGTTCCGGGGTAGTGCCGGTCTTTGGCGCATTCGTCATCGGGTTTCGGGCCTCGTGGAGCGGGTTAGGTGCTGGAAGGTCGCGGCCAGTGCGAGGACGTCGGCTGGCCCTCGAAGGAGGTGGACGGGTCCATCGGGGTGGTCCTGCACAAGCCACTGGCCGGTCGGCGTGAGGACGGCGGCGTGCAGGAGGCGCCGGCGGACCAGGACGTGTGTCCAGGCGCTGGCCTCGGCAGCTGTTGGCTTGGACGGGCGAGGGGGACGCGGTATCACGGCGTGTCTCCTGGAACGGGGTGGGTGGCCCAGCACAGAGCCGGGCCACCGGTTGCGATGAGGGCGGTTGAGCCGAGGTTTTGCCGGGTCAGCCGCATTCCGGGCAGCGGCTGACGTGGCTGCTGAGCGCCCGGGCCATCCGCTGCTTCGCCGAGGCGGCGGTCTTCGCGCTTGACTTTGCCGCGGGCCTGTCCTTGTGCCGCTGGGAGTGGGCGACCAGGAAGCCGATCTCCCGCTCGTACTCCGCGCGGACGGTGTCGAACTGGTGGCAGGTCTTCATCGGGTGGTGTTCCTTCTCGTCGTGGTACCGCCGCTGCGCAGTTCCTGCAGGACGAGGCTTAGCCGGTCGTTCCGGCCGCCCTTCAGGCCCTCGCGGCGGAGGATCTCCCGCAGCTGCACACGGGTGACTGCTTCGTTGCCGTCCCGTTCGAGCAGGGCGGGTACGTGGGGGCGGACCTGCTGGACGAGCTGGTCCACCGACTGCTCCAGTTCCCGGGGCGGGCGCTGTGTCTGCGGGGTGCGGGGCCTGCCGCGCTTCCCCTTGTTATTCGTCCTGGTCTTCGTGGTTGTCTTCCGGCGGAGGGGGACCTTGTGTCCCCGGTCCCCGGTGGTGTCGGTCCCCGATTCGGTGTCGGTCGGTCCCCGGTCCCCGGTGGCGTCGGTCCCCGAATCGGCGGCGCTCGGTCCCCGACGCGAATCAGCGCCCTGAGCAGGGACTTCTCGCGCGCTGCCGCCGGTCCGCGCGTCCGCCGCGTCCCCCGTCGCAGCCTCCGTCTTGGCGGGACCGGTCCCCGGGACCGGGCAAGCTTCTGTGGCCATGGTCCCCGCGGCGGTCCCCGTTTCGTGACCTTCGGTCCCCGCGTCTGCCGATGCTTTTGAGTCCGCGATCTCGGGGACCGGTCCCCGAAGGTCACCCGGTCCCTGGTCCGGGTCCGGTTCGCCGGGACCGTGGGGACCGTGGACGGGGACCGGCGCATTCGACGTCGGCTGCGCGGGGACCGTGGCGGCCGTTGAGGTGCTGTACGTCGGGGACCAGGGAGACGGAAGTGGGACCGTGGCGAGCGCGAGGGCGTGCCGACGTGCGGCGAGTTGGTCGAGTAGCTGCGCGCGCTGGAGGGGGTCGGTGCCCACCGAGGCTCTGCCGACCGCCTTCGACAGGCGCCGGGTGAGTCGTCGGCCGCGTCGGTTCCGCTGCTGCTCGGGCGTGCGCTCGGCGAGGCGGGCGGCGAGCGCGACCGCCCGGGCGGTGGCCCGGTCCCGGGTGATCTGCGCGGCGTTGCGGTCTCGCGCGGCGATGCCGAGTCGGGACAGGAGCCGTTCGCGTGCCTCCCGGCCCAGGACGGCGATCAGTCCGTTGGAGGCGGCGCCCGGGGTGCGAAGGCGCAGTTCGATCCCCATCGCGAGGTGCCACAGCATCGCCGCCATGACCGGCCCTACGAAGGCCCGGACCGTCCCGCCGATGGGACCGCTCTCGGCGTAGGCGGGGATCACCTGCACCCCGGTGATCACCCAGACCAGCGTGCCCGGCACGCCGGGGGCGCCTTGGGCGGCCAGGGTCTGCCGGGCCATCAGCGCGGTCGCGAACAGGGCGAGTTCGGCTGCGGCGAACATGCCGGCCCGCTCGGCGGTGCCGGCCATGTCGAGGTAGTCGGCCGCGAAGCGCCACGAGGTGTCAGCGCTGTAAGCGGTGCAGCCCAGGGCGGCAACGGCGGCGACCTTGACCGCGGGGCCGCCGGGACGTTTCCGCGGGCGGGTTCCCCGGCGCCGGAAGGTCCAGGCGGTCAGCACGAGCGCGAGGACGGCGGGTACGGCGGCGGCAAGGAGGAGCGTGAGGTCCGGAGCGGCGCTGAGGGCCAGGACGGGGTGGGTCATGCGGCCTTTCCGAGAGGGGCGTGCGCCGGGCTCGACGCAGCCGGGCGGACAGTCGGCTGCCGGGTTCCGTGCGCGGCGGGCGTGGGGCTGCCCTTTGCTGGGGTGGGCTTCTTCCGCTTCTTCTTGGGGCGCGGCACGCCGTAGGTGCGGTCGCGGTCGAAGACCTTGTTGGCGGCCTGCCGGAGCAGGTCACGGGCGTGCTTGTGGCTGATCCGCAGGGCGGCGGCGAGCCGGTCGGGGCGCCAGCCGCGTACGTAGGCGTGGTCGATGACGACCTGCCGTTCGGCCTCGGTCAGGTGTACGTCGCGTCCCTGGAAGAAGGCGGTCACGCGCCGGTAGTCGAGGCGCTTGGGCAGTCCGTCGTGCCAGGGGCGCCGCTCGTCTTCGGTGAGGCCGCCCCAGATGCCCTCCTTGAGGACGTTCTCCAGGGCGAAGTTGAGGCAGTCGCTGCGTACTGGGCACCAGCCGCACAGCTCCTTTGCCTCGGCGATGGCTTCGTGGTCCCGGGGGAGCGGGAAGAACACCGCGTCGGCGTCCTCGATGTCCATGCCGTGGCATGCCCCGCGGGTGTGCCAGCTGGTGTCTGCGATGCCGCGCAGGCCGGTGGCTGGCGTGTCGTTGGTGGTGATGTGGCGCAAGCGGGTCTCCGATGTGCTGCCGCGCCGGCCGGTCAGGGGTCTCCGGCTGGGATGCGGCGTCGGGTACCGGCTGCGGCGCACGGGGGCGCCGCAGCCGAGGCGGAAGGGCGGTGTGGTGGTGCACCAAGCGGGGTGCACCGGCCTTTCACGCCGGTCAGGTCATGGCGGGCTGCTGGACCTTGTCCTGCTGGGCGGCGGCAAGGTCGAGTCGGCCGGGGTGCGGGGTGGCGCGCGGGGCGGTTGCGCGGACCCCCTCGTCGGGGCCGATCCGCCGGCGACGGCAGGGCTCGCCGGGCTGGGCCTTGCACCACTCGCAGCGCACGCTCAGAGCGTCGGGCTGCCCCTGGACGATGGCCGCCTCGCGTGCTGCCCGGGCGGGCCTGTAGGGCGCGAGGGCGGCTCGGGCAGCGGGCGGGATGCAGGAGCCGACCTCCCGCAGCATCCCCTCCAGCCGCGGATCGGTCCCCTCGCGACCGCTGGTGATCGCCCGGGCATGTGCAGGTTCCGCGAGGCCGGCGGCGACGGCGCGGCGCATGCCGGCCAGCTCGGCGGTCCAGGCGGCCTGGTCGTCCGGATCGGCCGTCGGCGTCGGATCGGAGTGCCGGGCCAGGCGGTCGCGCCGGTAGCTCTCCCAGGGACGGGCCACGTCCGCGGGCAGGATCTGGTAGGGCGAGGTGCGGATGTGCTGGCGGGCGGCGACGCGGGCGTCCCAGCCGTGCGGAGTGGCCATCGGCACGTCGCCGAGCAGCTCGTGCCACTGGGCGAGCTGGTCGCGCGCTTCGCCCTGGTCGGTGCGGGTGGTGCGGGGGTCGAGTCGGCCGATGTAGGCCAGCAGGGCGGCAGTTTCGCGGCGGTCCATGGCTACTCCGTTCCGGTCGGCTCGTCGAGAGCGGCGAGAAGTGCGGCGGTGTGGGCCTCGGCGCGGGTCATGCCGCCGGTCGGGGCGGGACCGCTGCCGGGCAAGGCGTACAGGCCCGGGCGGGTGGGGGCGTGTTCGCGGGCGATCCAGGAGCGCCAGTCGGCCGCCCAGGCACCCGCAGTGCGGGGACTGAATCCGGCGCGGTGGCTTCGCCACTTCGCGTCGGCCGCTCGCAGGCCCTCCTCGCCGAGGCGGTCGAGGTGTCCGTGCTGGCGGGCCCAGGCGTGGCTGTCTGGGTCGACCTGCCATGCGCCGGCCGGGGTGGCGGCAGCACCACTACTGCTGCCCTTACGGTTCACCTTCGGTTCTCTACGGTTCTGGGGGTCGGATCCCGCACCGTCCTGTGTACGGATTCCGGCACGTCGAGGGGTCGGATTCCGGCGGGAGGGGCCGGATTCCGTACCGGCCGGATTCCGGTGCGGGGGCCCGGAATCCGTACCCTTCTTGGGGAAGATTCCGTACCGCCGCAGGCCCTTGTGGGCCTCCTCGTCCAGGTCGGGGACCGGGTCGGATTCCTCCGGAGGCTCGACATACGCCTCTGGGTCCGTCCGCCTGGTGGCTGTGACCTTGGCCTGCCACGCGGCAGCGCGGGGCAGCCGGTAGACCGTGGTGCGCTGGGGGCCCTCCAGATGGCCGAGGACCTTGAGTTCCCCACTCTTGTCGAGGGCAGTGAGCGCGTCGCGTACAGCGGTGCGGGACGCGTTCGTGCGCTCGACCAGACTTGTGATGGAGGCCCAGGCGACGCACGTGTCGTCGGCGACCCGGTCGGCGATCGACAGCATCACCAGGCGGGCGGTGCCCCGGCTGGAGCTGTGCTCCCACACCCACTCGCGGGCGTCGACACTCATCGGCGGCCCCCGGTCATGAGAGCCAGCTGTCGCTTCGCCGCCTTGCGGGTGCCGTGCGGCGGGTGGGAGCGGCGAGTCGCCAGGACGAGGATGGTGGTCGCGCAGGCCGGACCCTTGGGTCTTCCGCGCAGGGCAGGAGGCATGCAAAAATCCCCTTTGCAGTGCTGCCACGCTGACGCGCCCCGTGCAAAGGGTTCAGCGTGGTGGTGGGCAATCTCCGTTCCCGTCGGGCCTAGCCGGGCTCTCTTGGGAGCGGTACGTGCCGCTATGCGTCCGGCGTCCGGGAGTAGCCGCTCTCGGGCGCCGTCGCTGTATGCGGATCTGCTCGGAATGCTCGGGACCAGCCGCGCTTCCTCCCACTCGTGGCCCCCCGGGGCGGGCTGCCCGAGGGGACGACGAACATAGCCACGGAGCCGCGACAAGATCCAGAGTTGGTTCTAAAACTCTGTAGTAGTTGCAGGGCGTGACCCCAAGCGGGCACAAAGTCACCTTTGCCGCGATCGGCCTCGTGCCGTTGACCGAGGCTTCCGATCGACCTGCACCTCCGACGTCGTGCGCGGTGCTGGTGGGACGGTGTGCGTCACGCCGCCCGGCGTAAGGGGTGCTGCGACATCGTGCGGACTTCCTGATGTGTGCGAAGGGAGGCGGAGGCCAGGCGCGGGGCGGGGCTTACTGCCGTCCGGTGAGGCTGGGAGCGAATCGGCAGGCCGCTGACGTGCAGGACTGCCTCGTTATCGCTAAGCTGAAGCTATTCTTGGCAGAAGCGAAAGTCAACACGATGTGCCCGCTTCATTTTGGAGAGAATCCGAGGTCAGATGCCTGCCCGCCGTTTTGACCGGGTCCTTGCCCGCCGTGTGCGGCGTGCTGCTGACCGCCACCAGAGCGAGGTGGCGGCAGAGCTGGGTACGACCGACTCCGCAGTGGCGAACTGGGAGGCTGGCCACACCTCACCCGACCCGGAGAAGCTGGCCGCCTACGCCGCGGCTCTCGGAAGCGATCTAGATGAGCTGTTTCCCCGTACCGGACTGCCTGATCTCGCCGATCTCCGCTGTGATGCCGGCATCTACCAGTACGAGACGGCAGCGGTGATCGGCACCAAGAGCGCCAGCCCTGTCGCGGCAGCTGAGCGTGGGGAGCGCCGGCTCCAGGCCAAGTACATCCCCGTCCTGGCTGCGAAGTACGGCGTCAGTGAGACGGAGCTGCGCCGGGCGGAGGATCGTTCCTTCGCTGCCGCAGAGGCGAGGAAGAACGGCACAGGGCGGGAGCCCGGCACCCAGGAAGCCACGGCTGCGGAATCGGGTGGGCCGCCGGAAGCCCTCAGCGAAAAAATCACCCTGATCTTGCAGCGCTCCTACCCGGGCCCGCAGGGGCCGCCCTCGGACGCGGAGATGGCGGCCGCGGTCAACGCCCACGCGGGCGCAGCGGTCATCACGGAGAAGGACTTCGAGGATCTGCGGACCGGTGTCACGGACGCGGCGGCGCCGGTGGTCCTGGACGCGCTGGCCGCCGTCTTCGGTGTGTCGCGGATGTACTTCGAACCGGACGAGGCCGTGGCTGCCCAGGTTTATGAAGGTCTGCAGCTGCTGGCCGGCGCGAGGCGGGGCGCTGTGGGCCGGGTGAGGGCCCGTGGCCTGGGCGGGCGGGGCCTACCGCCCAAGACGATGGCGCTGATCAACCAGCTGGCGGCGGAGATGGCGGAGCAGGAGGGCGGCTCCGCGTAGTGCGGCCTGCACCCCCGCGAGGGTGCAGGCCGGAAACGGGCTACGACTGCTGCTGGGGCCGCGAGCCCAGATCGTGCACCTGCCCTGCGGCGACGACGGCGCGGATTTCCTTGAGCACGCTCAGGTCGGTCAGTGGGTCGCCGTCGACGACCAGCAGGTCCGCGCTGAGTCCCGGCGTGATGCGGCCGGTCGACCCGCCGATTCCGAGAGCGTCGGCGGCGTCGGCGGTCGCCATGTCGAGGACCTGGTCGTTGGGCATGCCCAGGTGCGCGTAGAAGCCGAGCGCGCCGGCCAGCGTGCCGTCGAACCCGGTGCGCTGCACCCCGGCGTCCGTTCCGGCGATCAGACGCACACCGGCCTCGGCCATCTCCCGGACCTGCCCGAACAGGACCTTCGTGCGGTCCTCGCCGAAGATGCGAGCTGCCATTTGCCAGTGCGGGCTGACGGCCGGGCAGACCGCGATACCCCGCTCGACGATCTTTTTGAGGACCTCTTGGCGCAGGGCGAACCCGTCCTCCGTCATCCAGGTGCAGTGTTCGATGGTGTCCACACCGGCGTCCACGGCCGCCGCGATACCGGCCGCGCTGTGGGCGTGCGCGGCCACCGGCACCCCGGCCTGGTGGGCCTCGTCCACCAGTGCCCGCAGCTCGCCCGCGGAGAACTGGGGCTGCCAGCTCTTCGGCCCGTCCTTGGTAAGACCGCCCCCGCTCGCCATGACCTTGATCACGCGGGCGCCGGCCACCAGGTTGCGCCCTACCAGGTTACGGACCGCCGTCTCGCCGGAGACCTCGCCTCCCAGAAAGTGGCAGTGCCCGCCGGGCACCGTCAACGGCGTGCCCGCCGATACGATCCGCGGTCCCCGTGTGCGCCGCTGTTCGATCTCCTCGTTCAGTCGCAGGGCCAGGTGGTTGCGATCACCCAGGTCCCGGACGGTCGTGACGCCGCTGGAGACAAGCTGTTCTGCGCGCCGGCGCATGCCCGTGAGAAGGGCCTCGTCGTCCGACTCGCGGAGCGCGGCCAGCGGATCGGCGCTGCCGTCGAACACCAGGTGGACGTGGGCGTCGATGAGCCCTGGCACGACGGTCGCGTCGGGAAACGCGAGGTGCACCCCGTCCGACCCCGCGCGACCGGCGAGCCGCGTGCGCGGGCCCACGTCGGCGATCGAATCGCCCTCGACGAGGACGGCACCGTCCTCAAGGTACGTTCCGGAACCGGTCAGGACCCGGCCGGCCGTAATCAGCATGTGCTCTCGTCTCCTTGCTCTGCCCAGGTCACGCGGCCCGACGGAGGTTCTCCGACACCGCAAGCAGCTGGCGGACGTCCGCGTCCGTGCTGTCCCCCCTCGGTACCGCCAGCGCGACCGCCGGCCCGGGAGCCGGGACACCCTGCTTGACCATGTCGGCCGCGGTCCGCAGACGCTCGGCCAATTGCCCCGGCCCGAGGTCCAGCACGTTGATACCTTCCCACTCGTGCACCACGTAAGGGCTGATATCCACCAGTCCGTCACGGCACTCCACGATCCGCCGGTGGTACCGGCGATGCACGCCACGCGACCGCCACCGGTCCCACATCCCCTGTGAGGCGGGACGCAGTTCGTTCTCCGGATAGACCTCGATGAGCAGCTGCCACAGCGGGGCCAGCCGACGGTGATCCCGCCGCCGGCGCAGCCACAGCTTCGTGGCGGTGATCCTCGCGCGGGCCACGGAATAGGTGACGCCCGCAGCGAAAGCCAGGCTGGATACCACCAGCAGCACCGACACGTAGGTGTTGATCCGGATCGGCACGAGACCGCCGGTCCACCGGATGGTGACGAAGACGGCGCGGATCGCGCAGGCCAACGCCATCCCGCCCAGGCCGATCGCCGTCATCCACAAGCCGGTGGCGTACGGTCGGCCGGACAGGCGGGCGTAGCGGGCCGACCACCACCCCGCCGCTGCGACCGCGTACATCATGTACATGCCGGCGACGGTGTAGAACACGAAGATCGGCAGCACGGTCATGTCCACCGTGGCGTACGGCGCGCCCAGCTCCTGATGTGGCACGCTCACCGCCGCCACGGTGATCGCCACCGCGACTAGGACCATGACCACGCCCTCGCGCCGGGCGCGGCTGTGCGCGGCCGACCCGTCGGCCGAGTACAGGTAGAAGCACATCAGGAAGTACATGGCCAGCAGCAGAAGCAGATTCTGGACGAGCCGTGCCATCCCGTGGCCGGCCAGGGTGTCGATGCCGTGAGCGCCGCCCGGCATGGCCACCGGGTACGACAGACCCATGCTCAGCAAAGCGAGCGCCACTGACCGGGTCGGAGCATCGTGCGGTGCACGCCACCACAGGTAGAGCCGCCACACGACGGCACCCGCGATGATCAGCAGAAGGTACTTGGCCACGGTCTACAACCATCCTCGCCGGTCGCCCAGAGCAGCTTGCACCCGCCGCACGCGTGGATCCTCCGACAGCGCCGGGAGCGCGTCGACCACCGAGGACCACTCCAGGATGATGGTGGCCGCCAGCTCGACCGAGCACTCTTCCGCGTCGTCGTACGAGCAGCGCGCAGCCACCCGCCGGATCAGCGTGGGATCTAGGCCAGGAACGAGATCGGACCAGGACTCGACGAACTCCTCCGCAGGTACCTCTTGAGCGTTCTCCTTGCCCTCGCCCCACTCGGCGACGAGGACGTGGAGGACCTCGTGGAGGATGATCTGCCGCTGGTGCAGCCGGGTCGTCTCCTCCTGGTAGAGGATCACGTCCATTTGCGGGTAATCGATCCACAGCCCCGAGGGCCCCGGCTTCTCCAGCGCCCAGGGGCGCAGGACCATGGGCCGGCCCCGCCGTTCGCTGAGCGCCTTGACCAGGTTGTCCACGTCCAGCGGCGGGACGACGCCCAGGCTGCGTAGCTCTTGCCGCAGCCGACGGTGGAGGTCGCGTTCGACAGTGCGCCGTTCAGCCGTACGCCACCGTCCCAGCCGGCGCAGGCTCACCCGAGCTCTCGCCGGCACCGCAGATTCCGGGTCGCCACGGCGGCTTCCTCCGGGAGACATTGAGCAATCCCTTCGTACCGACTGGGACATAGCTCGCGCTCCGAGCCATGTCCCAGCCACCACGGGTCAACGTTGTCTGGCACCCCGGCGGTACGGACGAGGGCGATCACAGAGCCGTGGCCGGCACCGGAGGAAGTGTCCGTGTCCGTCTTCGTGAGCGGGTCACGCGGACACGGAAGCTCCACCCCGTACGTCTTTGGTCACTAGAGCGAACAGCAATCATCCCGCTAGGAATCCTTCGATGAGGTCCCCAGGGGCCACTCGGACCTTACGTGAAACCCGTTCGAGATCAAGGCTAGAAAGTACCCGTCGGTAGCCAACGCGGGGTGTTGACCGGGGTGTGTAAAAGTGTCAAATCGACTTACCGTTTTAACGATCATGAGTGTGACCTGGCGCTTCGTCTTGTGTTCATAGCGGTCACACTCCTCCCGCAGGCACGCACTTCTGTTATCTTTTCGAGATCTTCATGGGAGGAGTAATCGGGTATAGCGGTAATAAGTGCCAAGTTGGCGTCGGTCGTCGATGGGGAAAGTGTGGATGTGTGGGTGTCACCTCCGTGTGGCATGTGCTGGACGGTGTATCGCCATGCCGGTTGCGCGGTGGTGATATTTTTAGCCATTCTGGCGCGCTCTCTGGGTGACTTGGCGAGCGAAAGTATGTCCATTTTTAGTCGCTTTATCTGGTCATGGTGTGGAGATGGTGACGCGTCCGCACGGATCGGTGTGATCGCTCTGACGTTTCTCGATCGCGAATATGGTCAGGGGTAACGGGCGCACGGGTCACATGGGTGGCGTTCGGGCGGCGAGTTACCTCCGGGGCGGCTGGGGCAAGCCGGGTCGAGATGTCCTAGACGGGTGACCGGTCGGCTCCCAGGCCAAGGCGCATGGTGTCGACTAGCCGGCCGAGAGCAGCCTCGTATTCGGTGCGGCCGTGGGCGTAGGCTCCGTCGTCCGCGCGGGTGCCGGCCGCGGCGAGGTCACGTACATCCCGGAGGCGGCGGAAGGCGTGCTCGGAGGCTGCGAAGACGTCCGGCGTGGCCGTGACTGCCATCTGGTACCGCAGGCCGTAACACGGTGCGAAGCTGTCGCGGGCGGCGTGCTCCCGCTCGCCCGGACCCAGGTCATCGGTCCGGGCGAGGCTGCGGAAGGCGTTGCGGGCCTGGGAAAGGCTGACAAGGTACTCGCTGTACAGGATGCGGCGTGCAGCAAGCAGGCGCTCGTCTTTGTCCCGGCGCCATCGAGTGCGGTCGAGCAGGGCGGCGGAGGCAGTCGCGATCAGGGCGCCGACGACGGCGCTGGCCAGCGTTATCCACGGCATGGGGCAGACGGTAAAGCGGGGCGTCACGGTCGGTAAATGCGCACTGTTCGGCCATCGGTCCCATAGGGGGCCGTGCGCCGCTTCCCGAATGTCGGGTGAGCTGCATATGCGCTGTACCTGTGTCATCCGGCTGGCCTGCGCCCCCTCGGCGGCTGATGGCCGCCGAGCTGTCTCTACTCCTTCTGATTCGCGGGCTCGTGCTCCCGGATCGCGGTGTCGAGGGCTTCGAGAAGGCCGCGCAGCAGTTCCACGGCCCCGTCCCTGTGCTCGTTGAGCGCCCATGAGAGGGCCTCGATGTGGCCGGGGACCGGGGCGCCGCCGCCGGACGCGGTCTTGAGGATCTGCGCCACCCGGCCGCGGTTGATGGGCCTGCCGTTCTCCATCATCGAGGCCAGGTCCGCGGTCGCGGTGCGCAGCCAACCGAGGCTGTCGGAGGCGGTCGCGGGAGCGGCCTTGTGGGCGGGCGGGCGAAGGGCGGTTTGGTCCAGGACCTCCAGCTCCAGCCCAGCCGCTTCGCACAGTTCTCGCGCGGTGTCCCGGACTTCCTGCCCGACCGGGGTGACCGAGGCGAGCAGGTGGATGTCGGCTCCGAGCCGCTGGCTCAGCGTGACGTCCCGTCGGAGCTGTGCCTCGTCGAACTCCGAGGCTGAGGTCTTCACCTCTCCGGAGAGGACCTTCCCGTCCCAGATCCCGAAGATGTCCACCTCCTCCTGGCGGCCGTCGGCGAAGGTGACGTCAGTGCCGGGGAGGAAGTGGGAGCGCGGCTTGCGCCGGCACAGCTCGGCGATGACGAGCAGGTGCGGCAGCAGGCCGTTGTCGCTGGCTCGGTCGGTGAAGCTGTTGAGCCGGTAGTGCACGGCGGTCCGCACGTTGTCGGACTGGTAGGCGGACATGGCCCCGCAGCCGGGGCACCGAGGGGAGCTGCTGGTCTGGTTGAGCGGCACGAAGGAGCGGCTGACGCACGAGGGGCAGGTGCTCTCCAGGCCGCGCTCGGCCCAGCCGAGGGCGCACAGCCGTTCCAGAGCAGCTGCCCGGTCCTCCGCCCGGACGTTGGGCAGTTTGTCGGCGGGTAGATAGCGGCGCTCGGAGCGGCCGCCCCATGTGGCGGCCAGTTCGGCGAGGTCGGTGTCCGGGCTGCCGTCGGCCCGCAGTTCCTGCAGCCTTTTCATCAGCTCCTTGGACCGCGGTGTGGTCAGGGCGATGGCCGCCTCGTAGATACCCGATTCGAGGAGCGCGGAGCTGTCGGCGCGTTCGGTCAGGGCCGTGCCCAGGCGGCCGGCAGAGGACAGCTGGTGCGTGACGGTTACGTCGTCCAGCAGCTGCTCGGTGGCCTGCGGCAGCAGAGGGAACGTCACCTGGACGGCCAGCTGATGGCTGATATGGAGGAACGCGAGCTGCAGCGTGCCGTCCCGCCACTGGGCGTCGGGGTGGACGAGCCGGGCGATGGACGGGCGCGCGGGCAGGCCGAGCAGGGGCTCGCCCCAGAACCTCACGAGGGCCCCGGCGCGCCCGTTGAACCGGACGGGCTGGGCGAAGCGCAGAGTGCTCGGCCCGTCGGCGAAGACCTGCGCGTCGAAGGACGTCGGGACCCCGTAGTGGCGTTCGAGGCTCACCCAGTCCCACGGGTCCAGGTCCGTCCGGAAGGTGAACGGGGCGGTTCGGACGGGCGGTGCGGGGATGCGCGCTCCGGCCCGTGGCTCCTCGTCGGTGGCGTCCAGGCCGAGCACAGAGGCAAGCTCCCGTAGTTGCCCCGGTGATGCCGAGCGGCTGACGAGGGCGACGTCGGGGACGAACTGGCCTGGGCGGGACGCGAGGAGATACGCCACCTGCTTGGGGAAATCCAGCCAGTGCCTGACCACGTCGGCGCCGGGCAGCAGGAGCATCGGCATGTCGATCGTGTCCACCGGCCGCAGGGCTCGGGTGTTCCAGAAGTCGAGGCTGTCCGCCAATCCGTCTTCCTCGGCGACCCACAGGACCAACGGGGTGTGCCCCGGGGTGGCGCTCCGGTACTCGCCGAACTGGTCGACCGTGCCCCGGATCCTGGTGTCGCTTCGCAGCTGGTATCGGCCGAACTCGTCCTGCAACCCACTGACTCGGGCGTGCTCACGCTTGCCCGGGTCCACGCCGCCGGCCACAGCCAACTGCCACAGCGGCCCCTTGGGGCTCGCCGCGATCGGAGGATACGACGCATCCGTGAACTCCCTGACCTCGTCCGGGGAGCAGGTGAATGCCACCGCGTCCTTCCGTATGTCCGCGAGCGCGACGACGGGCAGCCTCAGACGCTCCGCGATCTCCCCAGCAGCCAGAGGATCAGCATCGACATTGACGAGCGCCTCGACGCCGGCGATACGGACGGCCTGCTCATGCTGCTCGGACAGACCCGATGCCGACGCCTCGACGATGGGCTCGGTCATGCCGCCCCACCGACTGCTGGCCTGCATCACCGCGACCCGGAACCCAGCCGCGCTGCCGCCCGCGATCAGGTAGGCCGCCCGGGAGGGAAGGACAGCGGCCTCCATGGCGGCCTGCCCGAGATATCTCCTCGAATTCACGACGCCAAGCCTCCCACTGCCATCGCCGAACGCGGCACGAGTCAACCCAGAACGGTGCGATTGGCTGCGGCAGTTGTTACCGAGAACGCTCCACGAGCTGCGGCTACGCCTCGCGCTGGTTACGCTACCTGTCACCAACTTGCCGTTCACAGGCTTGTTACCGCCCCGCGCCGATCTCACAAGGCGCCCCATCTGCGCCAGTGGCTGTGGGCGAGACGTTGACCGGGCTACGGGGCGACACGTGGGGCCAGAGTCGGCCTTCGTCGCCTCTGCCATCGTGGTTGCGCTTCCCGAGCTTGGCTCCACCGTGTTCCACCTCGATGTGACCGCCCCCGTGATCCGCCCCCGGCACCCCAGAGCTGACCACCCACCAGCACGACGCAGCACGACGCGGCCCCCCGGGGACCCTGTTGTCGATCTCGCCGGTTCTTGCGGGGCGCGGTCACGTGCCGAAGGGCGCGACCTGCTGCACGTCAAGGTCGTAGCGCAGCAGCAGGAAGTGGACGGGTGACGGTGCCGGGCCCCGTGACGCCGATGTCGGCTTGGGACTCCGCACCCAGGTTCAGGAGGACGGGGTGGTACTCCGGTTCGCCGCGAGTGCCCCAGCCGGCGCTGAACCGGCGCCCGTGTCAGGGATGGACGGCCTGGGGTGCGGCCCGTGGCTGGGCCCGCTTGATGACGTGCTCAGATGTCGATATACGGCTCCCCTTCGAAGGGGGAGCGGTTGGTCCTGATGGAGTGAACGACTACCTCCGCCATGGGGCGGCCGTCCTGGTCTGTCGGGACGTGGGCGATGGCGTCGACGACGTCTTGTCCTTGAGTTACTTCGCCGATGATCGTGTGCAGGCCGTTGAGCTCCGGCGCTGGCCGGGTCGTGATGAGGAACTGCGAGCCGATGGCATCTGGTTCGGTGGCAGTCAAGGCCAGCATGTAAGGCCGATCGAACGTCAGATCGGGATGGACTTCATTCGGGCGCGAGAACCCTGGGCCGCCGGTCCCATCACCCATCGGGTCTCCACCTTGGATCATGGCTCCGTCGATTACGCGGTGGATGATTGTCTCGTCGTAGATCGAGCCGATCCCGATGCTGCCAGTTCGCGGGTCTACCCAGCGCCCGGTCCCCGACGCGAGAGCGTGGAACTGGATGACGGGGTCCCTTACTTCTTCAAGGAACAGATTCACGAGGATCTGCCCCAGCGACGTGCTAATCGTCGCGGTGAATTCTTGCTGCATGTGATCCGTCCTGTGCTGCGACTTGCAGATGAAAGCGGCCTCATCGCATCGAAGCAGGCTATTTACCCTCACCGGCTTAAAGACACGGCGCCGACAGGTGGTGGTGGAGCAGCCTGCGAGGCTGGGCAGTCGGCGGCTCGTTGTTGCGGTGCCAGCCCGAGGGGTCGCTGCACCGGTTCGGTGTACGGGTAGCCAGCTAGATGCTGACGCTGCCCGAAACCATCAAGTTGCCAGGTCGGGTGGTGTGTCTAGTGGCTGGAATGTCCGGTGTTCAGGTCGAAGCACAGAGTGCCCAGGGTGGAGGCGAGCTCTTCTAGAGCGCGGATGTAGGCACGCAGTGTGAGGGGAAGGTGGGCGCGTTCCCACCGGGCCACGTCGCGCTGCCGGTGTGCCCACTCAGCTTCAAGACCGGACAGGGCTGGGGTGCTGTCGTCCAGGGCGTTCCAGACCAGACCGATCGCCAGGTCAAGGGGCTGTGCAGGGTGGATCTCGAGTTCGGCCTCGCCCCTGTGGTGTTCCTGGACGGTTCGGATTGTGGCGTGCAGGTGTCCGATCCGCAGAACCCGCTGGATCCACGCCGGCTGGCTGATGTGGGCGGGCAGTTCGGGGATGTCGGGAGGTGCCAGGAGCGTGGGCAGCAGTTCGGCCGCAGCCTGCCGGGCCTGGACCTGGGGTTTCCATTCTCCGGCGTGCAGTTGGCGCAGTGCGCTGGCGACGGCCTCGATGGCGTGGTCGACGGCGGGCTGCCATCGCGGCGGGTGCCCGTCACGGAACGGTCCGGACACCAGGTCCCGGCAGCGGTCGCCCAGCAGCAGCGGCGGGGACTGAAGGCTGGTGGCGTCCTGGGTGTCGCGCAGCGCACGGTTGTCGTGCAGGTCGTGGCGCCGCGCAGGCTCTTGCCGTCCACGGCCAGGGCCCGAAGCCCGTGGGTGTCCGGGCGGCGGTCGGCGAGCCATCCGCTCACCGCCCGGTCCAGTGCATCACCGTCGATGTGGGCGAGCAGTCGGCGGACCGTCGCTTCCGAGGGCACCAGCTTCCGGGGCAGTACTGGATCGGGGCGCACGCCGAGTCGCTCCAGCACATGCGGCGGGGCGTCCGCGATCCACTCGCCGACCGCCGGCATCGAGGTCGCGCCGGCCAGCACCGCGCACGCGGTCAGCGTGAGCACTAGGGCCAGGGCATGGCGCACGCCTCGCGGATCGCGTGGATCCGGGACCTGACCCAGCCGCTCCAGCAGGCCGGGCACCTCCCCGGGTCCGACGTCGGACTGCTCGCGGAACCGGTCGAGGGCCAGCGGAACCAGGGATGATATTTCGACAGGCACGGTCTTCCAGGCAGGTCAAAGGGCGCAGAGCACTCCATGATCACGGAAACCTTCCCGGCATGGTCCCCCAGTCACATCAACGCCGCAGCCTCGCCCGCCACCCAGGTCTGCCAGACATGACGGGTGCTCGGCAGATCAGGGCGGTCAAGAAGCCAGAGCACATACCCGGCGTGACACCGAGCCCACGGACTGTCCGAATCAGCCGCCCGATCGAGCCTGCCCCGTAGGTCAGCGCTGTCGACAGCCCGGGCAACCCGCACGTATTCGCGATCCTTACAGCGATACGCCCGCTGGACGACGATCTCGACCAAGTCGGTGAGCTTCGCCCTGACCGCATCCTCCTGGCGAACACGGGCCACCTCTCGAATCAGGCTCTGCTTCGTACCCCACGCCTTCGCATGCTGCGTCCACTCCAGCGGGTACCTCGCCTCCCACTCCAGGAAGAGCAACACATAGGGCAGTCCTGGCCACGTCGCCAGATCCCCGCCCACAGGACCACCCCACAGCCCATCAGGCAGCGAACACCTCTGGGTTTGCTCATGTCTCCGGCGCGCCTGCAGAAAGGCCGGCTCCCGATACTGCTCGTCCGTTCCAAGGGGCCGCGTCAGCAGCCACATCTCGTTGGACCGGGCGAGCGCGTCAGTGACCTTCCTCTGGGCCTCCGCCAGATGGAGGAGCGCTGCACCTCTCGCAGCCGGATCCTCCGCTATGAGTCCGAACGCCCAACCCAGTCGCTCAGCCCATGCAGAAGCGTCGTCCGCATCAGTACCTGCCTCTTCAGCCACGCACAGGATCATCTCCTAGCGCAGTGATGGTGCAGGGCCGTGGTCACGCAAGGGCTCCGAGGCGCGACGGACGTGAGCAGGAACCGCCCGCTCGCCTCCTCTTTACCTCAAGTGCTCGCGAAACGGACGTCCGTCGACTACGCCGAAGCCTTGTCGGACAGGTAGGGGCGGTTCGCGTACAGCTGGCGGTCTGCCGCGTTCCGCGAAGAGAAAGCCGATCGGGCGCCGCGATGTCAGTTTCCGCCGCTAACTTGGCAGTCGACGCACTCGGAAACGCACGCCACCGCAGTTCGACGGCCGGTGAGCCTAAGAGGTCCTAAGAGGTCCTAACAGAAGTTGTTGAGCATGTGACTTTCGGCTTGGGTGGTCGTTGGTCTGGTCGTGGGGAAGAGGGAGTCGCGGCCGTGGATCGTCTCTGACGAATTGTGGTCGCTCATCGAGCCGTTGCTGCCTGAGCCGGCGCCGAAGGTGGTCGAGGGCCGGCCGCGGGTGCCGGACCGGCAGGCGTTGTGCGGGATTCTGTTCGTGCTGCATACCGGCATCCAGTGGGAGTACCTGCCGCAGGAGCTGGGCTTCGGTTCGGGGATGACGTGCTGGAGGCGTCTGGCCGCCTGGAACGAGGCTGGCGTGTGGGACGCACTGCACCTGGTGCTGCTGAACAAGCTGCGGGCCGCGAAGAAGTTGGACTGGTCACGGGCGGTGATCGACTCCTCCCACGTCCGGGCTGCCCGACGCGGCCCAAAAGCGGACCCAGCCCGGTCGATCGCGCACGGCCGGGCAGCAAGCACCACGTCGTCACCGACGCCCAGGGCATCCCGCTCGCGGTGTCGCTGACCGGCGGAAACCGCAACGACGTCACCCAGCTCCTGCCCCTGCTCGACAAGATCCCGGCCGTCGCCGGAGTCGTGGGCCGGCCCAGACACCGGCCCGATGCGCTCCTTGCCGACCGCGGCTACGACCACGACAAGTACCGGCGCCTGGTGTGGCAGCGCGGCATCCGCCCGGTCATCGCCCAGCGAGGCGTCGAACACGGCTCTGGCCTGGGCATCTTCCGGTGGGTGGTCGAGCGCACCATCGCCTGGCTGCACGGCTTTCGCCGCCTGCGCATCCGATGGGAACGACGCGACGACATCCATGAAGCCTTCCTCGGCCTCGCCACCTGCCTCATCACCCACAGACACGTCCGACGCCTTTGTTAGGACCTCTAAGACAACCGAGACGCGGACGACTGCATCCGCAAGCAGCCCAACTTGCGGACGCCTTCCGGCGAAACGGTGCCCCCTGACTGTGGCCACTACAACGGCTGACCCGCCCGCCGACCGGCGCTGGCGACACGGGCTTCACGTGGTTCGGAGCCACCCGAACACCCCGTGCACGCATCCGCGGGGGTCGGTTCCAACAGGGCGCGGAGTACGAGCTTGGCAGCGGCGCCGTGACCCTGCTCATCCGCCTCGGCGCTGAGCCCGGCGGTGGGCACCGGCGGGGCTCACCACGCCCTTGGCAGCCCGCCGTTCGCAGCTTCATGGACGGTGATGCCAATGGAGAGAACAGGCCGTCGGTCTCCTGACAGGTGGTGTGCCGTGCCAGGGAAGACAGCACGCCACCTGGCTGGAGCCCGCGGCGGCGCCGGCGGGACCGGCGACTTGAACGACCGGTCGTCGCTGCGAGCAGTACGTCCTCCTGTGCCAGGTCAGAGATGGTCCCGTAGCCAGGTGAGGAGCCATCCGGCACCGGCGGTCCTAACGGCGGTGCCGGCCCCGCGGATGAGTCCGTTGAGCGCGGCGCAAGGTCACCGTTGCTGCCTGCGTGAGCCCGGCGACGAGGACGTCGTCGATGCGGTAGCGCCGTGCCCGTTCGTCCCGCTGGAGCAAGGGGCCGGCGCCGTCCGGACCGACCCGGCGCTGGACCGCCTTGATGCTGGTCAGGATCCCACCGGTCCGTGAGATGGGGATCGGGTTGGTCGGATGGTGAGCGAAGGGCTGCTGGACGTCGTCGTAGGAGGCGGTGCCGCCCAGGTCGGTGATCCGGCGCAGTACCTCCCGGGCCCCGGGCATCAGTACCGCGATCAGCGCGACCAGCGTCTATTCGCTCCAGCCGTAGGCGAGGTCGGCGTCGGCCAGATCCTGCGGGCCGGGCCGGGGATCCCTGGTCTCTGGAGGCATGAGCGATCACGATCAGCAGCAGTCGGCCCCGCGCGGCGGCAAGGTCCAGGGTTTCGGCGTTGTCGCGTGACGTCCGGTTCGTGACGATCTATCAGTTCGGCGGTGTCCCGGAACGTGACAGCGCGCCCCGCGCGATGGCCACCTGGCGCAACCTCGTCATCGGAGCCCTCCGCACGACTGCAGTGCAGAACATCGCGGTCGGCCTCCGCCGCAACGCCCGCGACCCTCGCCGCCCCCTTGCACTCCCGCGGGATCACGAACCGGACGTCACGCGACTACGCCGAAGCCCTGGGTGGGGACCGGCGGGGCTGACACCCGTGGCGGAGCCGAGTGCCCGCGAGATATCTGGCGCCGGGCCGTTTGCAAGAAGCATCCCTTCTGGAATCTCCCGTTCCTTTAGGCCCGTTGCCGTTCCGCGAGTACCTCGTGGCGATGATTCACCGCAATCACCCCGACCGACTGCCGACCGACGGCCCCTGTGAGTCAATGCTGATTGCCTGCTCGCACGGCCTTTCGCTCGGCATTTGGTTCGGCCATACTTGCAGTACGGTGTACGTTCCTTGTGAGTGATCACGCTGATCGGCATTATCCGAAGTGGATCAGGAGGAGGACTTATGCATTCGCCAACCACCGAGCAAGGCGCCACCGCGACACCTCGCCACGGAACGGATTCGGAGGCGCCGAAACTGATCATTCAGGTAGACGAGATACCTGTGGCGCGTGAGCGCTGTGCGACGGTCGGGAAGAACGGGAACAACCGAGCCGAGCCGACCGCCCGGTGAAATCTACTCCCTCAGGGTCGCCGCGCGTCGGAGGAACTGCTGTGCAATCGACTCGGACTGGTGGCCTTGGTGGCTGAATCGATCGGCCAGGTCCAGGACCAGTCTGCCCGCCTGACGGGACTGCAACGTGACTGCTTGATCGACCGCTTTCATCCCCAGGATGCAGGCTTCTTCCAGATGACCGTCATCCAGTCGAGCCCAAGCCATGTAGGTTGTATTTGAGACGACCTGTCGACCCGTGCTGTGAGGCAGGCTGCTCTCTGCGAAATCAAACATCCGCTTGGTCTGGCCCGTCTCGCGGCAGCAGTATGCAAATTGATTTGCCATGTAGTGTTCGTCGAGGAATCCCATCCACTCGGGGTCGTCACCGTGGACCGCCCGGGCAGCCTCCGTGCGAAGCATCGTGGCGACGGCTTTTCTGTCCTTGAGGGTGGCGTACGCCCTCGCCTGCATCGCCAAGGCTCGAGTGAGACTGGCCGGACTGCCGCTTTTCTGAGCCGAGTGGACGGCCACCTGGGCGATGTTCACTGCCTCTGCGGCATTACCTGTGAACGTGGCGACATGGCTGAGGGCAGAGAGAATGTTGCTGCCGATGGCGAATCCTGAGGAACCGGCCTGGCCGGCGAGGGATAAACCTTGCGTGAGGTACCGTTGAGCCAGCCCGCATGCCCCGACGTCGTAGGTCATCCACCCCAGGGTCATGCAGAGTTCGGCCGACGCGACGAAGAGCTCCCGCCGGACATTGTCCGTCGCTTGCGTGCGAAGCAACGGAACGACGTCGTGATGCAGATAGCTCGCCAGGGCCGTGCGCGCGTGCTTGCCGCCGTACGTGTTGTCCGCCTCGATGAAGGCCTTCATCATCAGTCGCATGTTCTCCACCTGGGCCAGGCGAACTGAATTCCCGGCGGTGTCCTCTCCGCTCAACAGGTGGAGGAGCCAGTCACGTTGGGGCCCCAGGGCGGCACTGGCAGAAAAAGGCAGCAGATAGAGGAACTCACGTCGTTCCATGTCGGCCTTCCCCAGCCTCTCGGTGACATCCAGGGTCGTGGCCAGGTCGGACTGCTGCTTCAAAGAACTCGAGACAAGATCCAGCTCCCATTCTCCACCAAACCCTATGTCCGCAGGGGTGACCGCCCTTTCTAGTTTCTGACTCAGCGCTTCTGCCACGACGAGTGGCACCATGCCGCGCGGAGTCTTTCCTCTCACCCAGTAGCTCACAGACGACTTGTCGTACGTGAGCGCCAGCCCGTAAGAGAGGCCGATCGTGTTGACACGGCGAGCCAGGCCCTCGTACGAGCATGCAGCTTCCGCAATGACCTTTCGGAGCCGGCTGTTCTCGGATGCCATCGTCTGCCTCTCTCCCGGCACGGCAGTGCCAAGTCGAGACTACGGCGATCGAGTGATCGAAAGTAGGTGCAGGATCTGCGTTCAACGCTGAGTTCAACCGAATCTTCGTGCGGTCACCTGATCCACTCGCCTTTCCCTGGTACAACTCGCACCACCTTTCGCTGGATCAACACCGAAGCCCATCCTGGGAGTCACACAGAGGTGGGATCACTCCAATGCGTCTTGACCGACGCAGTATCCGGACGAGGTGACGCGAGAGATGAGCGATGATCAGCAACCAAATGGAACCAACCGTCCGACCTCGCAGGAGGTGGCGATCGCCCTCGTGGTACTGATAGTGCTCACGTCCACGCGGAATGAGACCGTGTACACCCTCTTGGTCGAATGGCTTTTCAGGAGCCTTTCACTCCCACGCTGAGCAGTCCTGCAACGTGGAGTTCGAGGACGAACGCGCGAACCTGTTCCTCCTTCACCTGCGGGTCCAGGCTGCAGCATAGCTGTTGCAAAGTCAGCTTCTTCCGGGACATGAGGATCTGCAGAATCGCGGATGCCGGCTCCGCGAAGGTCCATACGCGTCCCAGTGCGCCCAGGGTCGTGCGACCGTCGACCGCACGGGGCACCGCGCGGGGCGCGAGCCACTCGAGCGGCGAGTCGTCCGTCATGTCCTCCGGATCGGGGCGGACCAGGCCGAGGTTCACGTGTGAACGGCCGGTTGCGGTTGCGTCGCTGACGTACAAGAACCGTTCCAGGCTGTCCGCCGTCAGCCGCCGGAGCACCTCGCTCCTCACCTTCGCGAAGTATCCGCTTCGCGTCGCTTCGTCGGCATGCCTGGGGATGTCCTGCCGCAGAACAGGACTGTCGAGCATCTCGTCCGCGAGCCACGCCAAGAAGTCGTGCCCGGTCCGTCGTGTCACGCCTATGGTCAGGTGCAAGGAAGGTGTTTTGGTGGCGTGAACCTGGTGCCACTGGCCGCGGGGGACATAGAGGACATCACCTGCACTGACCAGCAGAGAGTCTTCGGGGCCGCTTGGCGGCTGCGTGTTGGGCTCCACGTCCTTGCGCATGGGCCAGTCCCGGCTGCTTCCGTAGAAGCTCCATGACTTCTGGCCGAAAACCTGTAGGACGAGCACGTCGTGGTCATCCCAGTGAAGATCGAACCCCTCGATCTCGGACCAACCGGCATACGCATTGATGACGACCCGCTCGCGAAAGGCGGACTCGAGCGACAAAGCCAACTCGCGTACCTTGGGCACCATGTCGTCCACCGAATCCAGAACCAACATTGCACCGTCGCGCAGCTGACCGTACAGACTGGCCGGCTCGATCGTTTCGGATGCATCGCTCTGGGGGGACGGCCGCGTATATGCTTCGCGCGGAATTATGCTTCCCTCACGGGACAATCTCAGGCGCGGGTGTGCATGGCGGTGTTCCGTGAGAAGGGTGTTGAGTGCGCCCCAGTCCAGGAGCTCCACGAACCGGTCGGGCCGTCCGCGGAAGATGGCTGTTTGCTGTCCCCAGGTATGGCTGAGGAAGTCCTGGATGCTCATCGGGGCCACAAGCGTCGCCAGATCCATCATTTGCCCCTCATGATCATCTGTTCTGGACGAGCTTCTACAAGGCAGGATCGCATGCGCGGCAACGCAGGGTAAACAACGTGTTTGCGCCAGGTACGCGTCTTCCCGTCTTCTTTCCCAACCGCATCCGTGGTCACGCGCGAACCCGCCCGTCAGCTGTTGCCCATCCAGGCTATTCGTGCGGCAAAACCACCGATCGGCCGCTCGGAACATGCATATATGCGAGTCTCCCGAAGTGGGCCGAAACAGCTTCCGAGGCCGGGATGAGAATGCTCCCGTCCGTATCACGTGTGACCCGCCGACCAGGGCTTCGGCGTAGTCGCATGATGTCCGGTTCGTGATCACGCGAGCCCCAGGAGAGCGAGCGGGCTCCGTGCGTCGCGAGCGTTGTGGCGCAGGCCGGCCGCGATGTTCCTGACGCCGGTAAGTCGCAGGGCTCCGACGGCCAGGTTGCGCCAGGTCGCCATCGCGCGGGGCGCGTTGCCAGTCCGCAGCTGTGAGGCATCCTCGGCGAAGGTGGTGTCCCGGACGTGGTGCAGGGCCTCCACCTTCCAGTGGTTACGCACGAGTGAGGCCAGTTGCGCGGGGGTGGCCTGCTCGGCGGTGAGGCTAGTGACGGCGTAGACGGTCTTCACGGTGGTCTTTCCGGTTTTGCGGTCAGTGCGGCGGCGCTTGATCTGGACGGCCTGGCGGGCGCCGGGAAAAAGCAGGTGGTTCACGGTGCACGCCTTGATCCGGCGGATCTCGGAGCGGCCGTGGCCGACGTTCCGGGTCCGCCCTTGGAGCGGGATCTGCTTCCAGGGCAGGGACTTCAGCTGCTTGCGCAGCTTCTTCTCGTTGCCCTTGACGATCACGGTGTAGGGGGCGCCACGGCTCAGCAGGTAGTCGGCGTGCTTGCGCTGGGTATGCATGGCGTCTTATGAAGACGTGCGGGTTATGCCGAGGTGCGGTCCGGGGACGCGGTGCGTGCTGGTGGCCCCGGACCGCGAGGTCGGCATAGTTACAAGCTCTCGAGGAAGGCCATGACGGTGTCGGAGGGCCGGTAGCGGCCCGGGACGGCGTCCAGGGGGGCGGTTCGCGCGAGTGCCCGTTCCTTGAGGGCGAGGTCGGCGTGGATGTAGATCTGTGTGGTGGCGGTGCTCTCGTGGCCGAGCCAGAGGGCGATGACGGTCGCGTCGACCCCGGCCGCGAGCAGGGGCATCGCTGCGGTGTGCCGCAGGACGTGGGGTGAGATCTTCTTCTCGGCCAGGGTCGGTTCGGCGTGTGGACGCAAGCGGCACTTGGTCGTCGACACCAAGGGTCTGCCGCTGTTCGTCATGGTCACCCCGGCCGACATGACTGACCGCGACGCCGCGAAGGAAGTCCTGTTCCGGCTGCGGCTGATGCACCCGGAGATCACCATCGTGTGGGCCGACTCCGGCTATGCCGGACAGCTTGTGACCTGGGCGAAGAAGCACCTGAACCTGACACTCAAGACCATCAACCGTCTGAAGGACACTGTCGGGTTCGTCATCCTGCCCCGCCGCTGGGTTGTCGAGCGGAGCCTGGCCTGGATCATGCACGCCCGCCGTCACGCACGCGACTACGAACGGCTCATCCAGCACTCGGAATCCTTGATCACGTGGGCCGCGATCACGCTGATGACCAGCGCATCACCCGCCGGTCCTCCCGCAGGAGCGCGCAGCCCGCCTCCCGCGAGGCCCACCGGGACTGATCGTTCTCAAGTTCACGGTCAGCAACTCCACCCGCACCGGCCCACGGACTCCACTCTCCTACGGCACCACGCTGTCTAACAGGCGAAGTACTAAAACAACTTCCAATGGCCCTCGGAGACCACTTCCACAGCGCCGTCGGCCACCTTGATAGCCGTCTGCTCATCAATCGCATACGCCGGACCCCCGATCCCGGCCGCCCATCGTTCGGCCGCAGCCATTGTGTTCTCCGGACAAGCCGGATGATCCAGGTGCGGGAAGATCGAAAAATCCACCACCCCCAGCGCGCTGTCGCCGCCGGCAGGCGGCCTCCAGCCCACGAAGTCCTCTCCGATGCGGGGCGTCATCGCCATGCTCCCGGCGCTGAGCCCCACATAGACCGTGTCGGGCAGCGACGGCAGGAGTCCAGCCAGCCCGGACTCCCTCATCCAGTGGCACAGATACAGCGCGTCACCGCCATTGACCAGCAGGACGTCGGCCTCCCGGACCCAGGAGACCCAGAGGGCTTCCTCGATGCTGGGCAGCGCGGTGAGTTCCAACACGCCCACCGACTTCCACCCCAGCTCAGTCAAGGGGCTCGGGGATCGTCCGCTGATGAATAGCCATGGCCCGCCCGGATCGGCGCCGGGGCCTCCATACCCCGCGGTGGGGATGCACAGGGCGCTGGACTCGGCAATCGGCTTACCCAGCAGGTTGACCAGCGCATCCTGGATGCTCTCGTTCTTGACGCCGGAGTCGGTGAGGAGAAGCTTCATCATGTCCTTCCCGAGGTGCTGACCACACACGTCAACAACCAACCGTTCGCCAACGCGTGACAGCCGCCACCATGTCATGGCTGCATCAGGAACAGGTACTCAGGCCGAAGTTCGGGTCAACGGGCACCGACCCGCCCGGGAAGCAGGCCCCACCCGGGTCAGGCGGCGGACCATGATGCCGATCATCGCCCAGC
>NZ_JBVHQG010000027.1:0-25782 GCF_055567535.1 Streptomyces sp. NPDC026538
CGCGTCACGGCGCAGCGCCTTGGCCGGCGCCTGAGGCGCGGACAGGACGTGCTGGTGGCTCATGCGTCCAGGCTAACATGAGGGGCCCCTCAAATTCGGGATGTGGCCATGCTCACGCCGCGGTGTCGGCAGGTCCTTGGAACACGCGGCGGTGGAACGGCATCCAGTACCCCCAGGTGGAGCAGCTGGTCGGCGGGCCGACGCGGTCCGGCGCTCCGGGTCGCGGGTTTGCCGGTGTCGGCCTCGGCAACCCGGGGTGCATGACGTCGACGACTTCTCAACAGGAGCTGTACGGATATCTTGAGGATCGTTTCGCCTGCGCACAGGCCTGTACGGAATGTGCGCGACTGTGTGCGCTGGGCGCCAGCGTGTTCGATCCGGAGGGCGCGGTCGAGCTGGAGCGGATACGCCGTACGGGCATCATGTGCGCCGAGGTGTGCGACGCGACCTGCCGGACCCTGACCGAGGAGAACGTCCAGGACGAGGCCGGTCTGCGCATCCAGCTGGAGTGGTGCCGGACGATCTGCCTCCAGTGCGCCCAGGCCTTCGACACCCGCCCCGGCGCCGAGAAGAGCGCGGCCGCGTGCCGGGCATGCGCCGCGGCCTGTACGGAGTTCATGGCGGCGCTGGTCTGAACGGCCTAGCCTGTCCGCGGGTGTCACCGCCGACGGGGAGCCGAGATGCCATCGCCTGAGGCGCCGTTACGCCGACGGTTGACCGTCGGCACCGTCCTGGGCGGCGCTGCCTTCAGCGTCCTGCTGGCGTTCCTGAACTTCGTCACCGGCGTCTACACCTGGCTGGCCTTCGCACCGCCCCGGGCGTTCCCGTTCGACAACCTCGTCGCCGGCTACATCGCCTGCCTCCTGGCGCCCCTGACCGCGCTGATCACGCTGGTCCCGGTGGGCAGGCGCTGGTTGAGCATCTGGTTTCTCGCCCCGCCTGCGGCGTTCTTGGTGACCGCGGCGGGTCGGCTCGTGTACGTCCTCGCCGGGTAGGGCCGGGCGTTCTCTGGTCACTCACGGGGGTGGCGGGACTGCACAGCTCCGTGAGCGCTTATGGGCTGCGGATTTCCATGCCTTGGCGGCCCTGCTCGCGCACGGCTTCGGGATCGCATCCGCTGCTAGAGAAATAAGTGGTCGGCAAATGTCACCGACCCGCCGTGCCGCGTGCTCAGTCGCTCTCTGTGCTCGTGTGCAGATGGACGGTGATGTCCTGATGCGTCGGGGAGGGCGGCAGCGGGCGGGCGTCGTTCGGGCCCAGGCCGTCCACGAAGATGCGCACATGGCGGGTGGCCAGGGCCTTGGCCTGTTCCGCGGGCAGGTACGGCATGGGGCGGCAGACGAGCGCCCCGGTGGTGATCAGGTCCATGTGCGTGACATCGGATCGGATCGCGCCCCGGGAGCGGGCGTGGCCGAGCACCTCGTCCAGGAGCGGTGCGATCCGGCCCTGGAGTTCGACCGCGTCGGGGCTGGTGGCGACCGGCCCGCCGATCAGGGGGAGTACGAGCGTGTCCCGTTCGTCGACCAGGCGGAGCAGGAACCCCTCGACGGCCGCCAAGGGGTCCTGCGGAGCGGTGTCCAGGGCGCGGCGAGCGGCCTCGGCCACCGTGGCGAACCCGTCGAGGACGACCTGCTGGACGAGGGCCTCCCGATCGGGGAAGCGGCGGTAGAGAGTGGCGATGTTCACGCCGGCGCGGCGGGCGATCTCGTCCAGCGGGGCGGCGGTGCCCAGTTCGCGGAAGGCGGTGCGGGCGGCGGCGAGGATCTGTGCCCGGTTGCGGGCCGCGTCCGCCCGCAGCCGTGGTCTGCCGCTGTCGCCAGGGGTGCGGGAAGCCACCGTGTGCCGTCCTTTCTCGGCCGCGCCGACCGACCGTGATCATCGCGGGTCGACGCGTCGAGGTTACGTCAGCCGGACTCCGGTGAGGCTATAAGCGAAGGATTTCCTGCGGTTGGTGTTACGGTGGGCGTGCCGTCGTAGACCGACGACGTCCGGACGCGCACGCTCGGGCGCGGTGCAGGCTCCCGTCGGGTCAGGGCGCCGCGGCCGTTGCCCACAGAGACAGTCGCCGACGTTTCCTTGGAGATGAGCAGTGGTGTCATCCGCGCAGAAGGCACGATTCGAAGGCAAGGTGGCGGTCGTCACCGGTGGCAGCCGAGGCATCGGCGCCGCTGTCGCCAGGCGGCTGGTCCAGGAGGGTGCGGCGGTGGCCATCGGCTACCGGGGCAACCAGAAGGCCGCGGCCGCCCTGGTCGCCGAGCTCCGTGACGGCGGCGGTCGGGCCGTCGCCGTCCAGGCCGACGTCGCCGACCCGGAACAGACCGGAGTGCTGATCGAGCGGGCGGTCGCCGAGTTCGGCAGGCTGGACGTGCTCGCGTCCTGTGCCGGTATCGAGCACTTCGACGCGCTGGAGAAGATCACGCCGGCCGACTTCGACCGCGTCTTCGCGGTCAACACACGCGGGCAGCTGTTCGCGGTCCAGCACGCCGTCGCCCACCTGGGCGAGGGCGGCCGGATCGTGCTGACCTCGTCGGTGAGCGCGTCCAAGGCGTTCTTCGGGCACACGCTGTACGCCGCGAGCAAGGCGGCGGTGGAGTCGATGGTCCTGAACCTGTCCGCGGAACTCGGACGCAAGGGCATTGCCATCAACGCCATCGCTCCGGGCGGCACCGCCACGGACATGGCCCGCGAGAACGGCGCGAGCTATCTCCACCCCGACCTGGCCGGGAAGCAGGACCTGTCCGAGTGGCTGAAGGTCGGCGTCGCGCTGCGGCGGCTGGCGGAGCCTGCCGAGGTCGCCGCCGGATACGCCTTCCTCGCCTCCGCCGACGCGGCCTACATGACCGGCCGCACGCTGCAGCTCGACGGCGGGATGTTCTAGGCCGGCGGGCTGTCCTGAACGGACGGCGAACCGGACACCCCGAAGGAAGCGGACAGCCCGAAGGAACAGCAACGGCGAACCCGCCCCATCCCCGACCACCAGCGGCAGGCCTCGAAGCCCCAGCGTTCCGCCCGACCCCGGAGCCCCACGAAGCCCCAGCGTTCCGTCCGGCCCCGGAGCCCCACGAAGCCCAGCGTTCCGCCCGAGCCCGGAACCCCACGAAGCAGCCCCAGCGCTCCACTCGACCCCGGAAAGCTCTCGCCCATGCACCACGGCATACAGCCCTCTGTCAGCGTGCCGCCCCAGGCGGCCCCGTACCCCCCGGGTGCCGCCCCCGCCGCCGATCACGTCCGGCACGCCAGACACGCGCTGGTCGACTCCGAACCCGGACTGCCCGCCCCGGTGCTCGCGGCGGCCGCCGGAACCCGGAAGGCGGTGCTCGTGCCGGTGCTCACCGCGCTGGCGATAGGCACCGTGTTCGTCGCCGTCTACCTCGCGGCCTTCCACTCCCCGTCCGCCCGCCACCAGCCCGTCGGCATCGCCGCCTCCGACAAGGTGGCCGCGCACACCGAACTCGCCCTCAACAACGCGGCCCCGGACGGATACACCTTCTACCGCTACCCGGACGCCACGGCCGCCCGCCGGGCCGTCACCCACGACCAGGTCCCGGCCGCCCTGGTCGCCGACGACCGGGGCACGCGCGTGCTGGTCGCCGGCGCACAGGGGCCGTCCACGGTGTCCACCCTCGCCACGGCGCTGACCACCGCGGTCGGCAAGCCGGTTCCCGTCAAGGACGTACTGCCCCTGGCGCCGGGGGACTCCCGCGGACTGTCGGTGTTCTACGCCGCCTTCGGCGTCGTGCTCGCCGGCTTCCTCTTCGCCGTCTCCTCGTACCAGATGGCGCCACGCCTGGGGCTGGCCGTCCGCGTCGCCTCGATGCTGGTCTTCGCCGCGGCCTCCGGCCTGATGGTGGCACTGATCGGGCACAGCGCCCTGAGCGCGCTGCCCGCCCCGTTCGCGGTGGTCGTCCTCGTGGTGGGCCTGCTGGCGTGGGCCGCCGCCGCGGCCGCCGGAGTGCTGCTTCGGGTGTTCGGGCCGCTTGGCATGCCGGTCGCCTCCGTGGTGCTGCTGATCCTCGGCAACGCGACCTCCGGCGGCATCCTGCCGACCACCTTCCTGCCCGCCTGGCTCTCCCCGCTCGCCTCGGTCCTGCCGCCGGCCGCGGCGGTGAGCGGACTCCGGGGCGCCGCCTACTTCCACGACGCGCATCTCACCGGCGCCGTGACGACCCTGGCCGCCTGGTGCCTGGGCTGCCTGACCCTCCAGTACGTACTGGACCGGGTCGCCGCCCGTCGTGAGCCGGCCGGTTCCGCGGACCTCGCGGCCGCACGCTGACGGCCCGTCACCCTGCCGTCGGAGACCGCCCGGCCTCGTCGCGGATGTTCGCCCCGATCCCGGTCAGGACTGCTGCGAGGTGGCGCGGGCGAGGCTCTCCTCGATGCGGTGCAGCACTTCGACGGCCTCGGCCTGCCGGGCCGGGGCCATGACCTCGGCGACCCTGGCCTCCAGGTCCATCCAGACCTGCTCCACCTCACCGCGCAGCGCGTTGCCGGCCGCCGTGGGCTCGATGATGGAGACCCGCTTGTCGGTGGCACTGGGGTGCCGGCGGACGAAGCCCGCGTTCTCCAGCCGCCGGACGGTACGGGTCATGGTGGCGGCGTCGGAGCCGAGCAGCCGGACGAGGTCGGTCTGCCGCTGCGGACCCCGGTCCCACAGCTGCATCAGGACCAGTTCCTGGCCGGGGTGGAGCCCTACCCGGCGCAGTAGTTGGCCGGCCAGCATGCGGTGCAGACGGGCCACGCGGAGGATCGCGTGATTGAGCGTGCCGGCCGCGACCGAATCCGGCATGCGCACGTCCGCCGGCGCCGTGGTCCCGGCGGCGGGCTCCGGCTGGCTCAGGGGGTTCCTCGCGTGACCTGTGCGGTTGATCGAACAGGGAGAGCTACCGCGAAGCGGTTCCCCAACAGGGGCGCCCGCCATGCCCCGGAATAGGGGACTGCCCAGTGATCCACGGCCGGAACTACCGTCGGAGCGCGCGTGAGTGGCCGCTTCCGGGTCTTCCACGACCGCCAGTGGCGCGCTCCGTGGTCACTCCTCATCGGCTTTCCCTAGGAGCCCATCGCCGTGAACAGCGGACTTCTCACCCCGCCCGCGGCCCGTGCCGGCGGCGCGGCGACCCGTCCCCCCGAAGCGTCACTCATCTGGACCGACCCCGTCACGGGACACCAGGGCTTCCTCGTCATCGACCGGCTCGTCCGGGGTCTGGCCAGCGGCGGCCTGCGGATGCGCGAGGGATGCCGTCCCGAGGAGGTCAGGGAACTGGCGGCCGCGATGAGCGTGAAGGAGGCGCTGCACTACGACCCCACGGGCCGCTACCTCCCCATGGGCGGCGCAAAGGGCGGGATCGACTGCGACCCGCTCAGCAGCGAGGCGCGCGGTGTGCTCTCCCGCTTCCTCGCGTTCGTCCGGCCGTACCTGGAGAACAACTGGGCGACCGGCGACGACCTCGGCACCACCACGGAACTCATCGACGAGGTGCTCGGCGAGCTGGGCGTGGAGGGCTGCATCGCCCCGGTCGTGCGCACCCTCGACGACCCTCCGGCGGCGCGGAAACGGTTCGCCGACGCGTTCGCCGTCGAGGTCGACGGCATCGGACTCGGCGAACTGGTCGGCGGCTGCGGGGTCGCGGAGGCGGTGCTCACGCTCCTGGACCGGGACGGCGTCTGCCGGACGTCCGCCACCGCCGTCGTCCAGGGCTTCGGCGCCATGGGCGGCTCAACGGCCCGCTTCCTGCACGAGGCGGGGATCCGGGTGGTCGGGATCTCGGACGTCCACGGCACCGTCGCCAACCCGCGCGGCCTGGCCGTCGAGGACATGCTGCGCCACCGCCGGGCGTACGGCGCCATCGACCGCAGCCGGCTCGGTCCGGACGACGTCCTGCTGGAGCGGGACGCCTGCCTGTCGCTCGCGGCCGACGTGCTGGTGCCGGCCGCGACCTCCTACACCGTCCACGAGGCCAACCAGGAGCGGGTGGCGGCCCGCTACATCGTGGAGGCGGCGAACCTGCCCGTGACCGCGGGCGCGGAGGAGCTGCTCCGCGCCCGCGGCTGCGTCGTCGTACCCGACGTCGTCGCCAACTCGGGCACCAACGCCTGGTGGTGGTGGGTGCTGTACGGCGATGTCGCCCCGACCGCCGATTCCTCCCTGTCCAAGGTCCGGGGAGCCCTGCGCGACCTGGTGACGGAGACGCTGAAGCTCGCCGAGGACGCGGTGTGCACGCCCCGCCAGGCGGCCCGCTACATGGCCGACGCCAGACGCGATGTGCTGCTGAGCCGGACAGGCGCCTGATGGTCACCACACTGCTGGCCGGCGTGGCGGCGCTCGGCTGGGGCGCGGCGGACTACTGCGGCGCCAGGGCCTCGCGGAGCGTACCGGCAGCGCGGGTCGTGTTCCTCTCCCAGGTGCTGTCCCTCCCGGTGGTCGCCGTCTGGCTCGCGGCGACCGCCGAGCACGGCCCCGCACCGACCGCTCTCGCCTGGGGGTTCGGGGCCGGCGCCTTCGGACTGCTGGGGCTGGTGCTGCTCTACCGGACGCTGGCGGCCGAGGGAATCGTGCTGGTGGCACCCGTCACGGCGGTGACGGCGGCCGTCGTACCCCTGGTGGTCGGACTGGCCGTCCAGACGGCGCCCGGCCCGCTCGCGCTGTGCGGGGTCTGCTGCGCGGTGCTCTCGATCGCCCTGGTGAGCCAGGCCGGGCGGATCCGGCAGGCCACCGTCGCGCTGCGCACCCTGCTGCTGGCCCTGGCGACCGGCGGCGCGCTCGGACTGCAGCTGGTGTTCATCTCCCATCCGGGACCGGACGCCGGACTGTGGCCGCTGGTGGGCGCCCGCGCCGTCTCCATCCTGTGCGTGGCTCCGGGCGCGCTGCGCGGATGGCCGAAGGCGGGCGGCGCGCCCGTGCCGTGGCTGCCCGTGCTGCTGGCCGGGGCACTCGACTCGGCCGCTTTCGCCTTCTGCCTGTTCGCGACGGACCAGGGTCTGCTGAGCGTGGTCGGACCGATCGTCTCGCTCTACCCGGCGGCCACCGTCGTACTCGCCCTGCTGCTCGACGGCGAACGCGTGACGGTACCTCAGGCGCTCGGGCTCTGCCTGGGCGCCTGGGCGCTGCTCCTCGTGGCCGTCTAGCGCCGCCGCCCCCCACCGATTTCCCTACCTCCTCCGGAGAGGCACCGACATGAGCGACGACCAGAAACAGGTCCTCCAGGCCGCCGACGACCTCGTGGCCGCCTACGCCGAGGGACGCCTGAACGACTACTTCAGGACCTTCGCCCCGGACGCGACCTTCGTCTTCCACACCGCCGAGCAGCGCATCGAGTCCGTCGCCGAGTACCGGCGGGTTATGGCGCGCTGGGTCCTCGAGGACGGCTTCCGGGTGCTGAACTGCCTCTCCTACGACCGGATGGTCCAACTCTGGGACGACACCGCGGTGTTCACCCACTCCGTCGAGACCCGGATCTCCACCGACGCCGGCGAGGAGACCCTCCACGAACGGGAGACCATCGTCTTCCGCCGGCAGGCCGGCGGCCGCTGGCTCGCCGTGCACGAACACCTGTCACCGGCCGCCGCCGTCACGCCGCCCGGCCCGGACCGGCGGCCAGCGGGCGATCCGGCGTAGCCGCGAGCGGCGAACCGATCCTGCCGGCCATCCGTAGCTGTATGCGGAGGCGGCCGGGAACCCGCGCGCCCGGCCCGTCGCCGCGGGAACCGTCGCCACGGCGGACCCGCCCCCGCACGCGGGCGGCGGTGCACCGGAGGGAAGGCGGCCCGCCCAAGGACGTACGCCCGCCCAGGGCTGCATGCCGTCACGGAAGGAGCAGTTCATGTCCCGCTGGGGCACTCTCTTCACGCGCTTGGCACCGGGCCGGGGCCAGCAGCCCGGTGGCACGGCGGGAGAGCTCGACACGCCCGTCCTCGTCGACCGGTACGACGGGCTGACGCTGCTGCGCCCCACCGAACAGGCCGTCCCCGGCCCGGACGACGTGGCGGAACTCGCCCGGTCACTGGGTGCCGAGGGGGGCCAGACCGTCGCCACCGTCGTCGTGGGCGTCGACGGCCCGGTGCCGCCCGCGCTGTGGACCCGGCTCGGTGACGTCCTCGACATGCTCCGGGCCGACGGCACGACCACCCTGCGCCTGGTCGTCTCTTGCGCCGGCAGCGGGGGCGCCGACCGGCCCGCACTCGCCCAGCGGATCGCCGACGCCTGGGGGTTCGGCGTGATCGCCCCCGACGGCAGCGCGCTGCTGGTCCCCGGCGGCACCCTCTTCGTCCTCGACCCCGCCGAACCGTCCGGCGGCTGGCAGCTCTTCCAGCCCGGCACGGAGCCGACACCGCTCGGCGTCCGCCATCCGGCCCCCGGCTGGGGGACCGCCTTCGCGGCGCTGCCCGAACGCACCGCCGGCGGATACACCGTCCGCCCCGTCCCCAGCGGTGTGCTGCTCCAGCCCCCGGGAACACCGCCGCCCGCCCCCGGTGCCCTGTGCTACGCGGTGCCCGTCGACACCGGCCACCCCACCGTGCTGGTCGGCGTGCCGGGCCCGGGCGGCGGCGCCCGGATCCCCGCCGACGACCTGGCCGCGCTGCTCGCCGCGCTGCCGCCCGCGGTGCGCGCGCGGGTCCGCGTCGCACCCGGCGCCGAGGGCGACCTGCTGCCCGCCGTCCAGCAGGTCACCGACGCGCTGGACATCGAGGTGGAGGTGCTGACCGGGCCGCCCCTGGCGGCCCGGACCGCCACACCGGCCGACGCCGACTCCGAGGCGGACGCCGACTCCGACGCCGACTCCGAGCCCGTACTCGGATCGGTCCTCGTCGACGGCGCGGGCCGGCCCACCTGGCGGCCCTACGTCGAAGCCGTCGTCTGCCGTCCCGGTGCCGTCGGCCGCGACGACGAAGCCCCCGGTCCCCGCCTGCTGCGCTGGCGCTCTCCGGTGCCCGACGCCCGGGAACAGGACGCCGGCGTGGTCCGGCTGTCGGAGCGGTGGCAGGTCACCATGACCCGGGCGGGGCTCGCCCTGGGACCCGTCGGCCGGCCCCTGCCGCTCGCCGGCCGACCCGTGCTCGCGGACCAACTCGCCGTCGAGATCGGCCCGTCGGACCAGCCGCTCGACGAGACCTGCTGGTCCGCCCTGTCGCATGTGCTCGACTATCTCGATTCCGAGGCACGCGAGTACGCCGTCCTGCACGCGCCCGGCCGCTCGGCCGACGAGAGCCGGATGCTGCGCAGGCTCGCCGTGCAGCACGGCGTCCGGATGCTGTGGCCGCCGACCGCCGGCGCCGACCCGGACGCCCTGCCGGAACCGGCCGCCGACGAGCGGGCCGTCCCGGCGCCCCCCGTGGAGTCTCCCGCGCCGGACGGGTTCTCCCGCTACCGCGAGCGGATCGGCGGCATCGTGCAGGCCGCCAACGGGGGCCGGTACGACGACGCCACGGCCCTCGCCACCGCGCTCGAACGCGAGGCGTTCACCACTCACGGCTCGGAGCACCCCACCTCCCTGCAGATCCGTCAGATCAGGGCGCACGTGATGCGGCTGGCCGGTCACAACGCCCTCGCGGCGGACCTCTACCGGCGGGTCGCGTTCAGCCTGCTGGTGACCGCCGGCATGGACAGCGTGGACGCGGAGCAGGCCGCCGCCAACGCGGACGCGTGCTGGCGGGACACCGCCGACATCGCGCTCGCCCTGCGCATCGCGCCGTCGATCATCTCCCTGCGGCAGAAGGTAGCGGGCCCGAACGGCCGTTGGCTGCGCGCCGCGGAACGCTACCGGGAGCAGCTGGAGGCCGCGCACGCGACCCCGCCCACACCACACCTGCCGTCCGCCGTACCTGTCCTGATGACGACCTCACCGACGACCGACGACCACCACAGGACGCCTCCGGCGATCGACGAACATGGGACGCGTTCGGCGGTGGGCGGGCCCAGGACGCCTTCGGCTGTCAGTGGGCGTCGGACGCCTGCGGCTGCTGGTGAGCTTCAAGCGCCTGCGGCCGCCGCCGAGTCGCGGATGTCGCGGGCCGCCGGCGGGCCTGGGACGCCCCCGGCTGCCGCCGAGTCCCGGACTCCTCCGGTTGTTGCCGAGTCGCGGACGCCCCCGCCCGCTGCCGCTGCCACGGGTGCCGGTGCGCGGGTGCGGAGGTCGGTCGCGGCGCGGGAACTCGTTCCGGTGGTGGCGGCCAGGCAGGCGAAGGGCACCGGTGTCCTGTCGCCGCAGCCCTCGGTCGTCGGGCGGGGTGACGACGTCGCGGCCGCCACCTCGTGCTCGGCCGTGGCGGGACGTTCCTGATGCGGAGCGGACCGGTGCCGGACGGGCGGCGTCGAGGCGGAGGTCCTCGACCGCGCGCCGGACGGTCGTACCGGCGTCGTAGCCCTCACCGCACCCCGACGACGACCCGAAAGTGAGCGGGGATGGCACAGGCAACCACCGGCAGGACCACCGCGGGTGACGCGACCGTACGCGTCGAGGAGCACGACCGCCTGCTGGTGCTCCGGTCCGGCACCCCCGCGCCGGCGACCGATGCCGAAGTCCACGACCTCGTCCGCGTGCTGCGCTGGTCCGGCGATCCGACGGTGACGCTGCTCGCCGACATGGGGACCACGGCACAGGCGGACTTCTGGCCCCGCCTGAGCGGAGTGCTCGACTCGCTGCGCGCGGCCGGCCGTACCGCCGTACGCCTGGCGATGGCGGGCACGGGCGGGGAACGGCCGGGTCGACCGGCGTTGGCCCGGCGGGTCGCCGACGGCTGGGGCGTCACCGTGGAGGCTCCCGCCGCCGAGGTGCACACGGTGCCCGGTGGCTCGCTGTACGCGCCCGGCGGATGGCTCGGGTTCGCCCCCGGAGCCGCCTCCCCGGTGCCGATCGGCGTGCGCTGCCCGAGGCCCGCGTGGGAGGTCGCGCTCGACGCGGTTCCCGGACACACCACGGGCGGACACGTGATCGAGCGGATCCCCGCCGGCCTGTTGCTGCGGCCTGCACGGATGCCCGGCACGGTTCCGGGCGACCTGTACCACACCGTTCCGCTCGACCCCCGACGGCTCACACTGGTGGTGTGCGGCCTGCCGGGAGACGGCGCGGTCGCGGACGACGTCGCCGGTCTGCTCTCCGTCCTGCCCGAACCGGTGCGCGGGGGCGTGCGGTTGGCGCCCGGCGGCCCCGGTGATCTGCTGCCGCTCGCCCAGCGCGTGGCCGAACGGCTCGGCGCCCCGGTGGTGGCCGCCACCGGGCTGCCGCTGCTCACCGACGGCCCGCCCGGAGGCACCCGCGGTGTCCGTTCCGTCGTGCTCGGGGCGGACGGTGCGCCCGGCTGGCTGCCGTTCGTCAACGCCGCCGAGTGCCACCCCGCTCGGGAACCCCGGCTGCTGGGCTGTGCCGCACCGCTCCCCGGCGCGGACGGCTCGCCGGACGGCGCGGTCCGGCTCACCGACCGCTGGCAGGTGACGGTGACCCGTGCGGGGCTGTGGGTCGGCCGGTACGGTGCCGCCCGCCCGGACGCGGGGCTCGCGGTCGTCCCGGAGGGGCCGGTCGTCGAGGCCGGTGTCCCGGGGGAGCGGCCGGACCACACGCTGTGGGCCGCCCTCGACGCCCTGCTCGGCACCCTGCCGCCGCAGGTGTGCGCGAGCGCCCTGCTCCAGGTGTACGGCGCCACCGCGGCGGACGCTCCCGCACTCCGCGAACTGGCGACCCGGCACGGCGTGCGCACCCAGGCCGCCCCGGCACCGCCGCCTGCGCCGGCACCGACGCCGACCACGTCCGGCGGGGCCGAGGTCGTCCCGTACTCGCGAGCCCCGGTCGCCGAAGCGGCACCGGCCGCGGCCCGTACCACCGCTGATCCGGTTGCCGCGCCCGATCTCGCCGGAGCCTGGGAGCATCTGATCCGGGGGCGGGAGGAGATCGCGGTGCCCCGGGAGCCGGTGGTTCCCGATCCGCCCGCCGGGCCCGATCTCGACGAGGCGTGGGAGTACCTGAGCCGGCGCCCCCTGGCGGCCGCCGCCCCGGACGGGCGGACACCCCGGCCGGGCGCGACCCGCCGGGACGGCCCGGAGCCGGTACGGTCGGCGCACGCGAGGTCCTCCTTCCGCGCCGGTCACCGCAGCAGCCCCGCGGAGCACACGGCCCTGCGGCTGGTCGCCGGCCCGGCCTGGGAGCGGCACGCGCCCGCCGTCGCCCGCGCGCTCGGCCGACTGCCCGCCATGGCGGGAGAGGAACGGGAAGCCGCCGAGGCGGACCTGACGGCGCTTCGGCTCTACCTCGACGACGCGGGCGGACTGCTCGACCACCGCGCCCTGGCCGCGGCCTGCCACGGGCGCGACGACCGGCTCCTGCCGTTCGCCGCCTGTCTGGTGTCGGCGCTGCGCCGGCTGCCGACGCACCGGGGTGCGGTCCTGCGCGGCGCGGGCTCCGCGCTGCCGCACGCGGAGGACCCCGAGAACGACCCGCTGCGCCCCGGCACCGTACTCCGGGACCGCGCCCCGCTCAACGGCGTGCGGGCGGCCGGGGGAGCGGACCGGCCGCGTGGCCCGCGGTACGCGATCTGGTCGGTGACCGGCAGGCTCGCCCGGCCGCTGTTCCACGATCCCGAGAGGCCCGAGGAGGTCCAGGAGGTGGTGTTCGCCCCCGGCACACCCTTCGTGATCCTCGACGTACGGCGCACCGGCCCGTCCCCGGTCGTCCTGCTGCGCGAACTGCCCGCCTCGGGCGGGGCACCGGCGTCTTCGCCGGGCCAGGACGCGAACGCCGAACTGGGCGAGGCCGACCGGGCCGCGCTCGCCGGCCTGGACGAGGCGCTGCGGGGCCGGGACGGCCAGAGCGGCGCCGGAGGCTGGCCGGAGCGGTGCGCCGGTCCGGTGGGCGAGGGCCCCTAGGGTCCGTGGTGAAGGTGGATCCAGGTGGTGGGGTGCTGTGCGGCCGGGCGGACTGGCATACTCCCCGCCATGACTGATGATCATGGAACTGGCCCGATCCTGACCATTGGCGAGCGCGACACCGAGCTCAACAAGCGGTTGGACGAGGGGCTCACCGCGTTCAACGCGGCCGCCACGGGTGTGGCCGAGCAGGGCACGCTGTCGGTCAAGGTCACCGACGAGGCGGGCGGGCTGATCGGCGGGCTGGCCGCGTGGACCTGGGGTGGACTGTGCGGGATTTCGATGCTGTGGGTCCGGGAGGACAGCCGCAAGGGCGGCTGGGGCAGCTGGATCCTGAAGGCCGCCGAGGAGGAAGCGCTGCGACGCGGCTGCGATCGCGTGGCGGTGTCCTCCTTCACGTTCCAGGCCCCCGGGTTCTATCAGCGCCATGGCTATGCGGAGACCGGCCGCACCCTGGGTATCCCCGGCGGCCACGCGGACGTGCACATGTTCAAGTCACTGACCGAACCGTCGGGTTCGGACCTGGCGTAGGCCCGCTGCTCGTCCGTAGGGTCTCTCCACACGGCCTGGTATGTTGCGCCGATGTCAGAGATCAAGAAGTTCCAAGTCACCTTTGACTGCGCAGAACCTGAGCGTCTGGCTCGTTTCTGGTGCGAGGTGTTGGGGTACGTCGTGCCGCCGCCACCGGAGGGGTTTGCCACTTGGGACGACTACAAGGGCTCGCAGCCACCTGAGCAGCGGGATTCATGGTTCGCCTGCGTCGATCCCTCGGGGGTGGGCCCGCGACTGTACTTCCAGCGTGTTCCCGAGGGGAAGGTCGTCAAGAACCGGGTGCATCTTGACGTGCGGGTCGGCACCGGCCTCGTGGGCAAGGAGCGCCTGGCCGCACTTGAGGCCGAACGCGCACGACTGGTCCCGCTCGGCGCGGTACACGTGCGAACGCTGTACGACGGCAACGACGCCTGCATCCCGATGCTGGACATCGAGGGCAACGAGTTCTGTATCGACTGAGCATTTCTGCGAGCCGGAGGGGCGGGGAGCCTCCTCCTCTGGGCCCACCTCCCTTGGGCCTCTCCGGCCTCGTACGGGTGTGAGCGACGGCCCGAGACGGCCGATGACGCGCTCGGCGGCCGACTCCGACATCCCTGACCACAGGGCGAGGTGACGCAGCGTCATGTTCGGGTCCCGCTCATCTGATGTCAGATCAAGTCCCCTGTGACGCACGGGACTTCATGCACGCCTGCCGTCCTACCGCCCCCCGCACCGGGACACTGTCCGCCGGGTCCCGGGGACACCGGAATGGGGATCTGTCGGCCTCCTGCTGCCGCTGCCACGCTGAACTGGACCGGTATCAGTCCACCCGGACAGGAGCAGTACGGTGACCGACTTCAAGGTGACACCGGAGCAGATCTCGCTGGCCGCGACGTCGTGCGACAGCACGGCGGCCGAGATCCAGGGGCAGCTCTCGGACCTCAAGACCTACGTGGTCAACATGGAGGGCTGGTGGCAGGGCATCGCCCAGGACACCTTCCAGGCCCTCATGCAGGAGTACGACATCTACTCCCGCATGCTCCACGACGCGCTCACCGACATCGCCGGCGGGCTGCGCGGCAACTACGTCAACTACACCGACAGCGAGCAGCAGAACATCACCTCGATCAACAACATCGAGGCCGGGCTGTCGAGCGCCAACCTCAGCTGACCCGCCGTCATATCGACGCCACCCGAAGGCCCCACCCGGTATCCGGCAACACCAGGGAGTGAATCATGGCAGGAAACGTCGACGGCGCGAACCTCATGGTCAAGGAGGAACTCGCCGGCTCGGGCACGCACATCAACGGCGTCGCCCAGACCATCGCCGACGAACTCCACGACCTCATCAACAAGCTCCAGCCGGTCCTCGCCGGCGGGGACTGGAACGGCGCCGCGCAGCAGTACTTCGAGGGTCTGGAAGCGGAGTGGAACTACGCCGCCAACGGTCTCTTCGGCCCGGGCGGCGTGCTCGGCGAGATCGCGAACGCGATGCACGTCAACTGGAACAACTACTCCGAGGCCGAGTGGGCCAACTCCCGTACCTGGCAGCACCGCTGACCGTCGCCCCGGCGGCGGAACACCCCTGCATCCCCTGAGGAATCGTCATCGTGGATGAGCACTGCCGTATCACCGTCGTCGGCGAGCGCCGGAAGGTGGACCTCGCGGTCCCGGCCGGAGCCCCGATCGTGAGCTATGCCGACACCCTGGCGCGTCTGTGCGACCAGCGGGAGTCCGACATCATGCCGGCGGCCTGGACCCTGGGCGCGGCGACCGGGAGTGCCTTCGCCCCGGAGTGGTCGCTCTCGGAACTGGGCGTCACCGACGGGCAGGTCCTCTACCTGCGTGACGCCACCGCCGACGAGCTGGACGACCCGGTCGTGCACGACGTCGCCGAACGGGTCGCCGAGGTCTCCGAGGGCGTCCTGGACCGCCGGTGGGACGCCCGCTCCCGGACGTACACCCTGACCGCGCTCGCCCTGAGCTGGCTCGTCGCCACCCTGTTCGTGCTCGCCGTCCGGCACCGCCCGGGCACGGGCGTCCTCCTCGACCTCGCGCTCGCCGCGGGGCTCGCGCTGCCGGTGCTGGCGTGGGTCGCGACGGAGCGCAGCTGGTCCGTTCCAGCGGCCCTGCGGATGGCGATGGCCCTGTGCGCGGTGCCCGCGCTGGCCCTGAGCGCCTGGTCCGCCGCGCTGGGCTACGGCACCGAACAGCTCGGTCTGGAAGGCGTCATGACCAGGACCGGGCCGGCCGTGGCGGCCCTGGCCTTCGGCGCGCTGCTCGGCGCCTTCCTCGCCGCCGTGGCGGCGCCGGCGGTGACCACCTCCGCCACCCTGTTCACGGCCGCCGTCGCGACCGTGCTCGGCGTCGGCCTCGCGGCACTGCGGGCCGACGCGGTCCAGAGCGCCTGCGTGGTCGCCGTGACCGCGTTCGCCCTCCTCACCGTCGTGCCGTCGGCCGTCAGCGGCACGGTGGCCTTCACCTGGCGGCGGGTCAGGATGCGGGTGCAGGAGGAGCCCCGTGACGACGAGGTCACCCTCGCCGTGCGCGCCGCGACCGTCCTGCTGGCGACCTGGAGCGGCGCCCTGAGCCTGGTCCTCGGCGGCGGCCTGGTGGTCATGGCGGCCTCCGGCTCCCCGTACGCCAACCTCGCGGCCGGACTGCTGGGGCTCGCGGTCCTGCTGCGTGCCGGGTCGGCCCGGCTGGTCGCCGAGGTGGTGCCGCTGCTGGTGGCCGGTACGGCCGGGCTCTTCACCCTGCTGATCACCGGCCCCGAGCGCTTCGGCTCCGGGAACTGGGCCGGGCCCGTGGGCAGTGCCCTGGTCGCGGCCGTGCTCCTGGTCTACGGATTCCGGCGCATGATGCGCCGCCCGGACCTGCCGGCGATGGCGCGGCCCCGGTGGCTGGCCGGCTTCGGCTCGGTACTGGCCGGGGGCAGTGTCGCCCTGGCGGTGGCGACGTTCGGCGCGTTCGGCGCCATCGTCAGCCTGGGCCACCACATCTGACGAGCCGACGAGCCGACGGTTCGGCGCACACGGCTGTGACCGCCGACCCGCACACGATTGTGCGGGTCGGCGGTCACGACGGGGCTTCACAACGCGGGGTTCGACGGCTTGACGGCTTTGCGGCGGAAAGGGCGCGGTGCGATGTCAGGCGGCGGAGGTGTACCCGGCGGGGGAGTAGCCGCCGGCCAGCGCGGGGCTGCGGAACTCGTCCCCCTGAAGCAGGCCGAGCTCGATCGCCTTCCGGGTGAGGTCCGCCTTGTTGCGGACGTTCAGCTTGTTCCTGATCCGCTTCACGTAGGTGCTGACGGTGGCCTCCGTCAGCCCCATCCGGCGGGCTATCTGACCATGCGTCAGACCCGTGGCCAGCAGCCGGAGCGCCTCCCGCTCCCGGTGCGCGAGCGCCGGGGCGGGGGTGCCGGCGGGCTGCCGCAGCTCGTCGTGGAGCCGGGTGGCGAGGCCGGGCGCGATGTGCAGACCGCCCAGCGCGACCGTCTCGACCGCGCGCAGCAGCTCCTGCTCGCCCGCCTGCTTGCCGACGCAGCCGTAGGCCCCGGCGCGCAGCGCGTCGGTCACCGGCTGCCAGCCCGCGAAGTCGGCGACCACCAGCACCCGTCCGCACCGCGCGAGTGCGGCGACGGTCTTGGCGAGCGCCGGTCCGGGCTGCGGCGGAGCGCCGTAGACGACGACGTCCAGGCGCTGTGCGTCGGCTTCCGGCAGCTCCGCGGGATCCGCGGCCAGCGCGACCACCCGCAGCAGCGCGCTGCCGGAGAGCAGGGTCTCCAGACCCAGGCGCACCAGACTGTGCTGCTCGACAACGGCGATCTGAGAAATCTGGGGTGACATTGCGCTCCTGCCATTCTCAGGTTCGGTGAGTTCCTGAGTACGAACGTAGCCCCCGCGTCAGCCCCCACCCCCGCTGTGCGCCCCGTGAGAGAAAACACGTGAACCCGCCCGTGACCTCGTACGTAACTCAAGTCGGGTGCCCTGCGGCCGAGTAGCCCACCCGTGCGCCCGCACCACGGCTATTCGTCCCGCCGTCCCTTTCGCGTTCCCTTTCCCAGGATTATTCGGACACTCAACAATGAGGGGTGCTTTCCCGCATGATTGATGAGGACTGGCGTGAGTTCTCCTCCGCATTCGCCGAATCCGTACGGCCGGAGGACCCACGAGGCCGGACCGGCAAGCGCATGCTCGTGGTGAGCGTCTCCACGCTCCTGGCCGTCGCCCTCGGCGCGCTGGTGTACGGCGCGCTCGGCGGACCGGCCTTCGCACTGCCCAACGAGGTCAAACCGATCGCCCCCAGCCCGGACGCCACGCCCTACCAGGCCGGCGGACAGAGCTCCGGACAGACCTGGAAGGCCATCGCCGGTCCCGATTGCGCGGCGAGCAGCGACGGTTCGACCAGCTTCGCCGCGTACGGCTACTCCACCGGAACCGACGCGGACGGCACCACCGCCTGGACCCAGTCGGACAGCGGCGGCTACACCGGCGAGGCCTGCACCGGCGGGTACCTCTCCATGCCGGTCTCCGGCAAGGCCAGTGCCTTCGACGCGAGCAGGTACGCCCTGTGGAAGTACGACTTCAGCTCGCACTTCACCGTCGCGTCCTGCCGGATCTCCAGCTTCGTGCCCACCAACTCCTCCCGCACCCTGGTCGGCGGCTCGCCCGCGTACTTCTACTACTACGGCGACGACTACGCCTTCGGCGCCGAGGCGGACAAGCAGCCCAAGGCGCTCGGCGGTTTCATGGTCGACCAGGTCGGCAAGAAGCGGCAGGGCCGCTGGTTCACCTCGCCCTCTTTCACCGTGCGGACCGGCCGGGTGACCGTCCGGCTCGTGGACGCGGGCGCCGAGAGCGGCGACGCGGCCGAGGGTGTCCATGTCGCCGCCGGGCAGGTGCGGCTCACCTGCACCTCGACATGACCGCCGGCCTGCGCGTAGCCCCCCGCGGGTGGGGCACGTACAAGACGATCGTCGCCGCCGTCCGCGAGGCCCCCGAGGGTGCCGTGATCTCCGTCCAGCCCGGCACCTACACCGAGAGCGTGCTCCTGGACCGCGACATCACCCTCGCCGCGGAGAAGGGCCGCGGCACGGTGCGGATCGTCGCCGGTGCCCACGGCCCCGCCCTCACCGTGCAGAGCCCCGGCGGCCGGGTGCAGGGCCTGGTCATCGAGGGACACGGCAGGGAACCGGCCGTCCTCGTCACCGCCGGCGCGGTGGAGATCTCCGGCTGCGAGATCACCGGCGCCGGCGTCCAGGTCACCGGCACCGCCGCCCCCGTCCTCCGGGACTGCGAACTCCACCACACCGGCGACATCGGCCTCCATCTCGCCGGGGACAGCCGGGCCGTGGTCGAGAACACCGGCATCAGCGACGTGGACGCCGTCGGAATCCTCGTCGACCACGGCGCGGCCCCCACTCTGACCCGGGTCTCGGTGACCCGCACCGGCGGCCACGGCATCCGGATCACCGGCTCGGCCCGCGCCGCCCTGGAGCTGTGCGCCGTGACCCACACCGGAGCCGCCGCCGTCGCCGTGGACGACAGCGCCCGGCCCGTGCTGCGCACCTGCCGGATCGGGGACAGCGAGGCCGGCGGAGTCGTCATCACCGGAGACGCCGGCGCCGACACCGCCCCCGACGACGCCACAGCCGGTGAAGCACCGTCCTCCGGCGGCGAGTTCGGGGTCGCCCTGCGCGGCTGCGAGATCGCCCGCACCGGCCGGGACGCGGTGCACGTCACCGGCCGCGCCGTCGCCTCCCTCACCGACTGCCGGATCAGCGACATCCGCGCGGCCGGCGTCGTCGCCACCGGCGCCGGCCGGCTCCGGCTGCACGACACCACCACCACCGACACCGCCGGCTCCGGCCTCGCGGCCGGCGGCGAGGCCCGGGTGGAGGTACGCGGCGGAGCCTTCACCCGCTCCGGCGCCAACGGCGTCTACGCCTCCGACACCGCACACCTCACCCTCACCGACTGCGCCGTCACCGTATCCGCCTACACCGGGGTCCACGCCGGCGACGGCAGCCGGGTGACCCTCCACGACAGCCGGATCCAGGGCACCCCCGAACACGGACTGCGCAGTGTCGGCCAGGCTCTTCTCACCCTCACCGACACCAAGATCGACGACACCGAGCTGTGCGGCATCGAGGTCGACGGCGGCGACCTGTCCGCCCGCGGCTGCCGCATCACGAAGGCCGCCACCGGCATCGGCCTGCGCACCGAACACCGCCCCCTCGTCGACGACTGCTCCGTCAGCTCCTGCTCCGGCGTCGGCATCGACATCGGTGCCGGCACCGCCGCACTGGTCGTCGACACCCGCGTCACCGGCACCGGCGCCGCCGGGGTCTTCGTCCGGGAGGGCGCCGCCGCCTGGCTGACCGACTGCTCCATCACCGACACCAAGGGCACCGGTCTCGTGGTCCAGGCGAAGGCCACGCCCCGGGTCCGCGGCACCACCGTCACCGGCACCGCGAAGAACGGCCTCTACATCGCCGACAACGCCGCCGGCCGCTTCGAGGACTGCGACATCAGCGCAACCGGCTTCCCCGCCGTCTACGTCGGCAGCGCGGCGACGCCCCTGCTGCGCGGCTGCCGTATCCACGACACCGACGAGGACCTCAAACTCGCTGACGGCGCCGACCCCACCATCGAGCGCTGCCGCGTCGACGCCGTGAAGATCAGCACGATGCCGGAGGAGGCACTGGGCGGCGGCGAACCGCTGCCCGCGCCGGGCGCCGGGGAGCTCGCGGTGACACCCGGCGGCCGGCCCGGCGGCCCCGCGACACCGGACGCCAAGAGCACCGGAACCCGGCAGACCCGAGCGGAGAGCCTCTCCGAGGTACTGGCCGAGCTCGACGACCTGATCGGCCTGGAGAGCGTCAAACAGGACGTCAGCACCATGGTCAAGGTCATGCAGCTGGTCCGGCGGCGCACCGAGGCCGGCCTCGCCGCCCCGCCGCTCAGCCGCCACCTGGTCTTCGCCGGCAACCCGGGTACCGGCAAGACGACGGTGGCGCGCCTGTACGGCCGTATCCTCGCCGCCCTCGGACTGCTCTCCCGCGGCCACCTGATCGAGGCCGACCGCGGGTCCCTGGTCGGTGAATACGTGGGTCACACCGCGCCCAAGACCACCGCCGTCTTCAAACGCGCCCTCGGTGGCGTCCTGTTCATCGACGAGGCCTACGCTCTCACGCCCGCCGGGCAGGGCAACGACTACGGCCGCGAGGCCATCGCCACCCTGGTCAAACTGATGGAGGACCACCGCGACGACGTCGTCGTCATCGTGGCCGGCTACCCCGACGAGATGGAACGCTTCGTCGACATCAACCCGGGCCTGGCCTCCCGCTTCACCCGCACCCTGATGTTCGACGACTACGGCAGTGAAGAGCTGGGCCGTATCGTCGAGTTCCACGCGGCCAAGCACGAGTACGAGCTGCCGCAGGACACCCGCGAGGCGCTGCGCGGCTACTTCGGTGCCCTGGTCCGCGACGACCGCTTCGGCAATGGCCGTACCGCCCGCCAGATCTTCCAGCGCATGACGGAACGGCACGCCCAGCGGGTGGTGGAACTGGTCGAGCCGACGACGGACGACCTGGTGACCCTGCTGCCGGACGACCTGCCGGCCGTCGTCGTGGAGTGAGGTACCGGCAGGGCAGCAGGGCACACGGAAGGGCGCCCGGCCGAGAAGTCGGCCGGGCGCCCTTCCGTGTGCGCCGTCGCGCTAGATCGCCGAGGGCGACTCCGTGTCACTCACCAGCACCGCCGGCTCAGCGGTCGGGACCTGGTCCGTCATGGACGACTTCGCGTCCGTCTCCGCGTAGGTCTGGCCGGCGTTGTTCAGCAACGCGGTGAAGCTGCCCATCAGTTCGATGCCGCCGGCACCGTCCTGCATGACCTTCGTCAGCTGCGGGTTGATCGCCTCGGCGAACTGCGCGCCGCTTTCGGCGAGTTCGTCCGGGACCCAGGTTGTCATCCGGCCGCCGTACAGAAGATGACCGTTCTCCTGGCCGAACAGATTGGGGTCGGCGACAGCGGCCTGCACCTTGGTCCGCAGCGCTTCGTACGCGCTCGTCACGTTCGAGACGGCATCGAGGAAAGTCTGCTCCGCGCCCCGCAGCGCGCCCAGGTCGATCGAGAAGGCGTTGGTGTCCGGAGGCGGGGCGGGACTGTCGCCCGACCCGCCTCCCGGCTCGGTGGGCACCAGGTCGGGGGACGTGGTGTAGGCCATGCTCAGCTTCGGCATGGTCACCATCTCGTCCGGCGGCTCGTCGTCGCCCGAGTCGTCGGTCGGATTGGTCGTCGCCGTGACCCCGTAGATCTCGGAGTAGGTTTCGGCCGCGTCCTCCTGGTCGCCGTGATCGCTCGCGTCCGGGTCCACGTTCGGTACCCAGGGGTCGCTCTGGTATTTCGATGCGTGCGGGCTTACGTCGTCGCTGTCGCTGTCGCCCATGGGACACCCCGCTTTCTTCGGTCATCGGCCTATTGAACGGCCTGTCCATGGTGCCGAAATATCGAGCGCCGCTCGACGTCCCCGTTCCAGGACGTCGCCCAGGTCAGGAACAAGGATCTACGCAATCTCCCGCCATTCCACGAGCCTTAACGTGCGGACACATATGAAGTCGCCGGCGGGGCGGGGAAAGGAGACGGGGCGAGATGACCGACGCGCACACCGACGGCGAGGCGTTGATCTCCCTGGACCGGGGGCTGTTCGAACCCGCGACCGCGTCGACGGACCAGGAGGGCCAGTCGCCGGACGCATCGAATGCACCGGATTCCGGGAGTTCCACTCTGGCGGAACCGGTGGTCGACGGTCACGGTTCTTTTTCCGACGCGCCCGGTCAATCGCCTGACGGCAGCCAACTGATCGACCTGGAGAGGTCGTTCTTCGCCCAGGCGACCGGCGAGGCGGATGCGACAGACCACCCCGGTCATCACAACCATGGAGTTCACGGAGGCCACCCGTCACCGGAACACACGGACGCGGGCAACAGCCTGTGGGCCCGCGACAACACGCGGCCCGATCACGGCACTTCGCACACCGAGCCGACGTCCACCTCGCACGAGGGCGAGACCCGTTCGGCGGATTCCACGTCACCACAACCGGGTGCGACGACGACCACCACGGACACCGGCGACACAACTCCCGGCCAGGCCGCGCCGGACGACCAGCCCCTCACCGAACGCACCGTCGACGGCGAGCATCTGCTGGGCTCCGACACCCAGGACGGCGGCTGGATCTCCCAGGACGGGACGGTCTACGTCTCCGGTGACGGCACGGTCGAGCATGGTTTGACGGCACCGGACGGCGCGTTCCTGGCACATGGCGAAGCGCGGCAGATCGACGGTCAGACCGTTTACGGCACGCGTCTGGATGACGGCTCGTTCCTGTCGGAGGACGGGACGACGATGGTCACGGCCGGGGGTGTGGTCGAGCACGGGCAGACCACGTCGGACGGCCAGTTCGTCACGGAACGGATGGTTGAGGGACGGGATCTGTGGGGTTCTGACACTCAGGACGGCGGCTGGATCTCCCGGGACGGGACGGTCTACGTCTCCGGTGATGGTGCGGTGGAGCATGGCCTGACGGCGCCGGACGGCGCGTTTCTCGCTCATGGCGAGGTACGCGCTCTTGATGGTGCGGAGGTATATGGCACGCGTTTGGACGACGGGTCGTTTCTGTCGGAGGACGGGACGACGATGGTCACGGCCGGCGGCGTTGTGGAGCATGGGCAGACCACGCCGGACGGGCAGTTCCTGACCGAGCGGACCGTCGACGGTCAGACGATGTGGGGTGCGGACACTCAGGATGGTGGGTGGGTCTCTCAGGACGGGACGGTCTATGTCTCGAGTGAGGGTGAGATCGAGCAGGGGCTGACGGCGCCGGACGGTTCGTTTCTGGCGAATGGCGAAGTGCGGCAGATCGATGGTCAGACCGTTTATGGGACACAGCTGGACGACGGGTCGTTCTTGTCGGAGGACGGGACGACGATGGTCACCGCCGGTGGTGTTGTCGAACACGGTGAGATCTCGTCGGACGGGCAGTTCCTGACCGAGCGGACCGTCGACGGTCAGACGATGTGGGGTGCGGACACCCAGGACGGTGGGTGGATCTCCGACGACGGGACCGTCTATGTCTCGGCGGACGGCGAGATCGAGCACGGGCAGACCTCGTCGGACGGATCGTTCCTGGCGGACGGCGAAGCGTCCGGCGCGGACGGCACGACAACAGTCACGGACGACGGCACCACGACAGTCGCGGACGACGGGACGACCACGGTCTCGGACGACGGCACCACGACGGTCGCGGACGACGGCACGACGGCGGTCGCGGACGACGGCACGACGGCGGTCGCGGACGACGGCACGACGGCGGTCTCCGACGGCACGACGGCGGTCTCCGACGGCACGACCACCGTCGCGGATGACGGTTCCGCCGATGGTGGGACGGTCACTTCGGACTCGGCCGAGGAGACCGGCTCGGACGAGTCCGAGGAGTCGACGTCGCAGGACGCCTCCTCGCTCACCGCGCGGACCGTCGGCGGCCAGACGCTGCTGGGGAGTGCCACCCAGGACGGCGGCTGGATCTCCCAGGACGGGACCGTCTATGTCTCGGCGGACGGCGAGGTCGAGTACGGACTGACCTCGGCGGACGGATCGTTCCTGCCGAACGGCGAGGTGCGGACCGTCAACGGTCAGCAGGTGTACGGAAGCGTGCTGAGCGACGGCACGTGGGTGTCGGAGGACGGGACCGTCGAGGTCCAGCCCGACGGCACGGTCCTCAACGGACAGACCACGGCGGACGGACAGTTCCTCGTCTCCCGGACCGTCGACGGCCAGACGCTGCTGGGGAGCGCCACCCAGGACGGCGGCTGGATCTCCCAGGACGGGACCGTCTATGTCTCGGCGGACGGCGAGGTCGAGCACGGCATCAGCACGCCGGACGGCAGTTTCCTCAAGGACGGGGTGACCAAGACCCTGCCCGACGGCACGGTTCTCTACGGCTACATGTCGGGCGGCGACTTCTACTCCTCCGACGGGACCACCGTCGTTCTGGCGGACGGCACCGTGCTCACCGGCACCCTCGACACCCAGACCGGCATCTTCACCGCGTCCAACGGCTCCACCTACCTCGTCACCGACAACGGAATCGACGGCGCCACCCTGCAGAGCGACGGCTCCTACGTGCTCGCCGACGGCACGACGGTGATGACCCCCGGGGCCTGGGCCGTTGACATCGGTCAGTTGGGCGAGTCCATCACCCTGGTCCGGAACCGGGCCGATGTGATCGAGGACAACATCAACACCATCCAGGATCAGTATCGCGTCGTAGAAGACGCTTGGAAGGGCCCCGCCGGCAATTCGTTCAGCGATATCGCCACCCAGGTCAACAAAGTCATGAGAGACCTCCAGGATCTCCTCACCGACATGATCGAGCGCATGATGACGAGCAAGGAGAACTACATCTCCGCCGAGAACGCCAATGTCGCCAATTCGCAGGGATCCTGAGGAGGTATCAGCCAATGTCGCACATTCCCCACGACTACAACGCCGTCACGCTCTCGGTGGATCCGAACAGTCTCACCGCCGCCTGCGACCAGGTGACCTCGGCCGGCCAGAACATCAGTGACGCGCTCGCCGACATCATGAACTCCCTGAGCGAACTGCGGCTTTCCTGGACCGGGGACGCGGCGGACGTCGCCGACGATTTCAATACACGGTGGACGACGGTGACGGAGCAGCTCTACGGCACGCAGGCGGAGCCCTCCAAGGGCGTCCTCAATATCCTCACCACGGGCATCGCCAAAGCCGCGCAGAACTACGCCAACTGCGAAGGTGCCATCAAGGCGATGTTCGAGCAGTTCCACACCGGGATAGTGCAGGCCGGCAGTGGCTCGGCCTCCTCCGGTTCGCCGACCGACACGGTGGACCAGCCGAGCGGGGCGCCGGACAAGAACTACCACACCACCGCGGTCAACGAAACCGGATTCTGAGGTAGCCCCGATCATGTCTGACTCGTTTTCGCCCAACAAGGACTGGGACCCCAATCCGGTTTACGAACTCGGCAACGCACTCATCGACTTCGGCGATTACCTGGACGAGCAGGCCGCCAGGATGACCAGCGCCGAGTTCGATCTGAACCTCGGGGCATGGCAGGGCGATGCCGAGATGTACATGAGCCAGGCGTTCGCCGACCAGCGCGAAGCGGTGATGGAAATCATCGAAGAGTTCTGGGACACCGGCGAGATGATCAACTATTACGCCATGCTCCGGACCGAGCAGGAGAAAACTCTCGCGAAGCAGGCACTGAGTCATTCCCGGTAAGCGGTGGTTGCTCGCTGTGATCGCGAGGCTGGTGATGTGGCCCGCGGCATCCCCAAGTCCGGGCAGGAGTAAGGC
>NZ_JBVHQG010000028.1:0-20635 GCF_055567535.1 Streptomyces sp. NPDC026538
CTCGTACGCCACGGTTCTGACCGATCTCATGTCCCTCACTCCTGCATCCCGCTCGCCCGGCACCGCGATCGCTCCCCGGGTGCTTCGAGGCACGGGGGTGGCGGTACCGCCGGCGCAACCGGAAGCGCCGGTGGACGGGAGCAGCCCACCCGGTTTCCGCGTGTTGTCCCTGTTCAGCCGGGGGCGATTTCACCGGCTCGAGCTCGATGTCGGCTCGGCGAGCGGTCGGTTTGACGAGTCGCAACGGTGCAGCCCAAAGCCACGTCGTTGCGGCCGGTGAAACCGACCGTGCCGGCCTGCGGCCGCATCAGCGCTGGTTCGCGTACCACGCGACCTGGTCCAGGTACCAGCGCTCGGCGCTGACGCGGTACGTGGTCGCCTCGTTCCAGCGGTACCCGTCCCAGACGTACACGTGGCTACCGTTCCAGCGCTCTTCCCCGTAGTGGCCCTGGCGGTCGTCTTTCGTGTACCAGCCGCGGGGTGCGCCCCAGCGGTCGTCCTGTGCCTCGTGGTGGGCGCTCTGGTATCCGTCCGCGCGGTCGCCGCTGGTGGCGAAGGCGGTGATCGCGGACTGCGTGTGCTCCCCGGGCGCCGAGGTCGTCGCCGCTGACGCCGTGCCGCTGACTCCGAGAAGGGCTCCGCCTGCCAGCGCCGTAGAAGCGACAGCGGTCGAGACGCGCTTGATCCACTTATTCATGGTCATCTCCTTGTGATGTGGCCGCGATTCCGTTCACCGGGCGGCCGTCCTGTCCGTGATCCGGGGAATCCGGATCGGCCGGGTGCCGAACTGTGAGGATCATCCGGAGGGGGCCCTCATGTTCGACGTTGCTCAGCGTACTCGAGGGGGCCCTCACGTTTGCGGTGAGGCTCATCACAGCACGTCGGAGGGGTCGACTGGCACGAGTGGCGCGACGGCGGCCGAGGCGGCGGGCGCGGGGGCTGACCGACCATCTGCGCGCCATGGCCAACCACGCCCGGGCGGTGGCGGTGCTGCTGGCCCGGAAGTCCGGCGCAGGGGGCGACAGCAGATCGTGTCCGGCGGGCAGGCGCCGCCTGCCCGGGCACCTTCGCCTTACGGAAGGGGACCACGAGGTTCCGCGTGGAGCGCTCTCCTCGTGCACGTCGTTCGCGGTCTTGCGACCGACATCTCCCACAGAGACGCGCCGCTGACCTCATGGGGCAGGTACTCGTCACCTGATACAGCTCCCTGCGATGTGCCGGGTTGGTGTCGGTGGGTGGGTGGCAGTGACGGTTTGTCAGGTTGGGGTGTTGTCGCTGGTGGTGGGTTGAGAGGGGGCGTGGTCACTGTCGTGGGGCGGTGTGTGCGGCGGGTATGGCTGTCATGGGGCGGTACACCTTGCTCCGCTCCACTGTCTTGGGAACGGCACTTCTGATCCTCCCGAGGGCTGCGCGGCTGCACCGTGGTCGGTGTCGGTGTCGGTGTCGGTGTCGGTGTCGGTGTCGGTGTCGGTGTCGGTGTCGGTGTTGGCGTCGGTGTCTGCGGCGGAGGGGTTTTCGGTGGGGGAGCTGGGCGCGTGGGGTGAGGTCGCTGCGGGGTTGAGGGTCTCCAGGCCGGTGTTGGTCGCGCGGTTGCTGGAGCTGGATGCGGCGGGGGCGTTGACGACGGCGCATGTGCGCGGGCGCCCAGGTGGGCGGGGTGAATGTGCGCACGGTGTGGCGTTGGCTGGATGCGGCGCGGGCGGAGGGCCGCTTGGAGCGCAGGCCGCGGGCCCGGCTGGAGTTGTCCGACCGGATGTGGGCGGTGCTGGCCCAGGCGAATGGGAACGTGTCGGCTCTGCACCGGCATCTGAAGGAGGCCGGGGGCGAGGTGCCCTCACTGGCCTCGTTACACCGGGCGGTGCGCCGGGATGTGGAGGCCGGCAGGGTCTTGCCGGACCGCACGGTGGCGCGGCGGGAACGGGATGAGCAGCAGACGTGGCAGGCCCTGGCTGACCTCGCCCTGTCCGGGCGGGGTGGGAAGCGCGCGGCGAAGGCGTCTGCGCAGCCGGGTCCCGGGCCGGAGGCGACCAGCGGCCTGCCGGTGGGGGAGAGCGGCACGGCGGCGGGTGTGGCGTTGCCGGCGGGCGCGCGGCTGGTGCGGACGTCATCGGTGCGGGCGGTGGCCGAGGCGGTCGGTCAGGCGATGGCGGTTCAGGGCGCGGTGTGTGTGTTCGGTGATGCGGGCCGGGGCAAGACCGCGGCGGTGCGGATGGCGCTTGGTGAAGTGCTTCCGGGCTGGAAGGTGACCTGGGTGCCGGTACCGGTGCGTCCGTCGGTGGCCGGCATGCGGCGGGCGGTGTTCGACGCTCTGGCGCTGCCGGGCCGTTTCCCGCACACGTCGGCGCGGGCCGATGCGGCGGCCGCGGAAGCTCTGGGTGAGGCGCGGGTGCTGGTGGTCGATGAGGCGCAGCGCCTTCCTGTGCCGTGTCTGGAGTACCTGCAGAGCCTGTGGGACCACCCCGGCACGCAGGTCACGCTGGTTTTGTGCGGGGCGGGCAGCGAGCGGACGCTGGCCCGGCTTCCGCAGCTGGCGTCCCGGGTGGTGGCGTGGCAGGAGGTTGCCCGCCTGGCCGGAGCGGAAGTCGCTACGGCGGTGACCGGCTTTCATCCGCTGTGGCGCACCGTCCCGGCGGCGGATCTGGCGTGGATCGACCGCTCGTGCGCGCACGGCACGTTCCGCACGTGGGCCGCATTGACCGCGCATCTGCAGAACGCGCTGCTCACCACCGCTGACACGTTTGTCGACCGGGCCCTGCTGCGGCGACTGTTCAAGCGGGTCGCGCCGCCCCTGTGAACGGAGCGCTCTGCAACGGCACAACAGGACGTCCCACCGCGCGAGGGGAGCAGGGTATGGAGGACGAAGGCACCGTCCGCGCAGACGGCGGACTGCCTGCGGCGTCCAGGAAGGCACTGCGCGGTCCTGCGGTGCGGCGGCTGCTCGCCCTGCGGGAAGGGAAGGGCCTGACGGCCGGTCATGTCCAGGTGGCTGCAGACGCGCTGGGGGTATCAGAGCGCACGGTGTGGCGGTGGCTGGCCGCAGCCGGCCGCGATGAAGCTGCAGCCGACGAACCGGGGGCCCGGGCCCAGACCAGTACCCGGTTCACGGTCACGCCCGAAGTCCGTGGCCTGTTGGCGCTGTGGAAGGGCAACGTGCGGGCGGTCCATCGCGAGCTGGTTCTCCGTGCTGCCCGGCAGTCTCCTCCTGGCGACGCACCGTCGCTGACGACGCTGCACCGGGCGATCCGGCGTGATCTGACGCCGGGAGAGCGGGCGGGGCTCGCGCGAGGGGAGCGGGCGGCGCGCAAACATGATGTGTTCCTGGCCCGGCCGCGGGGCTGGCGCAACCAGGTGTGGGAGACCGACCACATGCAGGCGCCGGTGCTGGTCGACGTCGACGGCAGGGCCTGCAGGCCGTGGATCACGTGGTTCACCGACTGCGCGACGAACGCGATCACCGGGGTCGCGGTGACGCCGGGGGATCCGTCGCGGGAGTCGGTGCTGGCCGCGCTGCGCTCCGCGGTCCTGCGTGAGGACCCCTATGGCCCGTTCGGCGGCGTGCCCGAGAAGGTACGGGTGGACCGGGGCAAGGACTTCCTGTCCCGGACGGTGACGGCCGCGTTCGATCTCCTGGACGTGACGGTGGAGGACCTGCCCGCCTACACCCCTCACCTCAAGGGCACCGTAGAGGGCCTCAACCGGGCGGTGGAGAGCATGTTCCTCGCCGCGCTGCCCGGCTACGTGCGCCAGCCGCGCCCCGGCAAACGGGCCTCCCGCCCGAAGGGCGAAGTGCTGCTCAGCTTCGAGGACTTCACCACCCGGCTGCTGGACTGGATCCTCTGGTGGAACACCGAGCACCGCCCCGCGCCGTTGCGGGGCAAGACCCCGCTTGAGGCGTGGCAGGACGATCCCACCCCGCTGCGGGACGTGCCCGCGGCCGATCTGTGGACGTTCACCCTGCAGGACGCCGGTACCCGCACGCTGACCACCCGCGGCATCCGTTTCAAAAGACGCGACTATGTGGGGCCGTGGATGACCGGCCAGGCCGGGATCCAGGTCCGGGTCCGCTTCATGCCCCACCACGATCACCGCATCGAGGTCTACCACGCCGCCACCGGCCGCTACCTGGGTCCCGCAGACCTGGCCGACCAGGCCACCGGCGAACAGATCAGCGCCGTACGGCGGGCGCGGGCCGCCCGCTCCCGCCGCCTGAAGAAGGACCTTCAGGCCGTCCAGCGCGAGCGCTACGCCGCCGTGAACCAGCCCGCCGCACCCCAGCGCCTCGGCGCGCTGACCACCGCGCAGGCCGAGGCCGAACTCGCCCAGAGCACCGACACCGACCTCGCGCAGCTCGCGCTGCCGGACCTCATCCCGCCCGCCGCGCCCCCGGCCGACTGGCGCACCCCTGCTTCCCTGGCCGCGCTGACCACGCCAGGCCCGCACCCACCCGTCCCGCACCCGTCCGGCCGTGATGGCGCTTCCACCCCGGACGGCCCGAACGGCCCGGGCGGGCGGCCCGCACCTCCCACCACCGACGAAGACGGAGACGCCTCGTGACCACGGCCAGCTACCAGTACGTCGACCTGCCCGACGCATCCGTGGTCACCACCCGCGCCCTGCTCACCGCCCGGGACAACATCACCGACACCGTCGACGCCCGCGCCATGATGTGCATCCACGGCGGCGCCGGCTTCGGCAAGACCCTCGCCGTCAACACCTGCCTGCGCGAACTCGAGCACGAGGACGTCCGCAAGATCACCTTCCGGGCCCGTCCCACCGCCCGCGCCGTGCGCTACGAGCTGTTCACCGCACTCGACCTGGCCGGCGAACCACCGCGCCACCCCAGCGAGTTCGACCGCCTGCTGAAGACCGCCCTGGCCGAACGCCCCCGCACCTTTCTCGTGGACGAGGCCCAATGGCTCAACGGGGAGGCGTTCGAATACTTCCGCTACCTGTGGGACGAACCCTCCACCCAACTCGCGATCATCTTCGTCGGCGGGGAAGGCTGCCACACCGTGCTGCGCCGCGAACCGATGCTCTCCTCCCGCGTCTTCATCTGGCAGCACTTCACCCGCCTCACCCCCGGCGAGGTCCTCGAGGCCATCCCCCTGTTCCACCCGATCTGGGCCGACACCGACCCCGACGACATCACCTTCGCCGACCAGCACGCCGCACACGGCAACTTCCGCGCCTGGGCCCAGCTGACCGCCCACACCCGAACCGCACTCGCCCGCACCGGCCGTCCCCGAGCGGACCGCGAACTACTGCGCTGGGCCTTCAGCCGCCTCGCATGACCGCCTCGCAACCCTCTTCCCCACCCGCCCCTCCACCCCGAGCCTGCGCCACGGGCTGTTCCACCCGCTGGGGCTGCCGGGCCGTCCGCCGGCGCACCCGATCGAGTCCGACCCCATACTCCGCACGGCCCTCGACGAGTCCTGGAGGCAATGCCTTGCACCCCATGTTCAACCACAACGCCCCGGACCGGATCACCGCCTGCGGCCAGGGAACCGCCCACGGAAACTTCCGCGTCCGGGCAAAGAGCGGCCACCCCGGCACCGGCGAGAACCTGCTGCGCTGGGCCTGCAGCAAACTCCGCACCCGCCGGAGTGCCTGACCGTGCTCACCTGCCCCCACCCACCGCCCCCGGTGGTGGTTTTCGACCCCGGCGACGACGTCGTCCACACCCGCGCCGCCCTGGCCATGCACCATCCGGCAGCCGGCCGCGCCACTGTCCACCCCACCCCCAGCACCGATTCCACGCTCGCCCTCGCCCACAACATCCTCGACGCCCTCGGCAAGACCACCCCCGTCACGGCTACCGCGCCACCGAACCCACCCCAGCCTGGACCCTCGCGGCGGCTTGGCTTCTGGCGCTCCCGGTCACCCGCCTGACCGTCCTGCGCGCCCACCTCCTGTCCGCCCGAGCTCTGCATGACCTGCTCGCCCTGCGCGTCCGTACCGGCCTACGCCTCTACCTGGTCTGCCACCAGCCCCAGCCTTCCGCCGTCCTTGAACAGGCCCTGACACGCACCGGCTACGACATGGCCGACGCGGACGCCGTCCTGAGCCCGGACGGCCAGAACCCACCGCACGCGCCGCGGCCACGACAGGCCGCTGCGTACACCTCAGAGTGGATCAGCCTGCCAGCCCTGACCACGCTGACCTCGTACGAATCCAGCCCCCCCCTGCGCGTGCACCCCACCCACCGCCGCTCAGCGCGGCTTGCGCCCTCTGGTACTGCCTCTCCATATCGCCACCCAGGTCGCACACCGCCTGAACCGCACCGCCCACCCCCACCTTGCCGCTCACCTTGCAGCAGCCATCGCCACGGCCGCCTCCACGAGCCAGCTGGACACCGTGCGCGTCCTAGACCTCGCCCTCGACGGCACGACCCTCACCCTCCACGACCGCCACAACGTACGCCAAGGGTGCACCACCCACCCCGTGCCCACCTGGGCCCAACCCCTCCTACGCGCAGCGGCATTCACCCACCTCCTCGCCACCGCGGAACGCAGCAGCCACCTGTTCACCGACCCGCTCGGCGCCCGCGGCCTCCCCTCCTTGAGAGACTTCGCCGAGCACCTCAAAATCCGTCCGCTCCAACCCCACCCCCGCGGAGAAAGCCCCGCAGAGGACAACAGCCGACAGCCACGATCTGACCCATGAGCGGCTCTCACCACGCCTGGCGCTGGACCGCGGAGGAAGATATGCAGGTCTGCCCCATCGGGCTATCGAACGCAGTACGTCCCGCATATTTCGTTGCTGATACCTCTTTCAGAGCGCTCACCCGCACGGTCCCTTGCGGTACCAAGAACTGAAGGTAGACGTTCCTACCGCAGACGCCGTTGTGGCCTGCGGAAATAGAGCTATGCCCGAAGAATGCGATGCGGGGTGGGCGGTGCTCTTTTTGCTGCGAGCTTCGCTCTGCCCATTGTCAGTGGCACGTGGGAGTCTTTGAGTACGTCACTGGCACAACGAGCGGAGAGTGCTGAGGTGCATGCCATGACTGTGCGTGTTCGCCATGTCGGTCCTCCCACGCCGTCGGGGTGTCGGTGGTGCGGGGAGGAGCAGAGCCGGCACGGGCGGCGCTGGGTGTCGTCCGTGGGCGTGCATTCGTGGGAGGAGCCCACGCGTGAGCAGCGTCTGAGCCGGATGAGGGCACGCCGCTCACTGCGCCGTGGTCAGCCCTCGGGCCAGTAGGCCAGTCCCGCCTCCTGGGCGACCTTGATGGCGTCCTCGAAGGATTTCACCAAAGAGCGTGGGACATCGGAGGCCGTACGCAACCGGCGCGTCAGCTCGACGACCATGTCCTCCTTGCTGTTAGGAGCGCTGTCGGAGCGCTCGCGCAGCATGGTGTGGAGGGACTTGCTGAACTTCCCCTCCAGACGCAGCTCTGCGACGTCCTGGGCGGTCCATTGCTGAGTGTCGTTGCGGGGCCAGACGGCGTTCGCTGTGTCCGCCCACTGGTCGTCGCTGAAGACGTCCTCGAGCTCGTTGGGATCTCCGAGGAAGAGGCAGTCGGCTTCGGTGAATCCCTGCTTGTTCAGGCGGTCCATGTTGAACTGCTTCTGCTTGTCGCGCATCGTGTCGGCGTCGACGAGGAACACGACGGTGCGCCGGTGCTTCTTGAGGAACTTGGCGAAGCTCAGCGCCCCGTCGTTGCCCTTGCAGTCCCACAGGGCGATGCCTGCGGACTGCAGGGGGTATCCGAACGCCAGCTTGAAAAGGATGGGCAGGGCTGCGTACTCCGTGGGGCCCTCTACGCCGACGAAGCACCGTTCGTGGAGCAGGACACTGTTGCGAAAACCCAGAGAGAGGGCCATGTTCGACATGAACCGGCGAGTGTCTTCGTCGTCGTCCTCAGCGCCGAGTGACTGCACGTAGGCACGTCCGTCCCGGCTGTTGAGGTGCACGATGTCCTGGATGTCGACACCGTCGATCAGATTCAGTGAATGGGTTGCGACGATCACGGTGGACTGCGCGGCCGACGCCGACACCTTGATCATCTGCATGATGCGGCGCTGGTGGTCGTAGTCCAGGTGGGTGTCCGGTTCGTCATAGGTGATGATCACGCCGGGACCGTCGCCGGGTTCCTCCGACAGCAGCTCCTGGCTGGCCTCCCACAATGCCAGGGAGACACGGCGTGACCGGCCAGAGCCCGCTGCCGTCAACGACACGGCCCGCTGGCCCGGAGCTGCGGCGGTCAACGACAGGCTGTTGACGGTCGGACGGAACTGGACGCCGGGGTCCACGGTGAAGGCATCGAACGCGCAGCGCTCCTCGACCAGTTTCTGGAGCCGGACGACATCGTCTTTGAGGAGGCTGGCGAACTCTTCCTCAAGGTCGGTGATCTTTTTCCGGGTCTCTTCGCGCAGGGTGTACTCACGCAGCTTCGCCGTCAGGATGCTGCGCACGACTGCCTCGGGAGACTCGGCGGCATCTCCCTTGAAGTACAGCAACTGGGGGAGTGCCGCGGCGACCGTCTCAGGTGCTACGACCCAGTCAGAGACCTTTTCGGTGCCAGCGGCGTGCTCTTCGAGCACCTCAACCCAGCTCGCTTTTACGTTCGGCTGGTCCTTGGACAGCTTGAGGCCAAGCTCGCTCGCGAGCTCCCGCAACTCGGTGACCTTCAACGCGGGGATGTTGCGCAGGGCCGGATTCTGTGGCACTTCCGCCTGCCACTCCAAGCAGCTGCCTTCGCCCTCCACGTGACGGCGACGCACCCGGAGGAATGGCCCAGCGCCGAGCGTCCTCTCCTCGGCCGTGGAAAGAGCAAACCTGCCCTCGACCGTGACCGTGCGCCGTTCCTCGTCCTGGTCCGACGGCAGCGCAGCACGGACCGGCTCACTCTGCGCGAAATCGGAGATGTCGGTGTCGAGAACGCTGCGTTCGCCGAGCAAGACCGCAATCGCGTCCAGTGTCGCTGTCTTCCCGCAGTCGTTGTGCCCGGTCAAGATCGTCTGCTTATGGACGGGAATGCTGTTGACGCGGCCCAATGAGCGGAAGTTGCTGACGCTGAGTTCGACGAGTCGCACGGTGCTCCCTTGCAGTACGGCACGAGCGCGTGTGGTGGGCAGCCAGCAACGCGTCGGTACAACGCCCCCATTTACAACGAGATGGAACTCTAGCGCCTGCCGAGGCGTGGGAGAGGGGCATCACCCGAAGGTGCGGCTGGTGCCTTTGGTCTGTGTGTAGCACTCGGACAGCCGCCGAGGAGTAACAGCCCATCCGGGGCCGCCGGGCCATCGAAGAGATCTTTCGGCGTGGAAACCACAGCGTGATACTGAGGGCCGTTTCGGTGAGCTGCGTGTACGCCCAGGTCCGGGGGCACGGACGGTGGGCAGGTCGGTGCGTTCGTGATCGGGTTCGTTGAGTGTTGCTATGGGCTGGTTGTGGTGTTGGTGGGGTGGTTGAGCCAGTACAAGGCGGTGTCCAAGTCGCGTGGGGTCCAGCTGCGGACCGGGTCCGGGGGCGTCGGCCAGGAGTTGGTCGATTACTTCTATGTAGCGGCTGTAGCGGCCGGGTGCGTGGTTGAGGGTGATGCCGAGGGTTCGCAGTCCGCGGTGGGCTCGGCGGTCGTAGATGGCCATACGGTCTGGTGCGGCTGCTGTGAGGACGGCGGAGGCGAGGGCGTCGCCGGTGCGGAATCCCGGTAGTGAGGCCAGGGCCGCTCGGCCGGCTCGTGCTGCAGTGCTGCGGCTGAGCGTGGTGTCCCTGGCGGCGGTCGTGGCTGCGGCGGTTGTGCGGCGCACGTTGGAGTCTGCGAGCGCCATGAACTTGGCAGCCCAGCGTGTATCGGCCCTGAGTCGTTTCCACATCAGGAGTGCTCCGATGTCAGCTTTGCCGATGTCTCCGCTGAAACGTGCGCGTTGGGCCACTTCTTGCAGGATCTCGTCGTAATGCGGGCTGATGGTGTCGGTGTAGGCCTGGCGGGCAGCGGCGAGACGCTGCCATTGCTCAGGGCCCAGCGTGAATGGGATACCTGTCATGGCCGCTGCTTTGTCCTGTCGGGGGTCTGGGGTGCGTGTGTTGGTCAGCTGGTGGCTGGGGTGTTGCCGCCGCGGTGTTCGCGGAGTGCTTGGAGGATGTGTTCGCGGTGTTCGTCGAGTGCTTGAGCAGGGTCTGCTGCAGGGGCGTCGAGGAGGGTGCCGAGGCGGCTGTACAGCGCTTCGAGGCCGATGAGCGCTTCGAGGCTCTGCAGGGTGTCGTTGTCGATGAGAGGGAAGGGCGCCCGGTCGGGTGGGAGGAGCATGGCGAGAAGATCGAGCGGGGTCCATGTCTCGTCGAACTGCTGGTTGATCCAGGCCCGGGTGGCTTCGGACGCGGTATGGCGCCATGCCCATAGGAGAGTGATCTCCAGTTCGGTGAGGTCGTCGACAGGGCGGCTCGCGGCAGGGGCGATGTGCCGTGCGATCTCGCGGCTGATCCGTGAGCGGGCATCGCCTATCCAATCGGACCCGGCCGCTGCCTGAGTGTGGTCCGGGGCGTCGGAGTCGTTCCGGCTGGTGACGCGTTGGAAGGTGCGAGCAGCCAGGACGGCTCCGTCAGGGGTTTCGGCCATGATCTTGAGGATGGCCGGCCGGTCGGTTTCGGCAAGGTCGGTCAAGAGATCTTTTGCCAGGTAGTCCATGGCACGGCCTGCTGTGAACAGCCCAAGTACCCCTTGCGGGGTGGCGGTGAGGTGGCCGTACTGGTGAGCTGCGGATTTGAGCAGTGCGGTAACCGGTAGGGGAGAGCCGGCGGCGCGCTTGTACTGGATACGGCGGGTGATGCGCTGGGTGTCGTCACGCAGACGCAAGAGGAGTTCGTCTGCTTCCGCGCCGGGGTTGTCATCGGCTAGTTGCTGCAGGGCGGTGTCGAAGGTGTGCTCAGGCAGGTCGTCGTCGGGGATGCCGAAGACCATGTAGCGGTCGAAGTAGTCGATGCTGCCTATGCCACGTCGTAGCGCGATGGCCTGCGTGTTGGCGCCGTAGCCGAGCGCCTGGCGAAGTGGTGCGAACAGCATGCCCATCAGGCCGATCACACCCTCCAGGTGCTGTTCGGCGACGCCCGCGTCCCGCAGCCTGGTGCGCCAGCGGTCGAGGCGCTGCTCTGGACGCTCGTCGCGGCGCGAGGGCAGGTCGACGCTGGTGCCGGTGAGTTCGGCTCGGTGCTGCCACAGCAACTGGTAGGCGTGGGGTTCGCTGGTCCGCAGGAAGGTGACGAGCAGGAAGTCGGCGATGTCGACGTTGCCGGTGAGCTGGCCGAGGGTGGCGTCCGCCTGGCCGAAGAACCGCTTGATGGCGCGCGGCGTGCGCAGCCGGGCCTGCAGATACCGGTAGTAGGCCTCGGAAAGCCGTTGCTGCTCACCGGGCGCCAGAGTCAGGTTGTGCGAGGCGAGGACTGCGGCGAGGGAGCGGTCGACCAGAGCATCTGCGTCGCGCTCACGGAACGCGGGAAGGTCCAGCCGGACCTGGATAATCTTTTCCAGGAAGTCGCGTGCACGGGGCTCGCTGTTGCCGACCAGCTCACTGCGCTGCAGGACGTCCAGCAAGGTCCGTTCGTCGAAGCTGATCAGGTAGTACACGTTGGGTAGGTGACCTACCAGGCGTACCAGCTTGAAGACGACGAGGAGCTCTTCTGGAGTGAGGCGGTCCAGATCGTCCATGACGACGAGCACCGGGTGGCCCGCCTTGCGCAGGGCTTCTTCGGCCCTGCGTTTGGCAGAGGAAGCACTCGTGTCCCCGCTGATGCGGTTGCTGACCTCCTGGATCAACTCCTCCGAGTCCAGGCCAAAGAGAGCCGTGACCTTCCCCAGGGGACTGATGGCCTTTCCGAATCCGCCGATCTTCTCCCGTGCATCTGACCATCGCCCGTCATTTGGGAGGGCTTCGCGGATTTCGCTGAACAGCGCCAGCGTCAACGACTCCAGATCGGAGTACAGCCATGGGTTGAGTTCCGCGACCAGCCAGCCCTCAGCGTTGGCTGAGTCCTGTAGGCGACGTGTCACCTTGCCAAGAATGCTGGACTTTCCTGAGCCCCAGGGGCCAATCAGTGCGAGGACGCCGGTTTCGGTCTGGGCTCGTACCCGGTCCAGCAGGCTGATCACATGTTGGGCGTACGGCCCGTGACCAAGGAGGTCGGGCCATTCCTCGTGGTCGAGGAAGGGTTCGTCGTTGAAGAAGCGCGAGTCGGCCATCTGCCCATTGTCGGAACAAGACGGGAGCTGGGTAAGAGAGTTGGCGGTGTTCAGGCTGTTATGAGTCCGGGTGTGGAGGATGGGCTTGGGTGCCAGGCGCGCAGTGGGCCTTGTCGGGACGAAGTGTGGATCGGTCCGGATCTGTTGGTTCCTGCCCGTCGTTCCCTCGCCGTCTCTTGGCGACCTCAATGTGCTGCCGGGCACGGTCAGGTGCCCTTCCCGGGCATGGAACTGGCGGGTGGCGGCGAGGTTCGCCTCCCACTGGGTGTCCCGCGACCGGCGTACGCCCGCCACCAGCGCCTCGCCCTCGCCCACGGGCTCGACCCCGACCTCCTCAAGAAGCCGCTCTGCGCGGGCATCAGCCGCTCCCGTCCGGCCCGCTGCCCGGCCGCCCATACACTCAGGTCTTCGCCCTGGACGATGAGCTGCGCTCATCCACCGCAGGACGTGCCGGTCGACCGCGGCTAGGACGCCGACATCCAGACGCGGCGAATCCGTTCGCTGGGCCCGAACTCCAGCCCGTGAGCGTCTGGCGCACGGAGGCCACCGCCAGGACAGCAAGGATCGGGTTCGACCCGAACGCATCCGGCCGCGTGGTGGCGCTCGCGAAATCGACGATCCACCGCCCCACTTGCCCATAGGTTGTTTCGGAGACCGAGCACGGGCTACGACTGGAGCTCCGCGATCTTGTCGTGGGCCTCGGCTGCCTGGTCGGCTAGGCCGAGCTCTTCGAACATGCTCTCCGCGCGTACGAAGTAGGTGACTCCTTGATCCTTCTCGCCTGCAGCGGTGAGTGCTTCGCCAATGCTGAACAACGCCGCAGCTCGGAGTTCGGCGGCGTTGGCTCGTTCGCACGCCACCTCCGCTGGCAGCAGATATGCAAGCTGTTCTTGGGGAGTGAGGCCCTCTAGTTCAGCGCAGGTCATCAGAGTGGCTGCCTCGACAAGGGGGTTCCTCACAGCACGGCTCGCTGTGAGGGCCCGTTGGCAAGCGGCCTGTGCCTGCTCGCTCTCTCCCTTTGCCTGCAGGGCGAAAGCGGCTGTGCACAGGGCGGTTGCCTCGTTGGTGCTGTCACCGAGTCGATGGAAGAGGGAGGCCGCCTCTTCCGCCGCCGCGCACGCCTCGTCGTAGTCCTCGAGATCCTGATACGCAAGGGAGAGATTGTTCAGAGCAGCGGCTTGTTCACGAAGATCACCTTCGGCCCGCTGAATCGTGACCGCCTTCTGGTGGGCCCGCAGCGCTTCTGCAGGCTGCCCGGATTCCCGACGGGCCAAGCCGATCCCGTTGAGTACCTTGCCTCGCTCGTTGTCGTTGCCCAGTGAAGTGAACAGATCCAGCGCCCGCTCGAAAGCGCGGAAAGCCTCCTCATAGCGCGAGGCTCCGCTCAGTGCGATACCCAGGTTGTTCCACGCCCCGGCTTCAGCAGCGAGTGCTCCCGAATGGTGAGCGATGCGGCACGCGGTCGTCGTGACGGAGATCAGGTCGTCGTAGTACCCGCGCCAGGTGAGGTAGTCGTAAAGAACCACCGGAAGATTGACAGCAATGTCATGGTGCCCGGCGTCTGCCGCAGAGGCCACAGCCCCCGTCAGGTTGGCCCGCTCGCCGTCCAGCCAGGCGAGCGCCTCCTCCTGACCGGTGAAATCGCCTGGAGCAGGCGGTAGTACCTGCACGCCGAGGTGCGCACACGCAGAGACGGTGGTCGCCGCATAGTGCTCCAGCAGCCGACGGTGCTGGCGGGCCTGTTCCGCTGCAGCCTCCTGACCGGCTCCTTCGGCCGTGGTCTGCTGGGGCAGGTTCGAGACGCTGCGTGCGAGTTCGACGGCATAGTCCCGCACCAGGTCGTGCATCGACCAGCGCTGGTTGACGCCGTCGAGCAGGTGCGCCTGCACGAGACCGCGCAGCACGGCGCGTACCGCCGGCAGCGGGCGGTTGGCGAGGACCGCCGCAGCGTCGAGCCCGATGTCGGGGCCGGGGTTGAGTGCCAGCAGGCGGAAGAGCGTGGCATGTTCTGGGGGTAGCCGGCGGTAGGAAAGGTCGAAGGACGCGTATACAGTACGGTCGCCGTCGTCCAGGAAGCTGAGCCTGGACTGGGCCGTCGCCAGTTCCGCGGCGAGCTCGGCGACAGTCTGGCCGGGTTCCAGGATCAATAGCGCGGCGCTGATGTGCAGCGCCAGCGGCAGGTGCCCGCACAGGCTCGCCAGCTCCTGGAGGGCCGTGCTGGCCTCGATGACGCGCCGGTCGGTGGGGTCGGCCGTCAGCAGCGCATGGCGAAGCAGCGCCACCGCCGCTTCAGGATCGAGTACACCAAGGTCGAGGAGCCGCGCGTTCAGTGTCGCCAGCGTGTGCCGGGACGTCACAAGGAGCCGGTGTGCGCCGTCGCCGGGGAGCAGGAGACGAACCTGGTCAGCGCTTGAGGCGTTGTCGGCCACGATCAGCAGGCGCCGCCCCTGGCCGGCCAGAGCGGCCAGCCCAGATCTGTACAGTGCGGCACGCTCCTCGACCGCTTCCGGGATGGCGTCATAGGCGACACCGAGGGCACGCAGGAAGGCCTCCAGAGCCTGACCAACGTGAACTGGGCTTTCGTCGTACCCATGCAAGTCGATGAAGAGACTGCCGTTGAAATAGCCGGCTTCAGTCGCGGCACGCCCGGCCGTGAGGGCAAGAGCCGTCTTGCCCACGCCCGCGAGACCCCCGATCGACGCCACCAGCACGGGGACAAGGGCATCCTGCCGGGCGACGGCAGCGGGGCCTCCAGGAAAGTCCGAATCTTGCGGATCCGATGCGAGAGGCCGCAGGGCTGACAGGACAAGTGCGACTTCCGCATCTCGTCCGCTCAGCATTGCGGGCGCAGCAGGAAGGGAAGCTAGCGCTGTGGGCAGCGGAGCCGGCGGGTGTACCACGACCGTCACCGGGCTTCGGTCGCCTGTCGTGACTACACCGACATTCCCCGCGGCCGCGACGGACCGGGTTCCTGAAGCGGCCACCCTGGCACCGTCCGGTGTCCGGGCACCGTGCTCAACGCCCGTGTCCTGTGGACCAGGTGCCTCGGACTTCCTTCCCCATCTGTTCATGCGTGCGCGTCGTCCCCGGTGATCGCCTCTCCGACTCCACCGGCGGCTGCGATGCCGCGCTCACCGCCGGCTTGCGCAGACCCCGAAGCACCCGCTGCCCCAGGCATCACAGGGCCGGTCGTGAGGCGGGAACGATCGCCGGTAACGGCCCGTCCGATGCTGCCGCCGACCGCGATCGACCGCGTTCCCGCCGCAGCCACAGCAGGCGTGCTCCCAGGGGCGGCTGGCGGGCGCAGGAAAACGTATCCGCTCAAGGCGGCAGCAGCCAGGCCACCAATCGATCCTGCCACGGTCGCAACCTGGGCAGATGTATCGAGATCGGCAACTGCTGCGACGATGGCCAGGCCCAACGCTGCCACGCCCAGCAGCACCACCAACAGCCACACCACAACCCGCGCTCGTCCTGTCACACCCGTATCATCGCAGGAGACACTGACAGCCCCTGCCTGACCGTGTCATCCCCCCATTTACAGACAGACCGTCGACGGCTCTGCCCGCAATTCCGTGAATTCCCAGGTCAGCAGAGTGAGCGAGGGAGCGCTTCGGCGGAGTACGCCCCAGCATGGCGAGTAAGACGGTCAGGGCTGTGCTGTTTCCCGGGATTGATGCGCGAGTGGACCGCGCCAGTGACTCCACCGCCGTCCTTGTGGTGGAGGCGGTGTCCATCGCTCGGCGCGGCCGGTGCCCGGACTGCCGGAAACAGGCGAGGCGCATACACAGCCCGTACCAACGCGCCCCGGACGAAAGGCCGTTGGCATTTCGCAGAATCATGGTCCGGCTGCGGGTTCGCCGGTACTTCTGTGACCGGAAGAGCTGTTCCCGCGAGACGTTCGCCGACCAGGTACCGGGCCTGTCCGAGCGGCACCGCCGGCGTCGAGCGGCTGCACAACTACGACGCCAACGACCGCATGTCCTCGGTGTACCTCAACGCCCCGTCCGACTGGACCGCCAAACTGTTCCCGGACGTCGAATACGGCGGGTCCTCCATCAACGTCACGACCACGAACCTCAGCGTTGGCCTCCTTCCCCTGCGCCCTGAACAAGCGCCCCCGCCTCGGCGACTTCAACGACAACAGCAGCTCTGTTCACCCGTTCCCCGCCTCCTGAGGACCAGCCGGGACGCGGGCGACTGACCACACGCACCCGAACAACGCAAAAAGGGGCCGGCGCGCCCAGTCTGCGCCAACGCGTGTGGCAAGAGCACCAGCCCCCCCGTCGACGGAGCCGTCCGGCAGCAGCCGTCGCCTGCGGTCGCCGACGCGGTCCGCGGACCGCGCGCGCTGGTCGTCATCTCCGTCGGCGCGAGGCCGACGCACTGATCCCGGGGACACCACCGGCCCTCATCTGCGCGAGTACACCGACGACGTCGAAGCCGTCCGGATTCTGCACTTCGTCACCGTGCTGCGCACCATGGCCGCCATCGTCAACATCGAGGTATGAAACCGTTCCGATGCGAGTCCCAACGCGCCAACTTGGCATCCAGTGAGGCCCGCGGGTTTATGGAGTTGTGGTGTCTGGCCCATTCGTCCGCCTCAGGGTGGACAGGTTGACCCGCTTCAGGACTGGCCGGAGCACTGCACGCTCTTGGTGGTGGTTCTGCCATTGTTTCTCAAGTTCTTTGTCCTCCAGTTCTATGTAGCTGACTCCGGCACCGGAGTCGGGCAATATCCGGAAGGCGTCTACGCCGCCGTTGGCGGCGATGAAATCTTCTGCCAGCTCAAGGAATGTCGGGGCTGCGTGGTCGATGTGCAGTTCGGTCGCGGACGGGATCGGCGTTCCTGTGACGGAGCAGACCAGTGACTGTCCGGAGCTGAGCGCCGCGTTCCGTGCGGTTGCTATCTGATCGGCGACCGCGTGCCGCAGGGCGGCGAGTACCTGGGTGCGCTGGCTGAACGGAGTCAGGCAGGCGTTCCACGAGAAGTCAGCGACTTCGCCGTCGAGCCGTACGAGGCCGATCCCGACACTCCTGCGGCCGTGGTCGGTGTGAGCGATGACGCGGAAGTGGGCCACGCCGGCACCGCGCTTGAGGTCGTATTCGGGGTGGCGTTCGAGGAGGTCGCGGCAGAAGGCATCGTCGTCGGGGTCGGCGACGTCACCGCCTATACCGTATCGCTGGACGATGCCGCGGCAGACCTCGCGGACGGCTTCCTTGGTGGGGTAGTGGGTCGCACCGATGGTGATGCCTCTGGGCACGGGTATCTCCGTTCGACGCAGGCAACCAGGAACGCATAGGGCTATGTCGAGGCCGAAGACACCGTACTTTCCGGTCACCTCTTCGAAAGTCCAAACCCCTGTTCCTAACATCCTGACAAGGTGTCAGTGCCTGCTGCCATGCTGCTCACCAGCCCAAAGCCGACCCGGCCCAGGCCGACCGGCAGACGGAGCGAACAGCAGACATGCAGAAAGGGACGACGCGTTGGCAGTGAAGGCGACCGAGGAACAAGCGGCAGCACGAGACAGCTTTGCCGCCGGCCACGACCTTGCCTTGGTGGCAGGTGCCGGTACGGGAAAGACCTCGACGCTGGTGATGATGGGTGCCGCAACCCGCCGCCGCGGCATGTACATCGCCTTCAACAGGCCCATCGCGCAGGAGGCCAAGGCCCGCTTCGGCAGCAACGTGCACTGCAGCACCTCCCACGGACTGGCCTACCGCGCGCTCGGAAGCCGCTTCAAAGCCCGCCTGGACGCCTCACAGCACATGCCCCTGTGGCGCACCGCCCAACTCCTCGGTATCGACCGTGACCTCTCCGTCGGCGGCCGCCGCCTCAAAGCGACGACGCTGGCCCACCTGGTGATGGAGATGGTCAAGCACTTCTGCTACTCCACCGAGGAACAGGTCGCAGCCCGCCACGTGGGCACCATCAACGGTCTCGACGACCACGGCCAGCAATATGTCGCGCGACTCCTGCTGCCCAAGGCCCGCTGGGCATGGGACGACATCTGCTCACCAAACGGCACACTGCCGTTCAAGCACGACCACTACCTCAAGATGTGGGCACTCACCCGCCCCCGGCTACGCGCCGACTACATCCTGCTGGACGAGGCACAGGACACCAACCCGGTCCTCGAAGAGATCTTCCTCGCACAGGACGTCCAGCGCGTCTGCGTCGGCGACCCCTCCCAGCAGATCTACGAATGGCGCCACGCCAAGGACATCATGAGCGGATTCCCTGGCATGAGGATGGAGCTCACCCAGTCCTTCCGCTTCGGACCGGCCATCGCCGAGGTGGCCAACCACTGGCTCCGCGCAGCCACCTCGACCATGCAGCTCACCGGCCACGCCACCGAACCCTCCACGTTGACCCAGGTAGAAGTCCCCGACGCGGTGCTGTGCCGAGGGAACGCCGACGCACTCGCCGAGGTACTGCGCTTCCTGGACCAGGGCGTGGCCGTCGCACTGGTCGGCGGCGGGAAACCCCTGCTGAACATTGCTAAGGCAGCCATCGACCTGCAGGCCGGCCGCCGCACCTCACACCACGACCTCGCGCTCTTCTCCTCCTGGGGCGAAGTACAGGAGTACGCCGAACAAGACTCCGCGGCAGCCGACCTCAAAGCCATCGTGGAACTCGTCGACACCTACGGCCCTCAGCAGATCATCCGCACTGTCCAGCGGATGAGCGACGAAGCACAAGCCCGCGTCGTCGTATCCACCGTGCACAAGGCCAAGGGCCGCGAATGGAGCCGCGTACGGATCGGAGCAGGCTTCACTCCACCCGACGACGACTCCCCCCCGCAACATGCACCCAGCCGCCGCCCGCCTTATCTACGTTGCCGTCACCCGAGCCCGCACTCAGCTCGACATCACCGGCATCAAACGGCTACAGACCCAGGCCACCGCTGCGACAGCAGACACCACACCTGATGGCATCGCACTGGCACGGCTACCGCTGACCGGACAGCTGAAGTACCCACGCTCCCCGATGTCCACCTTCCTGGCCCAGCACCTTCCCCATCCCGAACGCGTTATCGCCTCCTACCTTCAGCACATCCGCGGTCTACCGCACCCCGTCCAGCCACTGAACGAACGCCGGCCCGACTACGCCGCACTCGGCCACACCATCGACTACCGGCTGCGCCTGAGCCTTGGCTCCGACCCAGGGCCCGCAGCAACCGCCGGCGTCGAACTGATCGGCAGCGACCTGCCCATCGACGGAGCACCCGCCCCCGCAGTACGCGCCAACCTTCACACGATCGGAACCAGCATCCTGGGCCGCCTCCACGCCCACCTGGCAGACCCTTCCCGACGACTCGACGACGACGAACTGACCAGGCTGTGCTTCGTCACGGGATTCTTCGAAGGCATCTACCGAAACGGCACCTTCCCCCGTAAGCGCAACCTCCTCGCGCAGGTCGACGAGCACACCACCGTCACGAGTGTGATCAATGCCGTGCCGAGTTACGTCCTTGACGACATCGACGAACAGATGAAGCTCGCAGAAGAGCCCTTCGCCCCCCTGCGGGACCTGCCTGCCCCGCAGCGCGTATGCGGGCCGATCTTCACAGGAAGCGCCGACGTGAAAGCCGACGCCGACTTCATCACCGACGGGATTCTCATCGACTGCAAAGCCCTCACCCGGCCCCACCGCTTCGGACGGGACGAAGTACAGCAGCTCGCCGGCTACCTCCTCCTCGACTACGACGACCATTACGACATCCGCGAGGTAGCCATCTACCTCGCTCGCCAAGGCGCCCTGATCCGCTGGACGGTCCCGAAGTTCCTCACCATGCTCGGCGCCCGTACGCCACTCCCGCAGATGCGTGCGGCACTACGCGGGCACCTACGAGGCGGCCGCCCCGCGTAGCAGGCCTGGTTCTAGGGGACTGCATACGCCTTTGGGATGGGGATCACCGAGAATATGTTCGAGTCAACGGGCAGTGCTGGCGCCTGGGCGCCGGCCACGCCAGCCGCCTCCTTGCTGCCTTCTTCCGAGGGCGCAAGATCTCAAAAGACCTGGTCGTGCGGAGTCTCCTCAGCCGATACTGCCGTATGACAACGACGTTGAAGGACCTACTCATCAGCAGCAGGGACCATGGATGGGCCGCAGGCAAAGGCACCATTGAGCAGGTGAGATCGGACGCCGCAGCCCTTAAGTGGACCGAGGTGCCGACACGGCGAGGCGGTCCGCCCGTGAGCACCCTGCGGCCGGTCGACCCGAGTCAAGCCGCCCCTGCTTCTTTGAGCGCACAGTACGGCCGTGGAGCACAGCCGCTACATACAGATGGCGCTCACCTGCGGCATCCACCAGACGTCATCGTTCTTGCCTGCGCGACTCCCAGCAACACGCCAACGCATCTGATGGTCTGCGGGGGAGTGTCAGTTGGGCATCGTCATCTGAGTGTCAGTGGCGCAGGCTCAGTGACCTGGTGGTTGGTGCTGACGGGTGGTGCC
>NZ_JBVHQG010000029.1:0-19918 GCF_055567535.1 Streptomyces sp. NPDC026538
GCCTTACTCCTGCCCCGACTTGGGGATGCCACGGGCCATAGCGCCAGCCTCGCGATCACAGCGAGCAACCATCGCTTACCGGGAATGACTCACTGAGTGCGGAGTTCAACGGCTGGCTGCTGCTTCTCTTCAATTCGATGCATATGGCTATTCAGCCGCACCGGAACGTGGCACCGCTACGCCATACCTTGGCCACTTCACCCCACTTCAACGGGCCTGCAACTACCACATGCTGAGTGGCACCACTACGCCAAAACGTGGCCACCTTCACTCGCTTGATGCGCTGGCAGTACCACCTGAGAAATCACCACCGCTACCCAGAACCGACCCCACTTGACCCCACTTCTCCCCCTGGAGCCAGACAGACTGCACGCGTTGGCCCCGTATCCCCGGCGGCTCTTTGCCGGCTCAACGAGGCCGCAGACGAAATGCCAGAACCCCGGCCTCCGTTCGGGAGGACCGGGCTTCTCCTGTCGGGTTCAAGGACGCCGTTGATCGCTAGGCCGGCGCCCGCAGCAGTCGCTCCCCTGTGACCGCGGGCAGCACACGGCGCAAGACCGGTGCGGTCGAGCTGAGGGAGGCGGCGAAGGCGGCCACGAGATCGTGCGGGACGCTGGCCGCGAAGGAGGCCGCCCACAGGCACGGTGCGCCGAGCACGGGCTCGACCCATGCCTGCCATCCGACCGGCCCTGTCTCGTCGGCCTCGGCGGCCAGAACCTGCGGGTCGGCGTCCTGAATGAGGGGCGGGACCTCGCCGAGGCTGATGTGCGAGGTGAACGTCGGATCCGTCGCTGCCGCCTGGGGCCGGTCGATGTCGCGGAACCATCCGTGGGCGGCGACGGCGTCAAGGACCAGCTCGGATCCGGCGAGCGGCACGGCAGGCTGGCCGCGGGCATCGAGCGCCACGAGGAAGTCGACCACCGCCTCGCCTGGGACGTCGCGGGTGAAGTAGGCCGACCACTGGGCGAGCGGGCTGCTCGCCTCGGCTCGGGCGGAGATCTGCCAGGCGATCGGTAGCTCGCCCAGGTGGAACGGCTCGTCCGCCAGGCCCCACTGGGCCCATCGCAGGGCGTCTGGGCTGATGTGCAGGACGGTGCTGCGCAGGACCTGGCGGTCCTCCGGTGCCTCGTCCGGCTCGTGCCGTCCGCGGACGATTGTCAGGCTCGTCCAGCCCAGGCCGGCGAGCGTGTCGGCGACGACGTCGTAGAGGCGCCCGTCGTCACCGGCCAGGTGCCGGGGGCCCACCCAGAACGCAGGCTGGCCGCCGCGCGGGGTGAACGAGTCGGGCGGGAAGTCGGGGTACAGGAGCGCCTCCTAGGGCTCGGTGCGGATCTAGTTGCCGCCGGCGCGGCGGCGGGGGCGGCGCGGGGGTGCCTGGACGGGACCCTGCCACGTAAGCTCGATGGCGACCTCCGGTGGCAGGTGGCCGAGCTGTGCGCCTTCGTCACGCCCTTCGGCGAGGTAGACGACGGTCCGGCCTGTCTCGTCGACCGACTGCAGGACCTGCGCCACGCGGTGGGCCATCGGGAAGAACGGGTTCATGGCCTGGCGGACCGGAGCATTCGGGTCGCAGGCGGACAGCAGGTCGATGAGACCGCCGACGGTCATCTCCGGGGACGTCACGAACAGCCTCCTGGGGTGCGGGGAAACGGGTGCGGTGGGACGGGCTGCCGTTCGGACGGCCAGCTCACTCACAGGGCGGGCGCTTTCTGACGGTGTCCGCTCCGTCAGAGGCGGCGCGAGGTCTCCAGCACACGTGCCACGGCGGCGGCTACGATGTCAGCCGGCGTCTCGGTGTCGAACGACACATGGTAGCCGCGGACCTTGGCGGTTCCGGTGACCGCAATCTTCCATCCCTCGCCGTCCGTGCCGGGGCGGCCGAGCGGGAACCAGCCGAGGTAGAACCTGCCGTCCTTGCTGCTGACGTGTACGTCCGCGCGGTCATCGACGATCAAGTTGAAGTCCTCGGCGGAGAACTGGTCCATGACCAGCGTCGGCTGACCGGGGCCGAGCTGCCACTCCCGCAGTCGCAGGGCATCGACGGTGGTGGAGAAACCATGGCCCACAGGGGCTACGGTCACGGGCAATCACCTCACTGACCTGGGGTTTCCTGCAAGGTCGTCTACGTTGACATGCCCTCGCACTCGTTGGCCAGTATTTCCGCGATCTTTCCTGTCTGCCCCCGGCGAACTGTTGTCCGCTGTAGTTGTAGGGTCTGAGATTTCGTGGCCAAATCTCACGGTCGATGGCCAAGCGATGTCAGATCTGACACGAGTTCGAGATTTGCACGTCAGGCCCTGCACTCATATGAGTGAGCGGGTCTGATGCCGCCCCGCTACGGAATCTGCGCCGACGACTGGCCGGAACCCGGGGAGGCGTTCAAAGCTCACCGGCGGCTCCGCGCGGTCAACGGCGGCAGCGACGACGAACAGGAGGCGTGGTGCAGAGCAGTGCGGAGAACATCGATGCTGTGCTCAGGATCGTGGACACCATGGTCGCCTACCAGAAGGCGCACGCCGGCCTACCTGCCGACACGGACGGCCCTGAGGACATGGCCGTGGCGATCGTCGAGGCCCTGGAGCGCGACGACTTCCGCATCGTGGACGTCTTGAGCGGCAGCCGGACCGAGACGCCCACACCCGAACCGGCCTGACGGCACGGCAGCGGGGCGCCAGCCACTCCGGCCGGCGCCCCGCTTGCGTTCTGCACTCCGTGAGCTGGTGGTTAGCCAGCGAGCTGACCAGCCACCAAGCCAGCCGCCCGGTTCGGACACGATCGTGAGACTGGACGGCTGGCCAAGCCGTGAGATACGACGACAACTACCAGGTCACGGCACCGCCGCTGGCCATGGGCGGCGAGACCCTACAGCCATTGTTGGGATCTCAGATGGTGTGGCCAAATTTCACGGCCATTGGCCACGGATCTGAGATCCCCGAGCCACCTTGCTCGCATTTTTGGGTGCAGCGGCCCCCCGCCCGGCCGCACTGTCCGACCTGCGGGCTACGGTCGGGCCATGAGCACGCGCGCGTACGAAGGAATGTCCTGGCCGGAGCCGTCCGGGCCTTACGGCGCAGTCCTGGGGAGAGGAACACGAGCCCTCGCGCCCCCGTAGCCGCCCCGTCGTCCCCGCTCGATGCGAGTGCTCGTCGTACCGACCATCCTGCTCGTGGCCCTCCTGCGGACCCTCGCGAGCGCATCCACTGCGCGGCCCACGTCCGCCACGCCCCCTGCCGTCCCTGACTGGTCGACCTGCCCCAGCAGCCGCCCGCCGCCGAACTGGCCTGGACCCGCGCTGGCCCCGTACCGAGGACACCCGGCAGACACCTGGCTCCGCACCCCGGCACTAGGTGGCTCCACCGTCTTGGTGGCGGCCGTCGCCACCGCCGTACTGCTCACGGCGCTCGCACGCGTCTGAAGGGAAACACGACCATGCCGGACCTCCGCGCCGAAGTGCGTGCGAAGACACTCGACCGCATTACTTCGTACCAGGGGGCCAAAGACCGCTGGAACCTGTTCCGCAGCCTCAAGAACCTCATCGAACAGGCCATCCGCGACTACGAGCACCGCGCCCTGGTGGAGCTCCTGCAGAACGCCCACGACGCTCATGACACGGGCGACTTGGGAGGCCGGGTCCTGATCAGGCTCGACCACGACGAGGGGCCGCACGGCGCGGTGTACGTGGCGAACACCGGGCGGCCCGTCAGCCGCAGCAACTTCGACGCGATCACCGACATCGCCCAGTCGGACAAACGCCCGGAGGAGGGCATCGGTAACAAGGGGATCGGCTTCAAGAGCGTTCTCCAGCTGACCGGAGCACCTCAGGTCTACTCCGTCTCCGAGGAAGGCGGCCGGGTCTTCGACGGCTACCGCTTCACCTTCGCCGACGAGACCTCGCTCAAGGACCTCCTGGACGGCGACGCCACTCTCGCGGCGGAGGTGGCCGCCGACGTCTTCCACCTCTGCCTGCCCGTGCCCCTGGACAGCGTTCCCGACACCGTGAACGCCTTCGCAGCTGACGGATACGTGACCGTGCTGCGCCTGCCGCTGAAGAGCGAGGAGGCCCGGGCCGAGGCGGCCGAACAGCTGACCATGCTGTCCGCCGGCCCGCCGGTGCTGCTCTTCCTGCGCCGGATCGGCTCGCTCACTGTCGAGGAGCGGCAGGACGGCATGGTCGACCGGCGCACCCTGGCCCGGACCGAGCGTGCGGACGCCGAACTCGACCGGCTCACGGTCAGTACGGTGACCGTCGGCGACGGCGGCGCCTTCGTTCTGCTCGACCGGCAGGTGGCGGCTGAGGCTTTCGGCGACGCGGTCGAACGCAGCGTGCTCGGCGACCACATCAGCGAGGGATGGCGCGACTGGCAGGGAGACGCCCGGGTCACGCTCGCGATTCCCGTCGAGGAAGGGTTGACCAAAGGACGCCTCTACACTCACCTGCCGATGGGCGAGCAGGCCGTTGCCCCCCTTCCGGCCCATGTGAACGCGCCCTTCTTCGCGAAGCTGGCCCGCGTGGACCTCGAGAAGACGGTCCCACTCAACGACTTCCTCCTGGACGAGCTGGCTCTCCTCGGGGCCGAGACGCTCCTCGCCTGCTCCGCCGGGACCCTGGAGCTCCCACCGACCCTCTGTGCGGACCTGCTGAGCTGGGACGCATCTATGTCCGACCGGCTGTCCCGGGCCTTCAAGCGCCTCGGACACGAGGTCGGCACCGCCCCGATCATCCCCCTGGCCCCGGGCGCGCGGCCGTGGGCCTCCCTCACGGAGGCCCGGCTCTGGGACGACAAGGACCGGACCCTGTTCACGACCGACCGGCTGAGCCGGGACGCGGACGCCGTACTCGTACACCCGTCCGTCACCGGGCAGCGTGCGGCCCGGCTCGAGAAGGCCATCGCCACGCTCGTCGGCCGCTCACCCCGGCCGCCGGATGAACTACTGGCGAAGTGGGCCGAGAGCCTGGCGCGCAGCCTCGCCAACGCGCCCTTTCGGCCGGAGTTGTGGGCCCGCTTCTACGACGAGCTCGCCGGCTGCATCGAGCGGCCCCGCGCACTCCAGGGCCGCCGCATCCTCATGGACGACGACGGAAAGCTCCGGCTGTGCAACGCGGCCGACGGCAGTGTCAGGCGTGCCACGGCCTTCTTCTCGCCCAGAGCGGACGGCGAGGAACAGGCAGGATCCACGCAGCAAGGCCCCCGCCTTCCACGGTCGCTGCGCCACCGGGTCTTCTTCGTGTCGCGGAACATCCCGTGGAAGAACCGGCTCGGCAGCATCACGATCAAGCAGCGGGGCCGCCGGATGCTCGAAGACGGCGGTCTGGTCAACGAGTACCGCGCCGACGAACTGCTGGCACTGGTCGCCCGCTCCCTTCAGGACAAGCCCACGCCGGAGCTCGCGGCGGAGATCCTCGCCTGGGCCTTCCGGCTCTCCAGGAGCGACACGGCACCGTGGCGGGACATCCAGGCCATGGGGCTGCTCGTCCCCGGCGCCGACGGTGTGTGGATACCCGCCTCGAAGGCCCTGCTCTGTGCCGAGTGGGGCGGAGAACGAGCGAAGCTGCTCGGAGAGCTCATCGACCGCGCGCAGGATGTCTCGGAGGAACTCGCGGTGCTCCGGGGCCGCTTGACCGCACCCCCGGAGCACCAGGCATTCCGGGGCGCGGACCGGGCGGAGTGGCGTGCCTTCCTCGGGCGTCTGGGGGTCGGCGCGGGGCTCTGCCCCGCGCCTGTGCCCCGCTCCACCCTGCGGGCGGACGGCCGTCACTTCACGGACGGCAAGCCCCCGACGATGTCCCTGCCGCAGGCCACCGCGGAAGTCTGGCTGCGCCATGTGGAGAGGGAACCCCCCACGGATCTGCGGCCGTACACCGAGTACGTGGGCCAGACTCCTCTGTATCGGCTGCCCGGCCAGGACGACCACCACCATCTGTCCGACGCCGCGAAGCGGGTGTACGCCCGGCTCGTGGCCGCCGGTTGCTCCGAGTGGGCCGCCGATGCCCTCCACGTCACCGTGCGGCGCTACAACGACCGGTGGGACTCCTTCAGCCTTCCCACGCCGGTGACCGCCTTCCTCGCCGAGGCCGAGTGGATGCCCGTCGCGTCCCCGCGCGAGCGCGCCGACTGGCGCTTCGTACGGCCTGAGGCCGCCTGGACGCACGGGGACGAGGCCGCCCCGTCGTTCGTCCCCTTGCTGCCCTCGGCGCTGCGCCGTGCGTTCCAGGCGAACGACCGTGCGGTCCGTCGCGCAAGAGGCTGGGGACTTGAGCGGTGGGACTCCCCGGAGACCGCCGCGCGTCGGGTCCGCGAGCTCACCGAGCTCTTCCGCGACGGCGCCGTCCCCGAGACGATGACGGCCGCATTCCGCCGGGCGTACGAGGACGCCTGGGCGGAGTGCGCCCAGACGCACCAGGACCCCTACCCCCAGGGCTCGGAGGCGGCGGTCGTCGTCAGCCGGGGCGGTCGGCTCGAAGCTGTCACACTCGCCGACGACACGGACTCCCCGAACACCGTGGATCACCTGTACGTGGAGGACACCGACGCACGTCAGCTCGTCCAGCTCCTCGAACAGCGCGGTGCCCCGTTGCTCCGCATGCGCAACATGCACGGGGGCGCGGTGGCCGCGCTCCTCCAACGGTGCTTCGGCTCGCGCGTCCGGAGGATCTCCCGAGCACGAGTCGAAGTCCGGGTGGACGGAGAGGCGTTCCACGCCGGGACCGCGGGTGACCCGCTGATCACGTCCGAGCGCGACTGGCTCCTCACCCTCGTCGCGGCCGTGATCGACCTGCGCGCCAGCCGCTTCCGCCGCCCCACCGCGGAGTCCGTGCGCCGCGGTTGCGCGATCGCCAAGCGCATCCAGATCGTCCACGCCGGCGTCCTGACCTCCGTCGTGGACGAGATCGCCGAGCGGCCCGGCCACGGCGGCAGACGGTGGCTGGCCGTCCCACACCAGGACACCCCGACTCTCCTGCTTGAGGGGCCCAGCCAGGGCGAGGAGGACCTGCTCCAGCGGTCCGCCGCGGGGATCATGGAACTCCTCCACCATCCCGAACTCGCCGACACCCTCCGCATGGCCCTCCTCGACCTGAACACGGCCGGCTGGGGCCCGGGTCAGAGCCCGGACGCCGACGCGATCGCCGACGTCCTGGGCGAGGACCGGGCCCGGGTGCGCGAGATCACCGCAACCCTGCGACAGCCCCTGGACGCCCTCCTGGACATCTTCGTGCCACTGCTCGCGACACTCGACCTCGAAGCGGCCCACGCCCTCCTGTCCAACGACGAGGCCCTCGCCTCAGAGATCGAACTGGACCGCTGGCTCGCCGCCCGGCTGACGCCGACGGACCACCGGACGCTGCGGGCGGCGGCCCGCCACCCCGACCTGGACACCGCCCGCAGGGCCATGTCGCTGTCGCTCCGCGAGCTCAACGCCGCGATCGCCGCCCTCGGTTCGACCTACCGGCCGCTGCGCAACGCCGAGGGCATCGAGCAGGAGTTCCGGCACTTCGTCGCCGGCCGGCGACGAAGCATCCTGGACGCGCTGCGGGTCGGCTTCCTGGACGCGTTCCGGTCCGGAGCCCCCCTGACCTCGTACGCCGAGAACCGGAATTTGACCGGACTCGTGCCGGACACCGCCTGGGCGGACGAACACCTCCATCTGGAGACCGCCCTCATGCAGGCGCACGTCGACCGCTGGCTCACCGGACTCGGGGCCCCGCCGCTCGGTACGGACGCGGGGCTGACGCCCGTGGACGAACTCCGGCTGACCAACCGGCCCCTCCTCCTGGAACGGCTGAAGCGCGCGCGGACCCTGATCCACGCGTGGGAGGCCGCGCACGGCGAGCCCCTCTCCGGCCTCCCGGGGGACCCGGAGAACCTCACGACCGAGGCCACCGCCGCCGGGCTGCTCGACTTTTTCCCGCTCGACGACGCCACGACGCTGCGCTGGCTCCGAACCGGGGACCGCTGGCCCGCCGCCGTCCCGCTCGCCCTGACACCCGGAGACCTCGGCCTGACGACTGGTCAGCTGGACGACGCCGAACGGCAGGAGAAGAGGGAGCGGCGGCTGCGGCAGGAGGAGCGGCGGCACATCGTGGTGGACCGCACGAGGATGTCGGCGGAGGAGGACAACTACCACGCGATCGTGGAGGCCGTACGGGGCGGCCTCACCCCCGAGTTCCTCGGCTCCGCGGGCGACGCCCCGCTCGTCGCACTGGGCCAGCAGACACAGCGGCTCCCCGGCGCCGGGCGCCCCGGATTCTCCGCTGGCCGACGGGGCAAGCTCTCCGACACACAGGCGCTCGCGGTCGGACTCGCGGGGGAGGTCGCCGCCCTCGCCTGGCTCATGAACCGGTACGACGCCGTGGACGAGAGCGCGTGGGTGTCGGGCTACCGCAACAAGGTCCTGGGTGACGGCACGGGCGACGACACGCTCGGCTACGACCTCATCGTCGAGAGGAAACGGTCGAGCCTGCTCTTCGAGGTGAAGTCCTCGGCCGGAGGCGAGGGGGAGTTCGTCCTCTCGCCCACCGAGATTGCCCGGGCGCGCTCCCTGAAGAAGCGAGAGACATACCACATCCTGTACGTCTCCCACGCCCTCGACGCCGACCTGCGGAAGATCCACCTCCTACCCAACCCGCTCCACCCCCGGTCGGCCCACTTCTTCCGCTCGGTCGGCGAGGGCCTGCGCTACAGGTTCCAGCTGTCGCGGACGGGTGAGCGCCGGACGGGGACCTGAGCGAAATAAATGCTTGGCAACCCAATCCAGTCGGGCCAAGTCAACGCACTGATCGCGACCAACCCAGCTGTCAAATGACAACTTCATGGTCCGGCGTTGTGGCGTGCGCCAGCCTCATGTGGGCATGGGGCCAGCCAGTTGTCGCTTGGTCGGTCCATCCAGTCCGAAGTCCCATGTCGAGGATTTGGACACGGTCGTGAGACTGAACGGCTGGACACGAGCATGAGACTCCATAAAAGCCGCAGTTCGGAGTCCCTTCGTAGGACGTGAGCCGCGAGATCCTACAGTCATTGTGGGATCTCAGATTCTGTGTCGGAATCTCACGAGTGATAGCGGATCGGAGTCGGATCCGACGCGGAGCTGAGATCCGTAGGTGTCCCGTCTCATCGGAGCTGGCAGACTCTCAAGGAACCGGGGCGGATTCCCAAAGGGGGTGTCGCTGAGGGCTCGATTCTCACGGCACCTGTCAGTTCCATCGCTCGGGAGGGTGAGGATCTCCGCTGCCGCTCGACCGATGTCTGGTGTGATGCGCCAGAAATCCTGAAGGTTAGTTACTACCCTGTTGGCATGTCGCCTTCGGGGCCTTCTGCTGTGGAGATCACGCTGTCCGAGGCCGAGCGTGCCGAGTTGGTGCGCCGGACGGAATTGCCGCACCGGCGGTCAGCGGAGAAGGCCCGCATCATCCTGGCGTGTGCTGACGGTATGTCAAACGCGGCTGTGACGCGGGTCGTTGGTGTTCAGGCCAAGACGGTGGGCAAGTGGCGTCGGGCTTTCGCCGCGGAGCGGATGGTCGGGCTTGAGGACGCTGGTTGGATCGGCCGGCCGAAGGCCGACCTGGTCCTGGACGATGCTGAGCGCAGGCAGTTGACGCAGTGGGCGCGCCAGGCGAAGACCGCCCAGTTCCTCGCGTTACGGGCCAAGATCGTGCTGCGCTGCGCGGAGGGCGGGACGAACCAGCAGGTCGCGGCCGACCTCGGCATCGACAGGTCGACCGTGGACCGCTGGCGGGCTCGGTTCATCGCGAAACGCCTCGACGGTCTGCAGGACGAGCCCCGCTCGGGCCGGCCGCCCTCGATCCTCCTCGACCAGGTCGAGGAGGTCGTCGTGGCCACCCTGGAGTCGGTCCCGGGCCAGGACACTCACTGGTCACGGGCCTCGATGGCTCAGCGCACCGGCCTGTCGAAGTCGACCATCGGCCGGATCTGGAAGCGGTTCGACCTCAAGCCCCACCTGCAGGACTCCTTCAAGCTGTCCACCGATCCACAGTTCGTCGCCAAGGTCGTCGACGTTGTGGGCCTGTACCACCACCCGCCAGAGAAAGCGGTCGTGCTCTGCGTGGACGAGAAATCCCAGATCCAGGCACTGGACCGGTCCCAGCCGGTGCTTCCGATGATGCCGGGTATGCCCGAACGCCGGACCCACGACTATCTGCGGCACGGCATCACCAGCCTGTTCGCCGCCTTCAACATCGCCGACGGCACCGTCATATCGGCACTGCACCGCCGCCACCGCGCGATCGAGTTCAAGAAGTTTCTGATCCGGATCGACAAAGCGGTGCCCGCCGGGCTCGACGTCCATCTCGTCTGCGACAACTACGCCACCCACAACACCGCCGAGATCAGGACGTGGCTGGGCAGACACCCGCGCTTTCACGTCCACTTCACCCCCACCGGCTCCTCCTGGATGAACCAGGTGGAGCGGTGGTTCGGTCTGCTGACCGACAAGCTCATCCGCCGCGGCGTCCACACCTCCGTGAAGGCACTGGAGGACGACATCACCGCATGGATCGACACCTGGAACAAGAACCCGCGGCCCTTCACCTGGACCAAGACCGCCGACGAGATCCTCAACTCCCTCGCCGACTACCTCACCAAAGTCGGAACCGATAGCCAGAAGACAGGGCAGAACTAACCTTCAGGATTTCTGGCGCATCACACTAGTCTTCTGAGTCAGGAATTCTGTTCAGATGTGTAGGCTTGCTCCATGGCGCGGACGGGGCGGCCGAAGGCCGAGTTGACGCTGTCGGACGAGGAACGGGCCGCACTCGAGGGGTGGGTGCGGCGGCATTCCACGCCGCAGGCATGGGCATTGCGGTGTCGGATCATCCTGGCCTGCGCCGAGGGTGCGTCCAACAAGGACGTGGCTGCTGAACTCGGCTGCACGCCTCATGCGGTGGGCCGCTGGCGGGCCCGGTTCGTGCAGTACCGGATCGCCGGTCTCGGAGACATGCCACGTCCGGGCGGCCCCAGGACAGTGACGGACGAACAGGTCGCCGCGGTGATCGCCAGGACACTGGAATCCACTCCGAAGAACGCGACGCACTGGTCGACGCGGTCTATGGCCAAAGAGATGGGCCTCTCACAGTCGTCCGTGTCACGGATCTGGCGGGCCTTCGGACTGCAGCCGCACCGATCGGAGACCTTCAAGCTGTCGACCGACCCGTACTTCGTCGACAAGGTCCACGATGTCGTCGGCCTCTACCTGGACCCGCCAGAGCGGGCCTTGGTGTTCTGTGTCGACGAGAAGTCGCAGATCCAGGCCCTGGACCGGTCCCAGCCCGTATTGCCGATGATGCCCGGGGTTCCCGAGCGGGCGACGCATGACTACGTCCGGGCCGGCACCACCACCCTGTTCGCGGCTCTTGAGGTCGCCACCGGAAAAGTGATCGGCTCCCTGCACCGTCGGCATCGGGCCGAGGAGTTCAAGAAGTTCTTGATCAAGCTCGACAAAGAGGTGCCTGCCGGCCTGGATGTCCACCTCGTCTGCGACAACTACGCCACCCACAAGACCCCCGCCCTCAAGAAGTGGCTCCTGGCCCACCCCGCTTCCACCTGCACTTCACACCGACCGGCTCGTCCTGGCTGAACCTCGTCGAGCGATGGTTCGCCGAACTGACCAACAAACAGATACGGCGAGGCGTCCACAGGTCCGTCCAAGCCCTGGAGAAGGACATCCGCAACTGGATCGCCGCCTGGAACACCGATCCGAAGCCCTACGTCTGGACGAAGACGGCGGACGAGATCCTCGAACGCCTCGCCAGTTATCTGAACAGAATTCCTGACTCAGAAGACTAGCGAGAAGCCGCGATCGATTGCGACGCCGCACCCCGGCCGTCGCAGTCAAGTTGGCAACGCCGCAGCTCCCAACAAGATCAAGAGACACCTGCACTGCGACAGGACAGTAGGTCGCGGCTGGACCTCGTGCGTCGCCGCGTCGGCGGGAGCACCGTGCTGTCGAGGACAGTCCGACCCGGGGGTGGGTATAGAAAGCGACAGTTTGCTTCCGTGGGCACGGCGGCGGAGTTGAGGAACGGCCTTGGGAATCTGTGGCAGCGGTGTCGCTCCAGTCGGCCGCCCCTTGGCGGATGTTTCGCTGGCAGAACGGGCAGAAACACTGTTCCGGCACATGCTGGTCGGCGACGCTCCGGGATCACGTGATCTACGAATCGCGTTTGGAGCTCGCCCGGCTGCTGGTCGCCGACTTCGATCCTTTGGTGCGCGGCATCGTGGCCCAACCGTTCCTGCTGAAGGTCGCGCCGATGGGGAGTGTCGTGTGGATCAGGCCGGCTCCGGGAGACGGCACCGTGCGGTCGAGCGTGACCCCGGCACGAGGCAGTGATTTGTGATCGGTCTTCGGAATCGACGCACGGCTCGTACGATGTGACCTGCCACACGTAGCAGTTGAGGGGGAGTCATGTCGCAGCTCGTGCGCTTGCAGATGCCGGACGAGAGGGTCATCTGGGCAACGGTCGACGAAGGCGTCGACGGGCCGAGCGACTCGGGTCTCGGCGAGCGGATCACGGAAAAGCTCGACGGGTTCCAGGAGGCGCTCCAGACCGTCGCCTCCAATGTGCGCAATGCGGTGGCGTCGGCCCGCCCCGACGAGACCAGTGTCGAGTTCGGTCTAGAACTGGCCGTTGGTGAGGCCGGCATTGTCGCCGCAGTAGTCGGCGGCAGCGGCAAGGCGGCGTTCAAGGTGACGTTGACCTGGAACGGCCAGGGGCTACCCGCCACACCGGCGACACCGGTCGTGCCACCGCAGCCGGCACAGCCCCCGGCCGTACCCCCGGTGCCACCGGTTCAGGACTGAGGCCGTCCGCTGTGCGTAGGCCCTCACCCCTGTCCCTTCTTCAGGAACACCTAGGCTCCTGTCGCGTGCGCGTGCAGGGGGTTTCGCAGGGGACGGGTTTCTTCGTCGCCCCGGGCCACGTTGTGACCTGCGCCCATGTGGCGGGGGCGCAGCCAGGGACTCGGTTGCCCGTCTTCTGGGAGGACACGGAGTTCGAGGGAATCGTGCTGACCGCGTCGGCCCCGCCCAAGGGCAGGGAGCTGTGGCCGTTTCCGGATCTGGCTGTCGTACGGCTCCTCGACGCCCCCTCGGGTCACCCGTGTGTCTGGCTCGATACCGTGCCTCCTTCGCATGACGCCGGCCTGACCGCGATCGGCTTCTCCGACGTCTATGAGCCCGGCAGCGCGTCCGAGCGCTCCGCCGCCCTCGTCCGCGGGGGCACCCAGAAACTGCAGGTCGGCGAGATGCTGGAGCTAGTGGGCGGCGAGGTCAACAAGGGGCTGTCCGGTGGCCCGGTGCTGAGCCACGAGTCCGGTGGTGTCTGCGCGATCGTCAAGGCGACCAGACTGCGGAACACATCCATGGGAGGTCTGGGTACCCCCGTAAGCGCCCTGAGGCTGCTGGACCCGGACGTCTACCGCAACCTCATCCGGGCACACGACGCCTTTCACGGGCAGGACGACCGATGGTCCCGGCTGTCCGACCGCGTCATGAGGCATGACGCGGGCGGGGCCGACGAGGGCCTCGACACGGCGCTCAACTCCACCGAAGAGCGGCAACTGCTGGCACTCATCTCCCAGTTGCCGGAGGACCCGATGGACGAGACCCTCTCCGGTACGAGCAACCATCTCGCCGCGTTCTTCGCCGCGGCCGTCGAAGGCGCCCTCCCGCCCGCGCCGTACCCGCTGCTGGACCACCGTGACGTCTTCACCGAACTGGCCGCCCAGATGCCGCCCGAGGACGGTGGGCTTCCCTACGAGCTGGCCTTCGCCGCCGACCTCACCCGCCGGGGCGCGACAGCGGGGCCGGCCTGGCAAGGCGCTGTCCAGCAGCTGCGCGACCGAGTGCTGATCACGGCGGGCAGGCTGGGACTCGGTGACACGATGCAGCAACGTCTGGCCGAGCGGCCCGGGCCGAAAGCCCAGCCCTCGATCATCGGCAGGATTCGACACTCCATGCGCGACCGGCAGCTGTACCACGTCATGGTGTGGCGATACCGTTCGGCGAGCGACATCAGTCCGGCCGCCCCGGAGTCGGACGCACTTCCCCTGGACCGGGCGGTTAAGCATCTGGCGGAGCTGCTGCCCGCGCAGATCGAGATCATGGGTGGGGCCACCAGCCCCGGTCTGATCGAGTTGATCCTTCCCGTGGAGGCACTCGACGAAGGCTTCGCCGATCTCAAGCTCTGGCCGCAGTTGCCTTGGTTCTCGCTGGGCCGCAAGCAACGGGTGGTCGTCCGGCCGCTGGAGCGACACGAGGCGCCCTCGTTGCATGCGGCGTGGGCTGAGCGCTGGCAGCAACTGGACGGCAAGGCGGTCGGCGACATGATGGTGTGCGTGTGCGGCCGAGGTGACCAGCATCAGGCCGCGCTGGACGCCTCGTTCGACAACGACCCGGCATTGGGCGCGCTCGCGCTCGCGGGTACGCCGCAGTCGCCACCGGTCTCGGACGCCTACCAGGTGGCCGTCGCGTCCGGAGTACCGATGATGATGTGGCGGCGGGGCAGCCCGGCCTGTGAGCGTGCCGACGGCGACAGGTGCGGGGCGCCGGGCCGTCGGGCCTGCCGCAACGGATTCTTCACCGAGCTGTGTGCCTCCTTGGACGATGCGCGGCGGGACAACCTGCCCGAGCGGATCCGCCGGTTGCGCGTCGATGCGGAGAAGCCCCCGAAGAGGGAGGGGCACCTCGGTGGCGACATCGTTCTGCTGTGGGACGACCCGCGGCGCCAAATCCCTCGATCGCCTTTGGCCCCGGCCCAGGAAGGACGCTCCCGATGAGCGAGTGGCGGATCTATCAAGGTGTGCGTGAGCCGCACGACGGCATCGATCGCCTGCCGGCCCCGCCGCCGTGGCGGGACTTCGAACAGACCGGTGAGGTGACGCCGTTCGACCGGGACGTTGAGTCCCACGGGGACCGGAGACTGCCGAAGGCCGACGCGTACAAGGCCGAGGAGGTCACGGTCGAGGCGGTGAACACGGCCCTCTACTTGCGCCGCCCCCTGCTGGTGACGGGCGATCCCGGCGTAGGCAAGTCCACGCTGGCCTACGCGGTCGCCCGGGAACTGAAGCTGGGCACGGTGCTGCGCTGGCCGATCAACAGCAAGACCGGACTGCGCGACGGTCTCTATCACTACGACTCCCTGGGCCGTCTGGAGGACGCCGGAGTCTCCCGCGCGGCCAGGGACGCCCCACCGGGTCCCGAGGAGGAAGAGGAGCGCGCCACGGACATCGGGCGCTACCTGCGGCTCGGGCCGCTCGGGACGGCCCTGGCGCCGTACGCGTTGCCGCGCGTCCTGCTCATCGACGAGATCGACAAGAGCGACATCGACCTGCCAAACGACCTCCTCGATGTCTTCGAGGAAGGCATGTTCGAGATCCCGGAGCTCTCCCGGGTGGCCGACAGACATCCCACGGTCCGGGTCCGCCCGGCGGACGACGGCGAACCGGTCAAGGTCGTGAGCGGCAAGGTACGCTGCCGCACCTTCCCCTTCGTCATCCTGACGAGCAACGGCGAACGCGAGTTCCCACCCGCGTTCCTTCGCCGCTGTGTCAGGCTCAATCTCCCCGCCGTCGACAGCGACGAACGGCTGCGGACGATCGTGAAGGCGCATCTCCCCACTGCGGCCGAGGACGTGGACGAAGTCATTAACCGGTTCCTCAGCCACGCTGCTTCCGGCGAGCTGGCCACCGACCAGCTTCTCAACGCCGTCTACCTGGTGAGCCGTACGACAGGTGACGGTGCGCCGAGCCTCGATCGGCTCAGCGAACTGGTCTTCCAGCATCTCAATACGACGGTTCCGGCGAAACAGTGATCGAGCGGCTCGGTGCGTTGCTCGCCGACCTGTGTCCGGCAGAGCAGCCGCCCACACCTCGCGAGGTCGCCGAACTCATCTGGCTGGCACGGCACTTGCCCGAAGAGAGGGGGCGGACCTCGTCGACCGCCGTGCCGACCGGTGGACGTTCGACGCCGCCCACCCTGGAAGGCGGCACCGAACAGGAGCCACCAGAGGCCGGTGACGACGACCGCTCCGAGTCCGAGGCCACGCGGTTGTACGTGCCCAGGCGCCCCTTCCCGGACGGAGAGGAGGAGCCACAGGTCGAACAGGCGGCGCCGGTCCGCGTCACGGGACCGCCGACGCTGCCGCGCCGCCGCGAACTGGCGCGTGCTCTGCGCCCGCTCAAACGACGCGTTCCCTCCGGGGTCCGGACTGTCCTGGACGAGGACGCCACCGTCAGCCGGATCGCCGATCACGATCACTGGATCCCGGTCCTCGCACCGGCGGCGGACCGATGGCTCGACGTTCGGATCGTCCTGGACTCCTACGGTGAGAGCGCCGTCTTCTGGGAGCCGCTCGCTCGCGAGCTGCGCACGTTGCTGCTCCAGCTCGGCGCGTTCCGCGATGTCCGGCTGCACTGTCTGGCCCCCCGCGGCGACGGCGACCCCGGGATCGGAACAGGAACAGGTTCGTCACCGTCGTTGCAGGCGCTTCGCTCGACGGGGTCGCTCGTCGATCCGACCGGCCGCACGGTGACCCTGGTCCTCACGGACGGCGTGGCACCGGCCTGGCGCACCGGCCCGATGCTCGAGGCGCTGCGGACGTGGGCGGACCACGGCCCGACAGCCGTTCTCCAGACCCTCCCCGAGAACGTGTGGGCACGGACAGCCCTGGCACCCGAACCAGGGCGCTTTCGCAGCACAGAGGCGGGTAGTCCCAATTCCCGTTTGTTGTATGCGGGTTACGGGCTGCGGCCACCCGTTGTGGGACACCGCGTCCCGGTACCGGTGCTGGGGGTCACTCCGGAATGGCTGGGGCCGTGGGCACACGCGATCGCGCAACCGGCCGCGTTCGACGGAGCGGCCATGCTGCTGCCCGTGTCACCCGTGTCTCCGCACCACCGCGTCGATGCGCCCGGGGACATCGACATACCCGACCGGAGCATCACGTTCGAGGACTTCCAGGCCCAGGCGCAGCCGGATGTCCTCCGACTCGCCGCGTATCTCGCCGCCGCCCCGCTCAATCTCGGGGTGATGCGGACTGTGCAGTCCGCGATGCTGCCAGCCAGCCCGCTGTCCGACCTGGCGGAGATCGTCTACAGCGGACTGCTGCGAAAGGTGAACGGCGGCAGCCGCCCGAACGACGCGCTGAACCATGCCTACGAGTTCGTTCCGGGCGTACGGGAGCGCCTGCTGAGCACCATCCGGCGGGACGAGGCCGACGAAGTGATCGCCGCGGTTTCGGCGTACGTGGACCGGAACGCTCCGACGAGCGGCGCTCGTTTCACGGCCGCCGTGCGGGACCCCGACGGAACGCTCGCCCTGCCGATCGGCGCGCGTCACTGGGCGGAGGTGCACAACCTCGTACGCCGACGACAGGGCAGGCACATGGTCCCGGCGACACCGCGCGTACGGACGCCGGTGGACGACCTGGTGCTGAAGCCCTCGACAGAATCCGCAGGGCAGATCTCGGTCCCATCTGGCTCGGACACGGAGGGGCGCCGCTTCCTCGTAACCATCGGTGTCTCGCGTCATGAGGACCCGTCGCTGAGTGACCTCCCTGGCGTGCGGCCGGGCATCGTGCGTGTGCACGACATCTTCGACAGGCTTGGCTACGCACACGTACTGCTCGAACTGGCCGCCGATCCGAAACGCGCCGAGCTGGTGCAGGGCCTGCGTGAATGGGCTGTCGACGCCTCACTGGGTCCCGCCGACGTGGTCGTCGTGTACTTCGCCGGAAACGCCGAGCGTGTGGGCGGGCAAATGCGTTTGCTGGCCTCCGACAGCGTGCGACAGGACACGCGCACCACCTTGATCCCCGAGGTGGCGTTCGAGGGCCTGCTCCGCAGCGGAGTCGGGCATCTGCTGCTCCTCATGGACACGTGTGTCGGCGATCCGGATGTCGCCGGCGACGACGTCTTTCGGCGGCTCGTCCGTTCCTCTCGGCACGGCGTCGAGCTGTCAGTGCTCAGCGTTTCCGTCAGTTACGAGTCGGAGGAGGGAAGCCGGTTCATCGAGGCGCTGGCTCACGCATTGTCCGTTATTCCCGTGACCGTCGGCAGTGGCCGCTTCATCGATCTGAGCGAGGTGCGGCGAAAAATGTCGGAGTTCCTCGGCTCACGGTATGGCGGAGCAGGCGGGGAGGTTTTTCTCTCCACGTCGGGTGCGGCAGAGCAGCCGTTCTTCCCGAACCCGGAGCGCTACGACGTGTTCGTCTCGTACGCGCATGAGGACGGGCAATGGGCGGTCACGTTGGCCGAAGATCTTCAGCGGCGAGGGCTTGAGGTGTGGCTCGACCGCTGGGAACTGTCCCCTGGACAGGATGTGGCCGCAGGCTTGCGGGACGGGCTGGCGAAGGCCAATGCGATGGTGGCCGTGGTGAGTCCGGGGTGGCTGACTTCCGAGTGGGCCACCAGGGAGTTCGAGGCGGCCACCGCGGACGGCCGCACGCGGGTGTTCCCGGTGCTCTGGGGGGGTATGACGAGAGTCCCCTCCTTCATCGCCGAGTGGGAGTACTTCGACTTCCGTGGAGGGATGACGCCGGATGAGTACGAGGAAAGTCTTCGGCAACTAGTACGCGCGATCCGGGCGTCGCCGGCCTCCGCACGCCCGGCGGTTCCGCCCGCGGCGTTGTCCTGGCTCATCCGGCCGAAGCACGACAGCGGGACCCGCACGGGGCCGCGTGACTCCTTCACGCTGTTCGGCCATCCGACCGACTGCCACATCTACGAAGGTGACGGAACCCGCCCCATCAAAGAGGAGAACGTCCGCATCCGCTACACCCCGGAGCGCGTGACGTTCCCCGAGGAGATCGCAGGCTGGCGACGGACGATCGAGGACGAGGAGCGGCAGAAGGAGGCGGCGGGCCGACCACACAGCTGGAACTCCCGCCGCTTCGCCGTCGACGGACTGACCGTCTCCCGCACTCACATCGGCGAGTCGCCGATCGTCACGCTCTCGCTACGGGATGCCGACTACTTCGACTTCCTGACCGCGTCCCTCAACCTCGACCGCCCGCAGACGAACGGGCTAACTCTGCGCCAGCAGTACCTGGAAAACCAGGACCCCGTCCAGGCCCCGTCGTTCATGTCCTGCGGCTTCGGGGTTCACGTGGCCGTGCGGACCCGCAGGGACGGCAAGATGTTGTTCTCGCACCGCAGCGGCAACGTCGCGGGACCGAACCGCTCACGCTGGAACTCTTCGGCGAACGTAGGCATGGCGCTCAACGATGACCTCGGGCCAGACAGGCGGATCAGCTTGCACGCCGTGGCCCGGCGCGCCCTGCACGAGCAACTGGCGATTCAGGCGGCGGACAGCCTCGACCTCGAACTTCTCGGCTTCGGCCTGGACCTCCGGAACAACCAGTGGGCGGCCTTCTTCAGCGCGGAACTCCACGACCTTGACGAGCGGGCACTGCGCCAGCGATGGGCCCGCGGAATCGAGGACAAGTGGGTGCACGACGAGTACGACTTCGTGCCTGCCGACCCCGACTCCGTGCTTTCGTTCCTGCTGAACAAACACGTCGACACATGGACGCCGTGTGCCCCGGCCGTGTACTACCTGGCCTTGGTCCGTGCCGCCGTACGCAGCCGCGACGGTGACCCGGCGGGACGCGTCGACGTCGACGTCGCGGCGCAACGGGTGCTGCGGGCGGCGGGGGCGGCGGACGGCTGAGGTCAGATGTCAGCCGGACAGCCCAGCGTGCTTGCGCGGATCGAGCGCGGTGAGACGGTGGACTTCGGGCCGTACTAGGTCGACCGACAGGGGGTGCGGGCCGGAAGGACGCGGCTGCCTGGTCGGAGATCGCTGATGCGCTAACTGATCGTTTCAGAATGACGTGCTTGGTCAGATGGTTGTGCGCTGCGAGGATGCGTTCTCGACTGAGCGGCGAGGATGGGGGCAGGTCGTGACG
>NZ_JBVHQG010000030.1:0-17020 GCF_055567535.1 Streptomyces sp. NPDC026538
GTCCGGCCACGCCCAGGCCGTCGACCCCGACGCGGATGGCCGGAAAAGCCGAGGCCCAGAGGACGACGACCCCTGCCAGGGCGAGGAAGCTGCGGGTTCCGGTGCTTCTCATGGCAATAACGATGGCCCGCAAGGCGATAAAGGTCCAGTTACTTATTCTTGGATATAAATGAAGCGTTGTTTATGAATGGGGGGAGTGGGTTGCCCTGGTAGTTGATTCCTGCTGATCGAGCGCTTGCCAGCGCGGCGATCCGACGGGTGCCGGAAGTGCCGGCCGTCGACAGTAACGACAGGCCCCGTCGGCCGATGCGTCGAGGCCAGGGAATCTGTAACCACGCAGGCCCCTCTCGAGGAGGGTCGTTGCGGGCCGGTGCCACGCGTGGGAGCGGGAGGCGGCGTCGCAGAATTTCGGACAACAATTAAGACCTCTTATTCGATGAGGCTAGAACAACTAACTGGACCTTTTGGTTTGCTGCGCGCACCGTGGGAGGTGGATGAAACACGATGTGCGTTTCCGAGCCGATGGCGAACCGACAGGTTCCGTAGGCCGCCCAACGATTCGACGGCACAGCCCGGAGACTCCGTCCGACAAGGAGTTGACCATGTGCAGGCACTGGCCCCGGCATCCTGAAACGAAGCTGCCGAACTGCGGCGCTGCCCACCGTTTCATGCTCTGCCCGCAACGCGACGTCGTTGGTGTCACTGAGCGCGTTCCCGGATCGCATCACTGGGAGTTCCGATGATCGTGGCAGAGGCGGATCGTCGGACGCTGTTGGCAGAGGTCCTCGCCACCGATGAGCAAGAGGTCCCGCGTGCCCGGCACATGGTGGCCGAGTCCCTTGCCTTGTGGCATCTGCCGTGCCTGGTCGAGGCGGCTGAGCTGTGCGTGTCCGAGATGGTCGCCAACTCGGTGGTGCACGCCGCTCATGGCCGCATCAGCTTCACGCTGGAGTACGGCGACGACGGGCTCCGCATCAACGTGAGCGACGGCTCGCCTGTCCTTCCTGCCACCCGGCAGCCGTCGGCTGCCGCGGAGCACGGACGAGGCATGCTCCTGATCGACCACTTCGCCAAGGAGTGGGGAACGAGCGTGAACCGAGACGGCACGAAGTCCACCTGGGTGCTCCTTGCGGTGGAGGAAGCCTGCCAGTGAGCAGCGCCGCATAACGCCGCGTGCGAAGAAGCGGCATACGACCGACGCCAAGTACCCCGCGAACCTCACCGAGGGGACACCGGAAGAAATGACTGATGAGCACGCACACGGCAATCGACGCGGCGCAGGTCGCCTCCCAGGCGGCCGGGCCAGCGATAGCCCTGCTCGACGGGCGGGGGACGGTGGTGGGTTGGACGCAGACCGCCCAGCGGCTCGTGGGCTACTGCGCCGCCGACGTCGTGGGCCGCTCTGCCGCCGTCCTGCTGGCGGCTGCTGAGACCCGGATCAGCCTGACGGTGTTCCCGAGAGCCGACAGCGCGTCGGTTCCCTGGTCAGGCTCCGCCAAGATCCGGCACCGGGACGGCCGCACGATCGAGGTGCACCTGTGGGTGCAGTCGCTGTCCGGACACAACGGCCGAACCCGGTGGGTCGTTTCGGCGACCGAGGCCGTCGAGCATGCCTCACCCCAGCCTGATGCGTCACCGCACCTGCCGGTCGGCCTCGTGATTCGTGACACCGAACTGCGCTGTATCTGGGTGAACAACGTCCAGGGAATCAGGGACGGTATCGCAGCCGAGCAGAGGCTGGGGCGCAGGCTGACGGAGGCGGTGCCCGGCACGGAGGCCACGACGCTCGAGGCACTCATGCGACAGGTGCTGCTGAGCGGCGTCCCGACGGTCAACGTGGAATTCCGATCCTTCATGCCGACCGACGCCCGCGAGGACCGCACCTTCGCGGCCTCCTTCTTCCGGCTCGACGACGCAGCCGGCCGTGGACTGGGCGTCTGCGTGGTGAGCGTAGATGTCACCGAGAACCGGCGAGCCAGAGAGCGTCTGGCGATCCTGGGAGAGGCGAGCCGACGGATCGGGACGACCCTGGACGTCATGCGGACTGGGCAGGAATTGACCGACCTCGCGGTTCCGCTCCTCGCAGACCACGTCACCGTCGACCTGACAGAGGCGGTTTTCCGCGGAGAGGAACCCTTGGCCCGCGCCGCCCCGCAGAGCAGAGACATCCCCGGCTTCCGCCGCGCAGGTCTGGCCTCGACCGGCCAGGCGATACCCGCACCCCTATACGCGCGGGGAGAGACAGTCGTCGTCCCGCCGACCTCGCCTTTCGTCAGCGTCCTGCGCTCCGGCGGGTCCCGGGTCGAGCCGATGCTGCACTGCTCTCCCGACAGCTGGCTGTCACACGACGAGTCGGCACAGACGCGGGAGAGCAGCGGACACTCGATGCACTCCGCCATGATCGTCCCGATCCACGTCCGGGGCGCTGTGCTGGGGATGGCAGTGTTCACACGCATCGAAGACCGTGCGCCGTTCGATCGGGACGATCTGCTCCTGGCCGAGGAACTGGTCAGCTGGGCGGCGCTCTCTATGGAAAACGCCCGCCAGTACGCCCGCGAGCGCTTCGCGGCACCGGCCCTGCAGCGCCACCTGCTCCCACACCACCCAACCGGCGGATCCGCCGCCGACGTCGCCTGGCGGTACCTGCCGGCTGACAGCCAGCACGGCGTCGGAGGCGACTGGTTCGACGTGATTCAACTGTCGGGAGCACGGGTCGCCCTGGTCGTCGGCGACGTGGTGGGGCACGGCATCACCGCGGCCGCCACCATGGGCCAGCTCCGCACCGCCGTACGCACACTCGCCAATCTGGACCTGCCGTGCGAGGAAGTGCTCAGCCGCCTCGACGAGCAGGTCATCAGTCTTGCCCAGACGGATGCCGAGCACAGGGACCCGGCGGCCGGCACGATGGCCGCCACATGTCTGTACGCCGTCTACGACCCGGTCACCCGGCAGTGCACGATCGCGCGGGCCGGCCACCCGCCGCCCGCGATCATCGATCGGCGGCGTCAGTTTTCCCGAACTGCGCGCCGCAGTCCCGCTCGGCGTGGGGCTGGTGCCCTTCGAGTCCGTGACCCTGCCACTGCAGGAGGGAAGCGTGCTCGCCCTCTACACCGACGGTCTGATCGAGAACCGTGGCCACGACCTCGACGAGGGCATGAATCGTCTGGGCGGTGCCCTGACACAACCCGGCCTCCCGTTGGAGGACCTCTGCTCGGCCGCGATGGACACGATGCCCCTCCAGGCACCCGGCGACGACGCCACCCTGCTTCTCGCACGCGCCCGTTCGCTCGGCCCCGGCCAGGTCGCCACATGGCAGCTTGCGCGAAACCTGTCCGACGTTCGTGGCGCCCGGGCCCTAGCCACCCGCCAGCTGCATCACTGGGGGCTGGAGCAACTGCACGAGCAGACGGAACTGATCATCAGCGAACTCATCACCGACGCCCTCCGTCATGGCAAGGGGCCGATCCAGCTACGCCTGATCCGGCACCAGGTCCTGACCTGCGAGGTCCACGACACCATCGGTAGCTTCTCGCAGGTACGCCATCCCCACAGCACCGACCCAGACGGCCGCGGGCTGCTCCTCATCGACGAGCTGAGCCGCCGGTGGGGCACTCGCCGCACAACGGCCGGCAAGATCATCTGGGCCGAACAGCAACTACCGCCCGGGAGGGTGAGCCACTGACCGATGTTCGCGAACACATGGCGCTCCGGACGCGGTACGGGAAAGCAACACCCGAGGGCCAGGCCGGCGTCCGCGTCTCCCAGGGCCCTGGCTGCCTGGCCGGGTGCGGCCACCGAGGCGACAGTCGCCATGATGGGGTGCGGTGACAGTGTGGTTACTGACAGAACGAAGCCGGCAGAGCCAGTGCTCCCGGGCGAAGGGCCGATGAAATGAAGCCGCTGGACGCATCGACGAGAAGATTCGCCGAACAGATCGGCAGGAATCCCTTTGAATAATTTCCGGACGTGACAGTTCTCCTGTAATTCGAAATGTAAACATCGGAATGCGGGCAGCCATTGTGGAGGGTGCCCGAAGAATGGCTATGCTTGAACTATTCACAGGGAATGCGTAAGGAACGTTCATGCTTGACGTGCGACGACTTCGAGTCCTGCAGTACCTGGCCACCCACGGCACGGTCGCGGCCGCAGCGGAAGCGCTGTATCTGACCGCTCCCGCCATTTCTCAGCAACTGGCTGCGCTGGAACGGGAAGTAGGGCTGCCCGTCGTGGAGAAGCGGGGGCGCACTCTGCATCTGACCCCTGTCGGTGAGCTGCTGGTGTCCCATGCCGAAATCGTGCTGAGCGACCTGGCAGCCGCAGAATCGGATCTGGAGGCCATGCGCGGGCGCGGTCACGGCATCGTGCGCGTCGCCGCCTTCGCGTCCGCGGCCCGCGCCTTGATCGCTCCGGTGTGGAAACAGATCCTGGATGCACAGGCGGAAACCGAAGGCTCGTTGACGCTGGAACTCTTCGAGCAGGAGCCCGAGAGGGCCCTTGAGGCCTTGCGTCGACGGGACGTCGATCTGGCCGTCGTCCACGGATACACGGTCTTGCCACGGGACTTCCCCAGCGGATGTGAGCAGACCAAGCTCCTTGAGGAACCCGTCCTGCTTGCGCTGCATCCCGAACACGCCGCACGCATGGGGCTGAAGCCGGGTGAAAGCGTGGACCTGGCGCGCCTGTCCGACAGTGTCTGGCTCACGCCCGGACCGGAGACGTCCTGCTACGAGATGATCCAGCGTGCCTGCGGCGCGGCCGGTTTCGTGCCGACCATCCGCTCCCGCAGCAGCGACTTCTCAGTGCTGGCGGCGCTGGTTGCCGCAGGCGCCGGAGCAGCCCTGCTTCCCCGGATGACATTGCCGGACACGCTGCCCGGGCCGATCAGCCTGCACCGTCTCCTTCACCCGGTAACTCGCACCGTCTACTCGGTCAGCCAGAGCGGCACGTCCCGGCGACCCGACATCCGCTGCTTCCAGGAGCTTCTTCATCAGGCTGCTGAGACGGCCGTACTGCAGAAGCAGCAGATCTGAGAGCGCATCACGCCTGCCCGGTAGGTGCCGTGCTCTTGTCGGACGACGAGCCGATGAACCGTCTGGTCACCGCTCGAACAGGACAGCCGCCCCCCTTCTGTGTACTCCCTCACCGCCGAGGACGGCGCGAGCTGTCCCGCGACGCCCTGCTCCTGCTCGACCCGAAAGAGATCGCACGGCCTGCCGACGCGGAGCCGTATCAACCTGCTTATGGCGGGCTGGGTCCCCCGACCCTGCCCCGGTACCCCGAGGCACCGCGGCCGCTGCCAGACCTCGTTGAAGAGAGCGCCGTGTTCCAGAAGGTCACTGGCGGCAGGGCAGCAAGGGCACGATAACCTCGTACTTCGCCGTGCTTCAGGTGCGGCCCTCGGGCAAGGAAGCTTGCCGAACCGCCCAGGAACAGGCCGGAGGACGCAACCGGTGGGACGGAGTTCTGCCGCTGCGGACTCTGCTGGTCGAACAGCCCGAGACGGCGGCCGAGCCGACCGGCTAGTGGATGAGCAACCTGCCTGCCACCACCCCGGTCGCCGACCTGGTGCGGTGGGCGAAGATGCGCTGGCGGATCGAGCACGACTACCGCGAACTCAAGCACGGCCTGGGCCTGGATCACTTCGAGGGCCGTACCTGGCGCGGCTGGCACCACCACGTCACCTTCGTCACTGCCGCCCAGGCCTTCCTCACCCTGCGGCGGCTCGACCCAAAAGCGCAGATGCCGGCCTGACCCTCTGCCAGGTCCTCGACGAGCTCCAGGACCTGTTGAGGTGCTGGACCGGCACCTGCACCACCTGCGGCCGGCCCCTGCCGACCAGCAGAAACAGCCGTCCTCGCTGGAGGCAACGTCCGGGCCGAGGGTCGCGTCGGGGGACTCGAAGCACGTGGCGGACCCGCGCCGGCAGTGCCTGCATAGCCGGTGCCCTGCCCGGTCCAGTAGGGCGAATGGGCCGGGCCGAGCGATGAGGACGGCAAGGCATGTACGCACATGGTTGCTGATCCCGAGGGCCAAGGCCAAGTCGGGTACGCGACGTGAACGTGGCATACGCAGACCGTCTGCTCCTCCGGAACGACAAACTGACTGGGTATCAGGTCAAGATGTCGACCGAACCGTGCTCGGCCGAGCAGGACTTGGGTGAAGGTTCCGGCCGATGGGTGGCGTCGTTGCCGCTGCTGCTCGGCGGCATGGTCTGGAGATCGTGTCCGGTCTGCTTTCGTTCTCGGCCGGGCGACTCCGCCCGCCGTCTCGCCGGGAACCCGGTTCGCCCGCAGCGGCGGGGCGCCTGATTTGGGGACGGAGTTTCACTTGTGCGAGTCCGCACAGTCATCGATTTTTCGTGATCGCGGTGTCACGGAGAGCGACTGCGGCGGTCGTCGGGGGCTGCTGGCGCGCCGTTGGCCCATGTGAGCAACCCCGAGTTCCTGCAGGGGATTTTGCGGAGGTGTGAGCAGGGGCGATTCAGTGATTCTTCAAGGTAGGCAAAATATAACTAACTGGACCTTTTGTTTCGATTCCCTGCATTGTTGGAGGCAAGAACCGAGGCTGCTAATGAAACGGAACAGGAGCAACGATCATGGAAATGAAACTAGAGGTCGTCGTGATACCCGTCGCTGACGTTGACAAGGCCAAGAGCTTCTACGAGGGACTGGGGTGGCGACCGGACGGTGACTTCGTCGTCGACGAGGGCTTCCGTGTAGTGCAGTTCACCCCTCCCGGTTCTCTTTGCTCGGTCATCTTCGGCACCGGTGTCAGCTCAGCCGAGCCGGGGTCCGCCCAGGGTCTGTACCTCGTGGTCAGCGACATCGACGAGGCCCGAGCCGAACTCCTTGACCGGGGCGCCGACGTGAGTGAGGTGTTCCATGACGTGAGCGGCGTGTTCGACCGTCCCGGGACGGAGGGGCGAGTGTCTGGACCGGACCCCGAACGTCGTAGCTACCTTTCTTTCGCCTCCTTCAGCGACCCGGACGGCAACGGCTGGGTGCTGCAGGAGATCACGAAGCGGTTCCCGGGCCGCTGACAGAGGACGAGGGCGTGCACAGGTCCACGCGACGGCGTGTACCACGAGTACTGAGGCAGCGTGGCACCGCAGGACGGTCAAGGGGCGTGTGGTCCCCGCAAGTTCGTGCGGTGGCCGCGTGTCGCTGCCCAGATCCGCAAGCCGACGGCCGATCTTGACCAGGTCGTGCTCCGCAGGGCCGCTCTTGCCCTTGCAGCCGCCGACGGAACATCACAAGGTCCGACGGCGAGGCGTGGTCCGGCCCGCGTCCGTCTGGTCCACACCCAACAGAAGGAAAGCAGTAGTCATGCAGAACGTATCCCTTGTCTATGACGTGGTCGTCATCGGCGCGGGGCCGGTCGGTGAGAATGTGGCCGACCGTGCCCACACCACCGGTCTGAGTACGGTGATCGTGGAGGGTGAGCTGGTCGGTGGCGAGTGCTCATACTGGGCCTGTGAGCCCAGCAAGGCGCTGCTGCGGCCGGTAGTGGCGCGCGCGGATGCGCGACGTGTCCCTGGACTGCGCCAGGCGGTGCAAGGACCCCTAGATGTCGCCGCCGTCCTGGCGCACCGTGATGCCATGTCCGGCCACTGGCAGGACGAGGACCAGGTCGAATGGCTGAAGCAGGAGGACGTCGACCTCATACGCGGTCACGGACGCCTCGACGGACCGAAGCAGGTCACGGTGCAGACCCACGATGGCGAGAGGATCCGACTGTCCGCCCGCCACGCCGTCGCCCTCTGCACCGGCACCAGCGCGGTATTGCCGGACCTGCAAGGGCTGGCGGAGGTGCGCCCCTGGACCAGCCGGGAAGCGACCAGCGCCCACGAGGTGCCGGGGCGGCTGGCCGTGGTCGGCGGGGGTGTGGTGGCTATCGAGATGGCCACTGCCTGGCAGGCGCTCGGCTCCCGGGTGACCCTTCTCGTCCGCGAGGACGGACTGCTGCACCGGATGGAGCCCTTCGCAGGGGAGATGGTCGCGCAGAGCCTGCGCGAGGCCGGCGTCGACGTGCGCTTCGAAACGAAGGTCACGTCGGTGGCACGGGCCGGCAGCGAGCTGCGGATCGACCTTGCGGACGGTGGAGAGCTGACTTCCGACGAGATCCTGTTCGCCATCGGACGGGCTCCTCGCACGTCGGACGTCGGCCTGGAGACCGTCGGCCTCACCCCGGGTGACTGGCTGACCGTGGACGACACCTGTCAGGTGACCGCCGTGGACGGCGGCTGGCTCTACGCCGTGGGCGACGTCAACCACCGTGCCCTCCTCACCCACCAGGGCAAGTACCAGGCCCGGATCGCCAGCGCGGTCATCGGAGCCCGCGCCAAGGGCGAACCAGTGGACGACAGCTGGTGGGGCGCACACGTTGCCACGGCCGACAGCGTCGCAGTCCCCCAGGTCGTCTTCACGGACCCGGAAGTGGCCTCCGTCGGCCTGACCACGCGAGAGGCCGAGCGGACAGGGCGACGGGTGGACGTGGTGGACTACGACATCGGACAGGTCCCGGGTGCAGTCCAGTTTGCCGAGGACTACCGCGGCAAGGCCCGCGTGCTCATCGACACCGACCGTGGCACCGTGGCCGGGGCCACCTTTGTAGGCCCGGGCGTGGGAGAACTTCTGCACTCGGCCACCATCGCGGTCGTCGGCGAGGTGCCGATCGACAGGCTCTGGCACGCCGTGCCCGCCTTCCCGACAATCAGCGAGGTCTGGTTGCGACTGCTGGAGACCTATCGCACATAGCGAGGCCGGCGACGGGCGCGGCCACTCCCACCTCGTGCCCTGGGCGCGACCCAGCCTGGCGGAGACCGTCATGATCGCCGCAGCACTGCGCGCGGGCGGCGGCTATGCGCACGGCTTCAGGGCCATGAAGTCTTCGACCAGGCCAAGACCAGCGCCCACTGACGTGACCCGACGATCACCCAGGCACCTCGCCTGGACACGCCTGGCGGGCGAATCTTCGGCTCTCTTCCCCTCAGTCTCCCCGAAACGCTTCGAAAGCACAGAAAGGCACATCACCATGGACTGTTTCGACTGCAGTGTTCCCCGTCAAGCAGGGACCGTCACCCCGAGGCCGCCCCATGCCCTGGCCGTATGCGCCCGGTGCGGGGCCGGGATCTGCGGCAAGCACCTGCATGTCACTGCCGACCCGCTGCCCGGCCCACCCGACTCCTCCGTCCCGCTGCCCGAAGCCAGGCGGCTCACCTGCGGCGTTTGCTACGAAGCAGAGGGTGCGGCCCCCGGTGCCTGGCTGAGCATCGGCGCACTGACCTGAACCGTTGCCCATGCGGGACCCACGAGCGCGGCGTCCCCAGCGGGGGCTTCGAGGTTCTCGAAACCCCCGCGGCAGCCGGCACCCCAGGTGGCGCGCTGGTTGCCGCAAGCGGGTGTGAGATCTCAAAGGCCGTGGCAGCGCGGCTCATCCACAAGGTGACCCATCCCGCAACGCTCCCGGCCAGGGCGCCAGCGGCGCCGCGGACGATGGCCGTGGCCCGCCGTTCGGGCGAGGGAATGCAGGCGACGGCGGCGGCTGCCGTCCAGGAACTGCCGTAGCTGGGCCCGGAACTGGGACCAGAGGTGGCGCAACTTGTCGCTGCGTTGGTGGCCACCCTCATGCCGGCTCTGGAGCGCACGTTTCACCGCAAAGCCCAGGACTCCGCCCGATCCCGCCTGCACGAATGGGCCACCAGCGTGCTCATCGACGGCTTCGCCCCGGCCAATCACCGCATGAGGGCACCCGCCTCCTCGCACCGTCCGCCGGCCTCGTTCCCCGCAGTGCGGTCGCCACTTGCCCGACCAACTTCGCCGCCATGAGCCAGACCGGCTTCAAGGCCGTCATCATCTGCGGCGAACAGCTCATGCGCACCGCAGCATGCCACTACCGACGCGCGGCGAACTCAGCTTGTTCTGCCTTGACGGACACCGTCGGTGTGGTCAGGCGGCGAGGCGGCTTCGTAGTCGGCGGGACTGCGGTAGCCGGGCTGCTGTGGAGTCGATGCAGGTTGTACCAGCTCTCGATCCATTCAAAGATCGCGGTGCGGCGGACCTGCCCGGCCAGGCAGCTCGTTCTTCAGGGTGGCGAAGAAGGACTCGGCCAGTGCGTTGTCCCAGCACTGGCCGGTGCGGCCGACGGCCAGCCGGATACACAACTGACTTGTCAGTTGGGCTAATTCGTGGCTGGTGTACTGGCAGCCGCGGTCGGAGTGGAAGATCACGGAAGCTGCGGGTCGGCGCCGTTGGAAGGCGACTCGCAGTGCGTCAGCGACCAGAGCACGCATTCGCTGGTCCAGCTCGGCCCGAGGCCAGGACAACGGCAGTCGCACTCCGCATCCTGCGGATACAGGGCTGCCGTCCCGCTGCCTCCAGAAAGATCAGGTACCGCCGCAGCGGCCGGTCGGTTGCGCCCGAGTAGAGCTAGTAGTCGCCCGAGAGCCGCTCTATCTGGTCTGTCGCGACGCTGGCTCGGGCAGAAAGGCGATGCGGTCTGGAGGCAAGCTCCATGCGATACGGGGAGACTGTCCGCGCGCAGTGCGCCGGGCCGTCTACGCGGCATCGTTCTATCCGTACGTGGTCATGAGCATCATCATGCCAGCAGCACCCACGGTTCGATGACTGACAGTCAGGACGCCGCATCCGGCACACTACCGCTTGAGGCGGAGCCGCGGGACAGCCCTTAAAGGGTGTTGCAGAAGGCCGTGTTTTTGCAGGCCAGAGGGCGGTCATGGCTGTTCTGATCACGTGGCCAGGGCGAGGTTGTGCATGTGGGCGACAGCTTGGACTGCGTGGTGGAGGCCGTCGCCGTGCTGTCGGCAATCGCGGAGGATCTTGTAGCTCTTCAGCCGGCCGGTCGCATGCTCGACCCGCGCACGGACCCGGCGATGCTACGCGTTGTCGGCTTCCTCGCCGGCCAGGAGGGCCCGGCCGGGTCGTTTGCGTTGCGGGACGACCAGGCCGGTGTTGATGTAGGCGCCGTCGCCGAGCACGGTGACGCCCTGGCACTGCTGCGGCAGACCGGAGTCGCGCCATACATGGGCGTCGGCCCTGTTGCCCGGAGCCGGGCGGGCGGTGGCTACGACCAGGCGAGTGTCCGCATCGATGATGACCTGCACGTTCGCGGAGAAGCGGTAGTTGCGGCTCGAGGCGCCGACCTTGCGGTCACGGACCGGGACCAGCGTGCCGTCCACGATCCGCAGCCGGTCCGCGGCATCGACGGGCCGTGCGGCCGGCTCGAGTGCCAGGAGGGGCCGCAGCTGCTGGATGACCCTGCACACCGTGGCAGGCGAGACCCCGAAGAGCGGCGCGAGCTGCCGCATGGTGAGGTTCGTGCGGTAGTAGACAGCCACCAGCAGCACCCGGTAGGCAAGCGGCAGACACCACGGCCTCCCCATGCGGCCCGCCGCCACCCCGCTCCCGCACCACCTTCAACAACTGCTCGAACTGCTTCATCCGCAGCCCCGTGAACGTCTCCACCCACAACGGATCAGCCGTCAACACCCCACGCATACAAGGGAAATGCCCTGATCGCGGCCTTCTGCAACACCCTTTAGTGTGCAGTAACAAGCCGAAGCCGAGGACGTAAGCCCAGGTCTACCCGTGGATTGGATACCGTCCGTCTTCCTACGGACACCGGGCGTTTGCTGTGCTATTGCCTGATTCGACTCTTCTCGATCTCCGTGGAGCCCGCAGCGCCCTAACTGCCACTACTCTAAAACCCCGCTTTAGGGAAATCCAGTCAATATTAATAACTGCTTAGTTAAGGCAGTCTTAGTGTTTGTCTTGATTTCTCGCATCGGCTTCCTTGAAGGCTCCCCTGCCTTCATGGATGGAGCCTTCAAGGGTTCTTGAGATTCGGTAGTGCGACGGGGACCTCTGGAACTTCATGAGTGGGCCTCGGGTCCTTCGCCGGGCGTGCCCGTGGGGCCGGCAAGGGACAGTGCGGTGGTCTTCCACTGCTGCAGCAGGCTGTTGACCGCTTGGCGGCCGGCGCGGTTGGAGCCGATGGTGGACTGGGACGGTCCGAATCCGACCAGGTGCACGCGTGGTTCGCCGGCCACCTGGGTGCCGCGCATGGTGATCCCGCCGAGCTCGTTGCGCAGCATGAGGGGCTCCAGATGTGCCAGGGCAGCCTTGAACCCCGTGGCCCACAGAATGGTGTCGAGGGCCGTGAACGAACCGTCTGCCTCGCGGACGCCGCCGGGTTCGACGGCGGTGAACATGGGTCGACGCTTCAGGTCCCCGCGTTGCTTCGCCGCCAGCGCGTACGGGGTCCAGGCCAAGTCGGTGTAGGAGACGACGCTGCCGGTGGGTCTGCCCGCTTCGACATCGGCGGCTACCTTGGCGACGATCTCACGGCCGGCGACCTCGCGCTCGAACCCGACCTCGCGGAAAACGGGTTCGCGACGCGTGTACCAGAACGTGGTGGCCACCCGTGAGATCTCCTCCAGTTGCTGGAGTGCGGAGATGCCGCCGCCGACGACGGCGACCCGCTGGCCGGCGAACCGGTCGGCCGAGACGTAGTCATGCGTGTGCACCTGGATGCCGGTGAAGGTCTCCTGCCCCGGGTAGTGGGGGCGGACGGGGTTGGTCCAGGTGCCGGTGGCGTTGATGACCGCCCGTGTGGTCCACGTCCCCGCGCTCGACTCCACCACCAGCTCTGCGTCGGGCCGGTCGTCCACGGTCCGTACGGAGGTGACGGTGACCGGACGAAGGATCGGCAGGCCGGTCGCCTGCTCGAAGGCGGCGAAATAGCGAGGCACCGCCATGCGGCTGGGCTCGTCGGGGTCGACGGGGGGTTGCGGGAAGTCGGGCAGGTCGAAAATGCCGTTCACGGTTCCCATCCGCAGCGACTCCCAGCGGTGACGCCACGCCCCGCCGGGTGCCGGTTCGGCGTCGAGTACCACGAAGGTCCGGTCATCGTCGGAGCCGTGCGGGCCGGTCAGGGCGCTGGCGAAGCCGCGCCGCTTGAGGTGATAACCGGCCGAGAGCCCCGACTGTCCGCCTCCTATGACCACCGCCGTCGCACGTCGGCCTGATCGCTCGTATCCCGCCCGCCCCCTGTCCAGGGCGGGTGCGTCAACGTGCACCGGCCTGGTCACCTCCTTGAGGGCGTGCGCTTTTGCCGGTGGCGAGTCGCATGAGGTCGGTCGTGAAGTCGACGTCGCCCAGGGATCGCTCTGCCCGCGTGGCGTTGCCGCTGAACTGGTGGTCGTAGCCGCCCCAGTTGCTGTCAGCGATCTGCTGGCCAGCTTCGCTGCGCAGCATAACGGAGAGCTCTTGTGCGGCTCGGGCGATGCGCTTGCCGAGGTCGGTCGACGCCCAGTCCTCGGGCGCCGCGTACAGGGAGGTGGGCACCGGGATGGTGCGCAGAAAAGCGAACAGCGGCCGGAGCTGGTCGTCGACGACCATGGCGTGTCGGGCGCTTTGGCCTGTCGCAGCAAGGACGACCGGTTTGGCGATGAGCAGATCGTTGTCGATCAGGTCGGCAAACGACTTGAACAGGCCGCTGATCCCCGCCTTGTAGACCGGGGTGGCGGCGATGACCGCGTCGGTGCGGGCGAGCAGCTCCATGGCGGACTGCACCTTCGGGTTCATCATGCCGGAGACGATGCCCTGCGCGACGTCCGTGGCGAGCGGACCGAGATCGATCGAGCGCACGGTGGCTGCCATGCCCGACGCCGCGAGGGTGTCGACCGTTTTTTGGGCTATGCGGTCGGCGAGCAGCCGGGTCGAGGAGGGATCGCTGACGCCGGCGTTGACGACGGCGATCGTCAACGAGGCCGCGGCGGGGGTGAGGTCGTTCATGGGGTGTCCCTCGCGGGTGCTTTCGTGGGGTGGTCGGCGGTGGCCGGGGCCGCGGCGAGAAGTGCGCGGCCGAGCTCGCGCAGCGTCTCCAGTTGTTCGCGGGTCAGGGCCCGGGTCATCGCGGCCGTGACATGCCGGGCGTGTGCGCGGCCGATGCGCCGTTGCACGTCACGGCCTTCGGCGGTGAGAACGATGCGGCAGGCGCGGGCGTCGTCGGGATCGGGCCGCCGTTCGACGAGCCCTCGCTTCTCCAGGCGGGCGACGAGCCGGGACACCCCCGCCTGAGTGAGCAGGACGTCGTCGATCAGGTCGGTGATCCGCAAGCCGTCCCCCGCTCCGGCCAGCGCGTAGAGCACGCCGTATTCGCGTGGCGGGAAGCCACCCCAGTCGCCCTCGTACTCGAACTCTCGCGCCAGGGTCGCCTGGGCCCGGAACATCGCCTCCCAGGCCTCGTTCGCCAGGCGGCTGACGCCGGTCATCACAACGCCGCCGGGAAGCTGGCTTCGACGGCCGGGTCGCTGTCCTGGTACGGCGAGGTGCCCGACAGGTTGTCGCCCCGGTTCGGGTTCGGGCGCGGCTGACGCGGCTCGGCGTCGCCGTACTTCGCCCTGACCAGGGAAGCGTGTGTCGGGGCGTCGGGGACACCGGGCTTACGGCGGGCCGCCATCTCCTTGCGCAGCACCGGCACCACCTCGGTGCCCAGCAGTTCGACCTGCTCCAACGCCATGTCGAGGGGTAGGCCGAGGGCGTCGACCGAGAAGAGCTGGCGCTGGTAGTCCCCGAAGCCCTCCTGGAAGGTGAGAACCTTCTCGATCACCTCCTGCGGGCTGCCGACGGTCAGCGGCGTGTGTGCCATGTAGTCATCCAGCTTCGAGCCGCGGAAGACCGGATAGTTCTCGAAATAAGGCCGATAGGTGGTGACCGCGTCCTGGGAGCGCTTGGCGATGAAGGCCTGGCCGCCCAGACCGACGATGGCCTGCTCGGCGGTGCCGTGGCCGTAGTGCTCGAACCGTCGCCGGTAGAGCTCGACGATCGGCTTGAAGTGGAAGTTCGGGGCCAGGACGTGGTTGGCGAAGAACCCGTTGCCGTAGTAAGCCGCCTGCTCGGCGGTCTCAGGGCTGCGGATCGAGCCGTGCCACACGAACGGCGGGACGTCGTCCAGCGGACGCGGGGTGGAGGTGAAGCCCTGCAGGGGGGTGCGGAACTGTCCTTCCCAGTCGACCACGTCCTCGCGCCACAGCCGGTGGAGCAGGTTGTAGTTCTCCAGGGCAAGGGGGACGCCCTGGCGGATGTCCTGGCCGAACCATGGATATACCGGCACGGTGTTCCCGCGGCCGAGCATCAGGTCCAGCCGCCCCTTGGTGACGTGCTGCACCATCGCGTAGTCCTCGGCGATCTTCACCGGGTCATTGGTCGTGATCAGGGTCACCGCGGTGCTCAGGATGATGTTTTCCGTCAGCGCCGCGATGTGGGCGAGCAGCGCCGGCGGCGAGGACATCACGAACGGTGGATTGTGGTGCTCACCCAGCGCGAACACGTCGAGGCCCACCTCGTCGGCCCGCCGCGCGATCTTGATCAGGTTGCTGATCCGCTCCGCCTCGCTCTGGGTGTGTCCCGTGGTCGGGTCGGGCGAGATGTCACCGACCCCGAAGATGCCGAACTGCATGGTGTTCTCCCTGCTGATACATGACTTCGCATGCAAATCAAACAACATGACTGAGCATGTATTCCCCCTGGGGCCGACCAGCAGCGCTGTGATCCCCGCCATGGCCCGTACAGGGGCTCGGGCACCTCGGCACTGCCGAGGGCGTCCGTGTCCCTGCCGGACTGCAGGCACCCAGCGGGACGGCCCGCATCGACAGCGGAGCGGCGACCGCGGACAAGGGGCGCTGACGAGACGGACGAAGGCTCCGCACACCGCCCCGAGGGGGAACGCCGCTCTTAGGCCGACGTGGTCCTCGTCCCGGTGACGTGTCGACGCCCTGTGAGCTCTACGCCAAGACGGACGCCGCTTCGAACCCGCACAACCCGCCGCGAGCACAGCCTGACAAGCCCATGGGAAAGTCTGCCTTCATGCACCGACGGCACCGCGGTCGGTCGGGTCTGATGGTTACGCCAGCGTGGCACCCGGCACCGCATCGCCCGCAGGGGCATCGAGTCTTCCAAGGGGCTGGGACGCCATCGCTGGACCATCGAGCGCACCATGTGCGCCACGAGGCGCTCTGTTTGTATCCCCGGCTGAGCCGGGAGGAACTCGGAAGGAGGTTCCTGGGCCGGATGACTTACCTGGATCCGAAAGGTGAAGGGGACAACAGCATGTCAGAAAACCAGCGACCGGGCTCAGTTGTCAGGGAACAGGAAACCACTGGTGGCACGGTTCGGTGGTATTTCTCTCCAACGGCAACGAACGGCAGAACTCGCCGATCGCGAGCCGGTAAGGGTGGACTATCCGCAAAAGGAACTCATGCAAGACTCCTGGCGGATACCTGCGAGATCTGCGGAAACAAGGGCAACGTGCAAGTGCACCACATCCGCGCTCTCGCCGACCTCGCGCATGCCGGATGGCAGCCTTCCGACTGGGCGCGCGTCATGCTCCACCGGCGTCGCAAAACGGTCGTGGCCTGCGATATCTGCCACGACCGCATCCATTCGGAACAGCCAGCCAGACCACTCACGCCGTAGTCACTGGAGAGCCGGATGGCCGGGAAACCGTCATGTCCGGTTCGGCGGGAGGCCGCGCGGAACAAGACCTGCCACGGCAGACACCTCGCCGCGCGGCCGACCCAACGGCCTGGCTAGCGGGTTGCCGACGTCTGCATCGCCGCTACGAACGCGAAGCCAGGCACTTTCTAGCCTTCGCGAGTATTGCCTACACCCTCATCTGCTACCGCCGGCTGGCCAGATGAGCTGACCGGTGGACTATCGATAGGCCCACAGAGCAAGTCAAGGTAATCCTCGTCTGTCATCTGCGGAGGGTCCCAGCCGTCCGCTGGGGGTATCTCAGCGTCTGGCATCCGTCACTCCTCTTGAATGGTCGTGCGGGAACGTTGGTTGAGCAGCACCACGCCGCTGATGACGACGGCGCCGCCCGCCACTTCGAGCAGATGAGGAATCTCGGACAGCCACACGAACGCGACGACCAGTGCGACCGGCGGCACCAGGTAGAGGGCGCCGGTGGATACGGCGAGCGGCAGCCGGGCCACGGC
>NZ_JBVHQG010000031.1:0-11345 GCF_055567535.1 Streptomyces sp. NPDC026538
TGCGTTTCCGACTCTATCAGATCTTCTTCCGATCCGATTTCCTCGGTGCTTTCCAGGTTCTCGCTCTCGCGTTTCCCTTTCCGGCGGTTCCGACTTTATCAGAAGTTCTGAGTCGGAATTTCCACCCGGTCCGGGGAACCGGATCCAGTCCATGAAGCACTGGGGTTCCCGGCTGGGCGGAGCCGTAAACGTACTGGAGCGGGGGGCCTCGATGCAAATCGAGGCGCCCCGCTCCTGGTTGACGCGTGCGCGGGTCAGACCTCCACGACGACCGGGAGGATCATCGGCCTGCGGCGGTACGTGTCCGAGACCCACTTGCCGAGGGTCCGGCGGATGAGTTGCTGCAGCTGGTGGGGCTCCACCACGCCGTCCTGGGCCGAGCGTTCCAGGACCTCCGAGATCTTCGGGACGACCGCCCCGAACGCCGAGTCGTCGATGCCGGAGCCGCGGGCCTGGATGTGCGGGCCGCCCGTGATCTTGCCGGTGGAGGAATCGACCACGACGAAGACCGAGATGATGCCCTCGTCGCCGAGGATCTTGCGGTCCTTCAGGGCCGGCTCACCGACGTCGCCGACGGAGAGACCGTCGACGTACACATAACCGGCCTGGACCTTGCCGGAGATCTTGGCCTTGCCCTCGACCAGGTCGACGACCACGCCGTCCTCGGCGATGACGATGCGGTCGTGCGGGATGCCGGTCAGGGCGCCGAGTTCGGCGTTGGCACGCAGATGGCGCCATTCGCCGTGGACCGGCATCAGGTTCTTCGGCCGGCAGATGTTGTAGAAGTACAGCAGTTCACCGGCGGAGGCATGGCCGGAGACATGCACCTTGGCGTTGCCCTTGTGGATGACGTCGGCGCCCCACCGGGTCAGACCGTTGATGACGCGGTAGACCGCGTTCTCGTTCCCGGGGATCAGGGAGGACGCCAGGATGACCGTGTCGCCGTCGACGATGCGGATCTGGTGGTCGCGGTTGGCCATCCGGGACAGGGCGGCCATCGGTTCGCCCTGGGAGCCCGTGCAGACCAGGACCACCTGGCTGTCCGGGAGGTCGTCGAGCGTCTTGACGTCCACGACGAGGCCCGGCGGGACCTTGAGGTAGCCCAGGTCCCGGGCGATGCCCATGTTGCGGACCATGGAACGGCCGACGAAGGCGACCCGGCGGCCGTACTCGTGGGCCGCGTCCAGGATCTGCTGGATGCGGTGGACATGGCTGGCGAAGCTCGCCACGATGATCCGCTTGCGGGCTCCGGCGAAGACCTGGCGCAGGACGTTCGAGATGTCGCGCTCGGGCGGGACGAAACCCGGCACCTCGGCGTTGGTCGAGTCGGCCAGAAGAAGGTCGATGCCTTCCTCGCTCAGCCGCGCGAACGCGTGCAGATCCGTCAGCCGGTGGTCCAGCGGGAGCTGGTCCATCTTGAAGTCGCCGGTGTGCACCACCATGCCGGCCGGGGTGCGGATGGCCACGGCCAGGGCGTCCGGAATGGAGTGGTTGACGGCGACGAACTCGCAGTCGAAGGGGCCGATGCGCTCGCGCTGGCCCTCCGCCACTTCCAGGGTGTACGGGCGGATGCGGTGCTCCTGGAGCTTCGCCTCGATGAGGGCGAGGGTCAGCTTGGAGCCGATGAGCGGGATGTCCGGCTTCTCGCGGAGCAGGAACGGGACGCCGCCGATGTGGTCTTCGTGGCCGTGGGTGAGGACGATGCCCTCGATGTCGTCGAGGCGGTCCCGGACGGACGTGAAGTCCGGCAGGATCAGGTCGATTCCGGGCTGCTCCTCCTCGGGGAAGAGCACTCCGCAGTCGACGATCAGCAGACGACCGCCGTACTCGAAGACGGTCATGTTTCGGCCGATCTCGCCGAGCCCGCCGAGCGGGGTGACGCGCAGGGCGCCCTCGGGGAGCTGGGGCGGCGAGCCGAGTTCAGGATGCGGATGACTCAAAAGACTCTCCTCACCACGCACGCCACGTACCGGTCGGGCACGTGGCGTGCGTGACGTTCGTGCATAAGCAGTTGTCGTTGTGGGATGCGGGCACCGGTGTCCCGCCGTATTCAGTTGTTAAGCCTTGCTACGCGGGCATCCGCGCGAAGTCTGTTGTCAGAGCTGTACCCCGCCGGCAGCAAGATCGATCTTGAGCTGGGCGATCTCGTCGGCCGAACATTCGACCATGGGGGCACGCAGCGGCCCGGCAGGCAGCCCTTGGAGGGTCAGCGCGGCCTTGGTCGTCATGACGCCCTGGGTGCGGAACATGCCGGTGTAGACCGGGAGCAGCTTCTGGTGGATCTCCGCGGCCTTCTGTACGTCACCGGAGGTGAAGGCGTCGACGAGGGCCCTGAGGTCCGGGGTGACGACGTGGCCGACGACGGAGACGAAGCCGACGGCGCCCACGGAGAGCAGCGGCAGATTGAGCATGTCGTCGCCGGAGTACCAGGCCAGGCCGGACTGGGCGATGGCCCAGCTCGCGCGGCCGAGGTCGCCCTTGGCGTCCTTGTTGGCGACGATCCTCGGGTGCTCGGCGAGGCGGACGAACGTCTCGGTGCTGATCGGGACGCCACTGCGGCCGGGGATGTCGTAGAGGATGACGGGCAGCCCGGTGGCGTCGGCGATCGTCGTGAAGTGCCGGTACAGGCCCTCCTGAGGGGGCTTGTTGTAGTACGGCGTGACGACCAGCAGGCCGTGTGCGCCGTCCCGCTCGGCCTGACGGGCCAGTTCGACGCTGTGGTGGGTGTCGTTGGTGCCGACGCCCGCCACGATGTGGGCGCGGTCGCCGACCGCCTCCAGTACGGCTCGTACCAGGTCCGATTTCTCCGCGTCGCTGGTGGTGGGCGACTCACCGGTGGTGCCGTTGATGATCAGGCCGTCGTTGCCTGCGTCCACCAGGTGGGTAGCGAGCCGCTGCGCGCCCTCGAGGTCGAGTGCGCCGTCCGCCGTGAAGGGCGTGACCATGGCGGTGAGGACCCGCCCGAAGGGGGTCTGCGGAGTGGAGGTCGGAGCCATGGGTTACACGCTACTCGGTGCTCACGGCGCGGTCTGCCCTTGGGGTGCGGGGAAAGTCCGGACAAATGCGGAGCCCGGCACTGCCTGCTCGGGGGTTCAAGCAGTGCCGGGTCCGTTTGATCAGGCTAGATGAACTTCGCTAAATGCCGCAATACGGACACCTCGCCAGGCTGATCCGTACATCTGTGCCGAGCACGACAAGACGCGCGAGCCACCGGGCGACGGAACGGCCTGGTTACGGCGCGACACGGCCGTTGGCGTTGAAGGCGGCGTGGGTGAGCGGCATGAGCCCGGCCCACTCCGCCTCCATCTTCTCGCCGACCATCTCGATCTCCCGCTGCGGGAAGGACGGCACCTTGGCCAGCTCGTGCTGGGTGCGCAGGCCGAGGAAGTGCATCAGCGAGCGGGCGTTGCAGGTGGCGTACATCGAGGAGAAGAGCCCGACGGGCAGCACCGCCCGGGCCACCTCACGTGCGACACCGGCGGCGAGCATCTCCTGGTAGGCCTCGTACGCCTCGCGGTAGGAGTCCTCCATCACCCGGCCGACGAGTTCCTGCTGGGCCTGGGTGCCCTCGACGAAGACGTACTTGCCGGGGCGGCCTTCCTGGACGAGCTTGCGGGACTCGCCGGGGACGTAGAAGACGGGCTGGAGCTCGCGGTAGCGGCCGCTCTCCTCGTTGTAGGACCACCCCACCCGGTGCCGCATGAACTCGCGGAAGACGAAGATCGGGGCGCTGATGAAGAAGGTCATCGAGTTGTGCTCGAAGGGGCTGCCGTGCCGGTCCCGCATCAGGTAGTTGATCAGGCCCTTGGAGCGCTCGGGGTCCTTCTTCAGCTCGTCCAGGGACTGCTCGCCGGCGGTGGAGACTCGGGCGGCCCACAGCACGTCGGAGTCGGCCGCGCTGTGCTTGACCAGCTCGACGGTGACATCGCTCCGGAAGCTGGGCTTGAGGTCGTCGGCGGGGGTGTCGGTCACGGCTCGGAGGGTCCTTCCATCACTTCTCTCGGGCGGCGCCCACTCTACGGCCCGGCACTGACATCAGGGCGTTCGGTACCGGGGCGCGACATCTTTGGCCAACTTCGGTGAAGTTCTGTGAATTCGGGGCAACCGGGCACCTATCGCTCCGTTCGCTCGTCTGTGTTGGTGAGGGCGATTCGTTCGATCCCGTCCCGCAGTCCCAGAGAGGAGACGCCCCCGATGTTCCTCCCCCAGCGTCCGCTGGGAGGCGCCTCCAGGCGCCAACCCGTACCGTTCGCCTTCATCGCCGAAGCCGACAGTTTCCGCAGCAATGTCACGCCCCCGCCCCGTCAGCGGTCGTCCGTGGGTCAGATAGCCGGGCGGTGGCTGTTCGGGCTCACCATCGTCGCCGGGATGGTGGGCTCGTTGGTCCTGGGCATGCCGGCGCTGTCCACGCCGTCCGACAGCGGGACCCAGCAGTCACAGGCCTCCCAGGGGCACTGACTCTTCCGGCCCCCCGCGAGTGGTGAGCGGGAACACGGCCGGATAGCCTCACCGGGCACAGCCCATGCATGGATTGAGTGAGGACCAGCCGTGCCCCTGCCCTTCCTGATGGCCGACCGCACCGATGACGCGGCGCTCGACAGTCCCCTGCCCTACGACGACCGGGACCGCTGGCGGCGCCCGTACCGGCCCGGGCCGTGGCGGGTGGGCGGAGCCGCCCTGTGGCTGCTGCTCGCCTCGTTCGTGCTGTTCGCGGCGGTCGCGCTGGCGCTGACCGGCTCGCTCTCCTCCGCCGGCGCGGTCCTCGGCATCGCGCTGCTGATCATCGCCGCCGCCCTGCGGATACTGCGCATGGGCGTGTGGGTGAGCGCGCGCGGAGTGCGCCAGATCGGTCTGCTGCAGACCCGGACCGTGCCCTGGAAGCGGGTCGTCTCGGTGCGCACGGCGCAACAGCCGGTGCGCTGGCTGGGGCTGCCGCGCACGGTGCAGGGCCAGGCCCTGACGCTCGTACGCAAGGACCGCTCGGCGGCCGACACGGAGCCGTTGCTGACCACCCATGGGATGGACTTCCTGGGCCGGGCGTCGGCCTTCGACCGTGCGGCGGACGCGGTGGAGGCGTGGGCGGCGCAGTACGGGCGCGGCTGAGCGGCATCCGATGGCATACGGCAGGGGCCGGTCCGCACCAGGCGGACCGGCCCCTTTCGTATGTGCGGGCTGCCGTTCAGGCCTCCACCGGCCTGCCGTCGTGCAGGGCGATGGCGCGCTGCATCGCCTTGCGGGCGCGCGGGGTGTCGCGGGCGTCGTGGTAGGCGACGGCGAGCCGGAACCAGCTGCGCCAGTCGTCGGGGGCGGCCTCGGTCTCGGCCTTGCGCTTGGCGAAGACCTCGTCGGCGGAGTCCCGGTCGATGCGGCCGCCGGGGGTGCGCTTCAGTTCGTCCACGGGCAGGCCGCCCTCGGCGTCGAGTTCGGCGGCCAGGGCGTTGGCGCGGCGGACGAACTGGGTGTTCTTCCACAGGAACCACACGCCGATGACCGGCAGGATCAGCACCGCCACCCCGAAGGTGACGGTGAGGACCGTGCCGGTCTGGATGAGCATCACGCCCCGGCTGCCGACCAGGACGAAGTAGAAGACCAGGACGGCGGCCGTGAGGGCGTAGGAGAGCTTCGCGCGCATGTCAGAGGTCTCGTATCAGCCCAGGTCCAGGAAGTTTTCCAGGCCGATGGTCAGGCCCGGAGCGGTGACCACGCGGCGGGCGCCGAGCAGGATGCCCGGCATGAAGCTGCTGTGGTGCAGGGAGTCGTGGCGGATGGTGAGGGTCTCGCCCTCGCCGCCCAGCAGGACCTCCTGGTGGGCCAGGAGGCCGCGCAGGCGGACGGCGTGGACGGGGATTCCGTCGACGTCGGCGCCGCGTGCGCCGTCCAGGGCGGTGACGGTGGCGTCCGGGGCCGGGGCGGTGCCGGCCGTGCGGCGGGCCTCGGCGATGAGCTGGGCGGTGCGGGTGGCGGTGCCGGAGGGGGCGTCGACCTTGTTCGGGTGGTGGAGTTCGACGACCTCCACCGACTCGAACCAGGGCGCGGCGATCTGCGCGAACTTCATCGTCAGCACGGCGCCGATCGAGAAGTTCGGGGCGATGAGCACGCCGGTCTCCGGGGACTGCTCCAGCCAGCCCGTCAGCTGCGCGAGGCGCTCGTCGGTCCAGCCGGTCGTGCCGACGACGGCGTGGATGCCGTGGCGCACACAGAAGTCGAGGTTGCCCATCACCGAGGCGGGCGTGGTCAGTTCGACCGCGACCTGGGCGCCGGACTCGGCCAGCGCCTCCAGCTTGTCGCCCCGGCCGAGGGCGGCGACCAGCTCCATGTCCTCGGCGGCCTCGACCGCCTTGACCGCCTCGGACCCGATACGGCCCTGGGCCCCGAGGACCGCCACACGCAGCTTGCTCATCTTCTTCGTTCCTTACCGGTGGTGTGTCAGGCGACGGCGTCGTGCAGGCGTGCGGCCTGTTTGTCCTTGAGCGGGCCGATGACGGACAGCGACGGGCGCTGTCCCAGGATGTCGCGGGCGACGGAGCGGACCTCGTCCGGGGTCACCGCGGCTATCCGGGCCAGCATGTCGTCGACGGACATCTGCTCGCCCCAGCACAGCTCGCTCTTGCCGATCCGGTTCATCAGCGCGCCGGTGTCCTCCAGGCCGAGCACCGTCGAGCCCTGGAGCTGGCCGACGGCACGGCCGATCTCCTCGTCCGGCAGGCCGTGCTCGGCGACCTGGTCCAGTTCGTCCCGGCAGATCTTGAGGACGTCGTGGACCTGCGAGGGCCGGCAGCCGGCGTACACGCCGAACAGTCCGCAGTCGGCGAAGCCCGAGGTGTACGAGTACACGCTGTAGGCCAGGCCGCGCTTCTCGCGGACCTCCTGGAAGAGCCGGGAGGACATGCCGCCGCCGAGGGCGGTGTTGAGCACGCCGAGCGCCCAGCGGCGGTCGTCGGTGCGGGGCAGCCCGGGCATGCCGAGGACGACATGCGCCTGTTCGGTCTTGCGGCCGAGGAGTTCGACGCGTCCGGCGGTGCGGATGGTGCGGCTGCCGTCGCGGGGGCCGATGGGGGCCGCGTCGGCGGTCCGGAAGGCGCCGGCCTTCTCGAAGGCCGCGCGGACCTGTCGTACGACCTTGTTGTGGTCGATGTTGCCGGCCGCCGCCACCACCAGGTGGGTGGGGTCGTAGTGCTTCTTGTAGAAGCGGCGGATGCGGTCGGCGGTGAGGGCGTTGACCGTGTCCACCGTGCCGAGGACCGGGCGGCCGAGGGCGTTGTCGCCGAACATGGTGTGCGCGAACAGGTCGTGCACGCAGTCGCCCGGGTCGTCCTCGGTCATGGCGATCTCTTCGAGGATCGCGCCCCGCTCGACGTTGACGTCGTCCTCGAGGATCAGCGAGCCGGTCAGCATGTCGCAGACGACGTCTATCGCGAGCGGCAGGTCGGTGTCGAGCACGCGCGCGTAGTAGCACGTGTACTCCTTCGCCGTGAACGCGTTCATCTCGCCGCCGACCGCGTCGATGGCGGAGGAGATGTCCAGGGCGGAGCGCCGCGTGGTGCCCTTGAAGAGCAGGTGCTCCAGGTAGTGCGTGGCGCCGTTCAGGGCCGGGGTCTCGTCGCGGGAGCCGACGTGGGCCCAGATGCCGAAGGTCGCGGAGCGCACCGAGGGCAGGGTCTCGGTGACGATGCGCAGGCCCCCGGGGAGGGTGGTCTTGCGGACCGTACCGATGCCGTTCTCGCCCTTGATCAGGGTTTGGGTACGGGCGACGGCCCGCGCCTCCGAAGAGGTGCGGGCCGTCGTCGTGGAGCTGCTCGACGTCACTTGTCGGTGTCGTCCTTTGCGTCCTCGTCGGAACCTTCCTCGCCCTCGATCACGGGGATCAGGGAGAGCTTGCCGCGGGAGTCGATCTCGGCGATCTCGACCTGGACCTTCTGGCCCACGCCGAGGACGTCCTCGACGTTCTCCACGCGCTTGCCGCCGGCCAGCTTGCGGATCTGCGAGATGTGCAGCAGACCGTCCTTGCCGGGCAGCAGGGAGACGAACGCACCGAAGGTGGTCGTCTTCACGACCGTGCCCAGGTAGCGCTCGCCGACCTCGGGCATCGTCGGGTTGGCGATGCCGTTGATCGTGGCGCGGGCGGCCTCGGCGGCCGGGCCGTCGGAGGCGCCGATGTAGATCGTGCCGTCGTCCTCGATGGTGATCTCGGCGCCGGTGTCCTCCTGGATCTGGTTGATCATCTTGCCCTTGGGGCCGATGACCTCGCCGATCTTGTCCACGGGGATCTTGACGGTGATGATCCGCGGGGCGTTCGGGGACATCTCGTCCGGCTTGTCGATCGCTTCCATCATCACGTCGAGGATGTGGAGGCGGGCGTCCCGGGCCTGCTTGAGGGCGGCGGCCAGGACGGAGGCCGGGATGCCGTCCAGCTTGGTGTCGAGCTGGAGGGCGGTCACGAACTCCTTGGTGCCGGCGACCTTGAAGTCCATGTCACCGAAGGCGTCCTCCGCACCGAGGATGTCGGTGAGGCTGACGTAGTGCGTCTCGCCGTCGATCTCCTGGGAGATCAGGCCCATGGCGATACCGGCGACCGGGGCCTTCAGCGGCACACCGGCGTTCAGCAGCGACATGGTGGAGGCGCAGACCGAGCCCATGGACGTCGAGCCGTTGGAGCCGAGCGCCTCGGACACCTGACGGATCGCGTAGGGGAACTCCTCGCGGGTCGGCAGGACCGGGACCAGGGCGCGCTCGGCGAGGGCACCGTGGCCGATCTCGCGCCGCTTCGGGGAGCCGACGCGGCCGGTCTCGCCGGTGGAGTACGGCGGGAAGTTGTAGTTGTGCATGTAGCGCTTGCGGGTCACCGGGGAAAGGGTGTCCAGCTGCTGCTCCATCCGGAGCATGTTGAGGGTGGTGACGCCCAGGATCTGGGTCTCGCCACGCTCGAACAGCGCCGAGCCGTGCACCCGCGGGATGGCCTCGACCTCGGCGGCCAGGGTGCGGATGTCGGTGACACCGCGGCCGTCGATGCGCTTCTTCTCCTTGATCACGCGCTCGCGGACCAGCTGCTTGGTCAGCGAGCGGTACGCGGCGGAGATCTCCTTCTCGCGGCCCTCGAACTCCGGGAGCAGCTTCTCGGCGGCCAGACCCTTGACGCGGTCCAGCTCGGCCTCGCGCTCCTGCTTGCCGGCGATGGTCAGCGCGGCGGCGAGCTCCGGGCGGACGGCGGCGGACAGCGCCTCCAGGATGTCGTCCTGGTAGTCGAGGAAGATCGGGAACTCGCCGGTCGGCTTGGCGGCCTTCGCGGCGAGGTCGGCCTGGGCCTTGCAGAGCACCTTGATGAAGGGCTTCGCGGCGTCCAGACCGGAGGCGACGACCTCCTCGGTCGGCGCCTCGGCGCCGCCCTGGACCAGCTGGATGGTCTTCTCGGTGGCCTCGGCCTCGACCATCATGATCGCGACGTCGCCGTCCTCCAGGACGCGACCGGCGACCACCATGTCGAAGACGGCGTCCTCGAGCTCGGTGTGCGTCGGGAACGCGACCCACTGGCCGTTGATCAGCGCGACGCGGACGCCGCCGATCGGGCCGGAGAAGGGCAGACCGGCCAGCTGGGTGGACGCGGACGCGGCGTTGATCGCGACGACGTCGTACAGGTGGTCGGGGTTGAGCGCCATGATGGTGGCGACGACCTGGATCTCGTTGCGCAGGCCCTTCTTGAAGGACGGGCGCAGCGGGCGGTCGATCAGGCGGCAGGTGAGGATCGCGTCCTCGCTCGGCCGGCCCTCACGGCGGAAGAAGGAACCGGGGATCTTCCCGGCCGCGTACATGCGCTCCTCGACGTCCACCGTGAGGGGGAAGAAGTCGAGCTGGTCCTTGGGGTTCTTGGAGGCGGTGGTGGCCGACAGCACCATGGTGTCGTCGTCCAGGTACGCCACGGCGGAGCCGGCGGCCTGCTTGGCCAGGCGGCCCGTCTCGAAGCGGATGGTGCGGGTGCCGAAGGTGCCGTTGTCGATGACGGCCTCGGCGTAGTGGGTCTCGTTCTCCACTAGCGTTTTCTCCGTTACTTTCGTCTGCGTTACGTCTTTTGTCCCGATCTGCCCGTGTGGCAGGGGGACGGTCCCGGAGAAGCGCGCCGTGCTGTGCGGGCCGGTCTTCGATCGAAGCACCCGGGGCTCGCTTCCCCCCGGGGGCCACTACCGAGGACCGGCGGCGGCTTGGGTGCGCTTCTCCTTGTTCGTTGTCGTGCTGTGTCGTGCGTATTGCGTTGTGCTACCACACTACAAAGCGTGAGTGACACTCCGCACGTTTCCGCATGTACGGCAAAGGGAGCGGCCCCGGGTCTCTCCGGGAACCGCTCCCTTCACGGCGTCTTACTTGGCGCCCGCCGCACCGCGGCGGATGCCCAGGCGGTCGACCAGCGCACGGAAGCGCTGGATGTCCTTCTTCGCCAGGTACTGCAGGAGGCGACGGCGCTGACCGACCAGGATCAGCAGACCACGACGGGAGTGGTGGTCGTGCTTGTGGGTCTTGAGGTGCTCCGTCAGGTCGGAGATCCGACGGGAGAGCAGAGCCACCTGGACCTCGGGGGAGCCGGTGTCACCCTCCTTGGTACCGAACTCGGAGATGATCTGCTTCTTCACTGCGGCGTCGAGCGACACGCGTACTCCTCATAGTCTGTGAGTGCCCACCGAGCGCCCCCGGTCTTCATCGCGGGGGAGCTTCCACAACTCGGGAGGCTGGGATCCGTCGGGCGCGGCCTCAGGGGTCCACGGGGGACTCCGGGGGTGCGTACACAAACGGCCGTCGACCAGGGTACCAGTGCCGGAGTACGAGAATGTCCGGGACGGTCCCGGACCGTGCGAGACAGCCGAAGGCGGTGCGACCGCCAGTAGTGTGACCGTCACAGCGTAGATACGTCGTCGGGAAGGGGTCGCCGCGGGATGAGCGAGACGGCTGAGGAGATGAAGGCGCGCAAGGAGCGGGAGCGGGACGAGCTCTACGCGCTCGACATCTCGGGTGTCGAGTGGCACTGCGCGCCCGGCACCGAGCAGGACGAGGAGCGGGTCGAGATCGCCTACCTGCCCGAGGGTGCCGTGGCCATGCGGTCGTCGCTCGACCCGGACACCGTGCTGCGGTACACGGAGGCGGAGTGGCGGGCCTTCGTGCTGGGCGCGCGGGACGGTGAGTTCGACCTGGAGCCGAACGAGCGCAACGGCGGCCTGGCCGCCCAGTGACCGACGGCCCGGTTGTGGGGGGGGGGGGGCGAGGGTGGGGCCCCCAACAAGGTCGCCTCTCCCGGTTGGTGCCGCCGACCGGAACAACCACACCCCCCGTTCTCCCGCCGGTGGAAAAAAAAACCGGGGAAA
>NZ_JBVHQG010000032.1:1738-5112 GCF_055567535.1 Streptomyces sp. NPDC026538
GGGGGTGATGGGTGGCTGGTCGTTGTTTGAGAACTGCACAGTGGACGCGAGCATCTGTGGCCAAGTTTTTAAGGGCGCACGGTGGATGCCTTGGCACCAGGAACCGATGAAGGACGTGGGAGGCCGCGATAGTCCCCGGGGAGTCGTCAACCAGGCTTTGATCCGGGGGTTTCCGAATGGGGAAACCCGGCAGTCGTCATGGGCTGTCACCCACTGCTGAACACATAGGCAGTGTGGAGGGAACGAGGGGAAGTGAAACATCTCAGTACCCTCAGGAAGAGAAAACAACCGTGATTCCGGGAGTAGTGGCGAGCGAAACCGGATGAGGCCAAACCGTATGCGTGTGAGACCCGGCAGGGGTTGCGTATACGGGGTTGTGGGATCTCTCTTTTACGGTCTGCCGGCCGTGAGACGAGTCAGAAACCGTTGATGTAGGCGAAGGACATGCGAAAGGTCCGGCGTAGAGGGTAAGACCCCCGTAGCTGAAACATTGACGGCTCGTTTGAGAGACACCCAAGTAGCACGGGGCCCGAGAAATCCCGTGTGAATCTGGCGGGACCACCCGCTAAGCCTAAATATTCCCTGGTGACCGATAGCGGATAGTACCGTGAGGGAATGGTGAAAAGTACCGCGGGAGCGGAGTGAAATAGTACCTGAAACCGTGTGCCTACAAGCCGTGGGAGCATCCTTGTGGTGTGACTGCGTGCCTTTTGAAGAATGAGCCTGCGAGTTTGCGGTGTGTTGCGAGGTTAACCCGTGTGGGGTAGCCGTAGCGAAAGCGAGTCCGAATAGGGCGGTGGAGTAGCACGCTCAAGACCCGAAGCGGAGTGATCTAGCCATGGGCAGGTTGAAGCGGAGGTAAGACTTCGTGGAGGACCGAACCCACCAGGGTTGAAAACCTGGGGGATGACCTGTGGTTAGGGGTGAAAGGCCAATCAAACTCCGTGATAGCTGGTTCTCCCCGAAATGCATTTAGGTGCAGCGTCGTGTGTTTCTTGCCGGAGGTAGAGCACTGGATAGGCGATGGGCCCTACCGGGTTACTGACCTTAGCCAAACTCCGAATGCCGGTAAGTGAGAGCGCGGCAGTGAGACTGTGGGGGATAAGCTCCATGGTCGAGAGGGAAACAGCCCAGAGCATCGACTAAGGCCCCTAAGCGTACGCTAAGTGGGAAAGGATGTGGAGTCGCACAGACAACCAGGAGGTTGGCTTAGAAGCAGCCACCCTTGAAAGAGTGCGTAATAGCTCACTGGTCTAGTGATTCCGCGCCGACAATGTAGCGGGGCTCAAGCGTACCGCCGAAGTCGTGTCATTGCGATATATACCCCCAACGGGGATCGTGATGGGTAGGGGAGCGTCGTCTGCCGGGTGAAGCAGCCGCGTAAGCGAGTTGTGGACGGTTGACGAGTGAGAATGCAGGCATGAGTAGCGATTCACACGTGGGAAACGTGTGCGCCGATTGACTAAGGGTTCCTGGGTCAAGCTGATCTGCCCAGGGTAAGTCGGGACCTAAGGCGAGGCCGACAGGCGTAGTCGATGGATAACCGGTTGATATTCCGGTACCCGCTGTGAAGCGTCAAACATCGAACCCATTGATGCTAAGGCCGTGAAGCCGCCCTGGAGCCTTCGGGCAAAGGGGAGTGGTGGAGCCGCTGATCCAAGGTGGTAGTAGGTGAGTGATGGGGTGACGCAGGAAGGTAGTCCATCCCGGGCGGTGGTTGTCCCGGGGTAAGGGTGTAGGACGTCAGGTAGGTAAATCCGCCTGGCAATAGTCTGAGACCTGATGCCGAGCCGATTGTGGTGAAGTGGATGATCCTATGCTGTCGAGAAAAGCCTCTAGCGAGTTTCATGGCGGCCCGTACCCTAAACCGACTCAGGTGGTCAGGTAGAGAATACCGAGGCGTTCGGGTGAACTATGGTTAAGGAACTCGGCAAAATGCCCCCGTAACTTCGGGAGAAGGGGGGCCAGTCCTGGTGACGAGTCTTGCACTCTGAGCTGGGGGTGGCCGCAGAGACCAGCGAGAAGCGACTGTTTACTAAAAACACAGGTCCGTGCGAAGCCGTAAGGCGATGTATACGGACTGACGCCTGCCCGGTGCTGGAACGTTAAGGGGACCGGTTAGCTCCATTTCGGTGGGGCGAAGCTGAGAACTTAAGCGCCAGTAAACGGCGGTGGTAACTATAACCATCCTAAGGTAGCGAAATTCCTTGTCGGGTAAGTTCCGACCTGCACGAATGGCGTAACGACTTCTCGACTGTCTCAACCATAGGCCCGGTGAAATTGCACTACGAGTAAAGATGCTCGTTTCGCGCAGCAGGACGGAAAGACCCCGGGACCTTTACTACAGTTTGATATTGGTGTTCGGTTCGGCTTGTGTAGGATAGCTGGGAGACTTTGAAGCGGCCACGCCAGTGGTTGTGGAGTCGTCGTTGAAATACCAGTCTGGTCGTGCTGGATGTCTAACCCGCGCCCGTGATCCGGGTGGGGGACAGTGTCTGATGGGTAGTTTAACTGGGGCGGTTGCCTCCTAAAGAGTAACGGAGGCGCCCAAAGGTTCCCTCAGCCTGGTTGGCAATCAGGTGTTGAGTGTAAGTGCACAAGGGAGCTTGACTGTGAGACCGACGGGTCGAGCAGGGACGAAAGTCGGGACTAGTGATCCGGCGGTGGCTTGTGGAAGCGCCGTCGCTCAACGGATAAAAGGTACCCCGGGGATAACAGGCTGATCTTCCCCAAGAGTCCATATCGACGGGATGGTTTGGCACCTCGATGTCGGCTCGTCGCATCCTGGGGCTGGAGTCGGTCCCAAGGGTTGGGCTGTTCGCCCATTAAAGCGGTACGCGAGCTGGGTTTAGAACGTCGTGAGACAGTTCGGTCCCTATCCGCTGTGCGCGTAGGAGTCTTGAGAAGGGCTGTCCCTAGTACGAGAGGACCGGGACGGACGAACCTCTGGTGTGCCAGTTGTTCTGCCAAGGGCATGGCTGGTTGGCTACGTTCGGGAGGGATAACCGCTGAAAGCATCTAAGCGGGAAGCCTGCTTCGAGATGAGGACTCCCACCCACTTGATGGGGTAAGGCTCCCAGTAGACGACTGGGTTGATAGGCCGGATCTGGAAGCACCGTGAGGTGTGGAGGTGACCGGTACTAATAGGCCGAGGGCTTGTCCTCAGTTGCTCGCGTCCACTGTGTTGGTTCTGAAACCACGAACAGCCCCATGCCCTGGGCCACAGGGTGTGGTGCGGCTGAACAGTTTCATAGTGTTTCGGTGGTCATAGCGTGAGGGAAACGCCCGGTTACATTCCGAACCCGGAAGCTAAGCCTTACAGCGCCGATGGTACTGCAGGGGGGACCCTGTGGGAGAGTAGGACACCGCCGAAC
>NZ_JBVHQG010000033.1:0-3940 GCF_055567535.1 Streptomyces sp. NPDC026538
GGTTCCGGAACAGCTGTCGGCTCGCCGGCCGGCGCCTGCTCGATGATCACGTGCGCGTTGGTCCCGCTCACCCCGAACGCCGACACCGCCGCCCGACGCACCTCGGTCTCCGGCCAGTCGATCGCCTCGGTGAGCAGCCGTACGTCACCGGCCGACCAGTCCACGTGCGGGGTCGGTTCGTCGATGTGCAGGGTGCGGGGCAGCCGCCCGTGTCGCATGGCCTGTACGACCTTGATCACGCCGGCGACACCCGCGGCGGCCTGCGTGTGCCCGATGTTCGACTTCACCGACCCCAGCCACAACGGCCGCTCGCGATCGGCGCCGTACGTGCCCAGCAGGGCCCGCGCCTCGATCGGGTCGCCGAGCGTGGTGCCGGTGCCGTGCGCCTCCACCACGTCCACGTCCGAGGTGAACAGGCCCGCCGCCCTCAGCGCGGCGCGGATGACGCGCTCCTGCGAGGGGCCGTTGGGAGCGGTGAGCCCGTTGGACGCGCCGTCCTGGTTCACCGCCGAACCGCGCACCACCGCCAGCACCTCATGGCCGTTGGCCCGCGCATCGGACAGCCGCTCCAGCACCAGCATGCCGACACCCTCGGACCAACCGGTGCCGTCGGCGTCTGCGGAGAAGGACTTGCAACGGCCGTCGGCGGCCAGGCCGCGTTGCCGGTCGAACTCACGGAACGGGGTCGGGCTGGACATCACCGTCACCCCGCCGGCGAGCGCCAGGGTGGTCTCGCCGGAGCGCAGCGACTGGGCGGCCAGGTGCAGGGCCACCAGCGAGGACGAGCAGGCGGTGTCCACGGTGACCGCGGGGCCGGTGAACCCGAAGGTGTAGGCGACCCGGCCGGTGGCGATGCTGCCCAGGTTGCCGTTGCCCAGGTAGCCCTCCAGTTCCTCGGGCACATGGGCCAGCCTGGTCGCGTAGTCCTGGTACATCAGCCCGGCGAACACCCCGGTACGGCTGCCCCGGACGCCCGTCGGGTCGATCCCGGCGCGTTCCAGCGCCTCCCAGGACAGCTCCAGCAGCAACCGTTGCTGCGGGTCCATCGCCAGCGCCTCGCGGGGGGAGATGCCGAAGAGCCCGGGGTCGAAGTCGGCGACGCCGGCGAGGAATCCGCCCAGTCCGACCGGAAGTGCGCCGCGGTCCCAGCCGCGATCGGCGGGGAAGGCGGAGATGCCGTCCCGGCCCGCGGCGACCAGGTCCCAGAGCTGCTCGGGCGTGCTGACCCCGCCGGGGTAGCGGCAGGCCATGCCCACGATCGCGATCGGTTCGTCCGCGGCGGCCGCGACCGCGGGCGCGGCGGGCTCCGGTCCGGTCCGGAGGTCGCCGGCCTCGGCGAGGACGAATCCGGCCAGCGCGGCCGGGGTGGGATGGTCGAACACCAGGGTGGTGGGCAGCCGGAGTCCGGTGGCGGCGCCGAGGCGGTTGCGCAGTTCCAGCGCGGTCAGCGAGTCGACACCGAGGTCGGCGAAGGACTGCTCGGCGCCGACCTGTTCGGCCCCGGCCAGGTCCAGCACCCCGGCGGCCTGGGTGCGCACCAGGTCCAGGGCGGCACGACGGCGCTCCGGTACCGGCAGCGCCCGCAGCCGGTCGGCCCAGCCGGACTGCTGCCGGGTACGGCGACGGCCGCGGACCAGGCCGGCGAAGACCTCCGGCAACGGGTCGAGCCGGTGGAGAGCCGCGGTGTCCAGCCGCATGGGCAGGACGGCCGCCTCGCCGAGCCCGACGGCGGCGTCCAGGAGCGCCAGGGCTTCCGCGGTGGGCAGGGCGGAGATGCCACTGCGGGCGATACGGGCCCGGTCGGCCTCGGAGAGCTCGCCGGTGATGCCACTGCGCTGTTCCCACAGTCCCCAGCCCAGCGAGGTGGCCGGGAGCCCGTCGGCGCGGCGCTGCCGGGCCAGCGCGTCCAGGTGGGCGTTGGCGGCTGAGTAGGCTGCCTGTCCGGCGTTGCCGAGGGTCGCGGAGGCGGAGGAGAACAGTACGAACCGGGTGAGGTCCCGGTCGCGGGTCAGTTCGTCCAGCCACCGCGCGCCCAGCACCTTCGGCGCCAGCACCGCCCGCAGCCGCTCCTCGGTGAGCCCGGTGACCAGACCGTCGTCCACCACCCCGGCGGCATGCACCACCGCCGTCACCGGATGCTCGGCCAGCAACGCGGCCACCGCCTCCCGCTCGGCCACATCGCACGCCACCACCGCCACCTCAGAACCCAACTCACCGAGCTCGGCGGCCAGTTCCCGCATACCGGGCGCGTCGCCACCCCGCCGGGAAGCGAGCACCACACCACGCACCCCGTGGCGCTCCACCACATGCCGTGCCACCAAGCCCCCGAGGGTCCCACTCGCCCCGGTGACCAGCACGACATCCTCCGACGACCAGGGAGCGTCCCCGGCCGTCTCCGTCACCCGCGCCAGCCGCGGCACGAACACCTGCCCCGCCCGCAGGGCCAGTTGGGGTTCGTCGGCGGCCAGTGCCGCGGTCAGCTCCGTGTCCGTGACAGTGGGGTCGGCCGTGTCCAGCAGCACGAACCGGTCGGGCCACTCGATCTGTGCCGAGCGCACCAGCCCCCACACCGCCGCGCCGGCCGGGTCCGGCACCTCGTCTGCGGTGACCGCGACGGCACCACGGGTGACCAGGACCAGCCGGACGCCCGGCGCGGACTCCTCGCTCAGCCAGCCGCGCACCTGGTCCAGTACGGCGGCGGTGCGCTCGGCCACGGGCATGTCCTCGACCCGGAACAGCACATCGGCGCCGATGCGGCGGGGGCGCCCGGTGCGAGCGGGCGTCCAGTCCAGCCGGTACACCGAGTCCGACCGCGCGGGCGCACGCAGTTCGCCGGTGAGGGCACGCAGCACCACGTGCTCGACGGTGCCGACCGGGGCGCCGCTGCCGTCGGCCAGGTCCAACCGGACCGTGTCCGCCCCGACGACGGTGAGCCGAACCCGCAGCGCCGTCGCGCCCGTGTCGTACCAGCGGACCCCTCGGAAGGCGAAGGGCAGCCGCAGGCCGCGGTCACCGCGCAGGGCGAGGGCGTGCAGTGCCGCGTCGAGCAGCGCCGGATGCAGCCCGAACTCCCCCGCTCGGAACTGCTGTTGGTCAGGAAGGGAGATCTCGGCGTAGATCTCGTCGCCGCGCCGCCAGGCAGCCCGCAGCCCCTGGAACGCAGGGCCGTATCCGAGGCCGGTGGCGGCGAGCCGGGGATAGAACCCGTCCAGGTCGACCGGCTCGGCATCGGCTGGGGGCCACCGCACGAGATCCGCACCGCCGCCGCCGTCGTCGCCGCTCTCGGAGAGCACACCAGTGGCGTGCCGGGTCCAGGGCGCTGTGGAGCCCTCCGGCCGGGAGTGCACCTCGATGTTGCGGCTGCCGGCGTCGTCGGGTTCTCCGACGACGACCCGCAGGGCGATGCCGCCCTCGGCGGGCAGGACGAGCGGCACCTCCAGGGTCAGCTCGTCCAAGTGGTTGCCACCGAGCAGTTCGGCGGCGTGCCGGGCGAGTTCGACGAACGCGGTGCCGGGCAGCAGCACCGTACCGGTGACCTGGTGGTCGGCCAGCCAGGGCTGGGCCCGCAGGCTCACCCGCCCGGTCAGGACGGTGTCGATGGCACCGGGCAGGGCGACCAGCGCGCCGAGCAGCGGATGCCCGGCGGGCAGCGCACCGAGCGCGGCCGGGTCCGCCGACTCGGCGTTCTCCAGCCAGTAGCGGCGGTGCTGGAAGGCGTAGGTGGGCAGGTCGACCGGGTCCGCGGTGGGCAGATAGCGGGTCCACTCGATTTCGCCGCCATGCGCGTGGAAGCGGGCCAACCCGGTGGGCAGGGTCACCGATTCCGGCTGCCCGCGGCGGAGCAGCGGCACGAACACCGCCGTCGCGTCGGCCGGCAGACAGTCCGGTCCTACGGCCGTCAACGCGGCGTCCGGCCCGACCTCCACGAACCTCGCCACAC
>NZ_JBVHQG010000034.1:0-3556 GCF_055567535.1 Streptomyces sp. NPDC026538
ACGGGGACGAACATCGAGGGCCGGGCCCTGGCCCGCAACGGCGAGGTGACGCTCGACAACAACCGCATCTTCCTCAACAACTGCGCGACCAGCACGACCGGCGGCACCACGACCGGCGGCACCACAACAACCGGCACGACGACGGGAACCACCACCGGCACCACCACTGGCACGACGACCGGCACGACGACCGGTGGCACCACCACCGGCACGACGACCGGTGGCACCACCACCGGCACGACGAGCGGTGGCACCACAACAACCGGTACGACGACGGGAACCACGGCCGGTGGCACCACAACAACCGGTACGACGACGGGAACCACCACCGGCACCGCCGCTGGTGTGACCGGTGGTGGTCTGGTCAGCGGGGGTCTGGTCACGGGCGGCCTGCTGGGCGGGCCGATCGTCGGGACCGGCGGCACCTCGGGGAACGTCTCCGGCAACACCGCCGGGAGCACCTCGGGCAACACCGCGGGGAACAACGGCACGTCCGGGAACACCTCGGGCAACACCGCCGGGGAAACCGCGGGTGGGCACGGCGGCAAGCCCGGTGAGCAGGACAACAAGCCCGGCGGCCCGGGCCACGGCGGCCATCACGAACACGGCAAGCCGGCCGAGGACCAGCAGGGACACGGCAAGCCAGAGCACGGCAAGCCGGAGCACGGCAAGCCAGAGCACAACGAGAACCACGCCGACTACGACTACGGCAAGTACGACTACGGCAAGTACGCCAACTACGGCTACGGCAACACACCGAAGCCCGAGGGCCAGGAAGGCCACGAAGACTAGGCGGCAGGCTGCGAGAGGCCCGTACATCGGATGACGGCGCGCGGCGGAATCCCCTCGATCCGCCGCGCGCCGCCGGTGTCAGTCGGTCCGTAAAGACCTCAGACGCCGGGCAGCGGATACGAGAAGGCAAGGTGGGCGGTGTCGAGCGGAATTGATTCAGCGCGCGTGCGGGAAACCGGGGAGTCCGATGCCGGTCCGCTTCCATGGGAGGGGTACGACGGCGGGGACCCACCCGGCGAGCGGTCGACAGGTGCCAGGGCGCTGAGAGCGGGGCTGCACGCTGCCGTTCTCCTGTGTCTGGTGACGACACTGGTCCATCTCGGTGCCGTCTTTCTTCATGTGGCACCTGCCAACGCCGTCTCAAGGCGGTACAGCCGGCAGGTCGACGCATGGGTGTATCCCCTCTTCGAACAGAACTGGCGGCTCTTCGCCCCCAACCCCGACTCGGTCAACCGGCAGGTCCTGGCAAGAACCGCGCACACCGCGTCCAACGGCTCGATGCGGGTCGGCCCGTGGGTCGACCTGACCGCCATGGACCGAGCCGCGGTCGAGCACAACCCGTTTCCGAGCCATACGGCCCAGAACCTCCTGCGCCGTGCATGGGCCTCCTATGTCGACACGCACGGAGAGGACGACACGGCACGCTCGGACCGGGCCGTGATGATGCAGAAGTATCTGAGCAACATCGCCGCCGACCGCCTCGCCGACCACGACGACGGCCGCACCTTCGAGTTCGTTCAGCTCCGGGTCGTCACGCTGCCCGTGGCCGCGCCCGGCACGGCGGCCGGGCACCGGCCCCCGACGCCGGTGGAGAACCGGCTCCTGCCCTGGTGGAAGGTGACCCCCTATGGGAAATGAGCAGATCCGCGAACTCCCCGCCAAGGCGGCGGTCACGCAGGACCGGCCCATGGGCCACGACGCACGGAGCACAAACGCGCTCCACCCTCGGCTCCTCGCCCGAGCCGACGCCTTGTGGGCACTTGTCACCGGTCGGCCGGTGTCCCTGTACGCCACGTCGGTTCTGCGCATCGGCTACGGGCTGCTCTACCTGGTCTTTCTCCTGCGCGAATTTCCGCACCGGTACGAGATCTGGGGGCCTGACTCCCCGTGGACGCCCGCGCTGGCGGCACAGCTCTTCGACCAGACGGGCTGGTACAGCTTCCTGACCCTGTCGGACAGCCGTGCCTACTTCGAGCTGTGTTATGTGCTGGCCCTCGTGACGTCCGCGCTGTTCATGCTGGGCTGGCGGACCCGGGCCACGTCCGTCCTCTTCGCCGTCGTGGTGACCTCGTTCCACGCCAGAGCGATCTTCATGACGGACGGGGGCGACAATCTCGTCCTGCTGATGGCTCTCTATCTCGTGCTCACCGCGTGCGGCCGGCGCTGGTCCCTGGACGCGCGCCGAAAGCGGATCAAGGCGGTACGGGCGGACAGCGCGCCGGAGGCGGCGCGAAGCTCTCCCGCTCGGCAGCTCCGTGCGGCGCGCGGCAAGCTGGTCACGGTGGTGCACAACTGCGGCGTCTTCGTCATCGCGGTGCAGGTCTGCCTTCTGTACGGATCGGCCGGCCTGTACAAGGTGCAGGGCACTTACTGGGACGACGGCACGGCCCTCCACTACGTGCTGAACCTCGACCTCTTCCAGCCCTGGCCCGAGCTCTCCCATCTCCTGGACCAGTACCCGCTCGTGATCGCGATCGTCGGATACCTGACCGTTCTCACGCAGGTCGCTTTCCCGTTCGTGCTCTTCGGCAGGCTCAAGTACCCCGTGCTCATCATGCTGCTGGGCATGCACATCGGTATCGCGGTGGTCCTGGGGCTGCCTCTCTTCTCGGGCACGATGATCATCGCGGACGCCGTGTTCCTTCCCGACCGCTTCTACGCTTCCCTGCCTCACCTCGCCCGGCGCGCAACTCGGGGCGCCGGCGTCCGGACGCCGGCGCCCCGGCAGGGAGCGGGGCTTGGATCCGTACCACCGCAGGGCGACCGCTCCGCTTGCCGAGAGGGCGACAGGCCGATGTCCCGTCCGGGAAGCGGTTGCGTCGGTCCGTCGCCGTCAGGGCCGACGGCGACGGAATAGGAGCCGTAGAGGACCGCCGCCGCGACCGCACCACTCACCACAGGTGACGAGGCGATGCCCCCGGCCCCCGCGCACCGACCGTCGGCGAGGCCCGTGCCGACGGTTTCGGCCCTGCCTCATGAACCGACGCAGCCACATGCGGGGATCCCGGCCGACAGGGTCCAACCCCGCCCCGCACGTCCACGCCACCGCCATCCGGCGCAGCGCCCGCCGCGAGCGCACCGGGTTCATCGCCGCTGTCGCGGCCGCCCGGAGGGTGGCGGCGGCGTGCCGCGTGGCGGCACCTTCGTGGCACCTGCCGCCGCACCGGAGACGAGAACGGACCGATCCATGCGCCGAAGCACAAGGCCCATGGCCTGCTGCTCCTCGCTCCGACCGACGAGGTGGGCAAACCCGGTGTGGATCTCGGCGGCGAAGCCGGGGCGCTCCAACCGATCACCCCTGATAAAAATCTGCATATTCGGGCGGCCCTATCGGATAATCGGAAATGTAAATTTCCCAACAATTGCCATGCATTCGAGGGCTTAATTCCCGGCGATCTCGACTCTCCTTCGATTTCCGTTGCCGTGCAAAGATTTCTCCGTAATATGCAGCGACCAGATCCAGGCTCCCGGGCAATTTTGCAGGGCCCGGTACGCCACGGCCCCCACAGAAAATGGCCTCTCGATGAAGCTGAAAACCCCTCAA
>NZ_JBVHQG010000035.1:0-2082 GCF_055567535.1 Streptomyces sp. NPDC026538
CACTGAGTCATTCCCGGTAAGCGGTGGTTGCTCGCTGTGATCGCGAGGCTGGTGATGTGGCCCGCGGCATCCCCAAGTCCGGGCAGGAGTAAGGCCAGAAAGGCGTGAGTGCCACCGCGGAATCGGTACGGAACAGCGTCCGCCGTCCGGCGTCCGCGCCAATACGACTCCGCCGTCGGGACGGAATGCCCAGGGAGACGGTGGTGCTTCCGGTTCGTCGACGGCTGGCTACCATCTTTCGGAAGTTGGGGGTTAGAACTTGAACGTGACGTCCCGAACGAAGCGGGGGATCGCGGCCGCGGCCGGCATCCTGTTGCTGGGCATCGCGGTGTTCTCCAGTGTTGAGTCGATCCGTGCACTTTCCTTGGAGAAGGACTTCGCGCGCGCCCATGTGTGCCCGACGTTGGCGCCCAACTCGCCGGACTGCGCACGAGTGACCGTCGCGACCGTCGCGCAGACCTATGACGTCGGCGGCCGGGTCCCGGCCCACACCATGACCTTCGCGCCAGGTGCCGGCACCGCACGGGTGGAACTCGGCAAGGACAGCACGCTTCTGGAGGACGCCTTTCCAGGGGAGACGGTCGACCTGGTGTGGTGGCGCGGATCGGTGGTCGAGGTCGAGGCCGCCGGTCTCAGCGTGCCGACGGAGGACACCCCGTCCATGGACTCCACCCAGAATCTCGGCTTCACGCTCGGCGCCCTCGCCGGTGCGATGTGGTGCCTCATGGGTGCCTTCCTCCGCGCTAATCGGCCCTGGTCACCGCGCGGCACCGTGGCACGACTCGGTGGCGCCCTGGGCGGGGGCGTGCTGCTGGTCTCCGGTTACGTCCTGCTCAACGCCCCGGTGTCATCGGCCTCCGTTATGGAAGTGGTAGGAGCTCTCCTCGCCGTGGTGGGCCTGCTGTGCGTCCGGGCGGCGAAGTCGATGGAGCAGCGCGTTCGGGCGGCCGAGTCCGCGAATAACGGGGGGAAGCGGCGGAGGCGGTGACCCGCGATGAGACAGTGCAGGGGGAAGCGTCGCAGGCTATGACGGCCTCCCTTCCGTTTCCCGCCGGGCGGCGCCGTCCACTGAGCCCTTCCCAGTGACGGATCCTAACCTTGTGTGATGTTCAGATGGTGCGGTCGTACTCGAGTTGGAGCAGGACGAGGGCTGCGGCGGCGATCTGCGTGATTCGGCTGGGGTCCAGGCTGACCCTGCGTAGGGCCTTGAAGGTCGTCTTGAGGAGGGAGTTGGCGCGCTCGCAGATGCCGTGGATGCCGCGGATGACCTTGTTATAGGTCTGCTGGGCCTCGGTCAGCTTGCCGCCTGCCGGCTTCTTGAAGGGGTGGCGGAAGCCGTCGCCGGCGTTCTCGTAGCCGAGGTCGACCAGGGTGGGCATGTCCAGTTCGGCGGCGAGGCGGCCCAGGGTGTCGATCAGGCCATGGTGGCGGGCGCAGGTGGTGTCGTGTTCTCGGCCGGGCCTCACCGGCGAGACCCACAGCGGCCAGCCGTCTGGAGTGGAGATGACCTGCACGTTTCCTCCGTGATGCTTGTGTTTGCCGGACCACCACAAGTCCGCGCCGTTGGGGCCTGGGGCGGCGACGCGGTCGGTGCGGATGACGGTGCCGTCGAGGTTCAGATGCGTCAGCCCGGCCGTCTTTGCGTGCTCCAGCACGGTCGCGAGGTCCGGCGCCCCGGCCGCCAGCACGGTCAGCCCTTCGTGCAGGTACCGGTAGGCGGTGGTGGTCGACAGGCCGTTGTCACAAGCGAGTTGGGCCATCCTGGTGCCGTCGAGGAACCAACGCAAGATGAGTACCGCCTGCTTGAAGCAGCCCAGCGCACGCCGCCCCTTGCGGGTCCTGGCCGCGATCCGGTGGTCGCGCAGCAGTCGGGACAGGTGTTCGGCGGTGGACAGCTTCACATCGAGCACGGCGGTGTAGGTGACACTGGTCGACACGTGAGGCCCCTCAGTCGGATCTTTTCTTGGCAAGATCGTTCCTACCCGGGGCCTTACTCCTGCCCCGACTTGGGGATGCCACGGGCCATAGCGCCAGCCTCGCGATCACAGCGAGCAACCATCGCTTACCGGGAATGACTCACTG
>NZ_JBVHQG010000036.1:0-1370 GCF_055567535.1 Streptomyces sp. NPDC026538
TCGTACTCCCTGGAAACGGTGGGGTCGTGAACACACACCAGCTTGGTCTGCCACGTGTGCACAGGCCCCTCGGATCGGGGCGCATAGTCCTCAGATCCAGACGGATCCGCCTCGCCGCGTCATGAGGCCTGCCGCGCGGTTCCGGCTCGTGATCGTCGTTTCTCGGGATTCCGACGTTCTGGGAGTCCGCCGGCCCTTTCTCCTGGTGGCGCCGATTGGTCTGGCGTGCTCACCGCCCTGCGTCGGCCCACGGATTGGCGGACGCCCCTCTTCTCCGCCCCCTGGTCGGTGGCTCAGCCTGGCCGTGATGAAGCGGCCGCTGCATGTGCGGCGGCGGAGGACACATCTGAGGCGGCGCGTGCTGCTTTGCCTGTCAGCTTCCAGCTGACCATGCGCAGTGCTACCGCTGGACTGGGCGGGAAGACGCCGAGTTGGCCGAGCATCGTGACGTCGTCACGCACGGCCTCGTGGGCGGCGACCTTGCCCTCCCGGACTTCGAGTACGTGGATCTGCTCGAAGTCGATGCTTCGGCCGGTGGGAGGTAGGGCCTGATCGAGTGCACCGTTGCGGAATCGGACGAACGGACCCGTATGGCAGCCATGCATGCGAAGGCGCACCCATACCTGGCTGTCGTTGCCGGCCGTTTCCGTGATCGGAAAGCTCAGTTCGGTGAAGGCGAAGCGCATCCAGGCGCTTGAGGCGAGGACGCCGGCCGGGCCCAGAAGATTGCAGGCTTCTGGGGCCACGGCTGCTTCACGGTTGTAGAAGTCCGGGTGCACGACCTCCGCAGCGAGTTCGGAGTCTCCGGTCTCGAGGATCCGGAAGAGTTTGTGGGCCAGGTCAACGGCATCGATGCCCATTGCTTTGCTCCGTTTCAGGGGTGTGCGAAGAGAGAAGGGCGCCTTTCTGCTGAGCAGGTGCAGGCGAGGTGAGGTGAGGGCCTGGAGCAGCCGGCTGACGTCATGGTCTGCTCTGGCGGGCTCCGGCGGATTTCAACTTACAGTGCCTCTAGTGAAATGGTTGGCTGCAGTTCTGCACACCTGGTGCGTGACATCACAACCCGCCCTGCGCTACCGGGAGTTGCCAGCCCTTTTGTTGTTCAGGAGCGCCAGACGTCCGGAGCTTTACGGCGAAGAGCTACGTCATGGTGAACCGTCAGCCGCAACGCTAGGTGTCGGCAGTGACGGGTCCGAGGCAAACGCAGGCGACACGTGAAGGCGGTTCCTGGCGAACGTTGTTGCGTAGCCCTGGCCTGGGTGGGGCGTGTGTCTTGATGTGTGGGCTTTGCGCCTCGATCCGAGGGGCGGGCAGAGCGTGGAGACGTCAGGCTGGTTCACGTAACCACGTACCGAACTCGGATAGGACGAGAT
>NZ_JBVHQG010000037.1:0-1087 GCF_055567535.1 Streptomyces sp. NPDC026538
ACTGATCGTTTCAGAATGACGTGCTTGGTCAGATGGTTGTGCGCTGCGAGGATGCGTTCTCGACTGAGCGGCGAGGATGGGGGCAGGTCGTGACGCAGTGGCAGCTTTTGCAGGGGGACGTCCTGCTCGGTGAGCTGAGTGAGTACGGCTGTGACCAGCCGTTCTTCTTGGCGCGTTTCATGCCGGGGCCGGGATGGGAGAGCGTGAGGCCGCTGTTCGAGGCTTTGGCGGCTCTCCGGGGGTCCAGATCCAGATGGGTCTAGGACTGTCGCAGTGGTGAAGCCATTGCTCGACTTGGAGCTCACGCTGGTTCCGATCGGCGGCGGGCGGTCCTTGCTGCAGGTGTTCAAGGACTGCTGGCTGCGCATCGACGGGTCCGAGGCTCGCCTCCGTTACTGACCCGGGGAGCGGCGACTCTTCTGGAGTCGTCGCAGGCAGATCACGCTGCAAGCCAGTTCTAGCAAGCCCTGGTGGAGGTCGGCGCGTCGTTCATAGCGTATGCGGAGCCGTTTGAATTGGTGCAGCCAGGCGAAGGCACGCTCCACCACCCAGCGGACCTTGCCCAGGCCGCTTCCGTGGGCGACGCCGCGTCGGGCGATCACCGGCTTGATGCCACGCTTCCACAGCAGGCGGCGGTACTTGTCGTAGTCGTAGCCCCGGTCGGCATACAAGCGCCGGGGCTTGCGACGCGGGCGCCCCCGCAGGCCCCGGATCAGCGGGACGGCGTCCAGCAGCGGCAGCAGCTGAGTGACGTCGTGGCGGTTGCCCCCGGTGAGCGTGACGGCCAGCGGGATGCCGTGCCGGTCGACGATCACATGGTGCTTGGAGCCGGGGCGGCCACGGTCGACGGGCGAGGGGCCGACGTGGTCCCCCCTTTCAGGGCCCGGACATGTGAGCCGTCAACGGCGCAGTCATCCAGGTCCAGCAGGTTCGCTCGCCGCAACTCGGTAAGCAGGGCAGCGTGCAGACGCGGCCACACGCCGGCCTCGGTCCAGTCCCGCAGCCTGCGCCAGGCCGTGACTCCGGAGCAGCCCACTGTCTCCGCCGGCACGTCACGCCAGGCAACACCGGTCCGCAGCACGTACAG
>NZ_JBVHQG010000038.1:0-1034 GCF_055567535.1 Streptomyces sp. NPDC026538
CATGGCTGGTAATCCTCGTAACATCGCTCTGGAGCCTGCCGCGCAGGCGTTCGTGGACGCCACGTCGGAGCCGCCGTTCCTCTACCAGATGACTCCCGAGGACGGGCGCAAGACGGTCGACGGTGTACAGGACGCGCCGATCTTCAAGCCGGAGATCGACGAGGAGTGGCAGGAGGTCCTCGGCGGACCTACCGGCAGCGTCAAGATCCGCATCGTGCGTCCGGCGGACTCGGCCGGCACCACCCTGCCGGTCATCCTCTACGTCCACGGCGCCGGCTGGGTCTTCGGCAACGCCCACACCCACGACCGCCTGGTACGGGACCTGGCCGTCGGCGCGAACGCCGCGGTGGTCTTCCCCGAGTACGACCGCTCGCCCGAGGTCGGCTACCCCGTCGCGCTCGAGCAGAGCTACGCCGCCGCCCAATGGATCGTCAGCAACGGCGCCGACAACCACCTCGACGCAACCCGCATCGCCGTCTCCGGCGACTCCGTCGGCGGCAACATGGCCACCGCGCTGACCCTGCTGGCCAAGGAGCGCGGCGACGTCCACTTCGTCAAGCAGGTGCTGTTCTACCCGGTGACCAACGCCGCGTTCGACACCGCTTCCTACGACGAGTTCGCCGAGGGCTACTTCCTCTCCCGCGAGGGCATGAAGTGGTTCTGGGACCAGTACACGATCAGCGAGGAGGAGCGCGGCCAGATCACCGTCTCGCCGCTGCGGGCCAGCCTCGAGGACCTCGCCGGGCTGCCGCCGGCCCTGATCATCACCGCCGAGGCCGACGTCCTGCGCGACGAGGGCGAGGCCTACGCCGCCCGTCTGCGCCAGGCCGGCGTCGCCGCGACCAACGCCCGCTTCGGCGGCATCGTCCACGACTTCGTCATGGTCAACGGCCTGCACGACACCGAAGCCGCCAAGCACGCCATCCTCCTGGCCGTCGCCAGCCTCAAGGAAGCCCTCGGCACCACCGCCTGACCCACCCCGACGGCGGCCGCCCACCCCGGCGGCCGCCACGGAAAACACCTCCATGGCACGA